>CAZHAK010000015.1:25501-62764 GCA_964530625.1 uncultured Alphaproteobacteria bacterium | reverse complement strand
TTTCGTTCCGCAGTCTCAGTAACCGCGCACGTGTTGACCACAACAAGGTCAGCATTATGTGCGCTATCCGTTTCGCTGAATCCTTCCGACCGCAACTGAGTCAACAGCATTTCACTGTCGTACTGATTCAGTTTGCAGCCCAACGTTGTGACGTGGACGCTCCGGCGCATGGACGGATTTAGGTCGTTCATTCACTCACTTTAGGTTCATCGGTACTCGCCTGCTCAGCAGAATCACTGGTATCGGTTGACGCGCCGGGATCATCGCTGCCCACGATGTACTGTTCACGGGTTTCGGCGTCAAGCTCATCTTCACCTTCGGCACCATCAGGAGCTTGTGCGGCGAGAATGATTTTCTTATTCTCGCGGTCAAACTCGATCACTTCCAAGGCAATCTCATCACCGACACTAACGGATTGCTTGGCGCCCTTGGTCAATCTCTTCAATTGACTGGCGGGAACAAAACCTTCCACTTCGCGCGGCAACTCGACAATGACTCCCTTGTCCATCACACGAACAACTTTACCGTTTGTTTGCGCGCCGACCGAATAGAGTGATTCGAATTCATCCCACGGGTTTTCTTGCGCCTGCTTTAAGCCCAATGCGATGCGGCGCTCATTGCGATCAAATCCGAGCACAACGATGTCAACTTCGTCACCCTTTTGCAGGATTTCACCCGGATGCCGTACGCGCTTGGTCCACGACAGATCGGAAATATGAACTAGTCCGTCAATACCGTCTTCAAGTTCAACAAACGCGCCAAACGGAACCAGATCGCGCACCTTACCTTTATGGCGTGATCCCGGAGCGTATTTCTGTTCAAGATTTTCCCACGGATCGGCGTCAACTTGCTTCATACCTAGCGATATTTTGCGGCCCTCTTTGTCAATGTTAAGGATGACCACTTCAATCTCATCACCGACCGACAGCATCGCTGACGGATGCTTAACGTGCTGAGTCCAACTCATCTCTGAAATATGCACAAGGCCTTCTAGTCCCTTTTCGAGTTCCACAAACGCGCCGTAACGTGCGATGGAAACCACCTTGCCCATCACCTTCGCTCCGACCGGATAGCGATCATCTACGCCGTCCCACGGATGCGCCTGCAATTGCTTTAAGCCAACTGAAATACGCTGACGATCGCGATCATAGTCAAGCACCTTAACCGTGAGCTTCTGATCTAGCTGCACGACTTCGGACGGATGACTTACGCGGCCCCACGAAAGATCCGTGATGTGCAGTAGTCCGTCCACGCCGCCAAGGTCCACAAACACACCGAAATCGGTAATGTTCTTCGCGGTTCCTTCCATAATGTCGCCGACTTGTAGTTCTGTAAGTATCTTCTCGCGTACACCCTTCAGACCTTCCTCGATAATCACCTTTCGCGACACGACGATGTTCTTGCGAGCGTCATTTAATTTGACAATTCTAAACTCCATATCCTGTCCGACCAAAGCGTCGAAGTCGCGGACCGGATGTACGTCAATCTGCGAACCGGGCAAGAAGGCCTCCACACCCATTACGTTGACAACAAAACCGCCCTTGATGCGGCGCTGAATGTTGCCCGACGTGATTTCTTCCTTTTCGTGAATTGACTGAATTCTTTCCCACGTCTTCATGAAATCCGCTTTGCGCTTCGAGAGCGAAAGCTGACCCGAGTGATCCTCAACACGATCGAGGAAGACTTCGACGTCATCGCCGATTTTTACATCCGGCATATTTGTGAATTCGTCGCGCGCGACCGCGCCTTCAGACTTGAATCCGATATCAATCGAAATTTCTTTGTCACTGATCGAGACGATCTTGCCCTGGACAATTTCGCCTTCGCGGAATTCCATCACCAGCTTGCTGTACAAGTTGGCGAGGTCCTGCGCTTCCTGAGTCATCTGCTTCTGTTCTTCGGGAAGCTCTACGCGCTTGACTTTCCGGCCTTTGAAAAGGACTACATCCACCCAAGCGGGGGGCTTGGTTTCCTCTACTGCGGTTTGTGTTTGTTCTTCCATTTGTTTACTCCCGAGCTTCTATTCCCGCCGGGAAACGGGGTTGGTGATTCATGTTGTGCTCTCTGTTTCGAGCTATCTTAATCGTTCGTCTTCAATAATGTCTCGCGGATGAATCTCACCCACGGTCCTCACATTTTCGATAGTCGTGCTTAGCGACAGTGTTCGAATACTGTCCAAAATCCTGTCGGCAATGTCCTGATACCCTTCGCGCGTGTCCGCCGAGTTTTGAATCAACGACTCTGCTGACACGCGCTCGCCCACGACAATCTCCATATTCGGACGCTTGCCTTTGAAGGGCTTACTGGTCGCCGTGCCGTGAACATAAACAGGCACAACATCTGCGCGAGTTTTGTGAAGAATCCAACCTACGCCGAATTTCGGATAAAGGTACCCATCCGCCGGAGCGCGTGTGCCTTCCGGGAAAAACACCAACGCATCACTATTCTTCAGCACTCTCAAACAGGTCGTCATGGCCGACTTGTCCATCTGACCGCGTTTCACTGGAAAGGCGTTCAGCTTTCGCAAAAACGGTCCTGAAATTCTTCCTTCAAACAACTCCGCTTTTGCGAAATAACTCACTTCACGATCCAGATGAGAACCTAACAGCGGTGGGTCGAAATTTGAGCGATGATTCGAGCAAATCAAGACTGCGCCAGACTTCGGCAATCTTTCAAGTCCCGTGACACGAACTCCATAGAGCAATCGAAAAAGCGTTCGAGCCGTCCAGGCTACGGTCGCATAAAACGGTCGCACAAAAGCTACTTGGCGCCCGAGTTGGACGAGATTTTTCGAATCATCTCTAACACCCGCTCCACTTGATCACCTATGGTCAGGTGAGACGTATCCAGCACGACTGCATCGTCTGCCTTACGCAACGGACTGTGGTCTCGGGTCGAGTCGCGCTCGTCCCGGTTGAGTATCGCCTCTTCTACTTCGACAACACTTTGTGTGATACCCCGAGCCGCAAGTTCACGTTGTCTCCTGATGGCACGAACATGTGCATCGGCAACGAGATACACTTTTAAGTCCGCATCCGGAAAAACAACCGTTCCGATGTCCCGACCGTCCGCGACAATACCGCCCTGGCTACCGATCTCGCGCTGCCACGCTACTAAGTGATTTCGCACAATTCCAAGTTCACTAACGGGTCCTACCCAAAGCGAGATCTCCGGCGTTCGAATCTCCTGTGTGACGTCTTCTCCGTCTAACAGGAAATGAATCTCACCGTCAAGAATCTTTTGCGTCACCGTCGTCGAGTCCAACAGCTTCTTCAACGAGGCTTTGTCAGTCAATTCGATTCCAGTGCGATAAATCTTTAGCGCCACAGCACGATACATCGCGCCCGTGTCCAAGTACACCAGCCCAACTTTCTCCGCGACGAGCTTAGCCGTAGTAGACTTGCCACTACTGGCTGGTCCGTCAATCGCAATGACGAACGACTTCGGATCGCGGCTCATGCCTTGATCCGTCCGCCGTTTTCTTCATCAATAAAAATCTGAGCCACGATTTTGCCGACAAAATGCGTGTCGTTTTCGCCTTCGAAACGACTGGGCCACGGATAGCCGGAAGACGAATCAACCCGGCTCTCTTGATCATCGAACTGAAGATGCTTTTCAATTCTCTGCTGCCAAAGTTTCATATTATTCGGTCGCAAATCTATCCAGCCCTTCTTCGCCCACTCGTTCAGACTACCGTCGTCGACCTTAAAGTCGTTTGAGCCGGCATAAGACGGAATCTTCACTTCAGGGCCGCGTAAAATGCTCGTTCCGTCGGGCAATAGAATCGGCACACCAATGGACAAGATAGTCGCTCGAACGTCGTTGTTGGTCTTCACGACCTCAAACAAGGCTGCAGCGCAATCGTCGGATGTCTTCTCGCAAAACTCAAGCACTTGGGGGAACGCCAGCCAGATCAAGTAAGCTTCGTAAAGCAGTTTGGACAAGTGAGGCGGGCCAAGCATTTCAAAGGCGATACTACGGCTGCCCGAAGCTTTCTCGAGCCTGACCATCTCATCGAGCGCTGATTTGCGCAAAATTCCCGCGCGATACGTTGGTCCCATGACTACAGAGTCCAGCGCGCCAACGACGTCAAAGCCACTGTTGCCGCCCTCTATTTCTGTCACTACTGAATACGCGATTTCTTCCGGAGTCACAAACTCCATTTGATCCGCGGCGGTGATCGTGAAAAATTCTTCCGTGGAAAAAATTCCGTTCTCACCAGTGTCAATATAAACGGCCTTCAAGTTCTCACCCTTCGTTGAACCGGCAGACTCGTCTATTCGCTTAAATGTTGAAGTCAATGCAACCGGCGTGTCCGGATTGCAGTCAAATAGCGGAATCGGTTTTCCGCCACGGCGAATCTCGCCATAGCCGATCTTCTTCCACGCGATGACTGCCGCAGGCTTGATTTCTTTGACGTAGGGAGAACCCGGTGTTCTACCCATCAAAAATAGCAAAAGACTGTGCGCGCCTGCCAACGAGGACTTGCTGAGCAATTGTCCCGAAGGACGATCCTCCGAATGCGTGTAGGGGATGTTCAAACCCATTCCGCCTGTGCCCGTTGTACCAACCTTCACATACATTCTCACGCCGCTTGAGCGGCACGCTTCATTCAACACCTGCAGGTGGCGGATCAGTTGCGGCAAACTATTTGTACTGGACAGTCGCTCCATATGATGGCGAATATCGCCAATCTGCATTTGCCCGCCTGCATTGTCAAGTGCCTCCCGCACTTCATAGTAGGCGGTGTACGTATCCTGATAGGCCAAACCCGTCACGGAATTCACACCGTCAACGATTATGTCCGGCTTGTGCTTCTCGATGACCTGATAGAGAAAGAATGATTTTAATCTCTCTTCATTTGGCTTTTCGAAAGCACCGTCGATAAACTGCCGACGCATCGTCGCGTCATCTAGAATCTGCGCACGCGATTTGTCCTTGAGATTCGAAGTTAGAAAAATATCGCCCCACTCCGGCACCACCTCACACGCACCGCTTAATGGTTTCAGCTCCTCTACGGCTTCCTTCGCTTCACTTTCACGTAATGACAATACTGCCAAATAAGAAGGCTTGCCTGCTAATAATTGTTTGCATACCGCTTTTCCAACCAGTCCCCATCCGCCCAAAACTAAAATTCTACTATCTTTAATATTCATTAGTCGTCACCGTCGTCGTCCGTCAATTGTTTAGATATCAACCTGTGATGACCGTTGCCCGGCTTCTCTTCAAGTTCCGTGCCGCCGGGCAATATCTCTTTTGTCTCCGGAAGCTTTAGAGTTTCTTGCTCATCTTCCGCAGCTCGTAACTCGCCCAATTCGCGAGTCAATTCTGCATGGCGCGGAAGATCCGAGACGCTTGTCACTCCAAAATATTTCAAGAACTCATCGGTTATCTCGTACAACAAGGGGCGGCCAACAAGTTCCGCGCGTCCCTTCACTCGAATCAATCTGCGATCCAAAAGGTTGCGAAGTACGCCTCCCGAATCCACCCCCCGAATCTCGTCAATATCAGACCGCGTCACCGGACCCCGAAAAGAAATCACAGCCAAAGTCTCCAACGCTGCCCGTGACAATCTAGTGCGAGCCTTTTCTGCTAAGAACCGGCGTAGTAAATCTCCATGCTCGGGTCGCGTGAAAATCATGTAGCCACCGGCCACGGGCAAAATCTCAAAAGAGCGCCGCTGTACTTCGTATTCGAGATTCAGAGCCGCAGCAAGGTCGGGGAGTTTTCCTTTGGCGCGTTTGCCGACGGCGTTGATAAACGCAATTTCCGTCAGCGGCTCCGTGCTTGCCAGCAGCAATGCCTCAAGCTGTGACATGCGACGACGTTGACGGTGATCTTCGTCAACTTCGCCTGCAAACTCATCCTCATCCGCAAACTCCTCAGGATCAGGTGAGTGCAGCTCGTCTTCGAACTCTTGTCTTTCGTCTTCCAAGAATGACATGTTATGCGGCTTGTACATCCGCAGCCTCAGGTCTGGCTACGTAAATTTCCTCAAACGGCTGATTCTGATCGATCCGAACTTTGCCTTGTCTCGCAAGCTCAAGCAGAGCAAGGATTGTCGCTACCCACACCATGCGGTCCGGATTTGCTCGCAAATGTTCAAGCAAGCCGAATCGCTCCATTCGTTGCAGATTTGTAAGTACCCACTTTAGCCGCTCTTCGATTGAAACTTTAAGCAGCTTCACTTCATGGAACACTTTCGATTCACGGCGGTCGAGAATCTCTTCCATCGCTCGCGCCAAGTCATAAATCGAAACGGGTAGCATCAACTCTAAGCCTTCGGGACGCGCGTCCTGCGGTACGGCTTCATGCGCCAACGGCTTCCGATCATACATATTCATTTCGAGCATGCCCAAATCTTCAGCGGCTTCCTTGATGCGAGAATAAATCTGTAAACGGTTTATCAACTCGCGCCGAGGATCGTCCAACTCAAGCGCCTCGTGCGCTTCTGTATGCGGCAAGAGCATCTTCACCTTGATTGACAACAGCGTCGCCGCCATCAACAGGTACTCACCGGCATCTTCCAAATTGTCTACACCAATCGAATCCAAAGCTTCGAGATAAGACACCGTGATTTCCGCCATCGGAAGATCAAGGATGTCGTACTCTTTGCGCGTGACCAAAAACAAGAGTAAGTCAAGCGGCCCTTCGAAGCGCGGAAGTTTTACCTGCCACATACTCATGCGCCGAATCCCATTGCGGTGTGAACGTCAGACATCGTTTGAGTGGCAATTTTATTCGCTGCCTCTCTGCCTGCTTCCAAAACTTCCGTGACTCGTTTCGGGTTTGCTTCAAGAATTCTTCTGCGCTCGTGAATCGGTGCAAGATGTTGAATGATCCGTTCAGCGCAGCGCTTCTTGCATTCCACGCAGCCCAACGCGCCGCTTTCACAGCCAGCGCGAATCTCGCCCGTCTCCGCTTCGTTAAACTTCTTATGATAACTGAACACCAAACAGATATCAGGACGGCCCGGATCATTCTTGCGAACTTTCAAGGGATCCGTCACAGCTTTCCGCAGCTTCGCCGAAATCACTTCAGGCGGATCAGAAAGCAAGATCGTATTACCTAATGATTTTGACATGCGCTGTCCGTCGAGTCCCTGCAGCCTCGGGAATTGTGTCAACAAAGCTTCCGGTTCAGGAAACACCGGAGTCTCCGGCGAATATAGATAATTGAAGCGTCGAGCCAATTCGCGTGTCACCTCGATATGCGGTATTTGATCTTCGCCTACTGGGACCACTTCACCTTTGTACATCATGATGTCAGCTGCCTGCAAAACAGGATACGTCAAGTGCCCGGCGGTGACTTTGTCCTCAAGACCTAAGTCACGAACCTGATCCTTCAAGGTGGGATTGCGTTCGAGTCGCCCTATCGTAACGATCATATTCAGCAAGAGATATAGCTCGGCATGAGCCTTTACTTGTGACTGCACGAATATCGGACTCTTTTCAGGATCGATTCCTGCCGCCAACCAATCCGTTACCATCTCGTGAATATTTTGTGGAATCTCACGAGTATGCTCGTAGTCGGTTGTCAAAGTATGCCAGTCCGCCACGAGATGATAGTTCTCGTAGGTATCTTGAAGCCTAACCCAATTCTCCAGTGCGCCGACGTAGTTCCCCAGATGGAGCCTACCGGTCGGCCGCATGCCGGATAGAATTCTTTTCTTGCGCGGAGTCATAAAAGGGTTGGCTTTCAGGTCAATCTTTGTAATCGTTGAAGATACGATTTTTCAGATTGACTTGCAAACCAACCCATCAAATGAAACACGACATTAACTTATTGTTTATTTTACATATATGATTCTAACTGGCTGATAGGAACTCCCAAAACCTAGCCAAGCGAAATACGCCCCTGCTGCAACCTCTTTCCCATACGAATTCTCGGGCATCCAGGTGGCTTGTCGCTGACCTGGTTGAATGGTGATTAAACCTGCTTCGTGACCGAGAACATCATAGATTCTTATCTTGCTTCCGACCTGCAAACTGGAGTTCCAACTGAAAGTCACTGTACCGTTGAACGGGTTAGGATATGCGCTTAGTAGCTCATACTCGTTTGCGGTTCGGCGGCCGGGTTCAGTGACTTCCATTGGCCCCCACCAGACGCCTAGCGCACCCGGTCCGGCTGACATTGGGAAAGTAGACACTAAGTTACCAGTGGATCCGCGAACCTCAAGGCTCGCATCAGAAAAACAGGTGACTGCAAAGCCACCTCCCGGAAGTGCGATAATGTCGGTCGCGCCGACCCCAGTCAGAATCGGGTTGCTGGCGCCGTTCAGCACAGCACCGGTTTCAATCTCGTAGCGAAAAACATGGCCTTCACTTCCCCACCCTCCTGCCGCGACGAATCCCTCAGTTCCCGAAACAGAAAGCGATCCGGGCGACCCGCCAAGCTCAATTGTCGTATCCACGGTCATTGTCGATAGCGAAACAATCTGCAGACTGCCGCTGATGTCATCATAGTTGCCTGTGCAGATGATATGCAAATTGTTCTGAACAAACTCCATGGATTGTGGGTTGATACCCAATTGCACTGAATCAACAAGCGTGTAGGTCTGCGTGTCATACCGCTTCAAAAAACCTGGGCCGTAATCTGGAAACGCGACACCCGAATTGAGGACGTAAATCTTATCCTCTTGCACTGCCACTGCTTGCGGGCCGATTCCTGTCACCCAAGTTCTGTCTACGGAATATGTGGAAAGATTGACGATTGCGACTGAACCGCTCAATAGCCCCGTAACAGCCACACGCTGATCATCAATCACAGCAGCGGCCCAAGGATTGGCCGTCCCAACAAGCTCTATTTCATTCAGCGTGCTTAAATTTTCACGATCAATGATTTGCAAAGTATTGAGACTCGAATTCACGACAAACAACCTCGTGTCGGTCACCACGACGTCATTGGGAACCGTCCCTAATGGAACGGCTTGTGCCTGATACTGACCTGTTTCCGTGTTCACCCAACCGAGGCTTTCGTCAAGGCTGTTCACGACATAAAACAATGCGGCGTGAGCCGAACACACAGACCACATTACACAGAACAAGACTTTGCTCACAAAACTCTCCCGAAATGAATAGATATAAAGGCTGAAACCTCACGCAACGGCATTGGCGCAAAGCGCACGACTCGGTAATCCTCCTCCAAAATGTTGTTACAGCGCACTCCCGCGTCAACGTCAGATCCCCGTAACTGAAACCCGTACCTGACTACCGCGTCAACCAGCGTGTATGCTTGCAACCACTTGGAGTTTGTTTCCAAGACCGCCTGTTTGTCTAGCCAGTGTGCTTGTAGTGCTCCTGAAAACCCGTTCGATTGTACAGTGAGACCCGCGTGAATCGTGCGCAATGGGCGATAAATCAAGTACTTTCCGTCCGTCACCCGCGCACCACTTTGGTCACGGGCTTCAAGCCAATCCATGGAGACTTCCGCGTCAACAGTTCGCGGGGCAATGACCTGTTTCACTGTAACCGAAAACTGATCCAAAGACGCGCGTCTTAAATTTTGCGGAGTCCACCTGCCGTCAAAAGCTTGTCGCCAATAAATCAAGTCTTCCACCCGATTACGTGTCGCGGCTAACTCGAGCTTAGTCGCAAACCGTGACTTTGAGCCGGCACGGACATAGGCTTGAAGCAATACCGAGGATTCGGGTTGCAACTGTGGGTTTCCTTGCGCAAGCAGTTCGTCGTTCCAAAATAATGAATAAAAGCTCGGTGCAAGATAGGCCCGCGCGCCGCGTCCGCCAAGCGTCATCGGAATCCAAACATGATTGGAATATGACACGTCGGCGCTCGGCAAGACTTTAATCTCCGAGTCGCCAAATCGCTCGACATTCGCACCCGTGCCACAATTTAACCACTGGCGTCCCGATCGACTAAAATTTATTTTGCGCGATAGCTGTATCCCCGATTGCCAACGATTTCTGACAGCGCGACTATTCTTAATCACGCCACTCTCCAAAACCTCGCGCTCAAATCGGTTTGACCAAATCGCATGTATTCCCAGAATTGTTTTCTGCCAAGAGCCTGCCAAGGTCGCCCGTTCTGAGGCTTCATGCGACTCATGCAGATAACTGTAGGGATCAGGATCAGAGTAGTCGCGTGATTGATTCTGCAAACTGGCCGTCGCGCTCGCTGTTCCAAACTCTGTCGGCAGACTCCAGCCAAGTTTAAACTGCCGGTACTGTTCCCGTTGTGAGGCCATGAGAGTCGGTCGTGGCGCAAGGTAGCCCGGTAGGCCGAACTCTCCCCGCTCCACCAATACTGAACCGTTGATTCTGTGAGTTGCAAGCTTGTGCTCAAAGTTTCCGATGATGCGATCCCGTAAGCGATGATTGTTTTCGCGGCGAAACACTTCTCCGAGGCGAATTGTGAAAGGCCCGTTGCCGTCTTCCTCTGTAACTCGAAACCGATAGCGGCCCGATCCCTGTTCGCGTGTCACACCAATTGCCGCGCTTGAAGTACCGTTTGACCACTCCTGAAGTGCGCCGACTTCTGAAATGGTCTCACTCCCGTCCGCATGAACACGAAATCCGTTGCTTGCTCCACTTCGCGTATGAATTGAAATCGTGCCACCTATGGATTCGGATCCATAAGTTGAGCCACCGCCTGTACTAATCTCAACAGACTCAATCCAATCAACGGGAATGCGTGATAAATCCGCTTCCCCGCTCCCTACGTCGGCCAACCGGATGCCGTCCACAAGCACCATGACTTGATTGACGTTTGATCCGCCGATGCGCGCAAACTGCTTCCCCCCTGACGCGGCGTCCTGTCTGATCGCGATTCCTGAAACTGCGTGAAGAAAATCTGCCGCTGTTCGTGCGCCACTTTTCTCAATTTCCATTTTCGTAAAAGTGCGCACTCCAATCGTTATCGCCCCCTCGATCACAACTTCTGGCAGTGTTGTCACTGGCAAGGCGTCCTCTGAGGCGAGAACTCCAGTCAACACAATGAGAACCGCAACCGATAGTGCAAACACGGCTTTCACAGCTTTAGCGTCCACTTCAATCCGAAATACTCTTCCTTGCGAATCATCAAGTAGCCTGGCAAATATTCATAGTGCTGTCCCGTCAGATTCTCCGCTCCCCAGATTAATGTAACACCTTCAATCGTGGCTTCAATTCGCAAGTGCAACAAATGCGCGGGGCCGATCACCTCATCGCGAATGTCTGACATGACTCGGCGCCGTCCGAGGAGTTCATAAGCAACATAAGACTCGATATGTAAAGGAGATTTGAAGAAATCGCGGGCAAACAGCACTCGTGAAAAAGTGCGCGTGTCCAGCGCACGCGAAAATCCGTTCTTGTCACATTCGACTGACGACCACGATTGAAACCGAAAGGAATACGTCAGTGCGACGTCGCATTCCATCGTGGGTCCTTGCCAAGTGTGACTTCGACTCTCATTGGAATAGAAATATGCCGTGTCATTAACAATCAAGAAGCGATACTGTGACACGTCTGCGAACGTCCATCCCGCTTGGGCTGATGACGACGCATGTTGCCAGTGAATACCTCCGGAAACCACACCACCCTCTTGGAACGCGTTGTTCTCAGCCTCAAACCCAGTCCATCGACCTCCGTAGTAGCCTTCGCTGGCAAAGGCGCTATCCACGAGCAGGTTTCGATAGGAAATTGGAAGATTTGCGGATTGCCAATACTCAGGAACTGATTTTCTGCTGATGTTTCCCGTAGCGATTAGGCTTAGCCCTAAGACTTCTTGGCTATTGATTTGTGCGGCAACCGACTCATCGTTCGGTACGCTAAATGTACTATGTTGTTCGACCTTGTCCACAAGCTTTCTAAAGAGATATCGACCCTTAAGTTTAACGACCTTCAAATCATGTTCAGCAGACGCATTCATGCGAATAGCGTTTTCAGACGTAGCGTTTACTCCGGGGAATATATAGGAAACGTCTTCATAGCCGATTTGAGTTTCCACCCTGCTCTTGTCCGTGCTGATTGCGCCACCCAGGAATCCATACATGTACTGTTCTTGCAAGCCAAACAGCTTCAGTCCCGTGGAGCTGAAATCGCGGACTTCGCGATCCTGCCTCGCATGAAGGCCCGCGTCAAGTTTCAGGCGGCCTCGCGTCATTTCTACTCTGGCAGTCCCGTATTCCCGCTCACTGTAAACATCCGGCCTACGCGCTGTGGAATCAATCAACACAGTCGTAGGTGACTGCGCGTCTACATTTGCGCCGCCATACTCAAACTTCGTTCGCCAAGATTCGTTAATCTGATAACTGAGTTTGCCGCTCAAATTGTAAAATCGAGCCATACTTGTGCTTTCGCGCAAACCGCCACTTGTTTTCACACGCAAACCGTCATACCACCACAAGCGTCCACGACTTTCCGCAGAAACTTTGCTCGATAGTTTTTGTGCGTGCGCAAAATCAACTCGCCCGAATCCGTAATAGCCTTCCCGCAGGCGGATGACCGTCGTTGCCGTGTCCGTGACAAGATCGCGCGTGCTCAGTTTCAGCGTGGCCAGTGGACTCGATCCGAAATAGTCCAATGTCAGCGATTCCAACTCTTCCGGTGAGTCTAAATTGGAATCATACAATCCGTCACTGACACGGTGCCACGGAATGCCGTCGCGCTCGGCGCCAATATACCATGATTGCAATCCCCAGGGCTGAAACGTGACAGGCGCTCCTGCGACACCGTAGTCCATAGGATACATACCGGGAAAACGGCGAATCCAATCACTCATGTCCTCATACGCATATACGGACATGCGCTCGTATGTAAGGCGCTGAGCAATTGAAGTCTTGAACAAGAATAGGATGAGGGCAAAAATACCAAACAGCCGGATCATGTCGGATTCTCGATAATAGAATTCAGTTTTGGCAAAATAGGCGAGACGACGAGCAAAAACACAAGCGTATTTGAGACAAGATGTATCGCCGCGAACGGTGCAGACAGAACAAGCGAGGCAAGCGTTTGTTCAAAAGAAAACCCGGCCGCCACAGAGAAAGCCAGGTTAGTCAATAAATCAAACCAGAGGGTCGCAAGAATCCCAAACGTCGTGACAAGCGCAGCGCGAATCCATGTCGCCGCGCCGCGTTGTGTAATCATTGCGCAGACTGCTCCCGCCGCGCCTGCTCCAGCCATGCCGATACATTGAGCGACGAGCGTCAAGCCGAACGTGCTTCCCATCGGATGAAAACCTGCAAACAATGCCTCGATCAGCACCGAGCACAAAACCCCCGCGCCGAATCCGAGCAAGTACCCCGCACAAAAACATGTCGCGGTGACCAGCTCAACATTGGGAACAGGGGCTAATAAATATCCAAGCGCGACACCGACCGCAACGAATGCCGCAGTGCGCGTTAACAACAAGGGCGGGCTTGCATAGCCGCCGGATTTTTCCATTTGAATCTCTTCGGCATCCGAAGAGCCTCCACCAATTTCCTTGTCTCCGAAGGGTGGTGAAAGCCACAGGCAGGTCTCCTGGCTGGGAGCACATTCGCTCCATTACAGTTGCGGGACAGCGACGGAATTACACCGTCTTCCCTATTCTTCCGCCCGAAGGCGGACACCTGCGGCCCTTATACTAACACGAATCCGAAGGACTAAGCGGGAGCTTTGTCACTCGGAACAACTACACGGGCCTTCTCGCGAATACGAGATTTTTTGCCGGTCAATCCACGCAAATAGTTCAGTTTCGCGCGTCGTACACGACCACGGCGCGTAACCTCAATCTTTGCGATACGAGGTGAGTGTAGTGGAAACACGCGCTCCACACCGATACCCATAGACATCTTGCGCACAGTAAACGTCTCGTCCAATCCGCCGCCGTGGCGACCGATACACACACCTTGGAAAGCCTGAAGACGTTCCTTGTCGCCTTCAATCACGCGGACACTGACGATCAGAGTATCACCCGGCAAAAAGCTTGGGATATCCTGCCGAAGGTCGTCCATGGTCCAGTTCGCGATGCGATTCATAATAGCCTCTATGTAGAATTTTTCTTTTCTTTGTTGACGAGATCAGGACGACGCTCTCGCGTACGTTTCTCGCGCATTGCCTGACGCCATTCCTCAATCCGCGCGTGATGTCCGGATAACAAGACATCCGGCACACGCATCCCAAGAATCTCGTCTGGCTTGGTATAAGACGGCGAGTCCAAATCCCCGCGCACAAAACTGTCACTGTTGGCGGACTCTTCGTCTCCCAAAACACCGGGCAATCGTCTCACCACGGCGTCTATCAGCAATGCCGCCGGTATCTCTCCCCCGCTGACGACAAAATCTCCAACCGAAATTTCTTCCCACTGATCGCGCTCGAAAACTCGTGCGTCAATATCTTTGTAATGTCCGCAAAGAATGATCAACCATTCGCTCTCTGCGATGTCGTCCACGAGCACTTGTGTCAGCGGCGCACCTTGAGGCGACATGAAAATCTTTCTCGGTCGCTTCGCGGACTTCTCGCGATAGGTGTGGACCGCGTCAAGACACGAAAAAATCGGTTGCGCCATCAGAATCATTCCCGCCCCGCCACCATAGGGAATATCATCAATCTTGCCGTGCCGATCTGTCGTGTAGTGGCGAATGTCATGCGCCCAGAGTTCCACCTTTCGCTCATGCAGAGCACGCGCTATGATCGACTCGTTTAACGGGCCACTAAATAGCTCCGGAAAACCCGTGAGAATGTCAATGATCACTTTCGCCCAGCGCAGGTGGAATCTCTTCCGGGCCAATCAACTCAAGTACGCGCTTGATCTCAACCGACCGCCCGATGATATCCGTGTTCCCTACCCACTCGTCCACGAACGGCACAAGTATCTCACCCTTGACGGTATGGATGGACAACACGTCCTGACTTCCACGGATTACATCCTCGATCTCTCCAATCACGTTGCCGTCTCCGTCAATCGCTTTGCAGCCGACTAGATCGCTGATATAAAATGAACCTTCCGGCAGTGGCCAGCGCTCTTCGACCGGAATCTCAAGAGTCGCACCGCGCAAATCGTCGGCCTCTTCACGCGTCTTGATGCCCTCAAGCGTCAGCAGAATTCCACGTGGTGTGAACTTGCAGCGCTTAACGCTTACTTTTCTCGCAGAGCCGTCACTCCTGCAAAGCCAGCAGGACTTTAGCGACTCGAAACGCTCAGGAAAATCGGTCTTTAGGTCCACTTTGAGGGTCCCTTGTAATCCATGGGACGCAACAACTACTCCGATAACAACTCGATCTTCCGGAACTATTTCCTCAGGCATGTTCTCCGCCGCTGTCGTGTGCTTCCAAATGAGGCGGTTCGGCACCCTGCGAGGGCAAGGCCGGATCTACGATTTCAAATCCGGCACGGATTCCTCGTCGCGCTGCCGTTGCAAAAACCAATGTTCGCAGCGACCTTGCTGTCCGTCCTTCCTTGCCGATTACTTGACCAAGGTCGCCCTGCCCTACAAAAAGTTTGTAGAGAACTCGGCCATTTTCTTCCTTGATCGTCTCAATCCTTACGGATTCCGGTTTTTCGACAAGGTGCTTGACGATAAAGCTGATGAATTCTTCCATCGCACTCTCTCGCTCGTCTATGAATAGGTGTGTAATCAGCGAGCGCTAATCAGCCGCAAGCGAAGTTACGCGCTTGCCGGCTCTTCGCCGCCTTCTGCGGCAGGAGTCTCTTCCGTCGCAGCCGCAGATTCGGCTGCGGCTTTCTCTGCCTCTGCTTTGGCAGCTTCTGCCTGTGCGGCAGTAGCCTTGGCCGCCGCTTCAGCTTCCGCCGCAGCCTTCGCAGCGTCAGCAGCCTTAGCAAGTTCAAGAGCCTTGGCTTTCTTCTTGTCCGCCGCTCCTGCGATCTTGGCTTGACTACGAAGCATGGCTGCATTCTTGACTCGTTCAGCTTCAGAAGCGGCCTGCTCAGCAGTCGCTCCGCGCTTCAGCAAGTCAAACTGGATCATGACTCCTTCACGTGAGAGCAAACTACGGACAGTGTCCGACGGCTGTGCGCCCTTGTGTAACCAGTCAATGGCCTTCTGAGCCGAAAGCTCAAGCAGCGCCGGTTGCTGGGAAGGATAATAAACGCCGAGGTGATCCAAATAGGCGCCATCACGGCGCTTGCGGCTGTCCATTACTACGATTCGGTAGCATGGTATCTTCTTGCGGCCTGCGCGCGTTAAACGTATGCGAACTGCCAAGATTCTGTTCCTATAGTAAAGCTTGTTTGAAAACTCATTATTGACCGAAGATGCGCTTGATCTGCCCTGGACCGGCTTTGCGCAGCTTCTTCATCATTTGAACCATTTGGTCATACTGTTGTATCATTCGGTTCACGTGCTGGACACTTAAGCCCGCGCCTGAGGCGATCCGCTTGCGACGGCTGGCGTTCAAAACTTGCGGGCGATCCCGTTCAAACGGCGTCATGGACAGGATTAGCGCTTCCGTATGACGCAACGCACGTTCATCTACTTGTACGCCTTTCATGCGCTGGCTCATTCCCGGAATCATTCCGAGAATGTCTGTCATCGAGCCCATTTTTTTTAGCTGACGAAGCTGCTCGAGAAAGTCGCTTAAGGTAAACTCCGCCTTCCGAAGTTTCGCCTCAAGCTCGGCGGCTTTGTCTTCATCAAACGTCGCTTGCGCGCGTTCAACCAACGTAACAATATCGCCTCGTCCCAAAATCCGTCCCGCGACACGGTCAGGATGAAACGGTTCCAACTGATCGAGTTTCTCGCCGACGGACAAGAACTTAATCGGCGCGTTCGTTATCGCGCGAATCGACAGCGCCGCGCCACCGCGCGTATCGCCGTCCATCTTCGTCAGCACGACACCCGAAAAATTCAGCCTGTCGTAAAATGCTTTTGCCGAGTTCACGGCGTCCTGGCCCGTCATACCGTCAGCGACGAACAATATTTCCGCAGGCTCAGTCGCTTTACGAACTCGCTCAAGCTCACTCATTAACTCGTCATCAACGTGCAAGCGACCGGCCGTATCCAAAATCACCGGATCAAAACTAATCTTGCGCGCATGACGTAAGCCGGCTTCGCAGACTTCTACCGGGTTCTTGCTCTCTCCGCGAAAAACATTGACGCCAATGCTTTCTCCTAATACTTGCAACTGATCCTGTGCCGCAGGTCGCTGCAAGTCTGCAGCGATCAACAGCGGACGACGGCCCTTGGTCTTAAAATGGCGGCCAAGTTTCGCGCAAAACGTCGTCTTGCCTGAACCCTGTAATCCCACCACCATAATCACCGTCGGTGGCTTCTTAGCCGTGTTCAGCCGCGCTTCCTTTTCACCCAGCAACACAACTAACTCGTCGTGAACAATTTTGGTAAAGAGCTGCGCAGGCTGCAATGACTTTAGAACATCCTGGCCCAGAGCCTTCTCTTCAACTCGAGTCAGAAAATCGCGAGCTACTTGCAAGTTGACATCCGCCTCAAGCAAGGCGCGTCGCACATCAGCCAGACCGTCGCGGATATTCGATTCCGTTATCTTGCCAACCCCGCGAAGATCACGAAAGACTTTATCTAACTTTGACGTTAAGTCATCAAACACAGATTAAACCTTACTCCGCCGCTCGCTTAATCATGGATGTCGTTGAATAGCCATCTCGAAACGGTATCGTCAAAACTTTGCCGCCCTTTGATTGCACAAACTCCGCACCCGCGATTTGTGAAATCTCGTAGTCGCTGCCCTTGACCAGGATCGTCGGACGAATTTCGCGTATCAATTCTTCAGGAGTGTCTTCATCAAACAACACCACCGCGTCGACTGATCTAAGAGCAAGCAGAACAACTGCTCGATCCAGCTCGCCGTTGATCGGACGAGCAGGACCCTTAAGCTTGCGAGCTGAGATGTCAGAATTTAAGCCGACTATCAGAAAGTCACCTAAGGCGCGTGCCTCAGCAAGATACTCCACATGGCCGCGATGCAAAAGATCAAATACCCCATTCGTGAAAACAGCCTCACGCGAGCGCAATCGTTCCAAATAGCAACGACCCATCGCTTCCCGGCGACTAAGGAGTCCGCTCACTGCGCGCTCTGTTTCACTCATAGTGGGCGACATAGGATTTGAACCTATGACCTCTGGTATGTGAGACCAGCGCTCTAACCAACTGAGCTAGTCGCCCCAACTTATTCAAATCGCTCGTATGCTGCCGCAAGGCGACCTGAGTCTATCGGCACGACGCCGACCTGTTCGCAAACAATTCCTGCTGCGATATTCGCAAGTGTTGCCGCCTGAATCACGCTGGCTCCACCCAACTCGCTGGCCACAAAAGTCGAAATTACTGTATCTCCCGCTCCGGAAACGTCCGCCACATCTCGCGCGTGTGTCGGTATGGACGTCTTCTTTTCGCGGGTGCAAATCGTCATCCCTTTTTCGCCTAGAGTGACCATCAATACTTCAGGCTGAAGCGTTTCGAGCAGCATTGTCAACGCCGCGTCGAGCGACGCGTCATCAGAAATTTTCAACCCTAACGCGCGCTCTGCTTCCCGCAAGTTCGGCTTAAACAAATGCGCACCGCGATACATCGAAAAATTGTCAAACTTCGGATCCACAGCAACCGGAATCTGCTTTGATTTCGCTTTGCTCATAATCCCTTCAATAATCACAGCCGTCAGGACACCCTTATTGTAGTCTTGTAATATAATCGCGTCAAGACTCGACAACATTGACTCCAAAACGCTCAATAGCTTTCGCGTTTCACTTTCTTCGAGTGCCTTTGCAGTCTCGCGATCTACGCGAACGATGTGTTGGTCATGTGCGATTATGCGAATCTTCTCTGTCGTTCTACGCGTCGCAAGTTCAAGCAAGCCCTCGCAATCACAGCCGCAAGCGTCCAAGTGAGTACGCATCAATTCGCCCGCTTTGTCCGCACCGCAAACACCGAAGGCCACGGGTTGAATCCCTAATGACGCAAGGTTCGCGACGACGTTTCCCGCACCCCCCAAGCTGCTATGCTCGTCTTCAATCTCGACGACGGGCACGGGCGCTTCAGGGCTGATTCGCTTGACGCTGCCTTGCATGTGGCGATCCAGCATATAGTCGCCGATGACTGCTACGCGCTTTCCCTTTGCGCGGGAAAGAATATCAAAGAATGAAGAAAAAGAGGACATAAAGGGTCTGAGTCAGGCTCAGATCTCCATGACTTCCTTTTCCTTCAATTCAAGCAGATGATCCATCTCCTTGATGTGCTTGTCCGTCAGCTTCTGAACTTCGCCTTGTGCATCATGAGACTTGTCTTCCGAAAGTTCGTGCGCTTTCTCATGCTTTTTGATGTGTTCATTGGCGTCGCGACGCACGTTGCGGACCGCCGTCTTGGCGTCCTCTACGTATTTTTTTACGACTTTGACCAATTCCTTGCGGCGATCCTCCGTCAGCGGCGGGAGTGATAAACGAATCTGTTGTCCGTCGTTGTTCGGCGTGATGCCGAGATCGGATTTCAGAATCGCTTTTTCAATCGCCCCAAGAGTTGTCTTGTCCCACGGTTGAATCAGAATCGTGCGAGCGTCCGGCGTTGAGATGTTTGCCATCTGAGACAGCGGTGTTTCAACGCCGTATGCTTCCGCGCGAATCGGTTCAATCAAGCCAACAGACGCCTTGCCCGTGCGAATCCGCGTCAACTCCTGACGCAGCACTTCCACAGAGCGCTTCATGCGCAGATCACAGTCTGCTAATATTTCCTTTATCATGCCGCCACGGGGTTCGCGATTAACGTTCCAATCGGCTCGCCTTTCAGCAATCGCAAGAGGTTTCCGCGAATCTTGAAATTAAATACTTGTATTGGAATTCCATTTTCCATGCAAAATGTCACTGCGGTAGAATCAATTGCCCGCAATTGTCGCTCAACGAACTCAAGATACGTAATGCGGTCATACTTCGTCGCCGTCGCGTCCAACACCGGATCCGCGGTATATATGCCGTCTACTTTCGTGCCTTTCAAAAGCACGTCCGCGTGCATCTCCTTGGCTCGCAAGGCGGCGGCAGTGTCCGTCGTAAAAAACGGGCTGCCCGTCCCGGCCGCAAAAATAACGACACGTCCTTTTTCCAAATGCCGCAGCGCTCGCCGACGAATGAAAGACTCTGCAACTGTTTGTAAAGGAATTGCGGATTGGACTCGCGTGTTTACACCAAGTTTTTCTAAAGCGTCCTGCACTGCCAGACTGTTGATCACGGTCGCTAACATACCCATCTGGTCCGCCGATACTCTGTCCATCCCCGACGCCGCACCCTTCAGTCCGCGATAAATGTTTCCACCGCCGATGACAATACCAATCTCAACACCTAACCTCGACGCTTCCGCAACTTCCTCGGCCATCGCATTCATCGTCACGGCATCTATACCATAAGCTCCTTCGCCCGACAGAGCTTCGCCGGAAAGTTTCAATAGGATGCGTTTGTATCGTAGCATCGTATTTTGTTAAACTCCGACGCGGAATCGCAAGAATGATTTGAGGGTTATCGGCTTGCCAACCACTTTCTCAGTAGCGGCCACGACGTCTTTGACCGTTTGCTTCGGTTCTTTGATAAACGGTTGCTCGAGCAGTACAATTCCGGCCAACCATTTGTTCACTCGGCCTTCAGCAACTTTCGCGATCGCAGCCTCGGGCTTACCTTCAGCCTTGGCGCGATCCTTCTCGAGTTCCATTTCCGCGGCGATTTTCTTGGCCGGAACTTCCTCGCGAACGAGAAACTCAGGAGCGGACGCGGCAACTTGCATCGCCAGATCGCGCCCCAGCGTCTGAATTTCAGAGCGCGAACCGTCAACACCGTGCATCGCCACCAAGACTCCAAGCTTATTGTCAGAGTGCAGATAGTGACCGATGTAACCGTCCGTCGTCTCAAGTTTGCCGAAGTTCGCAATTTCAAGTTTTTCGCCGATTTTGCCGATCAACGTGGTCAATGCAGTTCCCACGTCCGAATCGCTCATCTTCTGTGCTTTCAAATCTTCAACGGACTTGCCGTTTGAGTCTTTCCAATTCAAAACGAGTGTCGCGAGATTTGTGGCAAACTTCTGAAACTCCTCGTTGCGCCCCACGAAATCCGTTTCACAACGCACCTCAACCAGTGCTGCGCTCTTGCCGTCAGCAGTGCTCACAATCGCGACCACGCCTTCTTCCGCCGAACGCTCGGCGCGCTTCTCGGCAGCCGCTTGGCCTTTCTTGCGCAATATCTCTAAGGCCTTCTCGCGGTCACCGCCGGCTTCCGTTAAGGCTTTCTTGCAATCCATCATTCCGGCGCCGGTTTCCCGCCGCAGTGTGGCCACGTCGGCCGCATTTATCATGACTTCAGTCACTGTCTATCTCCGTTTAGTATTATCTAATTTAACTCTCTTGTCCGCCAGACTTGCTTTCGTCTGTTTGCGGACGACGCACGCGACGCCGGCGCTGCTCGGCTGTACCCTGATCTCCACTGCTGCGGCCACGCTCACGTTCACGAATCTTCGCTTCACCTGTCGCTTCCGCTTCGCGTGCATCAATATCCGCCTGTGCCTGACGCATATCCGCGTTCGCGCGGTATCTTGCCATTCCTTCGATTACGGACTCAGCCACCGCGCGAGTAATCAAAGCGATGCTCTTGAATGCGTCGTCATTGGCAGGAATCGGAAAATGAATGTCCGTCGGATCCACATTTGTATCGCAAATCGCAATCACTGGAATCCCCAGTCGGCGAGCTTCCGCAACGGCAATCTTTTCGCGCATGATATCCACGACAAAAACCGCACCTGGAAGGTGACGCATTTCACGAATACCACCCAACGTGTGCATCAGCTTACCGTGCTGACGCTGCTTCGTTAAGCGTTCTTTCTTGGAAATTTTTTCGAAGGTTCCGTCGGTCATCTGACGCTCGAGTGTCTCAAGAGTCTTGATGCCCTGACGAATCGTCGCAAAATTCGTCAACATACCGCCCAGCCAACGCTCGACGACGTACGGAGTTTGCGCACGCTTGCCCTCGGCCGTGATCGCTTCACGAGCCTGGCCTTTTGTGCCGACCATCAATATTTGCTGGCCGTTTGCCGTAATTTCTGATATAGCGGCGCAGGCCCGCTCAAGAAGGGATTGTGTTTGGCGAAGGTCCACTAAGTGAATCCCGTTCTTACTCATCAGAATATACGGGGCCATCTTGGGATGCCAGCGGCGGGTCAAATGCCCGAAATGGGCGCCTGAAAGCAGCAATTGCTGCAACGTAACACGAGACATGTGTGCTTCCTTAGTTAGGGTTGAATCGCGGCCTGATCGTCGTCTCTTTCTACAATTTCGTCTTCACGAAACACCCGCAGTCAGATCAGATCAGGCGGAGAATGTATGGCAGGAAAGCCCCGCTGCTAATTTATCGCTTGGAGAACTGGAAGCTCTTGCGGGCGCCCGGCTTTCCGTATTTCTTTCTTTCCTTCTCGCGCGGATCACGCGTCATCAGGTCGTTTGCGCGCAATACCGGGCGGTGAGCTTCGTCCAGCACCGTCAAGCAACGCGAAATTCCGAGACGGAAGGCGCCCGCCTGTCCGGATTTTCCGCCGCCTCTGACCGTAGCCTTGATATCCACCTTGTCTAAAGTGTCAGTCACGGTCAGAGGGCGCTCGATCAGCATCCGCAGCACGTCGCGCTTGAAATAACCCAGCACGTCTTTGCCGTTAACGACGACTTTGCCTGTGCCCGGAGCGAGCCACACCCGTGCCACAGCGGTCTTGCGTCGGCCCGTGGAATAAATTCGAGAGTCTTTCATGGTCTATCTACTTTAGAAATTAGATCGGGGAGGGTTGCTGAGCTTCGTGCGGATGCTCCGCGCCAGCGTATACTTTGAGTTTGCCAAGCTGCTTGCGACCTAAACGGGTGCGCGGAAGCATTCCCTTGACTGATTCAAAGATAATGCGTTCGGGATGCTTCTCGGCGACATTGCGCATCGGCGTATAGGAACCGCTGCCCGGATATCGAGAATGAGAGAAGTATATCTTATCTTCCCACTTCTTGCCGGTCACTTTGATCTTCTCAGCATTGATTACAACGACGAAATCGCCGGTGTCAACATGCGGTGTGAAAGTCGCTTTGGTCTTGCCGCGCAAGATGGAGGCGATCTTCGTGCTTAGGCGACCTAAGATCTGGTCAGTGGCGTCAACAACCACCCAACCGCGTTCAGTCGTCTCGTTACGGGCTAAAAACGTTGTCATTTATGGCTATCCTTTACGTGCAAAGTCTTGAAATTTAGCTTTTGACACTCAAAATGTCAAGTGCGACTCTAAAGAAGTCCTGACAACGCTTTCTCGTCAAACTGCTGTAAATTATGATATAACGCTATTTGGGCCAATGAGCCCGAATCCTCAAGCAAGCCTCTTCAGGAGGCGTCGATACAATATGAACTCCTGTACCCCACTCAAAACCCGCCTGAGTGCTGGTTCTCGGCAGGATATCCAGCCCCCACATTTCCCGCCCAAACCCTGGCGGAGTCGAGAATAAGATCAGGTTGAAATCCGGATTCCCGCAGGCCTCTTTCATGGCATTCAGTCCAGCCAGTAGCACTCGCGCAAGGCCCGTCATTTGAGTATCACCAAGAGCATCAAATCTCTGGTGCGATCGTGGGTAAATCTGCCATTCAAATGGAAAGCGTGGAGCAAATGCAACTAAACAAACTGTCTCATTATCCTGCTCTAATATCCGCGCGCCGTCCGCAGTTTCATGTTCAAGCCAATCGCAGTGACTGCACCCACCCCGTGAGTTTTCCAACAAGCTAAGTCGCTGAGTCACGTAATCGGGAATCAAAGGTAATGCGACAATTTGCTGATGCGGATGAACAAGCGTCGCCCCTCCGCGATAGCCCTGATTCCTAAAAATGTGCACATAGCGATGCGCCGGGTCGTCGTAGTGCGCGCGCAATCGTCGCTGCCACAACCTGAAAATCTCGACCCAATGCTCAATCGAGTAATCGCAAGCTTGACCAAAATGCTCCGCGCTCTCAACTAATACTTCATGCTTGCCAAAGGCCGCCAGCACAAAGTCATTCTCGATAAGAGGGACAACTTCCGCGGATACTGCGGGATACCGATTGGGAAACAGCCGCCACGTCCAATCGGGAGTCTGATCCTGCTCAATGGACGGCGGAGTCGCCGCTTCGTGTCCGCGACAAAATGGACACGTCTCAGGCGAAGGAGTCTCAATCTTCAGAGTGAATTCAGACGGACGATTCCCGCGCTGACCATTGATCAACACCGTCTGCCCGCGCAATGGATCCGTACGAAACTCAGCCACAGCTTGTCCGTTAGCTTACGGACCAGTCCACTTCCAAAGCAAAGTCAACCGACCTTACCGAGTGTGTCAATTGCCCTATAGAAATCGCTTCTACTCCTGTTGCCGCAAACTCACGGATGTTGTCAGTTGTGATTCCACCGGATGCTTCCATGGAGACTTCTTTACCATAATGTTCTACTGCCTCGCGAACCTGTTCGGGGGTGAAATTATCCAGCAAAACCTGCTTCCACCCCATCCGCACGGCAAGCTCAAGCTCGTATAGACTTGCCACTTCAATCTTGCCGTCTCGCAAATTCAGTAGTGCGTCAGGGTCGCCGTCCAATCGCCGCGCCAATGATTCCATCCCGCCGATCACTCCAAGATGATTATCTTTGACCAATACCTTTTCATAAAGACTGTCGCGAAAGGTGTCTCCACCCCCCGCGCGCACGGCGGCAACCTCCAATTTTCGCAGACCCGGCGTCGTCTTGCGGGTACACCAGATCTTCGTTCCGTAAGGTCGCGCCAGCTCGACAAGCTCCGATGTCTTCGTCGCGACGCCCGACAAATGAGTCAGAAAATTCAGCGCTGTTCTCTCAGCCTTCAAGATCGAACATGCCTTGCCATAAATAGAGACAACTCTATTTAATGGCCGCACTCGTGCGCCGTCTTCACACAATGCCGTGAACTTAATCTCAGGATCAACGGTCGCAAAAACTCCTTTTACCACATCCAATCCGGAAATCACCGCGTCCTCGCGCGATTCAATCCATGCATCGCCAACCAATTCCGGATCAACTAGCCAATCCGTTGTGACGTCCACGCCGCTCGCCATATCCTCTTCCAAGGCAAGACGAATAATGTCTAATGTTTCTGTAATCACGATAGTTTCTTCAAGTTTGCAAATTTTACAGCTAACAACTTTGAGCCAAATCCGCTGAATGCTACGCGCACTTTCAGCGAGTCTAAATCTCCTGACTTCGCCGTGATCGTACCTACTCCGAAATCAGCATGTTCCACGACGTCTCCAATACGAAAAACAATTCCTATATGCGAGTGCGCGGGCCGAGACAGACTGGGGCGTTTGCCGGAATGTCCATGTCCCGTTCCTCGTCTCTCTTGTGAATACATCTCGGCGTCTGTCACATAACGGGTCGCCTGTTTTGCGGGAAGTCCCGCGCCGCGCAGCCGTGTCGGCTCAATATCCGAAAGAAATCGCGACGGTGATTGAAAGTCCAAGCGACCGTTCATGGAGCGCGCCTCCGCGTAGGATAGGTACAATCTGTCTTTAGCGCGTGTCATTGCGACATACAACAGCCGCCGCTCTTCGTCCAAAGCTTCAGCAGACTCCAAGCTGCGCGAATGCGGAAGCAAATTCTCTTCAAGTCCTACCACAAATACCACGGGAAATTCTAATCCTTTAGCTGAATGAATCGTCATTAGCGCAAGTCGCTCGGTCGACTCCTCAAGGTCATCAATGTCGGAAACCAGCGCAAGCTCCGACAAAAATTCACTCAATGTCAACTCCGGCATCTGCTGCGACCGTTCCCAAGCTCCAGTTTGAAATTGCCGCAAATTCTCAAGTCTGTCGCGGGCATCGTCATCGTCCAGCTCCTCATAGATTCGCTCAAGACCGCTCTCTCTGAGTGCGCGATCGACGATCTCAGAAAGAGTCATTGACTCTGCCGCTTCCTTGAGCAATCTCAGTTTTGCGACATACTCAAGCACCTTCGCTCGCGGCGCACCTGAGACGACTCCTTCCACCCAAGCTGAGTCCATCACAGCCGCACACCGCAACGGATGTGCGCGAGCGGCTTGCATGAGACGCTCAATGGTCGTCGCTCCGACTCCTGCGGCCATCTCGCGAAACACACGCGACCAAGCTTGTTCGTCACTCGGATTCGAAACTACTCGCAGATAGGCAATGAAATCTTTGATTTCCTTGCGCTCGTAAAACTTCAAGCCGCCGACGACCGTGTAAGGAATTCGGTGCTGCACAAGTACTTCTTCAAAATAGCGGCTGATCGCGTTCGTCCGATACAAAATCGCAAAATCCTTGAGACCAAGTCCCAATCTTTCCTGATTAAACTCAATCTCGCCGATAATCTCGTTCGCTTCGTCTGCCGGACGGCTGTAGCTCCGAAGCGTCACCTTATCTCCTGTCTTTCGATCCGTCCAAAGCCTCTTGTCGTGCCGGTGTTTGCTGCCTGCTATGACGTCGTTAGCCACATCAAGAATCGGCTGGGTCGATCGGTAGTTCTGCTCAAGCCTGAATATCTTCGCGCCTGTAAGTTTCTTGCCGAAGTCCAAAACGTTGCGATAATTCGCACCGCGCCAACTGTAAATGGATTGATCGTCGTCGCCAACGGCAAACAAGTTATTCTGTGGACTCGCGATCATGCAAGCCAACTCAAACTGGATCTGATTCGTGTCCTGAAACTCGTCAATCAGCAAGTGATCGTACCTGCGTTGAAGCAGTTCGCGAAACTCGTCCTTCTGCTTCATTAACTCCAGCGGCGTTAAGAGCAAGTCGTCAAAATCGTAAGCGTTCGCTTCGGCCAACCTCAACCGGTACTGCTCGTACAGCTCTTCGGCAACGCTATTCAGCGGTGAACGATGGTCAATTCTGCTGCCATTCTTGATGCGGGATATTGCGGACTTCACTTGTCGGGGTGTGATACCTTCGCGCACAATTTGCTTCTCGCGCAGCAATCCCGCAACAACGCGCTGCGAGTCGTCCTCATCATAAATCGTAAAATCACGTGACAATCCTGCGCGCTGACCGTACTGACGCAAAACCATCACACAAAAGCTATGAAAGGTCCCTGCCCACGGCAACTCCGCTCCGCCCATATATGAGGAGAGCCGCTCGCGCAGTTCCCGCGCAGCCTTATTCGTGAACGTCATCACCACAATCGAAGACGCAGGCACACACAGTTCACGAATAAGATGAACAGCCCGCCCTGTCAGCACGCGCGTTTTGCCCGACCCCGCTCCGGCCAGCACTAGCGCTGGACCTAGTCCGGTCGTCACTGCCGTTAACTGATCTTCATTTAGTGTGCGTAAGAAATCCGAGTGCGCACTTCGTTCAAGCACCGTTGTCATCCCTAATCGCTCGCCTGTGCTTCCATGATCGGTGCGCGCCGCAACTCGTCCAGCTTTTCCTTCGCATGCAGATGCTCCTCAAATGTTCTTGTGAACGCGTGCAGGCCATTGCCTTGAGCGACAAAAAATAAATAAGGCGTTTGCGCCGGGCGAAGTGCAGCTTCAATGGATCGCCGACCCGGATTGTTAATCGCTCCCGGCGGAAGACCGGGATACTTGTAGGTGTTGTAAGGGCTGTCTACGCGCAAGTCACTCAAGTATAGTCGCGACGGCCCTTTCCCCAGCGCGTAACCGACGGTTGGATCCGCCTGTAAGAGCATACCTTTGCGCAATCTGTTATGATAAACTGATGAAATCACTCGCGCCTCGCTCGCCGCCATACATTCCCACTCTACGATACTCGCCAATGCCACCACTTCATTTAGCGACATACCCAGTTGCGCTAACAGCTCGTCCGTCTCACGCGGCAGCTGAACTCTGAAGTTTGCGGCCATTCGCGCAACCATTTTCTCAGGAGGTTCGTTACCCGTAAAGAAATACGTATCGGGAAAAAGATAACCCTCGAAGGACGGCGCATCTACGCCAAGGTCTTCCAATAATTCCCGACTGAATACGGCGCGAATGAACGCCGCCGAATCTATTCCATACTCGCGAGAAATGATTGACGCGATCTGATAGCTTGTCAGCCCTTCGCGTATCGTAACCGGAAGACCGACAGCCTTCGCCTTCGTTAATGCTTGTATCAATTCGACCAGTGATTGCCCAAGCGCAAGCCGAATCGCGCCCGCTTGAAGCTTTGTGTCCATTCCCAAAAATCGCGCCGTCAATCCAAACAACCTCGGATGCTCAATCAAGCCTTCACGATAGAGTATTCCGGATATCTCGTCGAGCGACGCGCCCTGTGGTATCTTTACCACAACCTCGCGCCGAGCGCCTTGAATCGCCGCACCTTCAAGAAACAAACGCGAGCCAAGCTCAAGCGCGGCAAGGACAATCAATATGACCAGCAGAATGCCAAAACTGCTCGCTACTCGCCATCTGCGGCTTTTCACGCTCCGGCTCCGCTTGTCTTCGGGAGCGCTATCCGGATCGTCGTGCCTTTGCCTACGACGCTTTCTTTGACGCTCAATTTTCCACCGTGGTAATCTTCAATAATCCTGCGTGCCAAAGACAAACCTAAACCCCAGCCGCGCTTCTTTGTCGTGAATCCGGGCCGAAACACTTGCTTGCGATTGCGCGGCGGAATCCCCATGCCGTTGTCTTCCACGTCAATATTCACCCAACCTGATGATTCCGAGCAGATAATGCGAATGAATCCGCTACTTGCCCGCATAGAATCTATGCTGTTGCGAATCAAATTCTCAAGCACCCATCCAAACAACTCAACGTTGATCCCCAGCATCGGATCTGAATCGTATTGCGCATCTATTTCGATTTGATTCGCGCTTTGAGGGAGGCGCATCCGGAAATAGTCTATCGTTTCTTCAATCACATGCCGAAGTCGTGTCGGTGTCAGAGCGGTTTTGCTGCCAATCTGAGAAAAGCGCGCCGTGACGCGATTCATTCGGGCAAGATCCCGCTGCATTTCATCAATTGTGTGTGAGCTGTGATCCTCTGCTTTCAACAACTCAATCCAGCCCATCAGCGACGTCAATGGAGTTCCCAATTGATGCGCGGTCTCCTTTGCCAATCCCACCCAGACCATGCGCTCTTCGCCTCGCCGAATGTTCTGAAAACCGAAATAACCCACGAGCACAAACAGCGCCGCCGCTAAGATCTCAATCCATGGTAACCATTTTAACTGCCGAATAACAATGGAATCGCCGTAATGAAACCAATCCGTGGTACCCTCCGCGACGTCAATGCGAAGCGGTGGATTTCCCTGTGCGTCCATTTCCCGCACAAGCTTGGCAATCGAGGCTCGCGCATCTGCTGATGTGTCGGCTGAGGATACATTAATGTTTTTCCAGAGCTTCGGCACTCCCGCGTCATCCGTTACGATGATCGGAAACTCGACGTCCTGGATTTGCTCAAGCGCAAATCCGATCAACTCAGGGTTGTCACTTCGTATAAGGGCAGAATATGTCGCAATCTTCTGGGTCAGAGAGCGACGAGTGCTCTCTTTCAACTCGCTGACAAGGTACTGCGAATAAACCAACACCGACACGACAAGCACGACGGCGATTAGAAAGAGGACGCCTTTGAACGTCCCCGCATTGCTGGTCGTCAATCGGTTTCGCCCTTCTTCATATACTAAGCTTGTCGTTCAATTGCGATGTTGTCGCGACTGTCATATTTAATTGGATATGTTCTCTGTCTTTCATTGGCATGAGTAAGCATTTCACCAATCAATCCAAAGGAGAAAAACTGCACACCTATGACCATTAACAAAACACCCAGGAACAACAAGGGCCGGTTGCCGATCGGTTGACCCATCATCCACAGAACTGACAAATAGGCATTGATTCCAAAGCCCGCGAAACCGCTCAACAACCCCATCGTTCCAAAAAAATGCAGTGGCGCTCGATTAAACCCTGACAAAAAAACAACGGTCATCAAGTCCAAAAAGCCGTTCAGGTAACGACGCATTCCGAATTTCGACTTACCATATTGCCGCGCGCGATGCACAACCGGAATCTCGGCGCAACGATACCCCATTTTGTGCGCCAGCACCGGTAAAAACCTGTGAAGCTCCCCGTAGACAAACAAGTCCTTCACGACATGTCGTCTGTAGGCCTTCAGTCCGCAATTGAAGTCGTGTAGTTTGATCCCTGAAACTTTGCTGGTTACCATGTTGAAAAACTTGGAAGGCAATGTCTTCTCTAACGGATCATGCCGAATTTTCTTCCAGCCCGATACAAGATCATAACCCTCGGCCAGCTTCTTCAACAAAGCCTCAATCTCTGCGGGGTTGTCCTGCAAGTCCGCATCCATCGTGACCACGAATTCGCCCTCGGCTTCCAAAAAGCCGACTGCCAGCGCAGCAGATTTTCCGTGATTTCTGCGAAGTGAGATGATCCGGATGTGCGTATCTGACTTGGACAACTCCTTGAGCAATTCAAGCGATCCATCCCGGCTTCCGTCATCAATAAATAGCAACTCGTATGAGCGATCGAGTTTACCAAGCGACTCTGTGAGTTGTCTGTGCAACTCCCGCAGTGACTCTACTTCGTCAAAGAGCGTGATCACCACGCTGATGTTCAGCGAATTCATGTTCGATTAGACCGGCTATTGTGTCGGCTGATTGTCAGGCTTGAGACGCCACTTCATTCGGCAATTCCCGCTCTCCGTTTGCAGTGTGACTGTGTGGAACGGAAACGTCGAATCCGGACGGCGCCCTTTGTAAGTTTTGTACAAAACATCGTGATCATCGCGCTCTATGCGCTGCTGAAAGGATTTGCCGCCGTAAGCTGCCCATTCACTTGTCGCAGACGAATTGGCGATAGAATATGGAATTGGCAGCACGTCGTCTAATCTCCAATCCGGTAACATGCGATGTACGGCAGAGCGGAGCGTCGGTGTGCTACTCCTTGCAAAAATCTGAGGAGATCCGATCAACGGCCAAACAACTGTTTGCTCCCCCGTAAAATAAACTTTCATAAAAAGCTCGCCCCGACCGTACAGCTCGACTAAATACTGGTCTGCCTTTGCGTGGCGCACAACGCCTGAGGCTGATCCACGCAATCCTGGTGCGCGCATGCTTATTGTCGCATTCACTTGCCCACGACTCGCTTGTAGCAGCTTGAATTCTGACGGCGCATCTATCAGCGGCGTTGCCTTCTGAAATCTTGCAAAGGGTCGCGTCGATGCACAGCCGAAACAAAGAGCCGCAATTGCAAGCAACAGAATCAAGCGGCTACTTGCCAAGTTTCTCCCTCAATGCCACCGAGTTCGGATCCAGCTCGTGCGCTTGAGACCAATAGCTGTGCGCGCGTGACGGTTTATCCATCGCGAAATATATGTCTCCAAGGTGCTCAAGCAGAGGTGCGCTGTTCTTATCAAGCTTCAGCGCCTTCTTAATCCACTTCAATGCAGCACTATGATTGCCCTGCTGAAAAAATATCCAACCCTTCGTATCAAGATAAGATGAATTCTCAGGATCCTTCTCCAGCGCAATATCCACGAGCTTCATCGCTCTTTCAAGCTGGACACCTCGAACGGCATACATGTACGCAAGGTTGTTCAGATAGATCGCAGCGCTGTCCGACAAGTCAATCGCAATATCGTAATACTCTTCAGACTTCTCCATGTCGCCTAAGGCATCATAAATCAGAGCAAGACTTCCAGCGGCGGGATAAAGCACGGAATCCAATTCGAGAGCGCGGGTGAATCGCTCCAAAGCACGGGTCGTATCCGCCAACCTCATGTAGCAGAGACCCTCAAGATTTGCCGCACGCGAATCTTCGTCTGCGCTTGTGCGCGCAAGCTCTGCGAGCTCAAGTACCCGCTCATATCGTTCGTGATCAAACTCGATTACCAACTTCAAATACCAAAACCGGCCGTCCGTTGAATCCAACTGAATAGCACGATCCACTCCCTGTACAGCGCGCACGGTGTCATTGCTCTGCAAGTAAAGTGTCGCCAACGTATAAGCAACTGCGGCATCCATCGTATCGGCCTGCGCCAGCTCTTCCATATATGGTATCGCGCGCACACCTTCACCGGTCATTAGATAAATCGCGACCACTCGCCGCGTTAGTTCATGGTCGTCACCGGTTTGGATAACCCTGTAAAGCGAATCCACGACGTCGAACTCCCCTGATGTCAAACAAAGTCCGAGCAATTCTATCTGGTAGCCGCGGTTTGCGGGGTATCTGCTCAACAGCTTTCTGACTACGCGCTTCGCGTCTGACATTTTGCCTTGAGCAGAAAACAATCTGCTCTGTAATTCAAGAGCAGGGGCGTGTGAGTCGTCAAGCTCCAAAGCTCTTTCAAGGCTCTTCTCTGCGCGCACAATCGCTTCCGCGGATTGATTCTCCTGTGCAAGCACTAAGTACTGTTCCGCTAGCGCCACATGCAGAAACGGCGCCTGTGGATCGTATCGAATTGCCTCTTCAAAGTAGTATATCGCCTGATAAGGATTCCCTTGCTGTGCCGCACCGGTACCCTTGATAAATTGCTCAAGCGCGCGCGGGTCTGCATTTTCACTGTTCTGGCCAAACACCAGACTTGCAGTGAGAACGATAACAATAACGACCAGCCAATTAAGTCTTATTCTCATCCGCCAAACAATCTCAAGATGTCATGATAAGAAACCACGACAATTAGCAAAAGCAAAGCAAGCATTCCAGCTTGTTGAATCGCGAGCTTCACTCGTGTCGGCACCTGCCTGCGAATAATCGCTTCAATGATCACTATCACAATATGACCGCCGTCCAAAACGGGAAATGGCAGGATATTCAGGAAACCGATAGAGACGCTGACAAAAGCAATGAAGAACAAGAATTCACCTATACCCTGACGTGCGGTTTCGCCGGACAACTGAGCAACTCCCACAGGGCCGGAAAGTTGTGATAAACTACCGTTGCCCGTCACTAACTGACCAATGAATCCGCCAAGGTTGGCAGTTGTCTGCCAGCAAAATCTGAAACCACCTGAAACAGCTTCAAAAAATCCTGCCGGGCAATATTCAACCTTAGGAGTTATTCCAATCACCCGCCGAGTACTGTCCCCGCTGGCCAACAATTCCGTCGGCACCGCAAAATGCAAAACCTCACTGTTACGACTCACCGTAATCTGCACGGTATCGCCGGACTCCGTGATATGTTGAATCACGTCCTCCCATAAATTGACAGTGTGCCCGTCGATGTTGGTAATCTCGTCGCCGGTTAGTATCCCCGCAGTCTGTGCTGGTTTGCCGTCAATCGTTTCTCCGATGATTGCCTTATCCACTTCCGGCAGGCCAATCGCCAAAGTTAATCCAATCAAAATGATAATCGCCGTAAGGTAATTCATCATCACACCTGCAGACAAGACGAAAATCTTTTGCAATGGATTCTTGGACATAAACTCGTCCGGAGCCCCGGTCACTCCTTCGTCGTCAAGCGATTCGTCTACCATTCCGGCAATCTGTACATATCCGCCTAACGGTATCCATGATAATGAGAACTCCGTTGGGCCAATTTGTTTGGTAAACAGCCTCGGCGGAAATCCAATCGAAAATTTCTTGACTCGCATTCCAGTTATTCGCGCGGCAATGAAATGACCGAATTCGTGAATCGTGATGATGATTCCCGCGACCAAAATGAATGATAACAGCGTTACTAACATGTAGCTTTTGCCCCCGAGTGCAAACGTATTATCTCCCGCGCCGTCTGACGCGCTTCAGCGTCAGCTTCCATAATGGTTTCAAGATCGCTGGCGTCGCGCTGCTTTACTTTGTCGATTGTTCTTTGTATCACGTCAGATATTTTCACAAATCCTATTTCTTCGTCTAAAAATGCTTGCACAGCGACTTCATCTGCAGCAGATAACACGGCGGGCGTCGTGCCACCGTCTTCAATGGCCTCGTAGGCCATCCTCAAACACGGATACGAACTCCTGTCTACTTCGTCAAAATGCAACGTCCCAAGAGTTGCAGGGTGCGATTTGACAAGGTTACTCGGATTGCGTTCTGGATAAGTCAAGGCATATAAAATCGGTAACCTCATATCGGGTCGCGAGAGCTGAGCCTTGAAACTTCCGTCAACAAACTCAATCATTGAATGTATAACGGATTCGCGTTGACGCACGACATCCACCTGCCCTACAGATACACCAAACAATCGACAGGCTTCGATAACTTCCAAGCCCTTATTGAAAAGAGTCGCGGAGTCAATGGTGATCTTAGGACCCATTGCCCATGTCGGATGCGCCAAAGCTTCGCGCGGCGTCACATTCGCCAACTCACGTTCAGTCTTTCCCCAAAACGGCCCGCCCGACGTCGTCAACCAATACTTCCGCACATCTGTATTGCGTTCCCCTATCAGGCATTGCTGAAGCGCGCTGTGCTCAGAATCAATCGGTAAAATCTTTGCGCCATGATCCTGAGCGCATTTCATCACGATTTCACCGGCAGCCACCAAGGTTTCTTTGTTGGCCAAGGCGACGTTGATCCCTTTCGACAAAGCCGAAAGCGTGGGACGAACACCCGCTGACCCCATCACTGCATTCAACAGGACGTCGTACTCAGTGTCTTCCGTCTGTCGCTGAAAAGCATCCCCACCGAAGAATATCTTTCGGATCCCTAGCGCTTGCGCGCGAGACTTAAAAGCTGCCGAATCCTTCGGCCTTAAAAGTGCGACACTCTCAGGCTTGAGTAGCCTGGCCTGATCAAGCAATTCAGATTCCTTGTGCCCAGCTGACAAACCTACGACGCAAAAATGCTCTTTCTGCTCTGCAATAACTAACAACGCAGATTTTCCGATAGAGCCGGTAGATCCTTGTAGGAGAATTCGTTTCACTGAGCAACGGCCTTGCTAAGATTGCGTAACCTGCCTTGAAATTCTCCAAAGGCCGCAACGAAAGAAATTTCCAAGCTCTGTCTCAGACGCTTAACATGATCTCCAGCACCAATCTCGTTTTCAACACTTGTGGACTTTTGTGCCAATCTCTTGCGTAGTAACACCCGGTCTTCCGCGCTGGTAACCGAGAGAAAATCTACAATTCGCAAATGGTCGTTCCCGGTCAATATCGAGCCGTGCTGCAGCAGTGCATTGCCGAATCTGCGTTGCGCACTCCCAACAATTTTTTTTCCATGAACCGTGACTTCCCAGCGCGATGTCCGCACAAAACACGACGTGCGATTCGGCAACGGCGACAACGATTCTCCCCGCTCGTCAAGTTCCGCGTTCACGCCAATTGCTTGTAAGCCATTCGTTATGGCGCGCCCTGCAAATTCAAGCAGCAGCGAGCCCGCGCGCAAATTCTCCGCGTTACTCACTACGATCGAATATGTCAGCTCCTCACTATGCAAAACTGCCGCACCGCCCGTCGGTCTGCGCACGAGTGGAACTTCGGCCGCACTCAATAACTCACGCTCAACTTTATCTTCCCGCTGATGAAATCCTAATGACAGCGTCGGAACTTCCCACTGATAAAGTGAAAGACACGGCTCGAATTCTCCACGCGAGGCTGCCTCAAGATCATTTAGATCTCTGTCCATCAAAAACTGCCCCGGAAGCGGACCGTCGTGTCGTACCGATAGCGTCATAGCACGTCTTCCTCTTGCTGAAGTCTCGATCTACCTGGCATCAGTCCACGTTTCGAAGCTTTCACAAAGGCGTTAAGCTCTGCCGCAAATTTATCGTCGGCGTACCGCGCATTCATCTCCTCAATGGCCTGACTGACATTGAATGATGATTGAAAGAGCATCCGGAAAAGTTGCTTCAGTGTGTTGATCTGATCGCTTGTGAACCCACGTCTGCGCAAGCCAATCACATTCAGCCCTGCAAATGAGAGCGGGTGCCCTGCCGCCAAAACATACGGAGGCACGTCTTTGGGCACCCGAAATGCACCGCCGATCATGCAATGCGCACCAATTTGAACAAACTGATGAACAGGAACCATGCCGCCAAGAATCGCGTAATCACCGATTGAAACGTGTCCTGCAAGTTGAACACAATTTGACAAAATCACCTGATTGCCAATTATACAATCGTGCGCCACGTGCACGTAAGCCATTAGCAAACAATTCGCACCCACCGTCGTTTTTCCAGTAGCAGAAGTTCCGCGGTTAATGGTCACAAACTCACGAATCTGCGTGTTGTCTCCGACAAACACATTCGACGGTTCACCAGCAAATTTCTTATCTTGCGGCTCACCACCAATAGAGACCATCGGAGAAATCTTGACGTTCTTCCCGATTCGAACGCCGGAGAATAACCGGGTCGAACTCCCCACAATAGTGCCTGACTCCACTTGCACGTCGTCGTCAAGTACCGCCAGGGCTTCAACAATTACGTCGTCGGCAAGCATCGCTTTAGGTGAGATTACGGCTGTTGGATGAATCAAAGGCATATGCGCTTATCCTTCGCGATCTATCACGGCTGCAGTCATTTCAGCTTCGGCCACGAGGATTTGATCTACGTGAGCGGTCCCCCTCATTTTGCAAATTCCTCTCCGAAACATCAGCATCTCAACCGTAAACTGAATTTGATCTCCGGGGACCACAGGCTTGCGAAACTTAACATTCTCAAGTCCCATGAAATAGACCACCTTCGACTCCGGATTCTCAACCGAATTCAACAAAAGCACCCCGCCTGTCTGTCCCATCGCCTCAACGATCAACACACCCGGCATCACAGGATGCCCGGGAAAATGTCCGTTAAAAAAGGGCTCGTTTCGCGTCACATTTTTTATGCCAACGACCCGCTCACTCGGTACAAGCTCAAGTATACGATCAACCAACAGCATCGGATACTTGTGCGGCAATAATTTTTCAATTGCCTCGGAATCAAACACAAATCCGCGCCCACTCTTTCCGCCAAATTTGCGCGCGACTTTCTGCGCTTCCAACAGCCGCCGCAGCATCTTGGCGACTTCCACATGCGAAGCGTGCCCCGCTCTCGCCGCTAAGACATGCCCGCGAATCGGCGCGCCTACCAAAACCAAATCGCCGACGAGATCAAGCGTCTTATGCCGTACAGGTTCATTCGGATAGCGAAGCTGTATATCACCCAGCACCGGTCCGTTGTGCTTCAGCTCGCCGTCAAAGTGAAAAGCCTTCTTCAAGTCGTTGTAATCTGATTCAGTCAATTCCTGATCCACAAACACGACGGCATTCTCCAGACTGCCGCCACGAATCAAATTGCGTTCCTTCAGCGACTGCATCTCCGATAGCAAACAAAAGGTCCTGGCCTTCGCAAACTCCTCTGCGAACTCGCCGATGGAATACATAGACGTGTATTGCGTACCCAAAGCCGTATTCGGATAATCAATCATGTACGTCACGCGAAACTCTGACGAAGGTACGATCACGATATCAATCGCGCCCTTATCGTCACGATACGTCAGCG
>CAZHAK010000015.1:0-25491 GCA_964530625.1 uncultured Alphaproteobacteria bacterium | reverse complement strand
ACTCGCTCTGCATCCTGCTCCATCAATTCCGCCTTACGCAGCGCCTCGATAAAAGGATAGGCGCTGCCGTCCAAAGCAGGAGGTTCTTCGTCCGTCAATTCGATGATCAGATTGTCTATACGAAGTCCGGCCACGGCGGCAAGCACATGCTCGACCGTATGTATGCGCGCGTCTCCAATTCCTAAGACCGTGCCGCGCGCAATGTCAATTACATATTCCGCTAATGCAGGAATCGGTTGTGAGCCAGGCAAATCCGTTCTGACGAAGACGATACCGTGGTCAATAGGCGCAGGTTTGCACGTCATACTGACAGGTTTCCCCGTGTGCAGTCCAATTCCCGAAACGCTTATGGCAGCGCCAATCGTCCGCTGCTTATCGCTCACTCTTTTCCTCCTTGGCGGACTGCTGCAGCCCGAGTTGCACTTCAATTCGTCTGACTCTTCGCAACAGTTCCGGCAAGCGCGTTAGCGCCGCCTCAATGCGCTTCCAAAGACCATGCGGGCGAGCGGGACTACCGGATAAAATTTCACCTGCCCCGACGTCACCACTGATTCCACTTTGTGCTCCAAAAGCAGCCCCGTCACCAATCTTGATATGACCGACGAAGCCCGCTTGGCCGCCGACTCTGCAATAATCACCTAACTGAGTGGATCCGGAGATTCCTGCTTGTGCCGCGATCACACAGTGCTTGCCGATCTTAACGTTATGAGCGATCTGCACTAAGTTATCAATTTTGGAACCTGCGCCAATTCGCGTCTCTCCCATTGTAGCGCGATCAATGGTTGAATTCGCGCCAATCTCAACGTCATTTTCAATCACGACAATACCCACTTGCGGTATCTTGTTGAACTTTCCCTGGTCGAAAGCAAAACCAAAACCGTCCGAGCCCACTACCGTTCCACAATGGATTGTCACTCGGTCGCCCAGTTGACTGCCGTGGCAAATACTCACATTCGGATGAAGGACGCACGCCGAACCAATCATGGCGCCACGCCCGACATAGGAATTGCTTCCGATTGCCGTGCCGTCTCCAATCTTCGCGCCACTTTCGACAACGCAATTCGCGCCGACAGAAACCTGTGCTCCTAGGATCACATCCTCCGCCACCACCGCCGATGTATGAACACCCGGCGTCGGCTTGACGGCTGGATTAAAAAAATCCAGTGCCTTAACAAATGCGGAATACGGGTCCGCAGTTTCAATCGTGTCCCCGTTGGCGCGAAGCACGCCGAGTGCAACAAAGACTACGCCGGCTTTCGATTCACTAAGCTGAGCGTGATAACGTGCGTTTGATAAAAAGGAGGCACAATCGCCCGTCGCTGATTCAAGCGAAGCAATAGACGTCAAGACTCGTTGACCGTCACCTACGAGTCTTCCGTCTACTAATTTTGCAAGTTCTGCGGCTGTAATGGACGGCACAACTATTCCTTCTTCAGCTCTGCCAAAACTAATTCGGTGATGTCATATTGCGGAACGGCAAACACGATGTTGCCACCCGCCGCGTCAAAAACCATGTCGTAGCCGTCTTCCTGGCTGATCTTCTCAATTGCTTGATTGATCTTCTCAAGAATCGGACGCGAAAGCTCGATATTCTTGTTGTAGAGCTTGCCGCCTTCACCCCACGTCTCGACGCGGAACTGCTCAAGCTCGCGGCGTTTCTCAATCAACTTCTTCTCGCGCTCACTACGAGCCTCGGCGGATAGCATCAAGCTCTGCTGCTGTATCTCCTCAAGCATGGTGTTGACTACAAGCTCTTTGGCTTGTGCTTCCGCGACATACTTTTGCTCCTCTTCGCCAAGCTTGCGCTGAGCCTCCTGATAATCAGGATACTGACCTAAAATAGCTTCAGAATCAATGTATCCGATCTTCATTTCTTTCGCCATTCCCGGCAAAGCGAGAGCGAAAACCGTCACGATGGCCACGATAAAACGTGTCATGTCAAATCCCTTATAAAAACCTATTAGAATGTGCGTCCAAATTGAAAATGCGGCAGCCACTTTCCAGAGCGAAGGCCGCGATGGTCGTAGTAATCAAAACCGTAGCCGTAATCTAAACCGATCATTCCGATAAACGGCATGAACAGTCGTGCGCCGAACCCGACCGACTTGCGAAGATCACCGGGATTCGTGTCCTCGTAGCGCGACCACACGTTGCCACCTTCTGCAAACCCCAGTATGTAAATGGTCGGATTGCGCACGATCGGATACCGCAACTCGAAAGCCTGCTTGAACATCGTCTTGCCACCAACAGGATAGCCGCCACTCTGTGGTCCGACGTCGCGCTCATCATAGCCGCGCAAACTCGTTCCCAACGAAAGCCCAGATCCGCCCATGAAAAAGTAGTCAAAATAAGGAATATCACGAGCATCACTGCTCATCCGCTCCACCGCGCCGACTTTCGTATCAGAAACCAACACGAGTTGACCCAACAGGGGCGAATACCACTGTGTTCCGACTTCAGACTTAAAAAACTGATCATCACCGAGCAGCGGCCCGCCAGTCATTTCGAGTCTCAACGTATTGACCGATCCTTGTGAAGGAAACTCAACTTCGTTGCGGCTGTCGCGCGTCACAATTTGTGTTATACTGGATGACACCCTTGCTTTGTCTTCCACAAGATTGCGCGGGTTGCTTGCCCTGAAGTCGGTCGTGAAGCGCGAATACTTCGTACGATCCAGTCTGTAAATATAGTCGAGCCGGAAGTAATCGTCAGGCCAGCGTAATCTGCGGCCAATTCGCACCGTGCCGCCAACGATGTCTTCATCGAATCCGTAATAACTCCCGCCTCGATGTGTATCAAAAAAGCTGAACCCCAAAAGTGTGCGAGTGTTCCGAAACCATGGCTCGGTAAAACTAATCGAAAAGGAACGATACACTCTACCGAAATTCCAATCCAGTCCAAACTGTTGCCCATTCCCCAGCAGGTTGTTCATCTGAAACCCAACCGAACCGATAAACCCGTCTCGTTGACTGAAACCTGCCGACACGTTCGCCTGATCCGTGGATTTCTCATCAACGTCAATATATAGATCAACCTGATTGTCCGTAATCGGAACGACGTCCGGAACCACACTCGCAAAGTAATTCAAAATCGTCACTTCTCGAATCGAACGCCGCAGCTTGGACACGTCAAACGTCTCACCCGGATACAGCACAAGCTCGCGGCGAATCACCTTCTCCTTCGTCTTCGTATTGCCGACGATGAAGATCTGGTTTACCTTAAACTCGCTGCCTTCCACAATCTCAAAAGCAACATCAACCACTTGACCGTCACGCACGGTTTCAACCGGAGTCACCCCGGCATAGATATAGCCGCGGTCATAATACATCGAACCGATGTCAGCCAAGCTTCGGTCAAACTCAGCCTTATTGTAGCGCTCGCCTGATTCGACGCGCAGCTTCTTGCTGAGTTCCTCTTCCGTAAAAATCCGCTGACCGTTCCAGGAGAAATCACCGTAACTATAAATTGGACCTTCACTGATTTCGTAAGTCAAGATGAGCCCGCGCTTGTCGTCCGTGTAAACTGCCGTGTCACCCAAAATTTCCGCGTCACGGTAGCCCTGACTCTGGTAGAAGGTCACCAAGCCTAACTTGTCTTCTTCTATCTTCTCGCGCTTGTATTCACCCGAACGGAAAAAAGTCTTACGTGTCGTCCGAACTTTCTTGCGCAACTTCTTGTCAGAAAACGCCTCGTTGCCCTCAAAGTAAACACGGCGAACTTTGACGCGCTTGCCTTCCTGAATCTCAACATGAATTCTGACTCGACCGGTGCTTTCAAGCGTATCCTGTTCGATTTGAATCTGAGACAGCAGATAGCCCTTTTCTTCGTACTTTTTCGTCAACGCCGTCCGCAATCTTGTGACGTCGGTCGGTCGCACCACCTGCCCTGTAGTGAGCACAAGCACCTTGTCCAGCTCGTCACCCTTGAGCTTGCGATTGCCCTTCACGTCAATACGGTCCAGTCGTCTGAACTCCGCGACTTCAATCCTCAGGTAAACACCTTCAGACGTACTGCGCTCCTCGATAATGCGTACATCGCTGAATAAATTCAGTTTCCAAAGCTGACGAATCGCGCCTTGCACATCGTCACCGGAAATATCCTTCCCGACTGCCAGCCCCGAATGCGCGCGTATTAAGCCCGCGTCCGTCGACGAGTTCCCTTCAATTGATATTCCCAAAACACGCAAACGATCCTGGGCAGGCGCCGGCACGGCCAATGCAATAAGAATAATCACCAGCCAAAACGACACGTGCACGTAGCGATTCATTAATTATGGCTCCAATACGAATGAATACTTCAGAGCCACAGATTCGTCTCGCCTGCGGCTGGCTTCGTCATATTCCACTGCAAAATCCAAAACAAAATCTAAGCTCAACGGAACAACCCGATACTGCAAATTCCAATAGTGGATCAGCCCAAGCCTGCCGCCCTTTACTTCGCCGGCAGCCTCCGCAAGCTCACCTGTATATGTCACAAAAACATCGCGGCTGATATATTTTCCCACTGTCACGTTTGATCCAGTAAAAAATCTCACGACCCCCGAAGTTTGGAGCGTATCCCGCAATATAGACTCGCGTTGCTGTCTGAATATGCTGGGACTCGCGCCACCCCCGGGTGCCAATGAAATCTCGTCGAAAAATGTCGCGCGCTCAAGTTTTCTGGAGATTGGATCCAGCCACACTCGCTTCGCGGCAGACAACGCCGTGCGAGTCAGCAGCTGCTCAGCCTTCCCTTCCGGAAGATTCGTGAAGTCATAACCCAACAACGCCAATACCTGCTCCGGATTAGGATAGCCATCTGCTTCCAGCACATACGTCACGTCTTCAAACCTCCCGTACGGCAATCGACTGTTCGTCTCTTTGTCAATCTCATAGATCGTCAAATACACCGGAACCGTCCGACCCACAGAGTCCACTCCATAGGTCGACGCGCGACCGCTGATAATCGGAAAAATATCCGTTTCGTCAAACTGCGCTTGCAGCCGCTCGATCCAGAATGTTTGATCCAAATAATCAGCCTTACCTGATGTCGCCGAGAGCTTGCCGTCAAGCCGCAATGTCGAATCCACAATCGCACCCTTCATCACCAAAGGTTTCTCACTCGGTGAGACGATCGCGTCAACGGAAATGTGATCAAGATATTCTGCCACCGTGCCAAGCAGAAAATTATCTCCAATTCGCGAATACAATTCCGAATCCTTGAATCCCGTAATCTCGATGTCGTAGTGTGAACCACTCCCTATCGTGATATCAAGATCCCACCACGTTTCGTACAACCGATCGACCAGCCATTTGGTCACGGGCCTCATCGAGCCGCTGCCGCCGTACGAAATGAACGGAAACGTGAATCGCGCATCGCGCATACTCGCGTCACCGCTGATCCTCAGTCGTGTCGAATCAAACAGCGAAACTGTAATCGCATCAAAAAAACTATGCCCCGTCGTCAGCCGTCCCAGCCACTCAGGTTTCATAAACCCGGGTAATCTGACTGTCATGCCATTGCCTGCCGTGCTTAAAACCAGCACACCTAACTCGACACCCACACCCGGAATAATCAGAGGTTCTAAACCCGCGGCACGCGAATCTTCCCGGTCCGCAAAGTCCACTCGCAAAAAATCCGATCCCGCGTTCACCTGAATTCGTCCGCTATCAACTACGCCGACAGAATTCAGTTGCAGGTGTGCGTTCATCTCAAGCTGTCCCGGTGCCGCTGGCGGATAAGTAAACAGTCCACGTGTAAGAGTAAACTCTCCACCCACAAACAACGGCTTATCCCACGTTCCGCCAACTTCAGCACGTAGTGTCCCTGCGCTGCCCATAGATGTAAAATTCGCGTCCACTTGCTGAAGCATATCCAGAAAATCGCCATGCCCTTCAAAGTAGCCGCGAAACCGTCCTCCGGTCTTGGGTTCCGTCGAAAATTCCCCTAAGAATCCGTACTTCCCCGATTTGCTAAAGGACAACTGCGGAATCGCCAACAATCGAGAACCGTCCTGTTCGGTTGCAACCGTCGCGTCCAGGAGGAATTGGTCAACCGCCAGCTCGCCTAACAGTTCACCGTTTTTGACGCGCATTCTCGCGATGATGTCCGGCGCCGTTAGTTTACCAAAGATCAGTATCTCGCCCTCAAGATCGCCCGAAAGTATGCCGCTCCGCCCAGACAGGGCTTGAATGAAATCTGCGCAATCAGATGCAGGGAAATCCGCGCGCAGGTCCAACGTGTTGCGAGCAATGTCAACACTGCCGTTAACTTCAAAAATACTCCTCACACCGCGGCCAAAAGTGGAGTAAAGAGACTCTACATTTTCGTCATGACCTTGCGCAGTCAATAACCCCCAGTAACCTGGCACACCCTGAGCCTCGCCGTCCACCAAACTTAAATCAGCGTACCAACTCAATGAATCAAGCGGCCCCTTTGCCGACATCTCACCCGATAGCATTCCGGCAAGTTTCCACTCCTGCGCAAATCCGGCCACCAGAGGCATTCTGAACAGCGGAAGCTGCTCAATAGAAACTTTAAGATCTACCCATGGTGTATCAATACGGACACTGCCTTCAAGCACACCGGCCTCATCTACATACAGATTTCCGATCGTCAAGACATTGTTCTGCAGCTTTATGTTGCCCCGTCCAAAAAAATCCGCGCCTTCTCCGGACACACCGTGCCAATTTCCGTTCAAGTCAAAGGCGCCGTCCAAGTTCCGCTGATAGCTTCCGTCAAACTCGAGTTGATGCAAGATTCGAGAGAACATGCCGCGGTCAAGCGTGTCGCCCAATATTGCGAGACGGCTTCTTCCACTGTCTTTGTTACCCGTGAAATCAAACTCGAACTGCGTGACCGCGGAGAGAGCTTGCGCAGTCGAGGAGTAAACAACCGGCACGGCAATGTGAGCGTTCGTGGCTTTCACGGACCACTCGCCTGCAACTGATGTGACGTCGATGATTCCCGTCTTTCCGCTGGGATCCGCGAACGTGAACGTCCACACATTTGGCGCCATTGCTGCCGTGCCGTTCCCTAATAGCGCGCCCAAACTGTCACGCGTCAGCCACCGCAAGCTCGGGGCTTCCAAGCTTCCGTCCACCGTGAACTCAACCGCTTCAATCGTACTCGATTGGCCCAGTAGTTTTGGAAAGGATCGAGGGCGAAAAATCCCCTCAAACTCAATGGCGTGGTCGCTCGTAAGTTTCAAGCCTCCCTGTGCGGAGAGCAATCCAAACGAATTGGTCAAGGAACATGATTCGATTTTTAAGGCGCTTCTTGAGTACCGAACAGATGCCAGCAATGAGTCAACTTCCTGCCCCGCCAAGACCGCGCCACCACTGAACACTTCAGCCGAAATGGCCGGTGAGGCAACTGTGCCGTTTAACACGGCATTCAGCCGCACTTTGCCGTTGTAGCCCTCTTGGGCAAACGCCGCCTGAAAAAACGATTCTAAATTTAGATTAACTTCAACTTCGCTGCTGAGTCTGAGTGAGTCCTGTAGATTTATCGTTCCGCTCAGCAATGCGTCCGCCCCAAAACCCAGCGTCACCAAGGAATCCCAGCTCACCACACCATCCCGGAGTGTCAGCCGTGCCACGGGTGTGAAGACGGATTGATCCAATAGCTTCAACTCAACCGCGTGAAACTCAGCTACTCCTTCCACCCTCGACTTACCGTTCGCTTGATGAATTGCGATGTCAACAGACCCCGCATTCCATCCGATGGCTTGCAACGGTTTTGTAGATAACGCGATTTCGTCATCCTCGATAGTAACCGTAGTCGTTACGTCAAGACTTTTGTCGGCGGGCCAGATGTCTCCGGTCAATCTAAACTTCAGAGCTGCTGGCGTAACACTTTGCCCCGAAGCAATCAGAACGAAGCCCGGTAAGGAATTGGAGAGATTGCCGCGAATGTCACCTAACACAAAAAGCGTCGTGTCATCGTTCAACACGGTCAGCTTGCCGCCTTCAAACGAGAAATTTCGCAAGCTGTCAACTTTTGTTAAGGTGACAAACACCTCGTCAGGGATCAGCGCGTCGCTTTTGGAAGCTGACTGTCCATCGGGAAGTCGTAGAACAAACTCCGGGCCGACAACATTAACAGAGCGAACAATTCGCTCGTACTCACCCGGCTGTGCAAGGGCCGTCAAAAGGTCAACAGTCACTTCTATCCGAGCGATGCTCAGCATTGTACCCAGACTGTCAAGCGGAAGCTGAATATCCTTCAAAGAAATGTACCGCCACCCCAGCTCGACTTCACCGCAAATCGCCTCAGGACCAAGTTGACCGACTAAGTAACTCGTCAACCCCGCCGCGACACGTTGATTCAAGAGCGAGTTCGGGAAATACACGATGGCAACCACTGCGCAAAACGTCACGCCTGATATCAGCCAAGCAGTCTTTCGCCACCCGCGCCAGTTTCGAATCCCCCGCACTCCGCTCATGTGTATCTACCAATCAAAAAGGGACATCGCATCCGCGCCACGCAAGCTTGCATGACGGCCAATTGGTGACGAAAGGTTGTCCGACGAGGTGCTGCACAATAGCTTGCCGCCCAACTCCAATGGCAATTCATCCGCGCAAAACTCGATACCAACAAGGATACCGGCTCGGCCGCGAGACTCAAGCAATCTCGTGGACGATGCTCCCAGCAGACTCTGCGGCGACGAGGGACCCGGCAATACTACTGTGCGGCCCTTCGAGTCAATCATCTCAACACAATGAATCAACTGCCAGAACAATCGTCCTGCGTTGCGCGTCGCTGCGTCGCCGCTTCCACAAATTAAACCGCCGATAGTACTCCGCTGCAGAGTCTGTTCACAAAGCAAAACCTTCTGCACGGCTACACCGGGCTGGCAATAAATCCTGCCGTTTGTCAACCGCGATACTTCCCGAAGCCGGGACGTTGTAATGGCAAATGTCCGCTCAGTTCGCAACGAAAAGTTCGATGGAAAAGAACTCCCCAACCCCATCGGCAAAACGCGCCAGCCCTGCTCCGCACAGTATTGCACGATTGCTGCCAACGCATCCACTGTGGATGGCGAGGCGACCGGGTAGGGTTTCTCCTGCACCAATCCGAATTCAGCGCCGCCGAATTCGTCTGTCCAGCTGATAGATTGACTCATGTAAGTCGAGCTCCAAAGCGACGTTCACGCCTCGAATATTCCGTCAAGGCTTCTACAAACTGCTCACGACGAAAGTCCGGCCACAAAGTCGGCGTTACGACGAGTTCCGCATATGCTGCCTGCCACAACAAGAAGTTCGACAGCCGCATCTCACCCGACGTACGAACAATCACGTCGGGATCAGGTATCTCCGCTGTATAGAGCGCCTGCGAAAAAGACTCTTCTGACGCTTCCTTTGCTCCGCTCTGCAACAGCTTATTCACAGCATCTAATATCTCCAGCCGCGCTCCATAGGCAATTGCCAAAACCAGATGTAGTCCCGTATTCTGCGAGAGTTTGCTAACTGCGGAATCCAATGCGCGACGGGTCGCAAGTGTTACCTGTTCCGTTCGCCCAATCACGCTCAGCCGCACGTTGTTCTCCATCAAATTCCGAACTTCCTTGCCGATCGTCGTTACAAGCAGAGTCATCAGCGCGTCAACTTCAACTCTCGAACGGCGAAAATTCTCCGTCGAAAAGGTGTAAAGTGTCAGATATTGGATTCCCATTTCACCCGACACACGCACAATCTCGCGTGCTGACTTAACACCCTCCTTGTGACCCGCGATTTTCGTCAAGCCCCGCGACGCAGCCCAGCGACCGTTCCCGTCCATGATCACCGCGACGTGGCGCGGGATATGAAGCTCATGAGCTATTGACATTAAGTCAGTTGCTCCCTCTCAGTTGCCCGAGAGTTCGCTTCCCTTCTCCATTGCCTTTCGGCCTGCTTCGTTCTGCCCGTCGCGCAATAGCGCTATACCATAGTTTGTCCAAAATGCGCTATTCTCAGGATCCGCGTCCTTCGCGGCCCCAAGTTTTTCTATCGCCTTTTTCAAATCGCCGAACTTCTCGCTTTCAAGATAAATCACACCCTGCATTGCCAGTACGATGGGATCGTCAGGAGCTCTCAGCAAATACTCGTCAAACGCCGCCAACGCGGCGGCCGTATCTTTCAACTGCAAATTAAATTGACCAATGTAGTAGATAATGTTTTCATCGTCAGGGTTAGAGTCCTTCGCGCTTGTCAAAGCATCCAGTGCCACCAGTTTCAGCGAATCCCGCTCCTCTACCGGACGCTCTTCATCGCTGGCCATCGTCGCCAACGCGTACGCCTTATACTGTACAGCTTCAACCAAACCGGGTTCGTCGGAAAGCATTCGGTCAGCTATCTCCAAAGTCTTGACATAATCAGACTTGGAATAGAAATATTGAATCAACTGCAAATTCACATAAGTGCGATTGCTTGCATATGTCTCTGGATCATTTGATTTCAAATCGGAATTATCCAAAGCAGATAGCGCCTCGCTCCAAGCCGCAACATAATCATCGTCCCGCTCTTGAAAACCTTTTAACTGCGCATACACAAATCGACTACTCCAATGGCCCGGATCAAGCATGATTGCCGTTGTCGCAGCGGCCAAGCCATTGTTGATCACGGCCTCGGAATTCTCCAAACTGCCAGACTCCTCCATCCCGCGATAAACGGAATCCGAGGCAACTGCCTTCCCGTAGAACTCCCACCATATGTCTTGAATAATCTCGTCAATCTTCTTTGCATACTTCTTCGCCTTCTTGTCGTCACCCATCGCGCGAACAGCGTCAAAATCTGCAACCATCTTTTTCAAGACTTCACGTTGCGGAGTATCAGTTTCACCTGCTATCTTCTTTCTCAATCCAACTTGTGATTGATCCATTGCAATAATACCAAGCAGTTCGCCGCGCTCAAAAAGTGCTTCCGCGTTGTCCGGCTCTTTGGCAACCGCCAAGTCGTAAAACTCGATTGCCTTCGCGATTTCGCCTTGCTTCTTGTAAATCTTTGCGGATGTCAATTCCATACCCGCTGTCGCAACAGAAGCGAATACTGCTAATAAAATGACAAAAGAAAATGTGCGCTTCATTTCAAATCCTGCTGAATGTTTTGACAAGAATCCGGTCACCTTACTCTGTGAAACGATACGGTGGATGAAAAACACCTTTCTCTGTGACGATCGAGGTGATGTATTTCGCGGGCGTTACGTCAAAGGCCGGATTCCATACCTTGACACCCGTTAGCTGCTGTAGCCCCGGAGTCGCGCGCAGAATTTCATCCGCGCCGCGCTCTTCGATGACAATCTCTTTTCCCGTTCCTAACTGTGGATCAAACGTCGTGCTCGGCGCCACCACATGAAAGGGAATGCCAAACTGCTTAGCAAGCATCGCGACTCCGCACGTCCCGATCTTATTACTTGTGTCCCCGTTCCGGGCGATTCGATCCGCTCCCACAAACACTCGCTGCACCTTTCCAGCAGTCATTAACGCCGCAACCATGTTGTCGCAAATGAGTGTCACGGGTATTTTATCCTGCACGCATTCCCACACGGTCAATCGCGCCCCCTGTCCTACGGGTCGTGTTTCACACACGAACACGCCGCGAACCTTTTTTGCCTTGTAACCCGCCCGAATCACTCCCAGCGCCGTGCCAATCCCCCCCGTCGCCAACGCGCCCGTGTTGCAATATGTCAAAACTGTTTCACCGGCGGAAATCAATGCTGCGCCATGTGCCGCCATCTGCTCGCAAGCCAGCGCGTCTTCCCGATGAATTGCTTTCGCTTCACGCAAAACTTTCGCCGCGCTAATGGTTTTCATCGATATCACGCAGTTGTGCATGCGCTCCAGCGCCCAGAACAAATTAAAACCTGTGGGCCGTGTTTTTCGCAATCGTCCTATTGCGTCTTGCACCGTCCCCTGCGTCGCTCTTTCTTCTGCCGCCGCTAACGCGACTCCGTACGCCGCCGCGATGCCTATCGCAGGCGCGCCCCGTACTGCCAACACTTCGATCGCCCGTGCAACTTGCTCGACTTTCCGCGCGCGAATCCATTTCACATGTCCGGGCAACACTCGTTGATCCAATATCATCAACTCGCCGTCCGCCCATTTCAGCGGAGTGACATTGCTCATGGAATGTGGGTCATCGCGGACAGTTCACGGTGACGCTTGATCAATTCCGCGCGCGACCGATACTTCAAGCCGTCCGGACCGAACCCTTCCACATAAAACGATCCAATCACATTCGCCCACTGCATCCCGCGGCGAAGATTTGTTTCGTTAACTTGGCCGCAAGCCGCAAGATAGCCTAACAATGTCCCCGCGTAAGAATCACCTGCTCCCGTCGGGTCCACGACTTCTTTCACAGGATATGTCTGTGACATGAACATCCCTTTAGGACCGACAAGAAAACTTCCGTGCTCGCCCTTCTTTACAATCACCCATTTCGGACCCATGGTCAAAAGTTCACGCGCAGCGCCAGTAAGACTCGAGGCTTTCGTCAACGAGTGCGCTTCAAACTCATCCACAAACAATAAATCCACTTGCTTCAGTACTTTCAAAAAGTCCTGACGCGCGATATCAATCCACAACTTAAACGTGTCAATCGCCACAAGTTTAGGTCGCGTCACTTGGTTTAATACGTCCAATTGCAATCTAGGCTCAATCGCGGCCAGAAATAAAATATCCGGATTGCGATAAGAAGCGGGAAGGATTGGCGTAAACTGCTCAAACACACCCAGTTCAGTGCGAATCGTCTCACGTGTGCGGAATCCGTCGTGATAACGGCCCTCCCACAAGAACGTCTGACCGTTTTTTACTTCAATTCCGTCAAAGTTCACGCCGCGCCGGCGCAGAAACTCCGCCTGCGCAAACGGATAATCTTCCCCGACCGCGCCGACCATCCCCACTGACGAAAAACGTGACGCCGCATTCGAAAAATGAAATGCAGATCCGCCTAAAACGACTTTGCCTTCGACTATCGGCGTATGCAGGACGTCAATCGCGACGCTTCCCACCACAACTACATTCGGCGCAGCCGCGCTTATCAATTTACTGTTATTCTTCATCTCCGTACTTGCCAAATTTACATCTCCGTTGGCGCTGAAACTCCGCAGAGCGACAATCCGCGCTGCAAAGCTATTTGAGTTGCGCGGCATAAACACAACCGCGCCGTTTGCAATTCCGCCGGAGTCGTGAGTACTCGGCAATGATGATAAAATCTATGGAACTGAGCGGCCACTTCGCGCAGCCAATTCGTCAGTGCGTGCGGATCGCGAGCATTCGCGCATTCTAAAGTCACGTCGCCCAATTCCCGCAATCGCCGAAGCATCGTCAGCTCTTCCGGATGAGTTAACAACTCAAGATGTTCTGGAGCTGAAGGTGCGCTGACGTCGCCGCGCCGGAAAATTGATTCAATCCGTGCGTGCGCGTATTGCACGTAGAAAACCGGATTGTCGTCCGACTGTCGCTTGGCAAGCTCAATATCGAAATCCAATGGCGTGGATGTTCGGCGCAGCAAAAAGAAATAGCGCGTCGCGTCCACACCGACTTCGGCAAGCAACTCGTCCATCTCAATAATCTGTCCGGCGCGCTTGGACATCTTCACTGGCTCACCGTCACGCAATAGCGTGATGTGCTGCAAGAGCATAATCTCAAGCCGCTTTGAATCTTCGCCGAGCGCCGCCATCGCGGCCGTCATCTTTGTGATATACGAATGATGATCCGGCCCCAAAATGTCAATGATGAAATCGTACTTCCTGCGAAACTTATCCCAGTGATAGGCGATGTCGGGCAAAAAATAAGTCGGTTTGCCTTGTGACGTCACCACTACCCAATCCTGTCCGTCGCCAAAAGCAGACGTCCGCACGAACTTCGCGCCGTCTTTCTCGTAAATTGTGCCGCGCGACTCAAGAGCTTTCAATGCTTCCCACTCCGCGCTCTTGTCGCGCAAACCGCTTTCGCGAAACCAACCGTCCATCGTCACTCGGAAATTCTCAAGCGACCGAGCATGCATCGCGATATGCCGCTCAATCGCCAATCGTCCGAGAGTTTCCGCTGCTTCACTTTGCGCAACGCTGAAATACTTGTCGCCGTGCGCAGCTATGAGTTCTGCCGCGAATTCCGAAATATAATCACCATGGTACCCGCCTTCGGGAATCTCAGTCGCCCGGCCCAACAGCGTCGCATAGCGCGCGAAAACGGATTGCCCCAGCAAGTCAACCTGGTTCCCTGCATCATTGACGTAAAATTCCGAGTCGCATTCCGCCCCGGTCGCGCGAAAAATTCTCGTCAGCGTATCACCCACCGCAGCCGCGCGAGCGCTGACGACGTTCAACGGGCCGGTCGGATTTGCCGAAACAAACTCAATCAGAACTCGCTTGCCCAGCAAGTCATTCGTCAATCCGTAACCCCCGGACGGATCCAACGCGATCGCCGCAATAGATTGCAAGTAAGCATCCGCAAAACGAAAATTGATGAAGCCCGGACCGGCGACGCCTTCGCACGTAATTAAAGACGAATCGAACTCCGCGTCCGCGACGATCGCCTCCGCAATCTGGCGCGGCGGTTTTCCTAATGGCTTTGCATAAGCCAGCGCGACGTTTGTTGCGATATCGCCGTGAGCGGGATCACGTGGCTTCTCAAGCGTTACCACCGGATCCGAAACTCCCTGCCGTCGCAAAGACTCCGTTATGGCCCGAGAAAGATGCTCATGCGCACGTTTCACTAAGACTTGGCCTTGGTCTTACGAGTCGGAGGTTTTACGGTTTTCTTAACAACCTTTTTTGAATCCTTCTTCACGACTTTCTTGACGACCTTTTTCACGGTCTTCTTGGGCCGGGTTCTGCTCACTGCCGTTCCAGGCGCCTTCTTCTTGGCTTTCTTCGCACTCTTCTTGACGGACTTCTTGGTTGCCGCCTTCTTCTTCACGGCTTTCTTTTTCACCGCTTTCTTAGCAGCCTTCTTCACAGCCTTACCCAAAGACGCGATCATCACAAGCTCTTCGCCGTCGCGAACTTCAATCACTCCCGCGTCACTCCAAAGATCTTCCAGGCGATAGTAATCCCGATAGCTCGGACGAAAGACGTGGACAACAACGTCCACAAAATCAATCAGCACCCAATTCGAGGAGCTCATTCCCTCTTTGTGAGTTGCTTTCTCGCCAAGTGATTCACGAGCGCTCCGCTCAATGTGATTCGCGATCGCTCGCACCTGCTGATTCACTTCACCTGTACAGATCACGAAGTAATCCGTGACCGTGTCAAGTTTCGTTAAGTCCAGAATCCTGACATCTTCCGCTTTCTTTTCCAATGCGGCCAGCGCGGCGTGCTTGGCCAAATCAAAAGGGCTAACCGTGCTCAGACACCTGCTCCATTGTTGTGTTCTATAGTTTCCATCGCAGCTTCCTGTAATCCGCTCCCACTATCAAGGACACGTCCGCAGTCCTATCGCTGCGTGTCGTGTCCCACGCCGCAAGCTTCGTCGCAATTCCTAATGAATCCGCAAGCAGTTTACCTGCCCTCAAATTCTCCCGGCGATCCAGCACTTCACTCGTCGTATACTCAAAATTCGCGGCATTGCGAACTTCGATGACAGTGAATCCCATCTTCTCCAAAGCTGCCTTCGCCCGGCTCCCTACTCCTTTGACACCGCAGCCGTTAAAAAGTGTAACGGTCGGCAACACCACTCGCGGATTTGGCGCAACTTTTTCCGTCACAATCTCGTCTGCAATCACAACACGAGTCGTATCTTCCGGCGCAACCGGAGCCGTATCCTGCGATGTCGAAATCGTATACAACTCCGGATCAATCACCGCAGCATCCCGCAACTCAGCATTCGTGGATGTGGATGCGATAGATTCTCGCACCGGCCGCGTTGCTGTCACAGAATCATTCTGCCAATCATACTCGCCGACCAGCCAGAACAGGAAAAGCCCGGCCATAAGGCCAAGCAAAAGCAACGGCCACCGTGTAAACTTTCGCGGCCGCTTTGCATGTACATAATCTTGGGTCGGATAGAAACGCTTGGACACTGGCTAAAAAAGAATGACCGAGAATTGAATAGACTCTCGGTCGCTTATCGTGGCCAACCGATCAGGTAGGCGAGAGATTGAGGCACGGCGCGTCGTTCAGGATGTGTCACTTTCCTCACGGTCTCCCGGGAAACATCCACGGCGAGTAGTCGTAACCTCCGTAACCCATATTCCCCCAGCGGCGGTAAGGAGACATTCCCTTCGCCACCGAAAGCATAAACACCGAACTTTCACTCGGCTTCCATGTCAAATCTGCACCGCCGACAAAATCATTTCCCGTGCGCGCAGGATTAAACTCTTCAGGACCGCTCGGTTGAAACTGATAACCCAAATGAGTCGTCAACAACAACGGCTTCGAAAGCTGATAGTCTATCCGGTTCATGTACAAGCCCCGCGAAACACTCGTTCCGCCTGAACTCATATAGCCCATACTCACCGAATGAGACATGTCCATCCGTGAAGGATCAAGCAAACCCCGGACATTATTCAGTCCGAGTCCCTGCTCGTGTTCACGGAGATAATCAGAAGTTGCGCCGCTGGAAGGTTGCGTCCGATACTGCGCCTCAACCGAGGTCGCACAGGCCACTACCACCAGAACTACCCACGTCATAAGTGCCCGCATTAGTCTCTCCAACTTCATTCCAAGATTCTGTAAGATATGAACAAACATCAAAATAGTCAACAATTCAGACCGCTTTTCGCGCAATCCACGCAGCCTCCGCCTGAGCCAATTCCTCGGCTGTATTGATACCCTGCAGCTCCGAAAAATCCGCGCAATTCACGGCCTGCGTACTCTTCCCAGCCTTAGCCAGGATCCCCACAATATCGGTCAGATAGTATTCGCCCTTAATCTTGTTCGGCGTTACTTTGTGCAACGCCCTGAACAAATCATCCCTATTTACAACGTAAATACCGCTATTTATTTCACTTATGCTCCGTTGCTCTGCCATCGCGTCTTTCTCTTCTACAATGCCCGTAAACTCCCCATCCAAATCCCGCACGATTCGGCCATAGCCATATGGATTGGGAGCCGTCGTCGATAGCACGGAAAGATCACATCCAGCCTCACGATGAGCGTCCAAAAACTTCTGTAAGGTAGCTACCTGCAAGAGCGGCACGTCCCCCGAGAGTATCAGAACTTCAGTGCAATTCGGTGAAACCGCCTCCTCTGCCCGCAATACAGCGTGGCCCGTCCCCATCGGAGGATCCTGCACCACCGTGTGGTCAGCCAGCCCCGAAACCGCAGCTTCAACCTTTTCCCGCATGTGCCCGACGACCACGATAGTCTGCCCCGCACCCAACGCAATCGCCGTATCCAGTACGCGTGAAATCAAAGAACGACCTGCAATCTCATGCAGAACCTTCGGCAGGTCGCTGTTCATACGCGTCCCCTTGCCTGCCGCCAAAATCACTGCGGATAGATTTGTATCTTTCACTTAAAAAACTTCGTCAGGCTGTTGAAAGTTCCGGATTTGCGTCGTTTGTTGGAAGGTTGTCAATCAATCGCACGCTCCCCAATCGAATCGCGCCAATCAGCCGCCCATTCTCTGGAATCGTACTCGTTTCGGCCATTGTTTCACTATGCACTGCGGTCAAATAATCCACTGTCATGTCCGCTGCGTCTCGCACCACATCGCGCATCACGTCTTGCACACACTTCAATTCTCGCTCGCCCTTTCGCAGCACGTCCTGCCCAGCTGTCAACGCGCGAAACAGCACGGGAGCAAGCTCGCGCTCCGACTTTTTCAAAAACCGATTCCGCGACGACATCGCCAATCCGTCCGCTTCCCGCAACGTCTTCCCCGCCAATATAGTCACCGGCCAATCCAAAGACTTGCACATCGCTCGCAGCAGTACCAACTGCTGAAAATCCTTCTCACCAAACACCGCGCTGTCCGGTCTGACCTGATGCAGAAGTTTCCCCACCACTGTCAGCACTCCGCGAAAATGATCGGGGCGAATCATCCCCTCCCAAATCTTCCCCATAGCGCCGGGATCAATTTCAATCTTCGCTTGAACTCCGTACATCTCATCAACCGTTGGTGCGTAAACAAAATCAAGACCTTCCTGATCACAGAGAGCCGCGTCACTCTCAAGATCGCGCGGGTAGCGCGCAAAGTCTTCGGTGGATCCGAATTGAGTCGGATTGACAAAGATAGACATCACCCGCACGTCACAAGGTCCGCACAGCCGCGCCAGACTCAAATGACCTTCGTGCAAAGCACCCATCGTGGGAATCAAACTGATTCTCGCCGCACATTGCCAAAGCGGATCAAGCTCCGCGACCAACTCGGCTCGAGTCCTAAGAACTTTCACGTTAGGCTTTGCGGTTGCGCTGTGTGTTCTTTTCCTGCGACTCTTTGCCCGGCGCTTCGTAGGATTCGCTCTCCGACGGAAACGTCCCTTCTAGAACATCGTTTACCCAACTCGAGACTGCGTTCCGCACAAGCCCCGCCCCGTCCATATAGTGTCGCACAAACCGGGGTTTGAATTTGTCAAAAATCCCCAGCAAATCATAGTTTACCAGAATCTGACCGTCACAATTCGGTCCCGAACCAATACCAATCGTCGGGATGCGCAATTGTTTTGAAACTTTCCCGGCCAAGCTTGCCGGAATCTTCTCCAGAACAATTGCAAAACAGCCCGCCTCCTCGAGAGCAAGAGCTTCAAGCAGCAACTGCTTGCCCTCTTTCTCTGTCGTCGCTTGCACTCCGTAGCCACCGAAAACATTGATCATTTGCGGAGTTAGTCCCAAATGGCCCATCACCGGAATCCCTCCTTCCACTAGCCGCTTCACCGTCGGCAGCAAGTATCCACCGCCTTCAAGCTTCACAGCTTGCGCGCCGCCCTCCTTCAAAAAGCGGATCGCGTTCTGCACCGTGTCTTCAGTGGAAACCTGAAATGAGCCAAATGGCATGTCCGCCACTACCATCACCCGTGACGTGCCGCGCGAAACACATCGCGTCAAAAACAACATCGAATCCATCGTCATCGGAATCGTCGTCGCGTGTCCGGCCACAACGTTGCCCGCACTGTCGCCCACAAGCAGAAAATCAACTCCAGCCTCTTCTTCTATTGCCGCAAACACTGCGTCGTAAGCGGTCAATCCGACTATTTTGCGGCCCTCTGCTTTACAGGCCACAATCTGCGGCGCTGTCACTCGCGGAAATGCGCTCGTTTTGCTCATTCTATCTCTCCTTCCGTGCCCGAAAGAATTGCGCCGCCCAAAACATAATCATCGCGATAAAACACTGCCGACTGCCCGGGTGTCACGGCGCGCACCGGCTGCTCAAACTCAATCTTCACCTTGTTGTCGGCCAGTGGTGTAACAATCGCCGCAACGGCCTCAGAGCGATATCGAATCTTCACTTCACACTGAATTGCGCCCGCTGGTTCGGCTATCGAAACCCAATTCGAGTCGTGACCAAAGGCGATTTCATCTGCGCAGTTCTCGTCATAATCAACATAAACTCGATCCGTCGCAGGCTCTATCTTCGTCACATACATCTTGCGCCCGACCGACAACCCAAGCCCCTTGCGCTGACCAACCGTAAAACTCGAAATCCCGTCATGCCGTCCCAGTACCTGACCGTCCGGCCCAATAAACTCTCCGCCGCCAAGAACCTTCAACTGCGACCCGAAATTATCCTGCAAGAATCTGCGGTAATTGTTGTCCGGTACAAAACAAATATCCTGACTCTCAGGCTTGTCCGCCGTTACCAATTCGAGCCCGCGCGCAAGTTCCCGTACTTTAGACTTTGGCAAATCGCCTAACGGAAACAGTGTGTGATTCAAGCTGTGCTGCGAAAGTCCCCATAATGCGTACGACTGATCTTTCTCCGGATAACTTGCGCGCCGCAACATCGCTCTGCCGGACGTTCTCTCGACCCGCGCATAGTGGCCGGTCGCCAAATACTCACAACCGAGTTTCCTCGCCTTCTCAAGCAGCGTCTGCCATTTCACAAACGTATTACACCGCACGCACGGATTCGGTGTTCGGCCGCGCAAATACTCGCCCGCAAAATTCTCCACTACGGAGCCGTGAAACTCCTTCGATAGATTCAAGACATAATGCTTAAAACCCAATCTTTCTGCAACCTCGCGCGCGTCCTGAGACATCGTCACACTGCAGCACCCGCTGGCGCGATTCAATGACATCTCCTCACCCTTTTCATCCGTCCACAGGTGCATCGTCAACCCGATTACGTCATACCCCTGCTCGACCAGCAGCGCCGCCGCGACCGAGCTGTCCACTCCGCCGGACATGGCGATTGCCACCGTCGTCTTTGTCGCGGTTTTAGAAGATGTTACTATTGTGGGTGATTCTGCTGACATGCTCTACCGAAGTGTTACGGTCGTGGTTCTAACTAAACTTGTGTCCGGCTGAAATCGCTTAGGCGACGCCGTGTCCGCGCCAACTATCCAATGGACCACAGAGCCGAGTTCTGAATTAGGACCAAATGTATTTTCAAAATGAATCTGCTCAATTGTCTGTGTAAATCCCGGCACCACAGACTTTGCGAATGCAGAGTCGGAAGATTCAATTTGTGCAATTCGCTTGGAGTGTATTTCTCCTGACCAAGTCTGCGGTTTGACAAAATCTACCTCTTGCCAGCCCGGCGCCATTCCCTCGGCTCCGGCAAGATTCACCATTCCGATGCCGCCCAACCGATGAGGCAATCCCGCCGCGGCGGCTAAGGCAGCGGGTGCCGCGAAATCTGCTCCGCCCAGATAAATCTGTGTCGTATCATTTACATGGTGCTTTCGCAAAAACTGCAGCAGCACGTCTATACTTCGCTTGCTCGCGGCCATACCCCTCCAAGCGTTCCCTCGCGATTCATCCACGTGGCCCTGCGCGTCCCGTTCGAACAAATCATGAATATTGAGCGCTAACACCGCTGCGAACTGTGCTTGCGGAACATGGTCCAAGGCTTCACTCATGTTCAAGTCGCGTGGCTCGTCATACACCCACAACAAAGCCTTCGTCTTACTCTCGGCCGCTGGCAACCTATATTGCGCCGTGACCGTGTCACCCTTGTCGCTGACCGCTTTCACTTCGTAGTGCGCGTACTTACCGCCCCGCGACAGAAACTGAATATCTTGTTTCACAAGAGCCGCGCGCTCAAGCCTTAGAGATGCAACTGAATAATCAGCGCTTTCCTTCACGAACAAGAGATAAAATGCAACCGTCGCCACCAGGATAAGCAAAGCCAGCCAAATCAGCAACCAACTACCATGATTGTTGATCATACGGAAGCCACCGAAGTCTTTCTTTGTTTCTCTGCAATCGCAGGAAGAACTTCAACAACGGCCCGCACGTCGTCCTCCGTGCTAAATTTGCCGAAACTAATCCGCAAACTCGAGCGCGCGTCGTCCGTGGATAAACCGAGCGCCGTCATCACATGCGAGGCTCCGTGCGCTCCGGCGCTGCACGCTGCTCCTGTCGAAACACATATCCCTCGCATGTCAAGTGCTATCAATAACTCTTCCCCGTCACAGCCGGGCACACGTAGATTGAGAATGTTATGCGCGCGATGCTCCCCGCGACCGTTCACAACAAGCTCCGGCATCCGCGACGTCAATTCCCGCTCGCACAAGTCTCGCAACCCGCGAAGCTTGGCGCTCTCTACTACCAAACTATTCAAACAAAGCTCAGCCGCTTTTCCAAATCCAATAATCCCCGGAATATTCTCGGTACCCGTTCGTCTGCCGCGCTCCTGACTGCCGCCGTATTGCTTCTGCGTCAGCTTCGTTCCCCGCCGGACAATCAGCGCGCCCACTCCCTTCGGCCCATGAATCTTATGCGCCGATATAGACATCATATCAATCGGCAGCCTCGCAAAATTCAATTCGAGCTTGCCAAAACTCTGTACACAATCACTATGAAACAACACCCCACGACTCTTGCAAATCTCTCCTATCACCTCAATCGGCTGAATCGTTCCTATCTCGTTGTTGACATGCATCACCGAAACCAGCGCCGTCTCTTCACGAATCGCTTTTGCAATCTCTTGCGGATTCACATACCCGTCGACGGAAACAGGAACAATCGTCAGATCCACACCGGTTTTCTGAAGAGCTTTCGCCGCATCCAAAACCGCGTGGTGCTCAATCGCCGAAACCACCAAATGCTTGCTCGCCTTATCGCTCGCGCCAACCGCTCCTTCAAGCGCCCAGTTGTCTGCCTCCGTTCCTCCCGAGGTAAAAAACACCTCGTCAGCGTGACAGCCTGCGAGCGTAGAAATCCTGTGGCGCGCCTGCTCAAGTGCCATCTTCGCCTGTTTCCCCTGCTCATGTACGCTCGATGGATTCCCCCAGTCGTGCGCCAGCGCGTGAGTCATTGCCTTGATGACCGCCGAATCAGGCTCCGTCGTTGCCGCGTTATCCAAATATACTATTCTTGCCATAGCTTGTAAATATACACTTTAACCCCTGAAAATGCAAGTAATTCGTTTCACAATCACTTGACAAAACTCGCCATTTTATGTAACTTAACTACGATTATGGCCCCTCTTCTCAGATACCTCTGCCTGACTCTGGCAATTCTCCTGCTCGCCCCCCTCGCGATTGCCCAGGAAGTCCTCGACCCGGCCTTCGATCCCCCCTTTCGCGGGGGAGAGGCTGGCGGCAACAGAATCCGTTGGAATGGCACCATCGGGATGGTCATCATTAACGGCAAACTCTATCAACAGTTCGGCCTCCGCCCCGATATCCCCTTGGGCAAGTGGGGCGTCGGTCTCGACCTGACATTGCGCATTGATGAAGAAGGTAACCTCAAAGAAGACGAGTGGGATGAGCCCCTCGACGCGATTGAGAAAATCTACTACATCCGCTACGGCGCGCCCGGCGATCCGCTCTACCTCAGAGTCGGTGCGCTGGACAACGTCACTATTGGCTACGGAATCATCATGCACCGTTACGCCAACACGATCCAATATCCCGAAGTAAAACGAGTCGGAGCCTACGTCGAAGGTGAATACGGCAAAGGCGGCATCGTCTCCTTCCAAGCGATGACCAACAACTTCCGCGAGCTTGATGGCCCCGGGGTTGTCGCCGGTCGCATCGCGCTTCGTCCCCCCATCAGACTAAGCCCCGTCTTTGGCGCGACCATCGGCATGGATGGCAATCAATATGCAGGCTTACAAGATTTCGACAAAGACGGCGTTCCCAATCGTCTGGACTTATTCCGCGACGTTAACGACCGTCAGCGCGTCGAAGAGATTATGAATCTACTCACTCCCGAAGAAATCGCTCAGCTGATCGAGTGGGGTTATCTTCCCAATATTTACCGTTTGCCTGAAGACTATCGCAACCGCTCCGATGAAGTAATAATGACTGGAGTGGATGTCGGACTACCTCTTGCCAAAGCCAAGAACTTCTCGCTCTGGGGCTATGCGCAGGCCGCGCAGGTTCACGACTACGGCTGGGGCTGGGCGTTCCCCGGTGCGCGCACAGTGATTGGCCCGGTCGAAGTCGGTTTAGAGTATCGCCGCTACGAAAAAGAGTTCATCGGCGATTACTTCGATTTCTCCTATGAACTCGAGCGCGCGCAAGTCATCGGTGACAGCACCTATCAAACAAAAGAGTCCCGCTTGAAGGGACTCGGAAAAGCCGAAGGTGTGTACGGTGATTTAACTCTCTCATTTACTGACGTCGGTTATCTCTATGCGTGGGCCTTGGACATGCACGGAAAAAACTATCCCAGCGGCAAAACCTTTTACGGCGAAGCCGCCGCCACTCCTCCGCAGAATCTCAGCCGCTTGCGCAAAGTAGCAGCCTATTTCTATCAGCCCAACAAGCCCAAATTTTTCGACACCGCCTCGGACGGCACAATCTACGGCGGGAAATTCTTTATCGCTTTGGCGCCCAATGTCAACTTAGTCTATGACCACCGAGTCACTTACGCCAACGGCGAATCCTACCGAACCGTAAGAATAGAAACCATGATCGCTTTCTGAGTCAGGTCTCCCCTCGCTTCAGCGGGGGGACGGAAGGGGGGTAAGCAAAAACCCCAACAAACTCTGCATTTTCTCAACCGCCAGTCCTCGATGGGACAGGCGGTTTTTTTCGTGTGTCTCAAGCTCCGCCAGCATCCGCCCGTCAGGCAATTCAAACACCGGATCGTAGCCGAAACCCTTGCTTCCTCTCGCAGCCTCGGCAATCCTTCCCTCAAGTTCTCCTGCCACACAATAGAGTCCGTCCGGAGTCTTGAGAGCAATCACACAGCGAAAAACCGCTGAGCGGTCTTCCTCTTTTACTCCGGATATTTCCCGCAGGAGTTTCTCGCAATTGCTGGCATAAGTCGCACCCGGCCCTGAGTATCTTGCTGAGTAAACTCCCGGCGCGCCCCCCAAAGCGGACACTTCAAGTCCTGTATCATCCGCCATCGTCCAAAGTCCCGTGGCATGGAACGCTTCGGTTGCTTTCTTGATGGCGTTGCCCAGCAAATCCGGCTGGTCTTCGATGGTTTCCGGGACAGAGGAAAACTCCGCGAGACTCAAGAGTTCCACCGGCAGACCCGATAGCTTTTCCTGAATCTCGCGGAGCTTATCCGCGTTGCGCGTCGCTAAAACGAGCCGCTGTCGCTTAACCGTACACCGCCTGCTGGTTGCACTTGCAAACCTTGACCATCCGAGAGGTCTGGCTGCGGCGGCCACCCACGGTTACAAACTCACGGACGCGAACCGGGTGAAAAATATCATCACATACCGGGCAGTGAGCCGCACCGGCGCCCTTCTTCTTCGACAACTTGTCGGTAAATGTCTGTTTCTTAGCCATTTATAGTTTCCTCATAGGTTTCTTCACAATTGGGAATATAATAGTTTTCCCCCGCCTTGTCAAGCGTAAACGTGGCGCACCTTTTCTTGACGTGCTGTATTGCTAAACGCAGATCGGGCTGTCAAGGTTCCAACTTTGGAATTGCACCCGCAAGTTCTTGATTTCTGGAAAAACGCTAACAATTGACAAAACGGAAGTGTTTTTTAAACAAATATTTGATATTTCGTCTTGCACCATTATTCACGTGCCTAGACTCTGGGGACTTCGAATGACATAATATATGAAATGGTGAACGTATGGTCAAGGAAAATTTTCTTAATACTGAATTTATGAAGTAGTTGTGTTTGTTGAGTTTTGGCCGGTTTCTTGGTTTGCGGAGGCTGGCAATGGAGTTTACTGCTGGTTCCAGAAGCTAATGTCGGATCTATTAGGATCCCCATAAGGACAAGCTGTCAGCTCCGCAAACAAGTTCGATGCAAGTTTGGAAACTTGCATCGACCCAAGTCCCTGACGTTTACTGGCTGTCAATCACGCTCTCCCCGCAGCTGACCGACCAATTACGAACGCAATAACCGCAACGGGTAACAAGTATGGACAACTTGACAAACTCAAAACCGATCTCCATATTTACTTCAGATCTTGGGAAACTTGCTGGGCAACTTAGCACGGAGGCCGGATTTATGACGCGAATTCTATCTGTATTCAATCTTTTGAAGCGGGTGGGGTTCGCGGT
>CAZHAK010000014.1:12759-64753 GCA_964530625.1 uncultured Alphaproteobacteria bacterium | reverse complement strand
GCATTCTCCATGCCCGATGAACTTGTCGACAGTTCAAGATCTGCTTCAATCTGGTCCAGTTCCCTCCACATTTGAACGATGCTTTCCCGAACTGTGTTCTTTCTGGTCGCGTAGAAAACGATCGCTCTGTTTCGCTGTGCAGCTGCCGCGGACAGCTCACTTCTGCCCTGACTGAACAACGGCAGTTCGATCTGTGCCTCGACAACAGGTCCATCTATTCCACCGTTGATTACTTTTCTACCCAAACCAAGAGAAACATTAGGAACCATTGACCACTTTCTTGCTGAAACTTCGCGGTTTGCTGCGACAGATTCAAATCTTGCGAACTTCAAAGCAAAGCTGTGCTCGGCAGAAAACTCCAGTGCTTCCGTCACGTTGCCAAATGGCAACGCTAGATTCGTTTGGCCAACGAATACTTTGTCCACAGTTTCTGCATTCAACCCCGTTAACTCCATCAGTTCCTGAATAACCGTATAGTAATCTTCTCGAAGTGAAGCGCGCTGTCCGGCAAAGTGGAGAAGCGCTTGCTTAAAGCGTACAACGTCTAACGACCGAATGTCACCCACCATTTGTCGGGCATTAATGGAACTGAAAAGTGAAGTGAGCGTCAATGAAATACTATCTGTCATTCCGATTAAAGAGTTCAGCTTCGATAGTTTTTTCAGTTGAATTAACACGTCGCACTGCACACTGAGCTTCTCCTCTTGAAAGCGCATGCTCGCGGCTTCATATCTCGCGGAGAACGAACGAATACTCTGAGGCGCTTTCCAGAGGAAGCTCATGTCCTGTGTGATACCAGTTGTTCGCTCAGTCTCATCTCCTGAGGAAAGTCTAAGGTTTTCTTCTGAATAGAAAAGTTCGGGGTTTTGTAGTGCGCGCGACCCGGTATACTCAGACTTTGCAGTCGCAAGCGCAGCTTTCGCATCGGCAAGCCGCGGTGAAGTTCGCTCAATCTGTGACAAGAGTTGAGCAAAAGTAATTTGGCCAGTGGCAGGAGCGGCCCCGGCTACTCTAGCCAACATGATAATTGTGAATGCAGCCGTTAAGCGTAGGAAGGTGCGGATCATTGCTCTTCTCCGACAGTGATAGGCCTTCCAAATCGAGTGTAAAGCACAGGCAACACAATGAGAGTAAGCAGGGTTGATGTAATGATTCCGCCAACAACGACGGTAGCCAACGGTCGCTGCACTTCTGCCCCGACACCGACAGAAATCATCATGGGAATGAATCCAAAGGCTGCAACAAGCGCGGTCATGATAACAGGTCTCATACGTAAAGCTCCACTTGTTCGAACTGCGTCCAGAAAGCCAACTCCCTCTTGTTGAAGATTGCGAATCGATGATACAAGTACCAAACCATTCAACACAGCGATCCCTGAAAGCGCGATAAAGCCTACACCCGCAGAAATCGTAAATGGCATATCGCGCAGAGCCAAAGCAAACACTCCGCCGACTGCGGCCAGTGGAACACCGGTAAAGATTAATAAAGCATCGCGTGCCGACTTGTAGGTCCAATAGAGCAATCCAAAGATTAAGAGCAGGGCAAGCGGAACAACAACAAGCAACCGCAACCTGGCACGCTCTAAATTTTCAAATTGTCCACCGTATTGCACGTAGTATCCAGGATCGAAGCTCACTTCCTTTTCGGTACGGGATCTGATCTCGTCCACAAATGATCCTATATCACGGCCCCTAATGTTGCACTGGACTACGATACGACGCTTATTCCATTCACGTGGAACAGTCGCCGCGCCATCTACTTGTGACATCTTGGCGACCTGCGTCAGAGGAACAAATTCACCATTGCCTGTGGGCAGAATGATATTGTTGATTGCTTCCGGTGTGTTCGTGTACTCGCGATCAATATACAGCGCGAGATCAAATGTCCGTTGACCTTCAATAACTTGACCCGTGGTTACTCCGCCTATTGCTTGTATCGCTTCCAAGACTCTTCCAGCATTCATTGAGTAACGAGCCAACACCTTCCGGTCAAGTTGTAGTTGAATGACAGGTTGTCCAGTTATCTGCTCGACATTGATGTCTTCTGCGCCTTCGGTTGTTTCGACAATTTGGCTGACTTCGTCGGCCTTCTGCTTCAGTACCTCCAGATCATCACCGAAGATCTTTATCCCGAGGTCTGTACGAATACCCGAGATCATTTCGTTAAAACGCATTTCGATGGGTTGAGTGAAAGCCATGTTCATGCCGGGCAGGTCTGACAATTCCTCGTCCATCATAGAAACGAGTTCAGCTTGGTCCCGGGCTTTTGTCCAGTCACTTCGGGGATTCAATGTTACAAATACATCTGATAATTCGACACCCATAGGATCAGTTGCCAACTCGGGCGTCCCGGTTCTGGTCCAAATCTCTTTAATCTCATCCGGAAACTTCTCCTTGAGAATCCGCTCGACCATCTGACCGTTCTCAGTCGACTGCTCAAGCGATACTCCAGCCAGCCGAATTAGATTAACAACGATACTGCCTTCGGACAGCTTGGGAATAAACTCAGATCCACGAAAACCGAGCACTACGCCCGCAACAATAACTAATAGTAATGTGGTGGCAAGTACGCCCTTAGCTCTTGCAAGCGACCAATCCAATGTGCGCTGGTAGTGTCGTTTCAAGAACTCGACAAGTCGAGATTTCTCTTCGCGCGGACTTTCTTTGAGCATGAATGCGCACAGCGCGGGTATCACCGTAAACGAGAGGATGAGTGACCCTGCGAGAACCAGAATGACGGTCATGGCCATCGGGCGAAACATTTTCCCTTCAATTCCTTCAAGCGTCAGAATTGGCAGGTAAACCAGCATGATAATCAATTCGCCGTAGAGCGTCGGTTTGCGCACCTCCATGATCGCGTCGCGAATGACCGTAAATCGACTTCTACCTGCCGCTCCCGCTAACCGTCGTGTGACATTTTCAACTTGAATCACGGCATTGTCAACAGCTAGCCCAAAATCAATTGCACCAAGGCTCATTAGGCTACCAGCGATTCCCATCTGCAACATCAGATTAAAGGCAAACAACATGGACAAGGGAATGGCCAGCGCCACGATTATACTTGCCCGGAAATTTCCTAAGAACGCAAACAGTACCGCGATGACAAGAAGTGCTCCATAGAACAAGTTGTGCTTAACCGTTGACAGAACTTCATTTACCAAATCTGTGCGCTCGTAAACGATGTGCGCGTCTATGCCGTCAGGAAGTGATTTCTTCGCCAGTTCAAGTTCCGCCGCGAGCGCGCGGGTTACTTCTTGCGGATTTTCACCTGTCAACATGAATCCCAAACCAAGTACCGCTTCGCCATGCTGATTGTATGTTGCAGATGCATAACGAGTCGCGTGTCCGATGGCGACTTCGGCGACGTCATGGATATGAATGGGCACACCACTCCGCGAATCAACGACTATTTCACTAATTTCTTCGAGGCTGGTGATGGCGCCCACGCCTTGTATGACGAATCTTTCGCCGGCTCGTTGCGTGACTCCGCCACCCACGTTCTGTTGTCCTTCGCGGAGCGCAGCAATGACTTGAGCAAGTGGAAGATTAAGTGAAAGTAATTTCTGCGGATCAACAATAACCTGATATTGTTTTTCAAATCCGCCCCAACTATTGACCTCAACCACACCCGGAACGGTCTGGAGCCTTGGCTTGATAATCCAATCCTGGACTTCTCGCGCACGACTTCTTGGTGAATCGATCAGTGTGTCAACCACTATGTAATGAAAGATCTCACCCAAGCCGGTCGAAACAGGCCCGAGTTCGGGACGCTCAACTCCATCCGGCAGTTCTAAGGAGGACAATCGTTCTGTGATTTGTTGTCGCGCGAGATAGATGTTTGTGCCGTCGGTGAAGACACACGTTATCTGTGAAAGATTTGATTTCGAGATGGATCGAATCTCTTGCAGACTGGCGAGTCCGGCAAGTTCTCGTTCGATCCGCGCTGTAATCTGAGCTTCGACGTCTTCCGCGGCAAAGCCCGAGAGCTTCGTATTGACGGTGACCAACACCGGTGTTGTGTCAGGAAATGCGTCGAAGGGCAAATGCAGGACAGACACAATTCCACCGAGTGACAGGAGTAACGCAACCGAGACTACGAGCCATCGCTGGTCGATCACCCAGCTTATGAGCTTCTTGAGCATAACGGTTTAGGCTCCTTCACCACAGCAGCCAGCTCCGATACTACCCTTCATCAGCTCCGTCTTTAACATGTAACTGCCTTTGCTTACAATTTTCTCGCCTGCTCTAACACCACTGACGGCGTAAAAATCTCCATCGACAAATTCAACGTTGATCTTTCGCGGTCGAATGCGGTCGGGTGTTTCTTGGACGAAGACAACGTTACAGCAGCCTTCCCATTGCACGGCATCGGACGGAACCATCATTGAATTCGCGATAGCAATAGTTTCAATTTGTACGCGAACAAATTGATGCGAGCGCAAATTCTCCCCGCTGGGTTCAATCGCAATTCGGACCTTGCCCATTCTCGTGTTTTCGTCCACTCCGTCAGCAATCCAGATTACGTGGCCAGTTCCCGTTGTCCAGCCGCTTTCGTCTTGACTAACTGTGGCTAGTTGGCCGACTTTGACTCGGTCTATACTTTTTTCCGGAACTTGTGCCTCTACCCAGAGTTGAGCGGTTTCCGAAATCATGCCGATCGGAACACCCGCGTCAAGGATTGCACCTAACTTAACGGATTGCTCGACCAATCTTCCATTTTGCCGTGCGCGCAGGGGGATTAGGTTGGTCATAACAGCGTCGTCGATGAGTTCTGCAATATTATCGTCGGTGTATCCCAATAATTTAAGAATGCTCTTTGATCGATTCAAGTCGGCTTTAGTTTGCAAATAGCTCGCTTCCGCTTCATCCACTTCGCGCGCGTTTGCCGATCCATTTCGAGCCAACTCCCGCTTCCGATCGTAGGTCTTGCGAGCAAGATTATGCAGCGCCGATGCATGCACGTAATCCGCGATCTTTTCAGCCGCGTCAATGGATTCAACATAGGCCAAGATTTGCCCGCGTTGAACTTGTTCGCCCGGATTAACTACCCAACGCGTCAATACACCGCTGATCGGACAGGTCACGGACGCGGATTGTGTCGCGTCGAATTCGATTTCACCCGGAACGCGCAGAGTTTCTGCCACGGGAAGTTCTTCTACTGTAACAATCGAAAGTCCGCTACGTGATGCTGTTTGGATACTCGCAAATTGAATCACTGCATTGTCCGTCGCGCACTGGCCACTATTTGCGCGATACAATGAGGTATTCGGCACGTGACTTTGTTTTTGATTGGGCTGTTGCTTTTTGAACTCCGTTTCCTGCTCAAACTTTAGCCCCGGATTGCACAGATAACAATGAGACTCTGGAATATTATGCCCACCGCACCAATCGTTCTTGGCCTTAAAGCTCTCGATCAACTCCGGATGGCACTTTGTGCATTGTGATTCAGGCACTCGATGCTCTGAACACCAATCAATGGCCGCAGTCTTCACTTGCGTTTGATTGTACCGTGCTTCTTGTTCAAACTTGAGACCGGAGTTGCACAAATAGCAATGCGATTCGGGAACATCGTGCCCGCCGCACCAATCACCTGATGCCTTGAAACTCTCGATTAGTTTAGGATTACACTTTGTGCACTGAGATTCCGGCACACGATGCTCCGAACACCAGTCCACTGCCGAAAGTTTTGTCGGATGATTGTCCTTTGCACTCGCCGCTGATTCCTGCGGAGTTTCGTTTGGCGCTGTGTCCACTGGAGCCTGTTGGGTGTTGCGCAGGCTCGGATTACAGATATCGCATTGTGATTCCGGAAGATTATGCTCGGCACACCAATCACCCTTTGCCTTAAAGGCCGGAATCAAATTCGGGTTACAACGCGTGCACACGTCTTTGGCTATCCTATGGTATTCGCAAAGTTGAGTTTCCGCATTCGCAACCGATATGGCTGTTGAGGTGGGTGCAATGTTCAGCGACACTCCGGCTGTTACAAGTCCAAGAATCGCTAACGCGATAACTGTTTTTTTCCAATCCATGATTGTTCTCCTACGATTGTATTAATGTTTTCAGAATTTCGCAAAATGAAAAACGTCGCTGCAGAACAGCGACGCCTAAGCAATCTGTTCCGCCTGTCAAGCAAACAAAGTACGCCGTCCACGAAAGGACGGAGTTCTCCTGCTGTTTGTTAACAGGCGGTTATGGGAGGTCTATAGAGAGGATCTGAAGAGGTTTCGGGGATAAAAAGATTTGCCCACTGCAAATTGTTTCCTGTGGCCGTAAAGCATACGATTTCAACACAAAGTGGCGAGACCAACGACAGAGTTGCGCTCAAGCAATGGCCGTTGGCACAATCTGTGTCGGGAAGCGTCGTGGATTGATCCTGACTCTGATCCCCGCAGCTATCGCAGCAATTTGTCGCTGGCAAGCAACAGGGCATCAGTTGGCAAGCCATTGGCGCTGCCAACAGTACTAACGCCAACAGGACTGCGCCTGTCGACCAAATTAGTGACCCATCCCAATGCTTCATTGTGTATCTAACACTGTTCCGATGCCATGATTGTTCCAACCGGGTCCCGCTCCGGCTAAAGTAATCGATCAACAAAAAGCCGCAAGCTAGTCTGTAAAGTTAAGGATTTCTGCTGAATCTATCAACAAGTTGGACTATACCCCTCAGGCTGGACAGTTAGGGGTAGCGATCGAAGGGATGTTAGATATTGATTTTATTTAAGTTCGAAGAGTTACAGAGGCACATCCTGTCCATCATTGAACGAGTCTACAACCCGAAACGATTATGCTCGGCACTCGGTTACATACCGTAGCTGAATACGAACTTCAATAAAATCAAAGACAAACGGCCGCCTTATTCTAATCGGCGACGTGTCGGAAAAGGGTGCAGACCAGTTTCCGACGAATCCCTATCGGTTATCAGTTAGCGTCTCGGGCGCTTCCGAATTGTCTTGAGCGGCGAAGCAACCCTGGCATGAGTTTGCGAATTCCTGAGTTGGGTGCGGGATCGGAGGATCGGCGGCAAACGAAACAGGTTTCGGCAGTCGTTCACGCGCGTCGAAAAGCAAGGGTCCAAGCACTTCATCCGCATAGAGAGCTAACGAGCAGTAAAACCCGTCCCGAGCAGCTGCTGCGAGCGATCCCGTGAACAAGGAGAGCCAGCGGTCCAGATGTTCAGCAAGAAATTTGTATTCGGCATCGCGACAGAGTTCAGCTTGTGCAGTCGCGCCGCGATGCAGCGCATAACTTTCTTTCAGCGCCAAGAAGCTCAGGAAGGAGAGTTCAATGCTGACATGATCGGGCACTTCCCGCAACTCCGCGGTCTGCTCAAAACCAAAGGCATGATAAAAGCCAGCGATGTCGCCCAATACGACGCCCTTGTTGCCAGCAGCCTCACGCAAGTAGTCCGATTCGCAACAGCGACAATTTTTCTGCGCTCCGATTAAAGCATGGTAAATCCCCTCGATATCCGGTGTGTCGGCTTCCGCAAGAACTGAGCGTGCCTTATCTCGATCAGGGTCCTTAAGTTCGTTGGCAAGCTGAGATAGCTCGACGAGCCGGTTACGGACGGGCGGCATGAAGGCCAACGCAAAAAAACGATACAACGCGGCGCGCTGGAGCGGGTGAGTCTGAAAAGTCATGGCCATCTCCTATTCAGTGGCTCCGCGCATCATAAAGGGAATCCAAGTAGTCCGCATTTTTCGCGCGCCGACATTTCCGGAACTTCCATCCCATACGGCCAGCGCGATAAACGTCCGCTGCGCGGGTTGCAGAGCGGAGTCTGAGTTCGGCTCCGGCAAGGTGATATTCAGGGTGACGTACCACCGCCCCTTCTGCCAGATTCCTCGACCGTCCACTGCATCATCGTGACGCGCCGTCAATGTACCGAAGCCCTCTGCAACATACGCTTGCACGGCTCGACTACGGTGGGCAACGGGGTTTCCCGCGTTCCATGCTGGTTCGTACACTTTTTCCAGTTCTTGGCGTGAGTTGCTGTCCTTGGCCGCTTCGGACGGATAGAAATCTATGTGGGAGTTGGGAAAGAGTGTCTTCGTAATACTCTCAGTCATGGCCAGCTTGGTTTGCCAAAACGCTTTCCATTGATAGATTTGGACGGCACCTCCGGCTTGCCCCATATTGGCATCCGGCACGACGGTCCCCGGTACGACAGGAAACTGGATGGCGACAGCATCTCCGAATTTTGCAGTATAGGTAACCGTATCGGCGGTTGAGTCGGGCCAGTCCAGTCGCACAATGAGTTCTTTCGCGTCGTACACAGCTCGCACGTCAACGGACGTCACTCCGGGTGTGCTCATCCTTGGTTCAACGACGTCCTGCAATTTCATCGGTGAATTATGAACGGGTAAACTCTCCCATGCTCGGTCGAGCGGATTGTAGGGTAAAGATCCGTTTTCCCAATGTACAGCGAGGACTTGGCCGGCCGACTTTAGGGAGTCCTTGCTCGGCCCGCAGCCGGACAGAACAAGCAGAACGGCGCCGACAATGAGTGTAGCACGTAACAGTGTGCGCATGATCTGGCCTCTCATGGAGTGTTGTGACGAACAACATCACGCAATGGATCGAATTCCGGACGGATGTAGGTAGGTTCGGTAATTGGCACGGATACGGTTTCAACTCCCTGATCATCGTAGGCGTAGGCGTGATCACCCTTGATGGCAAAGGATACGACCGTTTTCATAGAAGACCCGAAAAGGCCGAGCAGGCCAGCCAGAGTCTTGTCCGAACGAGCCTTCATGTATTCACGAATGGCATCCGGGGCACCCGGGCCGAAGAGCTGCATGTTGAATTCGTCAGGCGCGTGCAAGGGCGGGATGTAGTAGACATTCGGCTCCAGACCGAATTGCGGGTAGAGTGGAAGCGCGAGCTTGCGTATGTGGACGAGATAGTCCATGGGATTGTCCGCATCTGCTTGATCCGGAGTATTGAGCCAGCCCTGCATCCGAATCTTGCCGATGCAGTTCTCAAAGCACTGCGGGACAAGCCCCTGTTCAACCTTGGGAAAACAGGCAATACACTTCTCGGAAGTGCCGGTGGATGGGTTAAAAAACGTTTTCTTGTAGGGGCAGGCACGCACGCACTCTTGATAGCCGTGGCATCGGCTCTGGTCAATCAGTACGATGCCGTCCTCTTCCCGCTTGTAAATAGCTCCGCGCGGACAGCTGGCCAAGCAGGCGGGATACGTACAGTGGTTGCAGATGCGGGCGAGATAATACATCCACGTCGCATGCGGCGGCAGAAAGTAGTGACCTTTGTTGACGGTGCCATAGGCGTCATCCTCGCCCAGATTAGGATTGGAGTAATCCTGTTCTTGAGGGCGATACGCGAGTACCCGCTCGCCCGCGGGCGCGGCCTCAAAAATGGTCTGCCCAATGTAGTTGCCGTTTTTCCACTGCTGGGGACCGAGCATCTCGAGCAGTTTGACGTCCCATGCCGTGGGATAGAACCCGTAGGGCTTGGTCTCGACGTTATTCCAGAACATGTACTCCTGACCGCGCCCACTCGTCCAAGTCGTCTTGCAAGCAAGCGTGCAAGTCTGACAGGCAATACACTTGTTGACATCAAATACGGCAGCGAATTGCTTTCGGGGGCGATTGCCCGCATACCAATAGCTCATTTCGCGTCCCAACTGCCAATTATAGACACGTGCCACGGCTGTCAGCTCCTTTCGGTATGGTATTCGCCCCGCAGGAATCGGCGAAACGCATCGTTTTCATAGGACGGCCTCAAACCCATGGCGGCTGGCCTCCACAACCCTGCTCCGCCCAGACCGCCGGCTTCAGCTTTGGAAATACGAATTATGGATTCACGCGGCGCACCAGTTGCGCAGTGCACATCAGCGAGAAATCCTTCTCCCATGGACTGCCCAAACATATCCTTGCGCGCGAGGTTGTCTGTCAGCAAAGTAGGTTTGAGCCAGGCACGCGTTCCGCTCTGGTGACTGCCATAGCGGAACATGGATTGATAATTCGTGATTGGACTCTTCGCCAGACCGTCCGGGCGCTCCTCATGTCCTTTCACCGATCCGGGAGTAGAGCCGTACATGTTATACCACATGCGCGTCACTCCGCGCGGAGTGCCCGGGTAGTAGCGGGCTCGACACATCAGGCGCGAGACTTTGTAATATGGGTCACTCTTCTTCCAGCCTCGATACGGCCGGTCAGACGGATCGGAATCAATCCAAATGTAATCACCGTCCTCAACGCCCAGCTCTTTGGCGTCATTGGGATTAATATCGAGGAAGCCTTCGTTAACATACGGGGTGCGCTTGTCATGGCGATGAAGATCTCCGAAAGGCCCAAACCACACGGCGAGGAACTCCAAATCCACCGGCGTCGTGTGCGCTCCATGGCGGTACTTCGGGGTATGAAACACAAATTTGTAGCCGTCTTTTGCCAATGGGTGCTGCGTTTTGGAAACTTCAGACCATGGCTTAGCAACATTGCGCAATTGCCGCATTTCTGTGGAGTAGTCATCATCGGCGATGCCGCACTGATCGGGTCCGTCAGGTCTGATCACGACATTGGGCGCCGCTACAATCACATTGGGTTCGTAGAATGTCGAGTCAATCGGCTCTCGATGGACAGGAATGGCTTCGCCGTTGGCCAGAAACTCCGGCTCATCGCGATAGAATTCCAGCCGTCCGCTGCGGGTATGGAACGGAACAGACTTGTTGATTTGTTCCCAGCCGGACGTCCGCGGGGTGGTGCGCGACATCATGATTGCGGGAATACCGTCTTTGGCTTTGGCCTCCAGATCGAGAAACTTATAACCACTCGCGTTGGTGCTCGCATCCAGGATGCGCTGCAGGTAGACGTCGAATCGTCCTTCATTGACAAATTTCCACAAATCTTCGAAGCGTGAATCACCCGTGAGCCGCGCCATGTGCTTGCTGACAATCGCGGCAATCTCGGCATCCCCTCGCGTATCAAAAGTGCGAGGAATTGGAGTACGCGGAAAGACGGTTAGAAATGGATTCGTCACGGATGCGCACATGTCCGGCACTTTGAACTCAAACCACGCATCCGCGGCAAACACGACGTCAGCCCACTCGCAACTGGCCGTCCACCACCAATCGGAAATCACAATCGTCTCAATCCCCGGCAAGGTGTTTTGCGTAACGTCGTAATGCCACTTGGCGTTGCCGAGAATCGAGTTTGAGTTCGCGAGCCACATGCTTTTTGTAGGGGTCGGCATGTGCGACTTTCCGGTAAAATTTCGGGAGGCCGTCTTCAACGGGCGATCACCGTAATTGTAGAAGTGGGCGGATTCATATTTCCCCAATGATTTGGGGCGCGCGGGCTTTTCAGGATCCAGTTCGATGTCAAACGGATTTTCGATGACGAACTGCGGATAGCCGTTGAAAAGCGCCGTGCGGTAGTTCCCTGCGTAGCTTCCGACATTTCCTCCGGTTTGTCCAATATTCGCCGTTAGCGATGCAAGCAAGAATACCGCACGGTCTTTGAGGTCGTTGTTAAAAAACTGATTCGGTCCCATTCCGAGCGCGAAGAGCACCTTGCCCGGACGCGCGGCGATATCACGAGCCACATCAACGATGGCTTCTTCCGGCGCCCAAGTTATCTCCGATGTTACTTCAGGCGTGAAGTTTTCTATCACGTAATTTTGCACCAGCGCGAAGACGGGTTGCACTTCGACAGTCTTGCCGTCGTGAAGCGTTACCGTGAAGGTTCCCTCCAGCGCCGGCTTAATCGCTTTTTTGTCGAAGAAGTCGCCCACGTCATCACGCGTGAGTGGAATCGCCCGGTTTTTATGGGTATCCCAGACCATGTTGTCGCCCCATTTCTCGCGTAGCGCTTTGGGGATAATTTGGCCCCGCTGCTTGGCAGGTGGCGGGGTGGCTTGGCCGGGTTCAAGTACTGTTGTGGAGTCGGACAGTTTTGCAGACTGATACGTAGCGTCCAGATCACTTGGGTGCAGTAATTTCAGATTGTCGAGCCGCACAAGCAGCGGCAGATCAGTATGCCGTTCGATGAATTTTTGATCGTAGAGTTTCTCTTTCAGAATGACGTGAGACAGTCCGAGTGCCAGCGCCGGCGTCGTCCCGGGCCTGACGACCACGACGGCGTCTCCTTTGTTGGCAGTGGACTGATACTCGCAGGCGATGATGACGGTTTTAGTACCTTTAAGCCTCGCTTCCGTGAGCCAGTGCGCATCAGGCATCTTCGTGGAAATCCAGTTCATGCCCCAACAGACGACCATGTCCGAGTTTTCAACCGTGTAAAGATCAAACTCGCTCGTCTGCTGTCCTGTCACCATCGGATGCCCCGGCGGCAAGTCCGTGTGCCACGAGTAGCTGTCCCAATGACGAGCGCCCACAGCCTTGTCGGGACCAATGTTGCGGATTTTGCTGTCGAGCAGCGCCAGCGAATTGGAGAGCCGGGACACGGCAAAGACCCGCGCCCCCAGCAGCGGCATTCCACCGCGAAACTTCAGCGCTTGCGTTCCTGCCTCGTGCATGGTCTCAATCATGCCTTCGTCATAGCCCTGAGCCTTGAGTTTTTGGGCGCCTTCCTGTCCGCTGTACGTCTGCGCGATATTGATCCATGCTCCGGCGACCATGGCGGCAGCTTCATCCCACGATGCGCTCACCCACGTGTCACTGCCGCGATTAAAGAACTCAATCGGAGGCTTTCCGGTTTGTGGATTGCGCGGGTATCCCTTGTCAGCCCATTCCTTGTAGCCCTTGCGCACCATCGGTCCGCGAATCCGCCGATCTCCATAGAAGCGTCTTGTCAGTGCCAATCCCTTCTGACAACAGCGAGGATCCCAACGATGTGAGGCCTTGTTGCCATAGACGTCCTCTGCTTTTCCATACCCGTACGTCGGCCCGATCCGCACGACGACATCATTCTTGATATAGGCTCGCAACAGGCAATTGTGAGTGTCATTGGGCGCACACAGAAAGACGAAGGAACTGTCGTATTTCCAGAGATCCCGATAAGACTTCTCCCAATCTCGTTCCGGATAGACTTCGAGCGGATTCGTTACATTCACTGCGCCGAGGCCGAAAGCTCCGACTGCCTGCGCCGCCAGCACGCCGAATCCCAATCCGGCGGCGGTTTTCAGGAAGTCGCGACGTGTGATTTCCAAAGTTTGATCTTTTTTCGGCTCATCCATGTTCATTGTACGGAGCCTCCGTCGGGGGTTTGGGCCAAAATTGGGGTTAGACTGCGGAGATATGCGGTGACATCGAGGACATCCGTCGGTTCGAGCTGTCCGAACACGACACTGGAACTTCCGAAATGCTGCATGACGGTTCCGGTACGTCCTCGCACGATTGTCGCCTGAATGAACTGATCCGACACTGCGGAGAGAAACGTCGGACTGCCGATGGCGGGAGCCGTATTGCCCTTGCCCTGCTCGCCGTGGCAGCCGGAGCAAACGCGGGTGAAAGTTCGTGCGCCGCGAACGGCATCTCCGTCAGCTACAGTCCAGGTGTCACGGGTTGCGCCTGTCATTGCAAATGATTGAATAAAACTCATTACCGATTTCGTTTCCTGAGCGGAGAAATAGGAGTAGGCTCCCATTGAAGTGTTCGTGACGCCATGTGCGATTGATTGATAGGCCGATTTCGTGTTCCGCGCATTGGGATTATCCGAGGCGGCAAGCGGCGAACCCAACGCGCTTCCTTCGCCCCGCGCGCCGTGGCAAAGCGCACACTCGCGCCGGTAAATTTCCGCGCCGAGTTTCATATCGGCCGCAGATGATTGAACCTGCGAGAACTCGGGCGGACTCGGAGCCAGCGATCTGAGAAACGCGACGATTGAATCTATCTCGGCTCTCCGCAGTCCGCCTTCTTTTGTTCCCCAACTCGGCATTCCGCGTCCGCTGCGGCCTTCAAAAATGGTTTTATACAGTTGTTCATCCGTCGCGATAGTCAGGAAGTCCGCATTGCCTATGGCTGGAAAGGCTGCCGGGCGGTTGCCGTAGCTCCGGCCCTCACCGCTGGGGCCGTGACAACCCGAGCAAAAAGCGCTAAATAAGGTTTTTCCGTCGCTGGCAAAGGGCCGTCCCGTGCTGTCAATGTAAGTCGCGCGAATGCGATCCTTTGTCCAATACTGTCGAGGCACATCCTGCAAGCGCTTGGAGAGCGCGAAGAGCGTCAACAGCTCAACGTCCTCGGAAGAAAACGCCTGTCGCGGCATGGTGCTGTTGGCGACGACACCTGACGGATCGAGAAAGTGCTGCTTCAGCCAACTTGCAGGTGTGCTGAAGGTGTCCCCGACAACTCCGGCACTGGGGAAATCCCCGAGTGGCTTTAAGCCGACACTTGTTAGATCAGGCCCTTCCTCGCCGCCCGCTCCATCAATCATGTGACAGCCGCGGCAGCCGAAGCGCTGCGCCGCAAATTGGGCTTTGATTAGCTTGGGCGCGCCGACTAACGTCTTGAGATACGCGTTGAGATTCAAAAGATTGGAAGTCGGAATGGTGCCGTAGCTTTCCACCCATGGGGAATCATTCACACTGTCTTTAATCTGCAAATGGCGTTCATGCCAATCACTGCGAAATCCTCTGTAACCGACTGTGGATATATCCACTCCTCCCAATCGGCCTTTTCCGTTGATTAGATGGCAGCGAATGCAATCATATTGGCGGAAAAGAGTTTCTCCCGAAAAAGCCTGGTCGTATGCGGGCGTATGGAAGAATCCGTGACAGCTGCCGCATCCCGCCTCTATGTATGGCAACTCGAGCATGGGATTCTCCCAGTGCGGAACCACACCGTGTGCGGCCTCGATGGTGGTGCCTCGCCCCTGTCCTCCGTGGCACGGTGTGCAGCCGAATTCGCTTGGGTCATGCGGGCCCTGCGGATGCGCGGCGAATAAGCGGTGTCCCAGAATCGGCTCGGTGGCGCCCATTCCGACGTGGCACGATGTGCAGCGATCAACCACATCGAGTTTCTGGACCCATTTCTGATACACCTTAACGTCCATTGGCGATACGCCGGCAGCTATAGAGAGATTGTTGTACTCATTTTGGAGTGCTCTCCATTGCCGGAAAAAGCTCTTTGCCGGAGCCACTGCCAACGTGACGACAAAAACGACGGACAGCCAACCGAGTATGCGCAGCATCCGTCCTTGCGCGAGCGAAGTAGGAATGACTTTTCGATTCCGCATTAGAAAATCCCGTCCCGCCACGGCAGTGTAAAGCTCCATCCGGGTCCACGAAAGAGCGTTCCAATGATGGTCAAGACCGTTACAGCCAGCAAAAACCAGAAGAAGATCCAGAACGAGACACTCTTCTGGCTTGCCCATCCGCCAATGGGGCCCCACTGCCCGGGATACGCTCCCAAGGTTGCCAGCAGGCCGACGCACCAGACACAACCCGCCAGCGGCCACACTGCATGCTGTCCCGTGACCAAGAAGAGCACGCTAAGCCCCGCGATTGACAACCACCATGTGATCATACGACGACCGCGATTGACTTCCCACAAGGGCCTGCGATGCAAATTGACATCAAAATACGGGATGACAACCAGCGCTAAGATCACCGCGGTGGGTATGACGACGCCTGCGATCACCGGCGGATAGTAGTGCAGTAACTCCTGAAGACCGAGAAAGTACCACGGCGCCTTGGCAGGATTGGGCGTCTTCTCGGAACTCGCAATTTCTTCAAGTGGAGCGTCAAAGAGCAGCGACAGCACCACTAACACCAACGATGCGGCAACCAATGTGATGAGTTCACGCAGGAGCAAGTGCGGCACGGTCATCACCATCGGCTCATCCGTCGCGTCCACCGCAGGGCGTGCTTCGCCTTGCACAACGAGCAACCGCACGGGTTCCTGCCGCGCGTTGCTTCCCTCTGTAGGTTTGAACGTGATGCTACGCTCCGTCATACGTCCGCCATCTGGCTGCGGTTCGCGGATTTCTGCTTGTTAACGGGGGTAGGATGGTCCTCGGGACCGGATTTCGACTCGAATTTCGGCAAGTGAATTCCTCCGTCTTTACGAATCCGCCAGATGTGCACCGCAATCAACATGTAGAGCACGCCAGGAAGTAAGATACAATGAATGACATAAAACCGGATCAGCGCATTCTCTCCCAAGCCGTTGCCGCCGAGCATGAGGAATTTGATTTGCGGACCGATGAAGGGCGTTGCATCAGCCATGTTCGTGCCGACCGTGACAGCCCAGTAAGCCAATTGATCCCAAGGCAATAGGTAGCCTGTATACGACAGCAGCAGGGTGACGACGAACAGCAGGACTCCGATCACCCAGTTGAATTCTCTCGGCGGCCGGTAAGCTCCCGCAAAAAAAACGCGAATCATGTGCACAAAGACTACCGCCACCATGGCATGCGCGGCCCAGCGGTGAAGATTGCGGATGAACATGCCGGCTGAAACCACAAATTCAATGTCCTTCATGTCGTAATACGCCTGCGGAACAGCTGGCCTGTAATAGAACATGAGAAACAAACCGGTGACCGTCAACACGATGGACGTGACCGCAGAAAGTCCGCCGAGATAATAGGTCTTCTTGAAGGCGATTGCGCGCAGTCGCACTTTTACCGGATGAATATGCAGGAAAAAGTTGTTAAAGACGACAAGTGAGCGATTACGATTGGTCTCGGTGAACCCGTGGCGAACGATTGATCGCATGACATTGCCTTTTAGCAGCATGTCTTTCAACCGACTGAGACGAGTGGATGGCGCGTTCATGCCGTGTAACCAAGTAAATAGTCGGGGCCGACAATCTTGCGCGTATTAACAACGAGAAATCCTTTCTCCAATACGATTTCAAGACGGGGAAGCGGCTTAGGCGCCGGTCCGCCGGTGACTATCCCTTCCGTGGTGTACTGACTGCCGTGACACGGGCAGAAAATACGATTGTTCTCCGGCTCATAGCGAGTGACGCAGCCTAAGTGAGTGCAGACGGTTGTGAACGCGATGAATCCCCTTTCGCTGCGCACAACATAGACCTTTTGTTTGGGAAGAGCGACCACGGTTCCAAGCGCGATTTCTTCCGGGCGACGAATGCGAAAACGAGTTTCGTCCTCAAACAAAACGTTGGGCGAGAGATATTCCACGGACGTAATCGCGGTTCCCGTAGCTGCCAGAGTCAGCGCAATGCCGCTCAACAGTTTCAGGAATTTTCTTCGATTAAGTTCCCGCTCATCGAGTGGAACACCAATGTCGTCTAATAGCGGCATGTATGGATTGCCTCCTGCATAGTTTGCGCGTCACAAAACATGTTCGGCCATGTACATGATAGGGAATTCGCCTTCTCGATAAAACGCCTGCATCGTGATCAATCCAACGGGACATCTGCGAGCACAGAGACCGCAGCGAATGCACGCCGTTTCGTCTTTCAGTAGCATGGCTCCGGACTCGGACTCCAGCAATTCGAGAGGTGTACCGTCAGGCAGCCTGAGTGGTGCAGTAAGTTTGTCCGAGGGCCGAAGCTTGAGCAGCGAAACGAGGTCAATGCACTCTTCCGGGCAAACATCCACACAACCGCCGCACTGGATGCATTCAGCGCCGTGCATGGCTGAGGAATCAAAAATGGTATTCACCCAGCAATGTAAGCATCGCTGGCCTTCCACTCGGGCTTCCCGCTCAGACAGAGCTAGTTCAACTTCTTCTTCCATCGTGCGGCGATGCACCGGCGCTTTCGGCACGGGGCGCCGCGAAATGGCTTCGTAGTCGCCACGCGCGAAGGGATGATCATAACCGAACGTATCAAACACCCTAACCCGAATGGGAGTCGGTTCGTCCGTGCGGCCCGTCAAGTAAGTATCAATGGATTTTGCCGCAAGCCGACCGTCCGCTACCGCCGAAATTACGACCCGCGGCCCGAAGGCAACGTCTCCTCCCGCAAACACTCCCGGACGCGACGTCGCCAGCGTACGAGGATCAACGCCAACCGTCTGCCTCGGCGTGACCTCAATGCCGTGATTTTCACCGAGGAAAGATAGGTCTGCCACCTGTCCGACGGCCAGGATAACTGTATCGCAAGGGATCTCTTTCTCGCTGCCCGGAATCATCACCGGATTGAATCGTTTGTGTTCGTCGAAGACCTGCTGCACGTCGAGTGTCTGTAATGCTTGAACCCGTCCGTTCTTTCCGAGAATGGCATTGGGACCCCGGCGATTCAACACCATGACTCCCTCTTCGGCGCCCTCGTTGATGTCCTGTGGATCCGCCGGCATCTCCTCGGGAGATTCCATGACGATCATGGCGACATTGCGTCCCAGCACTTTGGCGGCAAGTGTGGCTGCGTCCACTGCCAGATTATGATGCTCCTCATCAGGCAGTGACGTCCCCCCGTAACGGCGCGCGCTTCGGGCCGCGTCGTAGGCGACACTACCGCCGCCAATGACAACTACACGTTGCCCGATGTCAGCAGGAATGCCGAGATTAGCTTGCACCAGAAAGTCAACCGCAGTCAGGACGCCGGATAACTCAACACCGGGAATTCCCAAGCCGCGGCCTTTTCGACAGCCAGCTCCCACGAAGACGGCGTCAAACCGACGCATGAGATCGTCAAGAGTCGCGTCGCGGCCAATCTCGAAACTGAAATGGAACGTCACACCGAGATGCAGAATGTAGTCTACTTCGGCCTGAAGCAGTTCACGAGGCAAGCGATACTCGGGAATACCGAGTCGCATCATACCGCCAGCAACCGCAGCCGCCTCGAAGACTTCCACCTTGTGACCCATCAGGGCCAAGTCATGCGCACAGGCGAGTCCGGCAGGACCGCTGCCGATTACGGCGACTCGCCCCGGTTTTGAGGTCGGCGGTCGAGGCCGCTCTACACATTGATCAATCTGCGCAAACTTCCTCGCGCTTTCGACCCCGAATCGCTCTGTTACGAACCGTTTGAGGGCGCGAATGGCAATCGGCTGATCTATGTCTTTGCGCCGACACGCCGCTTCGCAAGGATGCGCACACACCCGCCCACAGATTGAGGCCAGCGGATTGGGACTCCGCGCCAGCAGATAGGCTTCCTCAAAGAGCCCTTGGGCAATGAGGCTGACGTAACCACCCGCGTTTGTGCCGACCGGACAGGCTGCTCTGCACGGGAAATTCGATTTCAGGTAGTCCAGATTCTGCCCGTCTCGTCCGTGCCACCAATCGAAATTGAAGTTTGAGTTCTGAGGAGTGTCCGAGAAGTTCATGTAATCTCCACAAAGCAAAAAGCGTCGCTTAACGCAACGCTTTGATTATTATCAGATTTACGAGTGTACTATCTGTAACTTATTGTAACATCTTTTATGCTTAAATCTGGTACGGAGGATCGTAAATTATTAATGTTTCAGGAAATGAATCGACCGAAAATTCTGAGGCGACTTTTCGCATGGTGTAACTTAAAGTGACGCGATCATGGTTCGCTGAGATGATACCGTTTCAGTTTCACGTAGAGCTGCTTCCGTGAAAGACCGAGTAACCTTGCGGCCTGTGATTTGTTGCCCGAAGTGATCTGCAATGCCCGGATGATGGTGACGCGCTCGGCCTCCCGCAGGCCTATCGGTGCGCCAACTGTCAGATCGGAGAGCTCCTCCAACTTGCTGAGACGGGCCTCAATATCCTGCGCTTCAATCACTGATTTGCCAGCGAAGGAACAGGCCGCAAAGACTACGTTTTCAAGTTCGCGGACATTGCCTTGCCAGTCATGCTGCAACAACCGGGTCATGGCCGATGCCGAAAACATCGGACACTTTTCTGTTCGATTAGCGACTCGCCACTTTTCGGTGAAACTACAAACGAGTTGTGGTACATCCTCGAGATGGTTGCGCAGCGGGGGGACCTCCACAACCAGCCTCTGCAGTCGATAGTATAGGTCGCGTCGTAACTTGCCCTCGCCCATGGATCGCTCGGGGAGCTGGTTGGTGCTGGCGACAATCCGAACCTTGACCGGAATCTCGCGTGACTCACCAATTGGCAGAACGCTGTGTTCCTGGATGACACGCAACAGAGCCGCCTGAGATTCCGCCGTCATTTCTGTGATCTCATCGAGGTAGAGCGTACCTCCCTCGGCGCTTCTCACCAACCCGATGCGGCTTTCCAGCGCTCCCGTGAAAGCACCCTTTCGGTGGCCAGAGAGTAAGGCCACCATCATCTGCGGCTGCATGGATGCGCAATTCACGGGCACCCATCGCTCGGGCGGGTCACCGCTGCAGAGATGTATCGCGCGTGCCACCAGCTCCTTGCCGGTTCCACTTTCTCCCACGACAAAGACGGTCTCACGGCTGCGAGAACAATCCTCGATTTCGCTGTAGATTTCCTGCATGGGAGCCGAAGAACCGACGAGACCGCACAGGTGATCACGCTCCCCTTTCGAAGACCGCTTCACTCCGCCTTGCCATCCAGCGCTCTCCGCCGTCTTCGGGTTACGCCGACTTTCCGCGGAACAATAGGCTTTGAGCAGCTCATCCTGTCGGCGATGATCAATCCGCGTCATCGCGACAAATGCCGTGCGCAACTCCTCGCTGATTCGCCCTTCTTCACCAAGGACTTTCAGACAGCTTTCTACAAAGATTGGGCCCGAGGCGACCGCGTGTTCAAGTGGAATTCCCAAGTTCCGGCAACGCACTCCGGCCTCTGCGAGGCGCAAGGCCAGCAGAGTCGCATCCCCTTCGGCTGCAAACCTCAGCACCGTTTCTATCTGGCTGCGTAGTTCCCGTTTTAACCAAGCGTAATCTCCGCTGAGTCGACTGTCGAACTGTCTTTCCAATGCGGCGATACTCATTTCTGCTAGACGGTCAATACTACCAAAAAGCGTCTGTGCATTCTCGCAAAAACAACTTTGAAAACCTCCGCTCATTACACAAACGCACGGACTCTCGAGAATGAGGCACTGCTCCCGCGAACAGGCCGCATTCCTAGCCTGAGTTACGTTGTGCTGAAGGGCTTTCATGGGGCTCATGATACGGCTCACGATAGAATCCCTGTGTGTCGATGTCAAAACAAATTTCCCGTGCCCGGCAATGGCACGGCTGGGCTAAGCCATCAGCCAGCCATCTAAGATACGAAAAAACTCTTGGTACTGCCAGCTTGAAGACGACACCAAAGTTCTCTGACCGAAAGAGATAAATTTTTGTTAACATAATGTGTTCCGTATGTGTCCACTCAAATCCCTGTTTCTTCTACGTTTTGCACAGGATCCACTACTCTTCTTTACACCGTTCTTGAATTTGGGGTGTCATAGGCTTGAAATGTTGCCTCTTGCTAGGGGTGTCGTGGCCTAGATTCTCATGGAACACAGAAAATAAGAGGCCTCGAACGAGCCATGCATCCCAGACCGAACAGCCACAATTTGGTAGTCACTTGGTCTCGATTGGCAGTGCTGCACGCGCATGGCATAACCCAACGTGGTTCCAAATGGTTTGCCCCCATTTTCTGTACCAGTTGTAGGATTAGGCATGCTTACTTCGACTCTTCTTGAACGTCTGTTTAACATTTAGGTAGTGGACCGTGCTCGTTTGCCTTAAAATGCCTGATTCCTATGACTTTTCGGTTACCTACCATCGTCAAAATTCATGCTTTCATCCCAACATCCCCCTTGTCATAGGCACAGCAGTTGCAGGTATTCAACATTATAGTGAGTATTTTCTTTCGCGTGCCTACCGTAGACTTCCACGGATATGTTTGTATATTATCTACGGATAGTGCTTGCACCTGAGACATTGCGCATCGCTACACTGGGTAGTTAACCACTTTTATCTTTAGATCAACGTCTTCTTATGCTATTTGCTTCGCGACTTACTCTTCCGCGCCTGTTGCGCATATTGCTGACAAAAGGCCTGTGCCATGTCACGTGCGCCGCTTTGATGCTCTTGGTTTCAAGCGCCGGAGCAGGTCTCGTGGATGTAAAACCTCGCCCACAGCAGATGGGCATGCTCGCCGCTGCTCCTGTGATTCTTGACGGCGCGCTGACTTTGGTGATGCCCGACACCCCCACGCCTATCGAAGCAAACGTTCGCAACGAGATTATCGCAGTCCTGACTGGTGCAATGGGCATCCCGCCTGTAGTCGTTCCTTATTCAGATTGGAGCGGTGACGAGTACTCTTTGTGGGTAGGAACACCAGCCCGTTTCCCGGCTCTTGTTGATTCGTTGCTCGCCTCGCAAATCCCCGGACTCGGAGTGCTGACGCATGAAGAAGAGTATCAACTCCTTATCGGAGAACATAACACGTTTCTGGCGGGCTATGATCAGTTAGGATTGCAGTGGGGGCTATTCACACTTAGAAAGCTCATGGGCGAAGCCTTTGGTCAAACAACCGTCGACCGTGCTTATGTGCGAGATTGGCCGGACTTCCCCAAGCGAATTTGCACCGTCAATTCGTCCGTGCGCATCCAGTCGCAATATGAATACTGTGATTCGCTGTTTAACTGGGCGTACAGTTGTAAAATGGACGAGATTGAATGGAATGATCCAGACGGTGGCAATGAGGTCCGCAGCGATTTCGCGTGGACACACGCATTACTGCTGAGACAAAAGCTCGCTCGAAGAGGCCAGTTTCTCACCTTCGGAACGGATCTAACCGCGTTGCGTGTTGCCGAAAAGAGCTGGCAAGAAGGCTTGCCCATCGTCGGAATGCCCATGACTATCCCAAGCCTTAATTTTGCCGCCGCGTCCTACGGCATCACCGTGGCCAACGGCGGTTTCGAATCCTTCACGGGCAACGTGCCGAACAATTGGACGATGTATCCGGCCTCAAGCTATGCACTTATTGCGCGCGATGCAGTGCAAAAGCACTCCGGCGCCTCATCGCTTTGCTGGCCGAACATGACCGCTGACTACGGCTCGGATCGTACCGTGCACCATCGGATGCACTTCGGCAGGAACCGGATGATGCGGCTGCGTTTCTGGTACAGGACCTCAAATTTCAGTGGCAAAATCAGACTGCTTGTGCTTGGTGACGACCCTGTGAACAATCACTTTGTCAACGGTAGAAATTCTGTTCCCTCAACTACAGGCTGGACCGAGTTCGTGGGAGACTTTTCTACCTGCAACGTCGACACAGCATCCCTCTGGATCGGCCCCGAAGAATATTCTTCCGGTACGCTTTGGATTGACGATATCTCCATCGAGAATGCCGGCCCGCTTAACATGCTGCGGCGCCCAGACACCCCCGTACGGGTCTATAAGCAGCCGGGTCAGATTCTGATGACCGAGAACGTGGATTATTTTATCTCGGAAACCTCTCCCAACTCCTACACAAACTATATCGCAAGTCCACGCTTTACCAGAATAAGCGGCGGTGCGCTGTCAGCAGGAAGTCAAGTGACCGTCGATTGGTCCACTGCCCTTCTGTTCCAAGGTGGGCGTGAAACAGTCTGCTGGAGTATGCTCGAACCCCTGGCCCACTATCAACGGCAAATCCGCGCGCTCGATTCCACACTTGCCCCGGACGGAATCAAGATTCACATCAACGAGGTCACGTTGGCAGGATATGATCAGAATTGCTTGAGCCGCGGAATGACCCCTGGGCAGCTTGTAGGGTCACATGTTAATCAATTGTATCAGATTGTTCAAGGGCGCAGGCCGGGCATGCCTGTCCGAAGCTATGGCGATCCATTTGATGTTTGGGTTAAAGACAATCGCTGCCACCCCGTCACAACGTCCCCGTGGACCATCGGAGCCTTACAACAAACCAGCCCATTGCTGGAAATGATGGTCATGACCGACTACAGTATGAATATGGATTCGAGCTTCCGGTACTTCAACAACAACGGCCACTCCGCAGTCCTGGCGTACGTGGGAGACAACCCCTTTCGAAAGGCTGTTGACGGTGCCGCCGCTGCGCGGAGAGCCGCTAACTGCACAGGCTTCTCCATATACTCTTGGTCTCTTGGCTCCTATCAAAGCATGTTGGATCTCTCGAGTCTCGGTTGGAACTTCGGTCCCTTCTACCTGCATAACCCGCCCAGATATTCTGCGCGGCCAGATACGGTGTTTATCTCCGCGGAAATGTGGACAGACTCCTTCGGCCTGTCTGATCCTATCAGCCTCACCGCGAAGTATCTGGTCTATAGATTCCTGCCTGGCGGGAACTGGACAACCGTGACGCCGACCCTATATGGCCAACGCACCTACAGATCCGCGCTCGTGCCGCCGGTCAATGCCACAAGTATCGAGTACTATTTCAGCGCAACCGATCATCGCAGTCAAACAAGGCGTTTGCCCCCTGATGCTCCTTCAAAAGTTTTCAGCTCATTTTTGCCCGAGTCAAATCCCAACAGCGAACTCGATCCGCGCGTAAACAATACCGCGATTGTGCCGGTTGTCAATGGTCGCCTGATCGAATGGCCCGAAGTTGAGGGCGCAAAAGGCTACGAGGTGCACTGGATGGAACAGCTTGATCTTTCCCGGAGGAATCAGACTATCGTCGCAAATGTTCCAAGCGGACAAACCCAGTTCTACCTCGATCCAGCTATTTTTCGCGACCTCTCTGTCTCGCAGTTAGTCGTTCTGCCGATACGGAGCGAGAATATCGGAACGGCCAAAACAGTTCCCAAGAAGTAAGTCAGTAGCTTTTGAGCAATCAGAAAGGGGATGCCGCGCGGCATCCCCTTTCGTAATTTGTATAGCAAACTTCACAACCGTTTCAAGACACAAATCGCGGTATCGTCTCGATACAAGTAATTCGGGAACGGCCTCCGTTCAATGATCTCATAACCCGGTATCGGTCCGAACGCGACGATGTATTCGTCATCGTCAACCCACCACCAACTCTTATTTGGATCCGTTGACTTGCCGATATCAAACAACAGGGTCACGTTGACTTCATACCCCGCGTCTATTTTGTTCGGCGGAATGTTCATCGGGCCGTTTAGGTCACGGACTACTTCCCATTTTACTCTATTCCATGACATGTAGTCATGTGTGGCCAATGTACCAAACAGTCCGTACAAGCTAAGCACCGCAACCGTCCCTGCGTAGCGCACTCGTGAGACTGTGGCCAGTTCGCCACCCAACAAGACACACAGCGCGGCCACCAACGGAAGGTAGATAGTCAAATAGCGATCATAGTACATGCTGGCAATAACCACGGCGGCATAGAGCAGCGACATACTGAGAAAAAATATCAGCAGCCCGCGAGTCGTGTCCTGACGTTTTGTTGCGTCCCGTTCCCAAATTCGCATGATCGCCAGCACGACGTATTTCAAAACCTGAGCGCCACCCCAAACACTCGCCGCCGTCACGATCGCCCAAAACCAAGTGGGCGCAGTCGGCAAGTTCGGCAGCTTGAGCAAATAAACATCGCGAAGCGTCGCCGGCCCAAGACCAAAGTCAAACAGCGAGTTCCTTCCCAAAGGCATCAGTCTGCCCATCGCAATCATCGTCACACCGGACAGCGCCAGAAATGCGCCGACCGTGTAATTCATCACTTTGCGTTCGAGAGCCGTCAGGAATTTTTTCAAGGAGATACGAAACCAAATCAACATCGGCAGCGCGAACAAGCCCGCGTACATCAATAAGATCGCCGTCCGGCTCGTTGTGTCAAACACGAATTGCAGCGGATCCTTGATCAGATGTTTCAGCGCAGAAGTCGTTCGCGGATTGTTCAGATTTGGAAACCCGAACAACGGAACCATCACAAACTGATGTACGATGAGGAGCGCAATGAAGATGATCGCAGGTCGTGCTGCACGGTAAAGAGACTTTAATCCAAAACCCGAACGGTAAACCTGAAAAACGGCATACCCCGCCGGAATCATCAACGACAATTCACGCACCCAGATGGCAATCCCGACTACGATCCAGCCGAATACGGAGTAAAATGACTGTGTTCTGACGATCCCTTTGGTAAGCAACAACAAACCCAAAGCACAAAAGGCTACAAACGCGACGTCCGTCATGAATGAATTGGACAATTGAAAATAGAGTGGATTCACGAGCAACGTCAGCGCGCAAATCAGCGATGTCCGGCGGGATGCACCCAATTCAAGGCAGAGCCAATAAACACCCAGCACGCCCAATATCCCCGCGGCCAACTGCGAAATGTGGAGCGCTGTGTAAGAAAAACCGAAAGGTAAACAGAACAGCGCACCCCACAAAACATGAGCGACAAGAGTCTTACACGCCCACTCCGTCAAAAAATACACCTGACCATTTTCGACCAGTGCCTTGACAGATACTCCATAGACCCAGTCGTCGTTTAGCGGAAAATCACCGATCGGATTCGCGATCCAAGCCATGATGGCCCACAAGCCGGTGAGGAAGAGTAAGTCCGTCCAGCGGCTTCGTTCCTTAGTCAAATGCCCTCCTCTGTAAGGTCATCATGACATGGCCTGCTTGGGCACAGATGAGCCATATTGTCATTCGGTTAATAATCAATCCAGAAATGAGTTCTTTTGTTCAATACCCGCGTGCAACAAGGTTATGCCTGTTCGTACGAGCGGACTGTCAATATACAAACCTATTTGTTTATCTTCCATGAAAAATTGATAGCATTTCCGGCAAGAAAGAGCATGGGTGCAACTGCCGTGCCCTGCTCCGGAATAGAGCCAAGACTGTGCACCTGATTCACACTCGCGTAAATCCCTTGCGCGCCTGATAGGTCTGTCAAGTTCTATGTTGTTTAATAATAGCCCTTTAGTCGATTGGAATGATATTCGCTTCCTTTTCTTAGCGGTAGCTTTCTACTATCTTGAGATTCAGCGCGAAAATCTCTCCCTTCGGCGAAACGATTGATTTTTTCATATTCCTGACATAGATTGTATCCAACGTTACAAACAAGGAGGCTCCATGAAGTTCCTAATCACCGCAAGCCTTGCCGCATTTCTGCTCTTGAGTATCGGCTGCTCGACTGATAAGTCCGTGTCAACGAACGAAGAGTCTCTGAATTTTGACGTCATCGGAACCGATGCGCCCGTTAATCCGAGCGCGGCTCTGCAAGAGCTTAGCGACATGTCAATTGTTGTTCCCAATCCGGTTCAAACGAATGACGAAATGCTCGCGCACGAATTCAATGCTGAGTTTACTCGGGAATTCATCAACCAGCCGATGTTTGACGAAAATACTCGCCTGCATTTCCGCAGAATTCTCGGCCATTTGAATGAACAGCTTCACGCCTTGCGCAGATGCATGGCCACCAATGACGATCCACAGCTACGCCGCTTGGGACACGGTGCCGTGCAAGCGGTTCGTCATGGACTGCGCGCCTTGCGTGCGGGTGAACCGCGCCGCGCGCTTGAGTATTTCCATACCGCAAACCGCGCTTTGAATGCGGCGGGCGAAATCTGCCGCGGTCGCGGGCGAGGTTAACCAGTCGCACCGAGACCCTGAGCGTGGATAGCCCATAGCTATCTTCACAATAGTGGAGCCGCGAGTCATCTTGCGGCTCACTTTTTTAACTTACTCTAATATGATCGAACTCACCTCCATTGTCACCCACGATGATTTCGACGGCATTGCCGGAGCCGCCTTGCTCTCGTGGGGATTTGACATCTCAGACATTCGTTTTGCAGGGCCCATCACAATTGCCAAAGCTGAAATTCCGATCACGCTTGCCGATATCGTCTGTGACTTACCCTATCCGCTAGAATGCGGCATGTGGTTTGATCATCATTCCGGAAACCTCGATGAAGTTAAATTGCGCGGCATTGACCCCGCGACGATTCCGGGCCGCTTCGCAGAGGCGCCGTCCTGTGTCCGTGTCATCTATGACTACTTCGCGGAAAAGGATGAGCTGCCTGAAGACTATGCGCAACTCGCAGATGTCGCCGACTTGATTGATAGCTTTTCCTATCCTTCGCTGGACGACTGGCGCGCCGATACTCCCGCCAATCGTATTGACCGCGCCATCAAATGCTCGTCCTCGTCACGCTATGAACACGCAGGATTCTTGAGGTCGCTGGCCTTTGACATGCGCGACTTTTCGCTTGAAGAAATCGCCAATCAGCCATTGATCATCGAACGTGCCCGCTCTTACGGCGAAGCCGAACAGCGGATGCTCGAAAATATCCAAAAGTATCGGCTCCTGCTGCCCGAAGATACCCGGAATGAGTTATACATCGTTGATACCACTTCCTTCAGCCAACCCGCGCGAATAGATAAGAAACTGATCGGACTCGTGGATCCTCTGGCTAAGGGCTACGTCGAAATCAAACCGGTCTTCAGACAGGGCCGCAAATCTCATAGTCTCGCTGTCAGTCTCTCGCTTGCGCTCAACATGCAGCAAGTCGAACATAGCAAGGACATGGGAGAAATCGTCAGACTCCTAAACCTCGGTGATGGTCACAAAGGCGCCGCCGCCGGCGTCAAGGAAGGAAACTCTGCCCACCAATTTCAGCGCGCGCGCAGTGAACTGCCGCTAAAGATTCTCGAAATCTGGAAGAAGATGTAAAAAAACCCGCGAAAATCTCGCGGGCTTTTCATTGAGACAAGGCCATTCTATTTCTTCTTGCAAGGCGTCGTTTCGATCGTCCACTCGGCAAACTCATAGTCCGCTAAGCCGGAGGAAAGCTTTACAACATTACTGACCAGTTGCTTGGACTCCAAACACACTCGTAAATAGTACGTAGACGGTTTGGGAAGCTCCCCGACAATCACAAACATCGGATCCGACAAAAATTGACCTGCCTCGGCTCCAAGATCAGCGCTGTTTATCTTGAAGACATTGAAATTCGCCTGCCCGACTTCTTCACCCACAATGGGTTGCGGATCTTTCGCGTCCGGACCGTTCTCATCCCAGTCCCAAAATACCTCAATCTCCGTTCCATCCGGCAAAGGTGACCCCTTATCAAGTCCGTGCTCGCAGAGTTTTCCGCTTCCGAGGAAAAAAGCAGCGACCGGAGGTGTATCCTGCGCTATCACTTGAGCTGCCCAAAACGCCAAAACACACATCATCATTCTTAAAATGGTCATCTTCCCGCTCCGTTCATAGTTTTTGCACATACTTGTCAAAATGTACGAATATTTGTGGAATTCCCAAAACGTAATGCGAAACAGACTTCGCACGCTTGCTAAGAGAGGCATGCCAAAGTATATACTAACTTATCACTTGGTAAGCAGCTGGCTGATTCTTGTAAGTTTAGTATTTTCAAGCCGAATGTGTGACAGGATTCATTCTGGCATTCTTCAAAACTACAAATGGAATAGCATAATTTTGGTGAAATCATACCTGTTTTTTCGTATATTCACCGTATGTGAGGAGTGTGGATTTCTCCCAATTATATGACTAATATATAGAAGATAGCGGTAAACCCCCGGGATTTGAGATTTTCTCTGCCCAAAAAATTAACATGTTCGAGGAGAGCAACAAGATGATTAAAAACAAATGGATGTGGACTGGACTGCTGGTTTGCGCTTGTATCGCTGCGGCGGTGGCCGTGCGTCCAAGTATGACCAAAACCCGGAGCCTCGCTGACATCGCGACCGTCACCGAAGATGCGAAACTTGAAGTGCGCAATGCCGATGTTTCGACTGCAGTGATGAACAGAAATGTCAATGCAAATAAAGCGTCTGCGACCGTGACGCCGTTTGGCCCCAAAAGAGCCATCACCGACGCAGATCGCAACCTGATGACCTCCGTGCGCACCCGCACAACTGAAGCGGACAAGCAAGCGGCTATAGAGGCCCGCAGCTTGCTGCCTCGCAACCCCCGTGTCCCCAGCTTGGACCAAGGTTCAGATAACTGCGCAGGCGTGCCCGATCTCGGATCGGCTCTCGGCGTAGCAGTAGCCACCGGTACGACCGTTGGCGCGACCAACAACCTCGACACGACTGGCTGGGGTGGTGTAGTTCCGGCTTGCTGGCAAGGCGGTGCCTATTTATTATCGACTAACGGCCCGGACGTTTATTACAAGTGGACAGCTCCCGCCGCTGGCGAGTATACCTTCTCGCTCTGCCAAGGCTCCGCGAACGGAAATCAGTATGATACGGGCATTACCCTCTGGAACTTCACTTGCCCGACCGAGCCTTCCTACCCCGCAAACTTCATTTGCGGCAACGATGACGGCGGAATCTGCGAGAACAATTACGGATCCCAATTGACCTGTATTCCCTTGACACAGGGCCAACAAATTCTAATCGTTATTGACGGATACGATACCGATGCGGGCGCTTACAGCCTCGACATCACCTCCTGTTCGCCTTGCACGGCGCCGACTTGCCCGCCGGGATCTACCCTTGAAGGTGAACCCGTCTGCGGAACAAACTACAATGACACCTACAACGGTGGCTGTAACTCGAATCCCTCTGTGTTCCAAACCGTGACCTGTCCCGACACGCTGTGCGGCGAGTCCGGTACCTTTACGGTTAACGATACGCTGAACACGCGTGACACCGATTGGTACCGTCTCGTCTTGACCGATACCACTCTGCTTACATGCTATACGGTGGCTGAATTCCCCTTGTTGTCATTCACCCTGTCCCCTGGACCGGTTGGATTCGCTTGCGACAGCCTTGATGTCGTCGGCGGCCCGTTCACTGCAGACGCCTGTGACACGTTGGTCGTCAGCGGCTGCTTGCCCCCAGGTGAATACTGGATATTTATTGCTCCCTCCACCTTTACCGACGTTCCTTGCGGTTCAGAGTATGTCACTTGGTGGACCTGCGAGCCTTGCGTGATTGACACCTCGTGTGTTGACCTGACCTTGAATGTGACCTGCCCCGGTCCGTCCTCCATCTCCGGTAGCACTATCGGCGCTGGAAATGACTGCTGGGTGACTGGCACGACTCAGAACGATACGCTTTCCGAAGACCAGATCATTCAGGTCAACATCGCAACTGCCGGTCTCTATCGCTTCTCGCTGTGCGGATCCGCTGCGTCGTGGGATTCATACATGTTCGTGACGGACGGATGTTGCTCTGGCTCAATCCTGAATGACTTCGCCGCGACCGACGACGGTTGTGGTGTCGGTGGTGGTCTGTCACAAACCGTTTGTATTCAACTTGCGGCTGGAACCTACTACGTTCTGGTCGAAGGCTGGCAAGCCAGCGACGCCGGTGCGTACACGCTCGAGGTCCAGTGCTGCGCAGGTTGCGAAGTGACTTGTGTTCTCACCGAAGCGGAAGGTGAATGCGATAGTGCATTTGTGGGCACGAACGACGGTTGTAACCTCGCCGTTCCGTCCTTTGAAACCGTCACCTGCGGTCAGACCGTTTGTGGCCGCTCGGGAACTTATCAGATCAATGACACGACAAATGGCCGCGACCTTGACTGGTACGTTTTGAATATTGCAGATACATCGCGTATCACGCTGACTGGCACTGCAGAGTATGCCCACAACGTTTGGATTCTCAGCTCAAATTGCGCAGCTCCCGTGACGCAAGGTTTTGCTACTAACCTCGCGTGCAGCACGGCCACGGCGAGTGCCTGTGTGCGGGGCCCAGGTAACTACTACATCGTGGTCGGACCGTCAACCTTTACCGGCGTGCCTTGTGGTGCGAGGTATCAGTTCACTGTCACTTGTGAGCCATGTGTTATCCCGCCGTCCGTAACGGAATGCCCAGTTGATGACATTTACAGCCAGGTGGTTGACCTGCCGGGCAATCCAAATGGCTTGACGGTGGCACTTGCCGATAGCAGCAATTTAGGTATCTTCCAGCGCTGGGACAAATTCGTCATCCCAGGGGGAACCGATATTTGTGACCTGCATTGGTGGGGCGTTCACCTTGGATTCTCTGGCGGCTTCATCAATTGTGAAACCGAAGACCCGATGACGTTCCGTATTCGATTCTATCCGGACAGCACGAACAATCGTCCGCGACTTTCGCATACTTTTGAGCGGATCGTGACGTTGAACCGTACACCTATGAACGTTCAATACTCTTTAAATGGACCACCTCAACCGGCGCAAGGCTACTACTATTCGGTGGACTTTGATACCTGTGTTACGCTTGATTCAGGTTGGGTTTCAATCCAAGGAACGTCAGCAGCATCGCCAAACTGTTTGTTCTATTGGATTACTTCAGGTGGTAGCACTGGTGGCCAAAGCTGGCTAAAGAATGGAGCAGGCGCACTTACGACTCAAGCGTTTAACTTGTCCATGTGCTTGACAACGCGGATTCCATGTGATCCTGTCACCAACCTGACCGTGTACCATGCTCCGGGCGGCGGCGCGGCTTGGTTGAACTTCACGGCTCCGCAAGATGCCATCTACAAGATCTACAGCACAACAAATCCGAATGCGGACGAAGATCCTGACAATGGCGGCGACCCTGATTACACCCTCGAGGCCAGTGTCTTCTTTAGTGCTGGAATCCGGCAGTGGACAGCCTCTGCAGGCTTCGCGAACTACAAGAAATACGTGGTCGTCGCGGATTGTAACTAAACTTCTGGCCTGATAAGCCAAAAGACAAACGGGGCGCTCCGAAAGGGGCGCCCCGTTTTGATTGCATTCCCGCTCGCTTTAGCGGGGGGGCAAGGGGGGGAGGTTCTCTAACTCACGCCATGCTTTTGCCATCGCCTCAAAACTGTGTTCGGCAACGACTAGCTCACGTCCCGCCGCTGCATATTTCAGCCGCGTAGCTTCATCACTGAGCAACCTGAGTATCGCGTCTGCGTAAGCAGTAGGATTCTCGTCATCCAAAATCAACTCGCCCGTCTCTCCTGTCCGCACAACTTCCGCCATATCCCCCGCGTCACTCGTCACCGGAACAACGCCTGCCGCCATCGCTTCCATCGTCGCGCACGACAGCCCTTCAGATATCGAATTCAACAGATAGACTTTCGAGCGTCTGTCATAAATCAACACGTCATCCGTATGCCCCACCATCTCCACCGCGTTCCGAATCGGCGAAGCATTCACCATTCGTTTGACCTCGTCTCGCAAATGCCCGTCTCCGATCCAAGCGAACTTCGCCTCCGGCTTCTTCGCCAACACTCCCTCAAGAATCTGCACCGTCAGCTCAGGCCGCTTGCGCTTTTGCAAATTGGCAATCACCAGGACGTCAATATCCCGCGCGCGTCCATCCGGGCAAAATACTTCCGGATCCACTGCGCTGTGAATACTCACAATCTTTTCCAGTGGTACACCCTGCGCGAGCAAAAAATCCCGGGCACGGCAGCCCGGGACGAACAAGCGATCACAATACCCAAGCGCAATCTTGCGCACGCGGTTTTCGATCCACTTCGGATTATTCAGCTTGCGCACATAACGATTCACCATTACCTCGGGCCGTCCCGCGAAATCCAAATCCAGCCTTCCCGCTATCAAGTGCAGGTCGAGTTTCTTCTTGAAAAACTTCGCCGGAGGATACGCCAGCATCAAGTGCGGCACGGCGTTATAAACCATCACCCGCTCTATCTCACGGCGCGAGATCTCTTTCCAAAGCGTCAACTCGCGCGAAATCAATCGGCCAGTGAGTTTACGCAGCCAAACAGGCGGTACGACCCAATTCACGCGCTCCATCGGCGGCCCCACGCGATCCGACACGAATGTAATCTCCAAATCCGGCAATGCCGCCAACAGCGGCGGCAGCTTTGCCTTCAAGAGATTATTATTCAGTGTCGTCGTAATCAGCCAGCGTCGCAATCGCCCACTCTCTTGCTATTGGTAGTATACGAAAACGCCGCGATCTTGCAGCCGGGGAATCCAATAAAAACGTGAGCTGTCGGACAATGGATTCGCATACAGATACACAACATCAGCCTCTGACAATCCCTGATTCTCATCCAAGGCCCGAATGCTCTGGACAAGGTTACTGGACAAATAAAGCGAACTCAGTGACGTGAAGTTGCGCAAGTCACTTATCGAGCTGATCTGATTGTTCGAGACATCCAGCGCGACTAAACCGGTTAGATTTGAAATAAGCGCAATGTCGGTGAGTTGATTACTTTCCAAAAACAAACCCGTCAGATTGCTCAGACTGCGCAACGGCTCAAGATCACCGATGTTATTACCACCCAAGTAAAGCCACTTTAATCCTGCCAACGGACGCAAAGGATTCAAATCACTGATGCCGCACTGACGTGCCGTAAGCGACTCAAGATTTCTTGTCGACGTTAATGGGCTCAGATCAGATAGGCCGGTATTGCTGATATCGAGTGATCTGAGAGTCAACACCATCGAGATCGGTGAAAGATCGCTGACTTGACTGTTGACAATGCTCAAGCCCTGCAGCAAGTGCAAATCTGTTACAAACTCAATTCCAGTAATCGGATTCGTATTGATGTTCAAAGTCTGGAGCTGAGGACACGACCTGAACACCTCGCCACTCGAGACGCTATTGCCGCTTAAATCCAAATCCCGCAAGTGCTGGCTGTTTGCCAGTGCAGCCATGTCGCTTATTCCATTGCCCGCGACGGTCAACATTCGCAGTCCAGTGACCGTAGCAAGCGGCGTTATGTCGGTAACGTCGTTGAAATCCAGCCGCAGCGTATCTAACCTCGTCAGTGCCGACAACTGCGGAATACTGTCGAGTGCGTTCCGGCTCAAGTCCAGAAACTTAAGCGACCGCATATGCTCAATCCCCGTCAAGTCCCGAATTCCCCATTCAGGAGCCACAAAGCGCGTCATCCCTGCCAAGTCACCCACGGTAATCGGCTCCGTCGGCTCTTGCAGCGCTGCCCGGACCGCATTCTCCAGAGCTGTATCCGGAAAGGACACGACTTGGCCGTCAGCCGTCGTCCCCGTAATTGTCTTGTCCCGGCAGCCCCACAGAACTAATGTTGTAGCCCAAAGGACCAATAGTGTAATTCGCATATTCCCTCCTCCAGAGTAGGTCTTTCTAATTTACAACACAATCCTGCCAAAGACAAATGATTCTGTAACTTAACCTTAGTTTCGCATCGCAACAAAAAAATTTAATACTTGACTATTGAATCTCAAATTCGTTAATTGTTATAGTCGTTTGTTAGATAGTTCTAACTATCAATTGTAAAACTGTGTGGGCTACAAAGCCGTCATCGTCGCTTTCCTGTTAACTGGAGCCTTCCAATTATGCCTCGCTACCTTGTGTTGGCCGCCTTCGTGCTGGCCGTTTTCGCATACACCACCAACACCTTTGCCGACCGCCGATTCTATGTCTGGACCTACCAATACCAAACCATGCCGCAGGGCAACACAGAGCTTGAGCTCTACCAAACCTCCAAGCTCCGCAAAGTGGATCAAAGCGAATTCCGCGTCGAGATTGAGCATGGTCTAACCTCACGCTGGGACGCGTCTCTTTATGAAATCTTCGTCCAGGATGAAGGCGCAGGACTGAAGTGGGATGCTTGGCAGGTTCGTACCCGCTACCGCTTTGGCGAAGTCGGCCAATACGTCATGGATCCGCTCCTCTACTTTGAGTTTAACCGCAAAACCGAGTCAACTTCTCCCAACAAACTCGAAGCAAAACTGATTTTGGCGAAAACCGTAGACAAATGGAACCTCGCCGTGAATCCTGTGTACGAAATATTTTTTGCGCCCGGCTCTGAGCATGAAATCGGGCTGGATATCGGCACGTCGCTTGAGTTCACGCCCAAATTTGTCGTGGGCCTAGAATCCACGACCCGAATGGAGTTTCAGGACGGCGAAACCGAGACTGCAAGCTACTTCGGCCCGACGGTTTCGTTTGCCTCGAGCGGACTCTGGATCTCCGTTGGCGCAGCTGCTGGTTTGACCGATGACAGCGATGATGCGCGCGTCAGATTCATCACTGGCATTGATCTATGATTAGAACATTGCTCGGTTGCCTTTGTGCCTTACTACTGCTTGGGTGCGCCGCAAAAAACTCCCGCTCTGCTCACGAAATGACTGAAGGAGAGCGACTCTATCGTGCGAATTGCGCCTCCTGTCATTCACTAAGAAATCCCGCTGATTACACCGATGAACAGTGGGTAAAGTATGTCGCGAAGTACGGAGAGAAACTTAACCTGTCAGAGGAAAAACAAGCTAAGATATTGAGCCATCTGCAATCCTCAAATTAAGCTCAATTGAGTGCATCGAAAAACCCCCCGACGCGGAGCAGGCGCCGGGGGGTTTATGTGTAAGGGAGATCGGTGTTCCCTTATTTCAGGAGCATCATCTTCTTCATGTCCGTGAATTCTGCCGTCTCCAGACGGTAGAAGTACATGCCGCTCGGCAATGAGGCCGCGTCGAAGCTGACCGTATAACGGCCCGCGGTCTGCGTCCCATCCACCAAACTGATGACTTCGCGACCCAAGAGATCGAACACTTTCAACGAGACCTTCGACGCTCCGGCCAAGTCATAGCTGATCTGCGTGCTCGGATTGAACGGATTCGGATAGTTTTGATGCAGAGCGTACTCTTCCACAACCGTGTTCAGAGGCTCCACCAAACTTTCCACCTCACCCACCGTCATACGGGTGCCATTCACGTCAATTGTTACCAACCTATAGCGGCAAGTCTGACCCGCCGTTACTTCGCGGTCAATATAATGATAGGTGTTCTGAGTTCCACTCGTTCCAGCGCCGTCAATCAGTCCGCCTGTGCGACGCCAACCGGTGTTGTCCCACTTCTGGACTTCAAAGGCGTCGTTCTGATTCTCAGTCGCCGTTGCCCAGTTCAGCACCACGCGGCCATTCGCGCCGCTTGCGGTGAAGGAAAGAAGCTCGACCGGTAACTGCAAGTCGGCAACGATATAGTCTTCCGTCTCACCAAGAGCGTCATCCACATATGTCTGCGCCGTCAAGCAATCACAGGGATCGCCGTTTCGGTCAGGTGTCTGACCACCACAGGATAACAAGCGGAAGCGCAGGTATCCGTCATAAAGGCCGAAATCCAAGACACCGGGATCCGTGAAGCAGATCCGTTCCGTCCAAACAGAGTTCGGGCCTGCTGCGAAGAACTCATAGCCGTCAATGATACATTCCCGTATGACGACGTTGTCATCACCCTCTTGCGGGACAAAGAAATCGTCAAAGTCGCAATCCAGATTGCCGTCTTTCCAACCCCAAATGTATAGCGGAGTGCCTTGCTGGTAAGCAGGACCCGTCGTAATCGTCACGTCCACACAAACCTCGTCACCAGGGTACCACGCACCGCCTGGCCGTTCCGTCGGCACAAAATAGATACCGTCGTCACATCCGTCGTTGTCTACGATATTCGGGAATTGCTCGTGATTGACGCACGGGCCCAGCCACGCCACCTGATCTTCGGGCGCAAACACTGCATTGGCAGGTCCGCCACTCTCAGGAGTGTTTGTCGGGTAGCAGGGTTCTTCGTTTTCATCCAAAGGAGGCAAGTCACCTAAGTCATAGCCTTCGGGCTCCGGGGGAAGCTGACGGCAGGAACCAAAGACCACAAGTTTCGAAGACCAAACTTCCGTCGCCCAGGCGCACTGATCCGATCCCGCGTCAAAGTCAATCCACACCTCAAGCTGACCATCCAGCAAGTCGCTGACTGGAACAACAATTTTCGTTTCCGAAACGGAGAGATTGCTGCCCGGCCAAGCATTAGGATTTAGAATTCCGGCGACGTCACCACTTGTCTCGAAATGAACTTCATCCCATTGGCAGTAGGATGTATAGCGCGGGCCTTCCTCTTCAAAACAGTAGTCATTCTCATAGGCGCAAATCACGACGAAAGCTGAGTCAATCGTGAAGTCCTCACACTCCACAAGGCTCGCGTTAAAATAGTGTTCCCAGCCGAAGTCCTGATTGTACCAGTTGTAATAGCCAAAGCCCCGCCATTCGCCATCCGGGTTCGCGGACTCTTCCTGGCAGCGATCACCGGAAGTCAACCACGGGCCGGAGTAGTTAGGACTTGAGGAATTCTCGTTTACTGTCTCGACAAAGACAACCTGATTGCCTTCATAGGAGAAACCGTCTTCGAGTTGGACACTCGTGCACGGATCTTCACAGGTCTCGATATCGATCTCGTATTCGCCTTCGCCTTCAATTATCAGGTAGTACGTTCCTTGCACCAAATACATGCAACGAATTTGATCGTCGTACTCAACCAGCCCGCGCGGGTAGAGTTGATCCCCGTCGCAACAACCTGTCAAGATATACATGTAACCGTCTTCGTCTTCCTCATAGAGGCTGAACGAGTATAAGCCGGTTTCTTCCACGTTCAATTCGTAGATGTACTCCGGAGTCGGACGGCGTCCGCAATTACTTTCGTCCCCATCTTCCAAATAGAAGTCATCATTGAACTCCGTTGTAGAGTTCAGTATGACCTCATTGTTCGCATCACATTCATCCAAACTTCGCGGATGACCTCGGTCGTCCGCCCACGCAAGGGACGCTGTCGCCACCGCGAGGATCATAAACATCGTTTGCCACTTTTTCACATGCTCCTCCGATCCTATCTATTTCTCGAATCTTTCTTATGCAATACATAGCCGTGCCACAGGCAACGACGCCATCTAAAAGCCCTTCTCGAAGCCTAAACTTCCATTTCCTAACAACTTCCTTATAACTCACAGGCTCTCAAAATGAGACTTTCGGATGCATATCAAAGGTAGCCCGAAGCTCCCCGAACTGCAATGAATCCCCAATGCTAACAAGTAATTCTTTGGGTCAATACCCGTCGTTTATAGTCTTGTTATTCTGAATCTTGTGCTCAATATAATTGCTATAGTTTGCGCCGATTCCACCTGTAACTTCACCTTGAAACGTCCCGAATTTGCCTCAAGGATTAAGGCTTGACAATTGCCAAGGTGTTCACTACATTGCGAGTTCCCTGATGGCGTCTTAGCTCAGATGGTAGAGCAACGGACTGAAAATCCGTGTGTCCCCAGTTCGATTCTGGGAGACGCCACCCCGAAAGCCTGTCACAACCGTGGCGGGCTTTTCTTGCACAATGCAATTGCCCCAGTTTGTACCGAACCCCGCGCCGCCGAGGAGATCCGGCGGTTGCGGGGTTCTTTGCTTTCATTCACCTCGAAGACCGGATCACAGTTCGATTGTTCTGCTATCCGTGTCTAATTTACCCTCGAATACCCCCTAAAGTCAATTCAAAACATTATCTTAAGAAAATACTGGATAACTGAATCCGGGAACAGACGCATGTTCTGACATTCAATGGACTTCAACCCCTCTGATGCTATATCCGCCCTCATAACATCGTAAAGTCATACTCAGAATAGACTTCAACTAATCACCCTTCTGTGCCTCTCTGTAAACACCTGATTGCAATTTGCATAGCCACATCGTGCAACAAAATTACCCGGCGCTCTATCTGACCTAGTGAAGGTTACACCGACTACAACTTCGCTAACCTGACTAGTTTTTACTTTTGATTGCTAACGGCTGCCGAGATCTGACGCGGGACCCATGATCGCTGGGAGCTTTAGCAAATAGAAACCCCCAACTATGACACCGGTTGGGGGTTTCGCCATCTCTGGCTGTCACTGATCCAGCCTTCTGAATCGTATTTTAGTTCGCGGCTTTGGTGACCCTCGGCGGTGGCTCAGCATGAAACAATCCTCCCGGAGGAGCCATATGAATTCCATTGGCAGTCACTTGGAATTGTGCGATTTCAAGCTCCTGTCCGCTGCCGAGTATGCGATCAAAGGTCTGAACCGTTGCCCTGTTGACCAACCTGACGTTGAATGGCATCTGGGGCATGCCATTTCCACAGTCCGACCACCAGTCCACCCAGATTGAGTATTGGCCCACCGGAGCGGTGCTCCAGAAAATATTTTCAGGGGTGCCGTTCTCGTAATTTCCGCAAAGATTGTCTCGATCCAATCTCCCGCCCGTCGCCGTGGTCGCATTGCCGAAGTAACAGCGTTCTCCGGAAGGCTCATAGACCCATAAGTCAAGGTCTATTGAGGCCACGCTAAACCACTGAAGTGTTACCTGAATCTCACCCGTGCCGACCGGTACCGATGCTTCAGGAATACAGCCGCACGTCCCTATTACCGGCTGTGCTACCGTTCCGTCGGTTATGAAGTCCCCAAAAACCTCGGAGCAACTCACTGCCCCATCCCACGTCCTGCCTGCAGGCTGATTCAGGACTACTGAGCGCGATTGGCGTTCCCATACTCCATCGGAACCCAACCGCTGCATACAAATCGTGTAGGACCCCTGCGGCAGAAACCAGCGGCCATTCTCTTCCCAGCCAAATTGACTTCGCCCATACACGACGTTCAGCCCATTGGACGGCATGAACAACTGATCTTGACTCGGATAGGCAAGCAGATAGCTTTCGACACACAGTGACACCCAATCATCCGCCGCTCTGGACACCTGAATGCACGACCAGCCTTGCGGATTCGCACCAGGTGTTGAGCTGGCTGCGGCGAACCAAGTCGATAGCTCGTAGGTCTGCGCCGAGATTGTTTCAAAATCTTCGTCGAACGTGCCCGCAAAATTTTCCAACACCTGAGTCGTGGGATTGATGCGATATAACGTCACTTCACGGCCCGAAACATCCGCCCCATTCAACAACGGCACCGTGACTTCCACGGGATATCTAAAGACAAACCCGCCCGGCGTAAACCTGTAGTAATCGGAAACCCGTACCTTGCCTGCCGGAGGCTGTGCCGTGGCCGCGGTATCTTGGGCAAATGAAAAGACCATCGCCGCGATGTTGCCATCTTCATCCAGCGGCACCGCGCCAAGCGGAACACGAATCTGCGTGCCATGCCGTGAGCGAATCACGCCGGATTGATCCGAGCGAATCACTCCTGAAGCCGCGTCCGCATTTGCCACGTCATAGACACGGGCAGCAGCCGTTGACCGCCCCGCATGATCGTAGCCCACCACTCGAATCTGATAGTCCCCGTCGGCGACCGATTCGCTGTTCCATTGCCAAGCACTCGACGGGCTGCCACCGCTTGGATTGGGATCCGTGTACTGCGCCACGTCGTCAACAAAGAACACGATCCGGTCGAGAGCGTTGTTCTCGACATCGTGTCCGAACACTTCAATCGTGACGACCCCGGCAAGCTCTTCCGTGTTCGCCGGTGTCAAAATCGTGATTGTGGGGTTGCCTGCCTTCGGTTCGGTGGCCTGTTCTTCACAAGCGCCGATAAAAAACAGCAACGGCACAATGCACATTGCAAGATGTTTGCGGCCCATAGTCGCTCCTCGTAGTTATTCATCCCCAATAGAGCAAAGAACGTGCGCAAAACAAAAGGCGGGGGCGACCATCTGGCCGCCCCCGCTCTACTTATCTATCGCGGCGGCACCTGCTGCAGGTGCCCCGTTAATCTAAACTACTCTTGATCAAAATTGATCTTGATGGACGCACGGGTGAAAATCATGTCCGTATAGCCAGACAAGAAGTTCGGGCCGTATCCAAAGAATGAAGGATGAACTTCGAGGTCGGCTACGAAACGATTCCAATGCGTGCTGGCACCCAAATAGGTACGTGTAAGGCTCGAGGACCATTCAGGTTGGCCTTCCCATGATTCCCAGGTCGCTCCGCGCCATGCGCGTTCTGCGCCGAAACGGCCCCACAGCCAGCCGAAAATTTCAGATTCAACGCCGATTCTCCAATAAATGTCCGTCTCTGAGTCCTTAACTTCATCGCCGCCGTCGGGCTTCATGGTTTCGCCTGCAGACTGAAGACCAACCTCGGTAATCACCAGCATGTTGTCTTTCGGCGTCCAGTTGTTGCCGCAACCAAGACGGAACAGCATCGTGCTGTATTCATTGGCCGCGTCACCCATCTTGGCGTTGTCCGTATGAGCGTTGATTGCCAAAACCGGAACAAGCGTGTAGGTATCGCTGGCTTCGTACCAATAGCGGCCAGTCAGCATAATGTCGCTGGCACCATCGGCTTCGGCCAACGTGTTGCCGCCGTGATCCACGGTGTAGCTGCCGACACGGAAACCCAACGACACGTCGAGTTTTTCTTCCATGGCCGTCAAGCCGAGGTTCAGACCGATTTCGCTGTAGCTGTCGTCAAAATCGCCGCCATCTTCGTTGGTCTTCAAGCTCTTGCCGGCCCAGTGCAACGCGGCGCCGACCAACATGTCCTCAGCAATCCAATGCCCGATGGTAGCGTTCAACTTGTTATAGCCACCTGGTACGCCGTCCAAACTAGCCAATTGAGTGTTGACAAGCGTACCATAGTTGCGACTAGACATTTTGTCCAACGCGAACTGCAGAACACATGGCTTATCACCACTAAACTCATAGTTGATGTAAGCCTTTTGCAAATCCCAGCCGTACTCGTCGCCGGCAGTCCAAAACTCGGCACCCGACTGCATACCATAGTGATTCACCAACTGCGGCCAAATTGCCGGGTTGTAAGCATCACGAACAATCATATTGGCGCCTGCGCCACCCAAACCAATCACGCGGGTTATTGTCGCGTGGGACGTTGCCGGCAAAATAACTACGGCCAGCAACACTGCTGCAAAAATTGTTTTGCGAAGAAACATTTACTTTATCTCCTTGGTTTCCTTTAGCGGAACTTGCGCAAATATAGAACATTCCAACGCGAAATGCAAGACATTTTTCGACTTTGACCCCATTCATAACTATTGCCATCCCTTAGAGAGTCAATACTTTAAGTTGCGGTATTTCTTGAGTAACATTTCACAAAGCATTCTCTAACATCCCATTACTTAACTCGAAAATACTATGAAAATACTCGACTTATCAACATATTCACAGAGACGTCGCGAGCCTTCAACATCCGTGTTAGGATTGTCTTACTTTTTATCAGACATACTCTGGAAAGGAGGCTTCTACTCAAGTTGGCGAAGGCTTTGCCTCTCCCATGCCTCTACTACTTTGAGTCCGTCCGTATCCGGGGGCATAACGTTTGCAAATTATCCATACATATTGAAACGACCCTTTATGAGTTTTTTGAAAAATGAAATTGCCAAAGTGCTTAGTGGTAGACGACGATCAGCACATGCTTGAGATGTTGGCGCAATGTGTTAAGGAGTTAGGATATGAACCCGTTCTGGCGGAGGACGGAGATCAGGCTTGGGCGGCATTTGAGCTGCACCGCCCGTCGTTGGTCATCTCAGACATCCATATGCCAAATCGCAACGGACTGCTGCTCTTGAAAGACATCAAGGCCAGCGATCCAAGAACGCCGGTGATCCTGATAACGGGCTGGGTGCATTACAAAGCCGCCCTGAACATCGCGCCTCCGCGCCCCGAAGCGTTCCTCGAAAAACCGTTTTCGCTGGATCAGCTCCGCAACGCCATCGATGGACTTGCCCTAAGGCAAACCGCCTAACCCTATTGCGAGTAAGCCGCCCCGTGAGTGCGGCCTCGACATAAAAACGCCCGATGCAGTAATGCACCGGGCGTTTCACTTTCCCGCCGACGCCGAGCGGGGATTAAGCGCTTAGCGCGGTTCCCACCGGAAGGCTCTATTTCAGGTATAACACTTTCTTAGTTCCGACAACATGGCCCTGCGCCTCAAGCTTCGCAAAGTAAATCCCGGTCGCCAATCCGGTCGCATCGAACGCCACCGTGTGCGCACCCGCGCTCCGCATTCCCTCAAACACCGTCGCCGTCTGCCGGCCCATAATATCATAGAGCTTCAAAGCTACCTGACTCTGCTGCGGCACCACATACCGGAAAGAAGTCTGCGAGTTAAACGGATTCGGATAATTCTGCAGCAACTCAAACTCACTGGCAACCGGCACCTGCGGATCATCCGCTGAGGAAAGCAAATCTGTCGTAAACCGAATCGCCCGGCCAGACCGAACGGGAGCCGCTCCCGCCGCGTAGTGCAGTTGAAATGCGTACTGACAACCATCCGTCCCGTCCTCATTTTCAATCCCGATTGAAGATTCAATACGACCGGAATATTCCGCGAAGAAGATGTCGATAATGCTGTTGCCGCGAAGGTCTCCGTTGAAGGCCGGATCGTAGATATGCACCTGAAAGGTCGCCCGACCGGAATCGAAATACTCCGGAACATCATCCCACTGCACAATCACGCGGTGGTTTGTAACGTCACTATAATACCATACACCTCCACCCTGTTCTGGGCGGAAGTCCTGATAGAATACAGCAATATAGTTGTCAGGAGTGCCCGGAGTCGGAATCGGCCAACGGCTCCAGTCATTGCTGCACGCTGAATTCACCTCAATATGACCGTTTGCGCTAATCATGATGGAATTCGCCTGCGCCCCGTAGAACTGCATGTTGAACGGCAATGTACTCGGAACGCAGTTGTCTCCGGTAAGATTCAAGTTCTCGCCTGTTCCGTCCGTCAACTCCACCCAATCAAACTGCGGTCCGCCGAAATCTAAATCATCGTAGGCGCGATAGCCGTACATGTCCGCGGCCGTCGGCCCGATGTACTCGGAATATTCCAATTCCACAAATGCATCATTATCCGAATGATCAAGATTGAACTCAACGACACTTGTCGCGTACATTTCAACATTTTCTCCCACGACGAATTCCTGCGTCCCGTTATACATCTCCGTAAAACTCGCCACGCCTGACTCATTCGTGTACACTTCCTGACCGCTGAGCGGATGCCGCACGAGCACGTCCTGCACTCCTTCTTCAAGCGGGCCGTCAACATGCACAGCCACCGTCGCCGCTTGCGCGGTGCCCATCGTCAAACTGCCGTCATCAACTTCACCCGCGACGATGTTGATATTGCGTGAAACGCTTGCATAGCCGAATTTCTCAAACATGCCCGTGTAAGTTCCCGGTCGCAAAAACAGCGTGTAGTTGCCGCTCGCGTCCGTCCAGACTTCCTGCGCGCCTTCAACCCGAACTCGTACTCCTTCAAGCGGTGCGCCGCCTTGCGACGCCGTAACCGTTCCGGCAACCGAACCGAGAGTGTCATTTCCTTGAATAACCGCCGGAAGCAAGCGAAGTTTACCAAAGCCCCATGTCGTGTCCGGTCCCGCATCGCCCGCGTCCAGTGCTCCGTTCACCAAAACAAGGTACGCTTCCTCCGGAGTGATTCCCGGAAATGCCGAATAAATCACAGCCAACGCGCCACCCACATGCGGCGTCGCACCCGATGTGCAGCAAATGTCTGAACAGGTACACGAAAGGCTGACAGCCGAAACCGATGCAGGAGCAGTTATATCCGGTTTCAACAACCCATGATTTCCGTTTGCGTATGGATAATCCTCAAACTCAAGCGGATATTCACTGGGAGTTCCAACCGGTCCGCACCACGGCACTCGCGAGTGAACACAGATGTCTTCCCGAGACCAAGCCGAAGGACCGACTCCACTGCCAATGTAGAAGGTTCCGTTTGCATTGTACGCCGCAACCGCGACAATGGAACTTACTCCGCCCTGCTGCCAGTGCCCATTCGTCATTGCTGGAGGCGGTCCGTCCGCAGGAACAGATATCGAAAGTGGACGAGGGTTTGTCAACCCATCATTACCTGTTGAATTCGCGTGAATAATCCCCGCTGCAAGTTCCATTTCAGAGGCCCACCGAAAGGCCACCCGATTTGGACACTCTCGAACACTGCTCGATGCACACTCTCTCTGTTTAAAGCTTAGACTTGCCGAAATGACGTTTACACCCATCTCTACCGCGTACTGGCTCGATTCAAACACTGCCCCCTGTGTCAAATACCCACTTAGCACTACCAGCTTCGCGAACGGTGCCATGCCGACAGTGTCGCAGACACCGACCAGATTTGAACTAATAACCGACCCGGTTTTTGAACCGTGTCCATCACGGTCTGAAACGTCGTTATTGTTTCCGTCGAAATTCCAGCCGTAGAAGTCATCCACATAGCCATTGCCGTCGTCATCCACGCCGTTTTCTTCGCCCGCATCCAATGTTCCGTTGCCGTTCAAGTCTTCACCGGGATTAAACCAAATCCTGCCGTCAAACTTACTGCAACCTTCGAAGTTGATCCCAGAGTCCTTATGCCCCACCAACACGCCTTCACCTCGCGCTCCAAATTGAGACCAGACTTGAGGCGCTTGACTTTCAAACACGCCCCAACCATTATCCAGTGTATTCTCATACACCGGATCATGCGCCACATAAATCACTTCCGGAAAATCACTCGCAAGTTTTTGGATAACTTCGCGAGTCGCCGTCACACGAATCGCGTTGATAATCCAAAGCGGACGCAGAAGCGTGACCTCACTCTTCTCAAATCCCTCAAGATATTTCATCACGTCGGGACTCATCTGCGCGAATCGCTCCTTAAGCACCTCAACAACATACTCCCGACGTGGTCCCATCGGCAATGCTGTCGCTTCGGGATACACCTCGTCCATCGAAAGCTTGGAATCCAGAAATGCAATCACGGCAACCTGGTCGGAGGGTTGACTAAGCTCCAAAATCTGCGGAAGCGTCGGCGACAAATCAGCCGCCTGCGCTCCTGCTCCGATGATGCCGAGTACTACGGTCCAAAAAATGCGCTTCATGGAAACCCCTTTCAGATAACGGACTGTCTTGTGCATTGGATTATGCAAAGTGAGATTCATATATTCTATGTATGCGGGAAATAATCAAAGATAAATGGTTCTGGATAGTGGCCGCCGTCGCGCTGCTGCTCCGCGTCTGGCATCTCTATTCAGCCGCGCTCGGCCCCACCTTCTGGGCTCCCGCCGTGGATCCGCTCTGGTATCACGAAGCCGCTCAGCGAATCGCCAACGGCGACTTCGGCCCGTGGCCGCTCTTCCGCGCGCCGCTCTATCCTATGCTTCTGGGCACCGTCTATGCAATTGCAGACAACGACCTGCTCTGGGCCAGACTGCTGAATCTCGTTCTGCAAATGGCCACGCTCGTACTGATCTTTCGCGTCGCCGTGGCTTACTTCGGTAGAATCGCCGCGGTCATCGCCGCAGGGCTTTTTGCCGTCAACGGCATGGCGATCTTCTTCTGTGCCGAGATTCTATCTACCAGTCTGGAAATGCTGCTGGCCATCCTTGCGGTTTGGAGCACACTCGCCTTGCGAAAATCCCCCACAGCGAAACAAGCTCTCGTCTGCGGTCTCATTTGGGGACTTGCCTGCATCACCCGCCCGAACTTCCTGATGGTCGCGCCAATTGCCATTGTAGTAGCCCTCTGGCCCGTCTGGAAGCCTGTTTCAATCAAGGCCGCCATCATTGCCTTCGTCGCACTGGCGCTTCCCGTCGCGCCCGTAACTATCGCCAACTGGGTCAAAGGCTACGAACCCGTCTTGATTGCCACACAAGGTGGTGTCAATTTCTGGATCGGCAATAATCCCCAAGCCGATGGAGTCTCTTCCATCCTACCCGGCTCCGACCGCTTCTGGACACTGGAGCAAGCCACGGCTATTGCCGAACGGGACTCCCGAAGGAATCTCGGCCCCGGCGGTGTCTCAGACTACTACTATTCCAAGGGACGGCAGTACCTCATGGAAAACCCCCAAGACGCCCTCAATCTAATGGTACAAAAGGCCAGCCTGTTTTTCAACCGTTTTGAGGTCTCAAATAACAAACACATAGCCTATTTTTCCGGGCAAACACCGGGCCTCAGCCTGCTGATTCTGCTGAATTTCGCCCTTTTGCTGCCATTAGCTGTCCTAAGCCTCTGGGGCCGCGCAAAACCCGAGGCCCGCGTTCTATGGTGTTTGATCCTCGCTTATGCGGCCACCGTTATCCTGTTCTTTATCGCCAGCCGCTTCCGCATGCCCGTTGTGCCATGGCTATGCCTGTTGGGTGGAGTTGGCTTGGCAAGTTGGTCACACTTTTCCGCGCCTCACAAAAAACTGGCGCTCCTTGCGGCACTAACTGTCTTCGTCATTGCGATATTCAATCCCTACAATGCCCGCGAAGCCGATCTCGGAGCCGCTCACTACATGGAAGGCAATGCCTATCTCGCGCTGGGCCAATACGAACAGGCCCGCGCAAGTTTCGAGCTTGCGAAAAGTGATCCCGGTTCGCGCGAACTCGCCACTCTTAATCAGGGAGTCGCGCTGCAAAAAGCAGGTCGTCTCGAAGATGCACAAACTTTGCTGCTTAATATGGTCAAAGAATTTCCGCAATCCGTCGCCGCATGGAATAATCTCGCAGTCGTGCTGGAACAAAGACAAGACACCGCCAGCGCGTTCAACGCCTATCACAAAGTATTGAGTGTGGATTCTTTCCACACCGACGCCCGTGAAAATCTCGTGCGGCTGCTGCTCGAGCGCGGCAAGCGATTCCTCCGTGACGGTGATCCGGAGACCGCTCAACTCCCGTTGCGAGAATGCGTGCAGTTAATCCCCTCCGCGCAAGGCTACTACCATCTCGCGGTCGCTTACGGTCAAAGCAATCGGGAAACTGCGGCGCGGCAAGCGCTCGGCCTCGCGCTTCGCTACCAACCGGATTATGAACCTGCCCTTACTCTGCTTCAGCAGCTTCAAGCCGGTGAAGCAGCTCCCGAGCTTGACTTAGAGTAGAATCTAACTCCAGTGCACGCATTGCCGCAGCTTTTGCCTCAAACGTTTTCCCCATCTGCGCGTGAATCACCGCCATATTCGAGTGTGCTTTCGCCCGACTGGGATCAATCCGCAGTACGTCATCCTGCAAAAACAGCGCGCGTTTCATCTCGCCCCTTTGCATCGCGCGGTCTGCCGCGCCTTCCAAAAGCGGAATCCAAGCGGGATCCGCTCGATTCATCACCAGTTGATAGAGTCTCCATTGTGACTTGCACAATGAGCCGAAATTGAAAATACTCATCTTGTGCGGCCACACCGGTCGATTGTCAGGAAAGGTCTGAATAAACAAACTGTCCGAGGAAGGCAAATGCAGCCAAGCGCTATCCTGCCGTAGCTGATAGAACTCCACCAGCAAATTCTTCAGCTCCTGCGGCGTTGAGACCGTAAAGAATTCGTAGTCCTGCCACTTCGGTGCCAGGTCAATCGCCTGCGCTCGCGTCGTCGTAATCATCGGAGTCCCGCCTTGCGGCGTCAGTAATTTTACATGGTCTGTCGTCTCTACATACCGTGCATAAACCAGTACACCCGAGCTGACCGTCTGCACAAGTCCCAGCACAACCAGCGCAACGAAGGCTTTCCGCCGATGAAGTCCGGCCCCATAAAATGCGATCAAAAACAGCGGCGCGCTGAAGAGTAATAATCGCGGTCCCCAGTGAACGCCCGTGGACTGCGGCAAGAGCGCGATCCCCAAAATCAAGACAGCAGTGGCATAGGTCATCGCTTTCGTGTTCCAGGCTGCCTTGCTCACAAACAACCACAGCACCCACGGCATCGCAAATGCAAACGAGCCTGTGGCAAGCATCGCAAACGGCGGATAATCACTTCCCCACACCAGCCGCACGACCGAAAACGCATACAACACAACACCGCCCCACCCGATTATTCTCAGCACTCGCGGAGAATTTTCTTTTTCAAGCAGACTGAGCGACAATAATAAAATCACACACAGCACAACCGCCATAACTACTGACGGTCCCATCGCAAACCCCACGTCCATCACGCTGTCCATCATCCCGCTTATCCTGCAACCCGCCGCGTCCCGATTCAGCACAGTCTGCCGAATCACTTCGTCCACTCCTGCAAGCAAAACCAGCACGACTCCCGCTCCCGCTCCCCCTATTACCGTAAGCATACTGTCCCGATAACGGCGCTCCAACAGCAAATACAAAACAGCCGCCGCCAACAACATGAGATGCTCAGGCCTCAATGCCGCCGCGACAGCCAACAGCGCGCCACTCGCCAAAGCCGCCCAAGCTGTCAACTTATCCTTGACAAACACCGCCGCCAAAGCAGTCACCGTCACGCACAGAGCCGCACCGTGCTCCCACGGCACAAATCCATAGAAGGTCAATGGCAGAAGCAAAAATCCCCAGCCCAGACCCGCGCCATACAAAAGCCAGCCGACACCAACCGCGATGGCAGTCGAAACAACTATCATCGCGCGACGCGAAAACCACGACTCTAATCTCGTAAACAACCGAGCGTACGGAGAAAATCCCGGCTTAACTCCAGCTTCAATCCGTTCCGCAAACGGAAGCACTAAGACCGGATAGTCCGCAGGATTCGACAACCGCGAGCGCAACTCTCCGTCCTGAATCGGCGACCCCCATGGCGATTCCCCTTCCGTGGCCGAAATTGCCTTCACCCCATCGTCAATCGTCCAATAGCCTGCCGGAATCCAAAACGCCAGCGCCAACATAACCACGGACCATACAATAAGAATTCGGCGCGATGAGTCTTCTGTCATTTTTCTTTCGTTGAGTAAAAGAGCCGCGGAAGGGTCATTCCGCGGCTCTGCTTTTTCATCAGCGGACTGAGGTCAGCCGCTTAATTGAAGTTGACGTCGAGATTCTGATTGAAGAACAACAACTGATTCGCGATCAGCAAACTCAACGCAGGCACGTCGCCCAGAAGCGGATGAGTATACAATTCGTTCTTCATGTAAACCAGCGGGAACGCAAACAAACAGCTTCTGAAAGTCGGTTTCGCTGACACACGAGTCCGCACTTCATTTCCATCGATTTCAATATCAATCGTGCCCGTGTACTTGACAAAATTCAACGCGATGGGCTCGTCATGATCCGCCGACAACGGAATAAAGCGATACGTCACCTCCAGCACATCTGTTGAGTCCCAACGACCCGCGGCCGCAGGTATCGAAGCAAATATTCTCCAGCGCGGTTCCAATGAGTTGGTACTGAGATTACGCGCGTTGACGTAATCCCCGAACACGTCGCGGGTCCGGTTATAAATTCTTGAGGCTGACAATACCGGTAGCCTCTGATTCTGAGGAATCAGCGCCATTATGGTCGCTGTCGAACTGTCTTGATCTACGCCACAATCGTAGTTCTCCACAATGTTCGGAAAAAGTAGCGTGTCACTCGTGCTCGACTTGTAATTGTAAATCGTCGTCGCAAAGTCGAAACTAACCGGCGCATTGGAACGTCCAAAGTATTCAATCTCGGGATAAAAGGAAACTCCTGAGGCGCCGTACCGCAATCTTGCCAACATGGTCGTATCCATATTAAGATCAGGATACTGCGGATCGCTGGCTACGGCTCCAGCAAAATCAGCGAGACCCGACCGTCCTTGCGTCGGTCCGAAAATTTCTTTTGGTCTTACCGAGAATATGTTGAAATAGGTGCGCAGAAACTCATTTACGGCAGGTGAACCCGAAGGGAGATTGTTCTTCTTGTTAAACAAACGGCGTCCGGTCAACATGACGTTTCCGCCGATGTTCATGTAATCACTAAGAACTTTATTGTAATTCTCCAACGCCGGTCCGGATGGCCCGTTCTGCACGTTGTCATCATCAATCACCCAAATTGCAGCAAATTGGCTGATGTAGGCATACGGCAAGGGATTGCCCGCGCGATTGTCCAGCCAGGCCACGCTATCATAATCAAAATGACGAATCGGGGGAAAACCCGGGGGTTGCGCAAAGGGAGCAATCGCATTCGCAATCTCAATCGCCGTCCGGACAATGCCGCCGTTGCCATCCGCGCCGCGGTAAACGGCCATCAATGTGTCTGAGTGAATACCACCGCGTGCAAGTTCAATCGCGCTGGGAATTTTGTTCTCGTCGACAATCAAAAAGGCTCGCGATAGCGTCGGCTTAACAGCACTAAACGTGCATGTTGCCATCGTATCCGCTAACGTGAACCCGTCGTCCCGAACGCGAAGATAAAATGTGTAATCCCCCGTTTCCAGACCAAACATGGAAATCTGCGTCTGGGAACTCCAGTTGCTCCAGCCCGCGCGAGTGCCGACCACCTGGTTGCTGTCGTTGCGAACCGGAAGCGGGATTGAATCACCCTGTGCGTTTAACAGCGCGTAGCTGAACTCAAGTGGAATCACGTTCGTCGAACGTGAGTCCGGGTCCGAGCCCTGCCACAACAAACGGATTCCGCTATAAACAATCGTGATCGTATCGCCGACCAATTGTGTATCCGGAATTGCTTCGTTTACAAAGTATGCCGACGTATCACTTTCCGCCCAACGGATCTTCGGCGCATTGGGAGCCTGATTGGAACGGAAAAAAGTGCGCGAAGCCGTGTTCGAACGCATATCACCGTTGTCAATCGAACGTATGTTGAAGATGTGTTCCTGAATTTCACCGATATTCGTCAGCAAGAATATCTGCTGACTGGCACTCTCCGTAAACCGCCACGCCGATGCTGGAACGCCCGCAAGATAGGCCAGCCACGCCGCTTCGCTTTCATGGTAGGCCGTTATGCCAGCTCGCGACGTATCGTCAAAGTATTCGAATCCCGTGACAAATCCGTCGGGGTCGAAGACGGCGGCGGCC
>CAZHAK010000014.1:0-12749 GCA_964530625.1 uncultured Alphaproteobacteria bacterium | reverse complement strand
GTCGAAGCCCTGCCAATAAATCAGCGGCGCGTAGGAAAACTGCGAACTGTCTTCCGGAAAGTTTACAAACCGCACCGTCGGAGCCTGATTGGCGTCAGGCTGATCTTCGACAAAGCGATCACAACCTGCCAGTATGCCGACGATCAAAGCGGCAAAAAGAATTATTTTATTTACTCGGGGCATAGGTCTTTCTCCGCGGATTACAGCAAGCGCTTGTTAAAGCGGTAGCCGAGCGAGAAGCGATGAATGTTTTCAAGGAAAGAGATACCGGTGAACGCGTAGTCCATCGTCAATCCGGCTTTCGGCAGGTTCAAACCCGCGCCAATCGTGGCGCCGTTTCCAAAAAAAGTACCGTTACGGCTGAACAACGGATATTCGTAATACGGATTGTCGCTGCTGGCGTCTTCGCCGCGATTGACCGTCTCGCGGTATTCGTCCCACGACTTTCTCGTCAATCCGTTTAACTTCTTACCCGCGCGCAGAAACACCGTGTTCATGTATCCGTATTCCAATCCGAAGTTATACACTTCCAGATTGTCGTTCGGATGCGACCACGATAGCGCCCCAAGCAAAGAATGAGTGCCCAGAGAATCCGAGCCGTTCCACCACTCGCGCTCGCCACTGTTCAGCAAATACATGGACGCGCCGAAAGTAAAGTTCATCGGAAGCGGAAATTGTTCTTCCACAAACTTCATGTCCGGGCCGAAGTTCGATGTTAACATCGCGATCCGTACGCTCTTCCAACCCGTATCGTAGAACGTGCCGACGTCCGCAGCCCAACCGGTTGCCGATTTATCCGCCAGCATTTCCGACACGATCTTGAGCGTTCCACCCACGGAAAACTTGTCTGTCAGCATCTGGCTGTAAGACAAACCTACCGCGAGATCGCCGGCCGTAAACGTGCGGCCTGTGCCTTCAGGGCGCTCAGGAGTCGTCTCCTTCATCTCGTCCGTCGTCAAGTAGCTCACCGAGGCAGCCACCGTGCCGTTGAGCTTCTCAACCGGCTGAGACAAACCAAGATAACCATATTGAAGGCCCGCCGCATAGTCAATCCAACTTACCACGGCTTCAGGCTTCTCCAGCCGCGCCAGCGCGCCCGGATTATGCCATATCGCGCTGCCGTCGTTGGCTACGGCGACAAACGCTTCGCCCATGCCGACCGCGCGGCAAGAAGGGCTGATCTTTAAAAACTGCACGCCGGCGGTGCCGACCTTTGCCTGAGCCCACAACATCGAGGGAGCTATCAGACAGGCCAAAAGCAGTCCGAATAGTCGCCAACGCTTCATGTGCACATCCTTCCGTCTATGGAGCACGATTCGATAAAACTTATTAACGGATAATTACGAACTTGCCCGTCGAAAGCGAATGATCTTCAAGATCTTCCACGCTGAACAGGTAAAGTCCGGAAACCACTTGCTGATTGTTGCGCGAATTCAAATCCCATTTCTCTGAATTCAAACTCGCCCAGGAACTGCGGTCGCCGTCGACATTGTGAGGAATCAACTGCACTAAGTCGCCCGCCGTCGTAAAGATACGAATCAGCGCCCGCTCAGGAAGATTCATGAACTCAATCCGGCGATCCACCTGTGGATAGAAGTCGCGTGTGCCGTCATTCTGATTTTCCCACGACTGCCCGCGATATCCTGCCGTGTAGTCCTGATACGCGCGATACGGATTCGGCACCACAGCCACTTCGCGTCTCGGTGAGCCTGCCGGAGCAAGCAGCACCGCGTTCGCTGTCGCGCGTGTACTAAGTGACAACAAACCCGATTTCGGATCGCCGTAGTCAAACGCGGTAATCGCGTAGTAACGGGGCGCCAACGTCTTTGCGGGAATACTGAATTCGTAAATCCCCACGGGCATTTCCGGACTGATGATCTCGTCCAAGCCTGTGTTCGGTCCTACAGGGCCGAGTACTCCATGAATGCCCAAAATCGTCGTGTCGGGCGGGAGCGTATCCGGCATCGTCGTCACGACAGGGACCGTCATCAACGAGTCTGAGCCATCAGCAAAATAGGCATAGTCTTCAAGGTCAAACTGTGCGACCAGCTCGAAATCCTGCTCTTGGTTCACCGTCGACACGTGAATTCTATACCCTTCAAAGTCCTGCAAACGGCTGAACGGATCTTTATATGTCTCGCTCTCAGAAGAGCTCTTTGACCAGCGTAGAATTACTTCCTGATCGCGAAGCTCATAACCCAGTCCGCCCGTTGCGCAGTTACCCTCGGCAAAGCTTTTCACGATGCCGCCAGAGTGTTGAGCCGCGTTGCTAGTATTCGGAACACACTCAAGCAAAGACGGAATCTGCGGCGGAGGTGGGCCCGTGAAATCTGGAATACCGTCGCCAAAATCGGGAATGCCATTACCCGACATCCAACCCATGTCCCACGCCCCAAGCTGCAGGGGATGATACACGTTGAACGCGTAGACCAGATCTTGCGGAATGATGTTGTCTTCCGAAAAATTCAAGACTCCGTCACGGTTCAAAGCGGGATTGTTTACGGCGTCATTTTGGCCGTTTCGTTCACCCTCATCAGGACCCTTGTACCAACCCGCAATAACTTCCGCTGGTGAACCACGGAAGTAGGTGATGAGAATACTATCCACTCCAATGGGGATCACGCCATAAAGCCCGTCCTGACCGACGTCTTCACCGTACCAGCCATCGCCGGTATCAAGGATACCGTCGCCCTCAGTGCCATCGGGATCATTGGTACTCGGGTTTCCGTCAGAACCCCAGTCATAAATCGGAGTGTCAAACATACGGTTGTCATACACGTCTTTCGCCCAGCGCGCATTGTCCTTCAAGTCCGAGAAATCATATAAAGACGTGTCGAGTACCGTTGGATTTGTCTGTTGATTGTTCGGGTCATGGAAGTTCTCACCGGCAACATAGGCAATCGTCATCTTGAACTTCTCGCCCGGATTCAAACGGTAGATATCATTCCCCGCTCCGTCCGTATAGTCCAAAATCCCGAGCGGACCCCAGGACAACACATAGCGCGTGTCAAATCCATTGGCGATGTCCTGCGCTGTCGCTTGATCGACTACGCCAGCCATGGAAAACTGCTGCGGTGAAAAATTTCCGCCGCTGTATCGCCAAAGCTCTGAGTCCACCAACACAATCCCCGCTGACAATTCGTCCACTGACGTCTGCCAGAAATCGAACTCGCCGTTACTCATCAACTGATACTTACTCTGGTCGCCCAGCGGCGTGCCGTATACAGCCGTCCAGCCCATCCCCAAACTGTCCCGATCCGCGTAAGCCTGCCAGGCGGGACCGTAGTCCAATCCTGTATCAGTGTTTGGATTATACCAATTGAAAGACGTAAACAGCCGTGGATTAGGCGCGCGAATCACGCGTGTACCTGTTACATGAGGGATCGTAAACGGGCCGCTAAACACTCCATCGGGACGGCCGTCGTTGTCCGCAATCCAGGCTACGTCGATTCTGACTTTATTGGTATCACCGCTCGAATTGATTTCAGACACTTCGCGCACAAATCCGCAAACGTCGTCGGTGTGCTCGTTCTGGTCGTTCTGGTGACCGCAATCCGCGTCCACATAGAGACCAACATACACGTTCTTTAAGAAATTCGACGCAATGTTCTCGATCTCATAGTCGATTATGATAAAGTCTTCCGCGAAGGCCTGACTGAACGAATAGGACTTCTGCGTAATCTTGATACCCAAAGGACGATGCGGACCGTCAAACTGGTCATTCCGAACATGGGGCAAGCCCTTTAGCGTGTCCGTCATTACCGAAAGAAAGTCCTGATCTGATACCGCAAGGGAGTCAAACACTATCTCGCCAAAACAGTTCGTGAAACCGGGACGATTGGATCGCTCCGTGATTCCGCCGTTCGGATTTTCCAGAGCATGAAACTCATTGATCGAAGGATTCTGCCATCCGTCCGTTCCCACCGAGACACGAGTCGTCAAAAAACCGTCCTCGTCAATCAAAGCTCCAATCCACAAAGCGCCCTGAAACAAATACTGTTGTCCGGAACCCTTCGGAAACTCGCACTGCGGCGCCCAGTCCCTGGGCGGACAAGGATCACGAAGCGCTGAACTCTGGTTCGGACCGTCGTTCCCGAAGTAGCCGTAGTTCGTGATATTCATCCGCATCTTGCCGGCATCATGAACGCGGTTTTCATCCTGGGGATCAGCCACGTCCAAGCGGCCACGAACCGGCCCGCGCGCTTCGCCCCGATACTTGTCGGTCTTGGCAACAGCAAGCGAGCAGAGTCCCGATAGGACAAGGATGCAAAAATAAATTGTGTAGGTATTCCTGCGCATATGCGAGAACCTCTTATAGTAGGCAGGCGAACGGCATCAATGCCGTCGCGTTCAAAAAATTCAACTTAACGATTTGCAATCAGACTACTTCTAAAGCCCGCGCCGACCGATCCGCCTCCCGGTCCGCCCCAAGCGCCCATGTCATTCCGGGTTCCGTCCGAATCATTGTACTGAGAATCCGGATGACCTGCGTCCCGACATGGTGACGACGCGCCCAAGCGATACAGCCCGTCAGAGAACTGCGGATCAATACTCAGGTTACTGCCGCTGTCGCCAAGTCCCGCCGGAGAGTAATTCGCGGGCGATGAGTCACGCAGTCCATTGTTCCAAACGTTGTTGTAGCTGACGTTCGGTGACGACGAAAACTGTGCGTACATCCCAAATCGACCCGATGACGTGACGATATTGTTAAACAATGTCGGCAAACAGTTGTTCTTCATGTGAATCCCGTAATAGCCGCTGCCGACAATCGTGTTATTCACAATCAATGGATCGCAAAAATCCACCATCGAAATCGCCGTTGCCGAGCAGGCTTCCATCACCGAGTTCATAATCTCTACGCCGCTGCCGACGTTATACATGTAAACACCAAGCCCACGCGAGCCGTTGATCCGGCAATTCTGAATCTTCGCGGAGGAAGACTGAATATCAATGGCAGACAATCCCACACTGCTGAACGTACACTCATCAAACACCACGGCCTGATCAAGGTCCGTTGTGTCAGTGTCCACCAGCGCGCCGCCTAAAAATCCGCCAATAAACTGGCAGCCCTCAAAGCGAACTCCCGGCTTGTTCACCGTGATGTAATTAAAGTCACGCACGATCAGATTTTGCAAAATTGACGGCTCGTCGCCGCGCTCAAAGAAAACCAATCCGCCCACGTGTTCGCCTTCCAAGGCCTGACAAGGACAAATTTCCGCAGGGGAGCCGGATGTCGCTTGAACCAGCAATCGGCCGTAAACTTCCAAATTGAACAAACCCGTAGACTCGATCCGCGTCCCCGGAGAAACCGTAACAGTCACGCCCGGCGGGATAACCACATCGCATGACATACGGTAAACCGAGCCGTCGAGATTGGTCTCAAGTCGTCCGCGTAATTCTCCTGCCGCTTGTGCATACGGATTAGAGCCCATGTCCGCGCGCGTGCCGTCCTGATCCGGATCAACGCCAATCGGCCCCGCATCCACACACGGTGAGCACGATTGCAAACCATAATTCGCTAACCGCGTCCACAAGTCTTCCGCCGCATCGATAAACAACGGCTCCAAATCAATGTTAAAATGCGAGTCGCACGAATCCAAATTCACATTCACCGTCGTCGGATCGCCGAAAATGCGCCGCGTGCCCGCTGCTGTATCCGGATTGTCGTTCGACAAAATAAATCCGGGTGCGCTGTTGTCAGCGACGCAATTATATGAAATCTCGAGATTCTCCGGTATGACTGTGTTGTCCCCGCGAACGCCCGATGCGTCATTGCCTGTGAAAATATTGTAGCGAATTTCCGGACGGCTCGACTCGCCCCGGATAAACACAGCGTTATTCTGATTCTGCGTTACAATACAGCGCTCGATTCGAGGACTGCTGTTGAATATCGCCAGCATCCCTTTGAAATCCTGCGCGTCGCGGCCACGCTCTGACAATGTGTCGGTGTCAAAATATGCCCCGTACGAGAAAATACAGTAGTTGAACGTCGACTGTTCCGTCGGGCTGTGCAATTTGATGCCGCGCCACTGACCCAAATCCGGCGCCGAATTCGCGCTCGTGAAAATAATCGGATTTCCCACGGCGCCGTTCGCGTGAAGCACACCCTGCACGTCAATCCACTGCCGTCCGGCCACCATGATTTCTGCGCCGGCTTCCACAGTCACTGTCACTCCCTCGGGAATAATGAAGTCTTCGGTGATCAACCAGGGCTTGCCACCGTTCGCGGTGATCGAAATATTCGCCGTCGGAGACCGCAAAGTATCACCCTCACGGTAGGGCGTCACTTCCGGCGGATAAACGATCTCCGGATCTGTGCAGCCGATGGCAACTAGGACTGCGGCGGCCGCCGCCAATAGAATGCGACTAAAAGTTGCGCGCATGATGTATGATTGCTCCAATAATCTGTTCTTGAGGACCCGCAAGGACGTTTAGAAGTCCAGCTTCAAATGCAACAGCACTTGGCGCGGCGGGAAGTAATTCCGCGGATTGTGGTCTATGTCCTTACCCAAATTGCCGTCATCCGCTTCATTCTGATTTTCTTCGTGCGAAGCGTCGAACGCATTGCCGGTCTCTGAGAATATATCACGAACGTTCCGGCGATTGAACAAATTGAAAATCTCGAATCCTGTCGACACTTTGATCCCTTGGCCTATGTCCCAGAACTTGTCAAACCGGAAATCCGTGGTGGATGTCGCTTGTTTGCGAGCCGAATTCGCCAAAATCAAATTCGAGGGCAAGCCCGTCGTGTAGGTGGACGGTGTGTAAGGTAATCCCGATCCGTACGAGAATTCCATTGTCGAAAGCCAGTTCGACGGCAAAGTCAAGCCCATCAGTTTCGGTCGCTGATCCTTCGCAACCATGAATGTCAAAAATGCCGACACACGATGTGTCTCGTCCCAATCTAACGGATGCTCGTTGCGATTCTCCGGAACGCCGTTCGCGCGATCCAGCAAACCCTCTGCCGCCGCCGATTCCTTGCCAAACGCAAACGAGAAATCGTAGTTGGCCGTCAAAGCCCACATGCTGCTGAACTTCTTGTCTATGGAGAATTCAAATCCGCGCGCACGCGCATAGCCCAGGTTGAAGTAGCGATTCAAAATCAGCGGCCCGATGCGCTCTTCCACCGTCCCGATCTGATTGTAAACGTCACGGTAATAACCCGCCACGTCAACCACCCAATTCTCCGTGAATTCAGTGCTCACACCGACCTCATACGACACCGTCTTCTCATATTCAAGATTCGGGTTGCCGATTTCCGTGTTCGGTGATATGTTTGCCGTGGCGCTGCGATAGAAATACTGAAACGACGGCGTCTGATAGTAATGCCCGTAGTTGAAATACAGCTTAGAAGCCGCGGACACCGGATGCGAAATTCCCAACCGCGGCGCAATCACGTAACGTCCGCGATCCGCAAGCAAAGCGCCGGGCTGATTGCTCCCCACTTGATCGGCGAATTGCTGAAGCAAATCGTCACTCTGTATAATGAAATCCGAACGCAAACCCGCGCGCACGATCAATCCCTCAAACTCCATCTTGTCCTGAAAGTAAACAGCGCCTTCCCACGGCTCGTGGTTATAGAAGTCGCGTGTACTCCCCACGCCTAAGAACGGCGATCCTGCCGGAAGTGGAAAATCAGGATTGTCATATGGCTCGTCCGGATTCTGAATCGACTGCATCTCGAGATTACGGTACTTGATCTCAAGTCCCGATTTCAGCTCGTGATACTTGTTCGCCTGACTCGTGATGTCAAACTTACCCGAGTACTCTATCGACTTGCGATCTTGCCAAAACGCCGCGTCATCCCACTGGCCCGGATTCAAAAATTCGTCCGCCCGCGGATCCCAAACCCCGTTCAAATTGTAATCGTGAAAGATCTCGCCCGGGTCGGCTTGGAAATTCTGCAAATCATAAACTGGACTTTGCGTATCATCGGTCGTCCGGTTTATCCATGTCGAGCGGCCTTCTATATGATGAAAGTAAAGGGGAACGAAATTTTCGTCGTAACCCATGCTCAGCCATACCGGCTCGCCTGCCGGGAAACTTTCCAATATGTTCGCCCAAGTGTAAATCACCGGCAAGCGGGGATCCATTCCAAAACTTAGATTGGCGGGCATACAAAAAAGTTCGTAATCGTCAAACTGATTGTTCGGTGGATCGTATTGTCCGTTGCGAGTAGGCTGCAAGCGGATACCACCACCCACCGATGAACTCGTCGGCAAGTCCAACCAAACCTCACCCTGATCCCAAACTCCGTTATAAACACCGTTCGCATCCGGCGAGTCAATAAAAGGTTCGCCCGTATCGAAAGCAAAGTCACCGTCAATCAAGCCTTCGCCCGTGTCCTCGTCGTTCGTGAAGTTCGTCTTCTTGTCAATCGTGCCGTTCATGTTACGATCGTCGTAGCCCTCGCCATAGCCGTCGTAACGGCCGTTCCTGTTGGCATCCTGAAAACGTTCTCCGTCCCAAACCCCGTTGCCGTTCCAGTCCTGCTCGGCCAGTTGCGGCTCGGCGTCGTCCCAGCGGCCGTTGCCGTTCAAGTCTACAAATGGATCCCACGGATCGTATACACCGGGATTGTTTACGCCCTGCGAGTTCGCGCGATCCACCCACGGCTCCGCCGCGTCATACACGCCGTTGCCGTTCAGATCAACCCAGTCCTCGCCCCGATCCCAGCGGCCGTTCGCATTGATATCGTCGTACCCTTCGCCTTCACCGTTATATTCGCTATCGCCGTTCGCGTCGCGATAGCCGTCGGGAATACCGTTGTTATTCACGTCCGCCCCGCCGCCACCGCCGAAGCCGCCTTGCGTAGCGATGCGCGCATCCTCTTCGTCCACGTCGGCGGTAAACTGATCGGGATTCTTGCCGCGAGGCTGCACTCGAGTCGTCGTCTTAAACCGACCCAGTGATACTTCGTAGAATGTATTCTGAGTCACGTTGTGCTGGTATTGCAAATTGTACGAATCACGAATGTTTCGGGCAAACGGACGATTCTCCGGATAGTACTTATACTGCCACCCGTAGTTACCCCCGATGGCCGCTTCACCTTCCGGATAAATATCCCATAGCGAATGCTCTCGCGTATATGAGAAATTTAATTTGCGAGCAGGATCCATACGATACGTAAGCTTCCAAAACGTCGAGAAGTCATTGGACTGGCGCTCAGGAGTATCAAACCCCAAAGCTAAATAATCGTTCGGATCGCGCCTTATGTTGTAAGCCGTGTAAGTGTTCGTCAGCTTCGCCGTTCCCGATGTGAAGAATGAAAATTTGTTCTCCCGCATATTGAACAGCTCCTTGACGAACGGCACCGGACCGCTAAAAGCGTAATCCGCCTGATCCGTGTCAAAACTATAATTATTGAAGATGCGATCCGAACGATACTCTACAGTACCGTTGTACGCGTCCATCTTACCTTCCGGAGTCGTCACGCGAATCAATGCCGACTGATAACCGCCCGTCGAGGCGTCGCCGCCCGTCAGAATCTCGATTTCTTCTACGTTCAATGCACTCGTGTTGATCAAGCGCTTCGAGCTGTTATACATCGCGTCCGACTTCGACTGACCGTCCACCACATACTTCGCTTCCGTGTCGCGGCCGCCGCGCACATGCAATCCGCCGTCCGGGTCAACCTTGAAGCCCGGCTGCTTGGCAATAATGTTTGAGACGCGTCCGCCACCGAAGTTCTCCAATTCACTTCCCGACAAGCGCTTCTCTTTTCCCGCCACGTCGAGCTGTACGTTGTTCTTCTTCTGAGTGATGATCTCGACTTCGCCGATTTGAATCGCTTCGTCAAGCAATGTCGCGTTTACGGTGGTTGTCAAATCCGACGAGACCTGAATCTCGCGAATCTCTTTTGTGCCGTAACCGAGACTCGAGATGCGCACCGTGTACTCGCCGGCGTTCACACCCAAAATCACATAGCTGCCGTCAACATTGAGCACCGTCGCACCTTGGCTCGTCTCAAGAATCTGGATGTTCGCGCCGATGATTCCATCGCCATTCTCGTCTATGATCGAACCCGCGATCTTTCCCGGACCGGCCAAAGCAAGTGACGTCAGCGCGAACAGCGCAAGAATGTGTAAAAATGTTGTCAGATAACGCTTCATGTGGTAATCCTCTTCGCGGCATTCCCGCCCACAGCGGGCGATGCAACTTTTGGGATGCTTGTTTCGTCTATGCAGTTGAGGGAGTCCGTCCAAAACGCTCCCCTGATAATTTTCAAATCTCGTCGAACATTTTCTTTGCGCCCGCGCCAGCGCAACGGGTCCAGCGTCTACGCTGGCTACATATTCGCGATAATCTCGCTAGCAAACTCCGACGTCTTGAGCTTCGTCGCGCCTGGCATCTGCCGTTCAAGATCATAAGTCACGCGCTTTTTACCAATCGCGCCTTCAAGACCCTTCACAATTAGCTTCGCGACAGGCTCCCAACCTAAATAATCAAACATCATCACCCCGGACAAAATCACCGAACCGGGATTGATTACGTCCTTGTCCGCGTACTTCGGAGCCGTGCCGTGCGTGGCTTCAAACACCGCGTACGCGTCACTGATGTTTCCGCCCGGAGCTAAACCCAATCCGCCGACCTGAGCCGCGCAAGCGTCACTCAAATAGTCACCGTTCAGATTCGTCGTCACGATAACATCATATTCGTCAGGCCGCAGCAACAACTGCTGGAACATCGCGTCGGCAATCCGGTCATTCAACAACAGCTTGCCCTTCGGCAGCTTGCCTTTGTGCTTATCCCAAAGATCCTTCTCTGAAATCACCTGATCGGCAAACTCACGAGCGGCTAATTCGTAGCCCCATTCGCGAAATGCCCCTTCGGTGAATTTCATGATGTTGCCCTTGTGCACCATCGTCACCAAGCGACGTTTATGGTCAAGCGCGAACTGAATCGCCTTGCGAATAATCCGCTCGCTGCCGTATTTCGAAATCGGCTTGATCCCGATGCCCGAATCATGGCGAATCGTCTTACCCATCCCCTTAACGAACTCAATCAACCGCGCGGCTTCAGCCGACCCCGACTTCCATTCGATCCCCGAATAGACGTCCTCAGTATTTTCACGGTAGATTACTACGTCAAGTTTTTCCGGCTCCTTCACTGGAGCTGGAACGCCCTCGAACCACCGCACCGGTCTCACACATGCGTATAAATCTAAAACCTGCCGTAAGGTAACATTCAAAGAGCGAATCCCGCCCCCGACCGGTGTGGTCAACGGACCTTTAATCGCAACAATATACTCTTTAATAGCGGTCAGCGTATCGTCCGGCAGCCAGACATTCTCGCCATAAACCCCGAGCGACTTCTCGCCCGCGTAAATCTCAAACCAAACTACTTTTTTTTTGCCGCTGTAAGCCTTTTCTACTGCGGCGTCGAACACGCGCTGCGAAGCGCGCCAAATATCTGGGCCGGTCCCGTCTCCCTCTATAAATGGAATAATCGGGTTGTTCGGCACAACAAGTTTGCCGTCCGCAACCGTGATTTTTGATCCGGACTTCGGAGGCGTTAATTTTTCATACAAGATGAGTATCCTCTGACGAACGAGGGCGCGAGGTCCGCAAGAGCGTTGCCAAGGCTTAAGATGTACGTCTGTTTGAGTGAGGCTGGTGTGGCATTGCGGCGACCCCGGGTGGCTGCCGCAAAGTGGAAGGAATAGATTCGATAGACCTGTTGCGTGACCCTCGCGCGAAGCCTATTTATGAGGCAAACTTTTTGGCTAAACCACTCCACTGCCGAAGCTTAAACTTCGGAGGTAAAGGTCTAAACCATCTTATGACATGCTAATATACCGAACAGGCTATGTAATGTCAACTCCTTGACGCAAAACCATCACTTTTGATGAGAATCCTTAATTCACTATTCTCAATATGTTTGCGATTTTCCCCTAAACGAAAAAACACCGCTTCGAGGGCGGTGTTTTTCGTAACCGGGTCGAAGCTCCACTCTCGTGTACTTCTCTTTTGATAAGATCCAGATTCAGTCACCGAGAACCGTGATGCAAGTCTGTGTGAGCCGTGCAGGGGCCGCAAGCAGGAGCGAAGGAAACCGTGCCTAAGCCCTCGGTAACTGAATCTGAGTCTTAAAAAGACCGGAATATAATGCAAGTCCGAATAAGGAAGGGCCTCACGAGTCCCGTAACAGAAAGCTTAAGGAGAATCGTGCGTCGTCACAAAGATGCAGGGAGACTGGGAAGAAAACCGCGCGAATGACGAGGGTTCCCGTAAGGCCCCTTACTTCCTTACTCGTTTAACTTGGGAGGGATGGTTACTCATTGGTGCCGCGCAAAGTAGCCATCCGTGCCAGATCATACCCGGCATGGGACCCGGGCGAACGGACAAAGCCCATTCACCCCTCACAATGGCAACGCTCGTGCCATGTCATATTGATGACGTTAACCCCTTATTATCAATATCTTAAAAAAATATGACCAACTAAAAAACCATGCAGTCCATGCACGGTTTCAATTTTCTGCGCACTCGATTCTAATTTCCCCCCGGTCTTCCGGGGGGACAAAAGGGGGGTCAAGCACCCAAGCGCACCTAGAACGTCGCGCATCGCGGCGGCAGGTGTCTTCACCTGCCCCGTCAACCGAGATGCAAATTCGCTTGTCACCCCGCAGAGACCTGCACAAAGAACGTTAACATCAAATGCGCTGACCACAACTTGACACCGCTTGTCATCCCGTAGGGATCTAGAAATGGAGGTTACCAACTCAAACTTCAACCACGAGTGCAAAGTGC
>CAZHAK010000013.1:0-67472 GCA_964530625.1 uncultured Alphaproteobacteria bacterium | reverse complement strand
AACCGCAGCCTAAACTAAGTGGATAACGTCTCCAACATTTGGGGTGCAGTCCAAACACACACAGCACAATTGTTGCACGATCCTGAGGCGCATGATGTCCAAGCTCTAACCCAAATGGTTCCATTGCATACAACACGGAACTCACTTGAGCTTGTGCATCCGGGTACAAAATTGTAATCATCTTGACCGGTGGTACAACCATAGTCTGTAACTGAAACACCAACGTTGCACCCCGGATCGTCCGTCTGTCCAAACCCTAAAGAACTCAATCCCATTAGAAGCAGTCCCGACAGAACAAGTTCCTTCATCGCAACCTCCTAATGGATAATTTGCGCCGCGCCCTATGCACAACACGACTGCTACTATTATATCAAAAAAAAAAATGAACGTGTCAAGAGGCAATTCTGCCCCACGGACAGCTTGGCTACCCTTAAGCAATTGAATTCATAAAAGATGAAGCGCCTACAAATATTTACGGGCGGCATTTCTGCCGCCCGTTCTAAAAAGTCTGGATAAGTTCGCTTAAGTCGTGACCGTCATCGCCGCCGATTGGCAAGCTTGCCATGCGCGACACCGATGTGGCACTGCAAACACCGGCGCTCGTTAGTGTGGTCAGGCAATGTTGAATTCACCAGTGTCTGATGACAGGCGACACAATTGTTCGTGACAATCTTTTCGCCGCTTTCCTTCAAGCGGAAAATCTGTTTGTCAGGTTCAAACGTGAATACATAGGAATGCCTGACTCCGTGCTCGACCTTCGTGGCATACTTGCCGATTATGTCGTTCGGAGTATGGCACTCGTTGCAGGTTACGTTGCGATGACTTGAAACACGCCAGCCGTCGTAAGCGTCTTTCATCACGTGGCAATTCATACACGCCGCCGGATCATCCTGCAAATAAGAGTAGGCCCTGCTGTAGTATGCTGTGTACAAATTCAGCGCGACGAACGCGCCCGCGAGAATCGTGGTCAGCGTAACGAGAAAGGAAGGCTTCTTCATGTTGCTCCCTTCCTGTTACTTCGTGAGCGCGGCAACTTCTAATTTACCGTATTTCGAAAGCAATTTTGTGGCTGAGAGTTCGGCTTGACGCGCATAGTCAATCGCGTCACCCAACATACGCGTCGCTTCCTGCGGACTATGGAAGCCCATTGAGTTTTCCGCCGATACGAAATCCCAGCGAATATGCGCCTTGCGGTGCAGCTTACGGCACTCTTCAAGTTCGGCATCGGTCGCGCCCGCCTGAATCGCCAATACGATCGCGTCAATTGCTTCGATGATTGCCGTCTCAGAGCGATCCATCAGGCTCCACGTGCGATCCTGAATTTCGCGGATGCGCTGCGCCATTTCGTCTTCGCTCTCGCGATGACAGGTTAAGCACGCGTTTGTCATGTTCAAATAGGGCGAGCGAATCCAGTGATCCGTAATTTTGATGGATCCGTCGCGAGTGTAAGGCATGTGGCAATCCGCACAACCGACTCCCGAACGTGAATGAATGCCGCTGCTCCACAATTCAAATTCAGGATGTTGAATCTTAACCAGCCTTGTTCCGGTTTCAGCATGCACCCAATCCGCGAAATCTATTGCATCGTAATACGCTTCGATGGAATCCACTGAGAGTCCTTTGTCCCACGGGAACGTCACGTAGTTGGTTTCTTTCGGCCAATAGTATTCGACATGACACTGCGCACAGGCGTCCGTGCGCTTCTGGTTTTGGTCATGCTGATTGATGTCAATGCCGCGGCGCGTCTGCGCTTCGATATAGGCAGGCCGGCGCACGAGCAGTTCCATTGTTTCCGAATTGTGGCAATCGCCGCAGGAGATCGAGTGCTTAAAATCGTGCTTTTCGACCAGCTCGGTGACCGGGGTGTTGTAAAACGCTTCCGCGCCATGCTCTTCAATAAAGAGCGGTACTTGCGGACTCTTGCAGGTCATACATGAGCCGGGTTTCTTATCACCCAGTCGCTTGATCGCGAGCATATCCTGCATGGCGTTCATATGACCGCGCTCTTCATTATAATCCACACCAAAGCCGTAGCCCGCGAACAGCCGTTTCATGCGCGGGTTTTTGTCTAATTTTGAGATGGATTCCGAGCCGCCATAACGAGAGTAGGGGCTAACTGCGGCAAGCTCTGACGTCTTCATGGTTTTCATGTAGGCCGTATACTCACGCGGGAAATTGGCCTTCCATTTTTCAGGGTCAGGCTCGCCCCAGGCAATCTCTTGAGTCTTGATATAGGAGTATCGGGCCTCCTGCTTTTTTTCAAAAATGTCCGTTAAAAGCATGACGATCAACAACACGCCGATCACGCTGGCGACGAAAAGTAACCAGGTTGCGGCTGCGCCGCGCGAATAATGATGTTTTTGCTGCATTGGTAGTTTCCTTATTGGGAAGCTAAAATATACGTAAATCCATTTTGGATGTCAATGTCCAGAATATTTACCCAAAAGGTCTTAATTGTGGTGAAATATAAGTTTAGATAATTCAAAATTGATACAGGGAGGCGACAAGTAATGACATTTCACGTTCAAATGCACCCAATACAACCGAGTTGCATCTCAACTTAGGACATCGTATCTTTATTGTCTGTAAAAAATCCGTGAATCAACCGCTGTTTGGAAGGAGGTGAACTTTTAGCCATGCCATTTGTCAAAGCCCGAGATGGGGAACCTATGGAGCGCCTTGTGCGCCGCTTTCAGAAGGCCTGTGAAAAGTCCGGAATCCTGTCCGAAGTCCGCCGCCGCCAATTCTACGAAAAACCGTGTGAAACGGCCAAGCGCGAACGCAGCCAAACTGAACGTAAGATTCGCAAAATCAACCGAATTCTGCGCAATCGCTAAGCTTATCCCGACCTCTGAAATCGCCCGCTCAGCTTGCTGTTCGGGCGATTTTTCTTAATGTCTGTCTTGCACGAGTGCCTGAGCTTGGGTATCTTGTGTCCAACAATTCGTTTCATGCATATTCTCGATATTCTCATTATCTTTCTGCTTATAGGCTTTGGTGTTGGAGGCCTGAAGCGTGGCTTTCTGTTTGAGCTGATGATCACCTCCGGCTTGGCGGTGAGCCTGTTGCTGACGCTGATTTTCCGTGAAGAGCTGCAAGAGCTTGCCGGAAAATTTGCGGAACCCGGTTGGGAGATGCGCTGGGCATCCGGGCTTGTGTTCCTGCTCTTTTTCCTGATCATCTATCTTGTGTTCGCCTACATCGGCAACAAGCTGCACACTTGGATTGACGGCACAAAACTAAAGTGGCCCGACCGGATTCTTGGCCTGGCGGGCGGAATGGCGAAAGGAGTATTATTGCTCGCGGCTCTCGTGTTGGTGATTCAGTGGGCTGACGTCAGCGGAAACATGAGCGTCTTCATGAATAAATCCAAACTGATTCGCGTCGGTAAAAAAGTAGCCTTCGACATTACCCATTGGGAGAATTGGGAAAAACGGAAGTGGGTATGATCGTATGATCGGCGAAGAAACTCTGTTGGCTCTCGAATGGGAGCGCGTGATTTCCATTGCCGCGGATTTGGCCGCTTCGCCTTTAGGGGTGGAGCGGTTTTTAGCACTCGAAGTTCCGGTTTCGAAAGACCGTGCTGAACTTGTGCTCCGCAGAACTCAGGAAATGGTGCGCGTCTTAACCGAAACCGACGGTGGCTTGCCGATTGACGGACTCGCGGATATTCACGAGCCATTGTCGCGAGCAAGTATTGAAGGAGCCAGTCTCGATCCGCACGATCTGCGCAAGATCGCCGAAACACTCGCCTGCACAAGTCGGGTGCGCCTGCAATTGCATTCGCGCGGCGAATCATTGCCTGAGCTTGCAGGGCTTGCCAATCGTCTCTGGGATCACGCTCGTATCGCCAAGAGTATTGAATCCGCGATTGATCAGGACGGAGAAGTCTTTGACGACGCGTCCTTAGAACTTAAGCGCATTCGACACGACCGCCGCAAGGAGAGCAAGACTCTTGAAAATCGACTCGGCACAATCATGCAGAAGTGGGCGGAACAGGGTTACTTGCAAGACAATGTGATCAGCTATCGTGACGGCAAACTCGTTTTGCCCGTTCGCGACGACGCCAAGAACAAGGTGCAGGGAGTGATGGTGGACACCAGCGCGTCCGGGGCCACGGTCTTTCTTGAGCCGGTTGAGACGCTGCCGATTTCAAACAAACTCCGTCAACTTGAACTCGAAGAGAAGCGCGAAATCCACAAGATACTTTTGAAACTCACCGCGCTTGTGCATGAACAGCTTGAAGAAATAGTTTTGTCGCTCGAAATCATGGCGGAGTTTGACGAACTCTTTGCGCGGGCGAGGCTCGCGCTGCGATGGGAAGGCGTAGCACCCGAACTGAACGACACCGGCGTGATTCGTTTGTGGCGGGCCAAGCATCCTTTGTTGATGGAGCGAGTGCGCGAAAAAAAACTGCAATCCGTCGTGCCGCTCACGATTGAAATCACGCCGCCGATTCGCAGTATTGTGATTTCGGGTCCCAATGCCGGCGGAAAAACCGTCGCGCTCAAGACGGTCGGCCTCCTTAGTTTGATGGCCGGCGCAGGGTTTTTCATTCCTGCCTCATCCGGTAGCCAATTGCCGCACTTCAAAAGTATCTGGGCTGACATCGGTGACGCGCAATCCTTAGAGGGTGATTTGTCAACATTCACGGGGCACGTCGCAAGATTGCGGAAGATGACAGAGGAAGATGCGCAGCCCAAACTTCTGCTTGTGGATGAAATCGGATCTTCAACTGATCCCGCGATCGGCGCCGCGCTGGCGCAAGCGACTCTGCTCGAATGGACAATGCAGGGCGCGATCAGCTTGGTCACCACTCACCATGGCGCGCTGAAAGCCTTCGCTCACGAAACCGAAGGCCTGCAAAACGGCTCGATGGCCTTTGATGAAGAGAGTCTGGTGCCCACATATCATTTCCGCGAAGGGTTGCCGGGCTCAAGCTACGCATTGGAAATTGCGCAGCGTGTAGGTTTTCCCGAGCGAGTGTTGAATCGCGCGCGCGGATTTTTGGATAAGGGAGCGTTAGGCCTCGAAGAACTGGTCAGCGAACTCTCGCGGAAGATTGAAGAGTACGAAAAACTCCGCAAGGAGTCCGACCTTAAGATGACGCAATATGAAGCACTGTCGAAACTCTATTCCGAGCGATCCGATGAACTTAAGCGAATCAAGGCACAGACCCGCAAGCAAGCTTTGGCCGAAGCTGAGCAAATGATCGAAGCATCGCGCAAAGAAATTGAAAAGCTTGTGCGCGAGATCAAAGAACAGCAAGCGGACAAAACCGCCGTCACATCTGCCCGTGAAAAACTTCGTGAATTGCGCGCCAAAGTTGAAACTGAGAAGACCGAGACCGCGAAAGAACTCAAAGAGCCGTCACCAGAACGCAAAAGACTACTTAAGTTAGAACCCGGCGTGCGTGTCGCCGCTGAAGGAGTGGAGGGGGAGGGCGTTGTAACGAACGTCAAGCGCAACGGCAAGCAGGTGGAAGTCGAGATGAACGGGATGAGGTTGTGGTTTGATTCGAGCTTGCTTTACCAGCCCGAGCCTGTCAAACACAAGAAAAGTGAGCGCGTTAAGATTAATGTTCAGATGTCCGATGAGCGCATCACCGGTGAATTGGATTTGCGTGGTAATTACGGAGATGAAGCCGTGCCTATTATCGATAGATACTTAGCTGTCGCTGCAGAACAGCGCTATCCGTCGGTGAAAATTATTCACGGCAAGGGCACTGGCATGCTGCGTGTCCGCGTCCGCGAATTTCTTGTCCGCCATCCGCTCGTCAAAGAGATTTACGACGGCGGAGCCAACAAAGACGACTACGGCAGTACGGTGGTTGAGCTGTATTAGGGTTTTTCGTCGCACAAATAAACTGCCAAGCGTCGCTTTTCTATGTCAGACAGACTGCCACCCCCCTTGAAAAGATTCCGGTTTCGAAGAACTGCAAGTTTGGAGAGGTATTAGTTGTATCCGCATAAAGGGTGTTATCCCTTTGTAACGGAAAGCGGGCGACTCGTTGGAGTCGCCCGTTCCATTTCACTGAATTTGATAGCCACAGAGGCAGCCGCTACTATCCAAATCCAGCTTAGTCTGAGTCCTACTTTAAGTACAACAGTTTTGTCGTTTGTACGGTCGCGCCTGAGTGTGCGCGGACGAAGTAGAGACCTGCCGCACCGTCGGGGGACCATTGCATGCGATGCAAGCCCGGCGAAAGATTTGACAACTGCGCGTCATATACTTGGCGGCCCAGCACATCCGTAATCGTTACATTGATGTCGCGCGCGCTGCCTACGGCGAATTCAATCGTCGCCATTCCGTTGAACGGATTGGGATAGCTGCTCACCAACGCAAAGGACTGAGCGACCGCAATAGGCTCATCGCCAACGGCTGTGCCGGTGATCACGTCGGTGGGATAGCGCAGGGTGACTTGGTAGTCGCTTGTGTAAGGCAACGAAGTATCAAACTGCGTCACAATTCCGCGCACTGTAAATGCACCTGAAGGCTGCGGAGCTGTGCCGGCTTGTGTATCGCCGTCAAAACGAACCGTAACTGTGCCATTACCGTCGGTCACGGTTACGTTCGCATTCTGTCCTGCGCCCGAAGGCCACGGATCTCCGCCGACAATCGTCACATTGCGTATTTCAACCAACATTCCTTCAAACGCTTCAAAGAATGACGATCCTGTCAAAATCAGCGGAGTGAGCGGCGCGACATTTACACCTAAATCTTCAACACGAAACGTGCAATTGCCCGTGCCTGATGCAAGGATCTCAGTCAATCCGTTGAATTGACCGACCCAGCCGGAAACTTCAACACAATCGCCTTCCATCAATCCTGCCGGTACGGTTCCGCGGAACACGTTGCAGCCCGCATTGTCGTCTTGCACAAAGAAGTTTGATTCCGTCAAACTGTCAAGCGTGTAATTGTGTACATTGACAATACCTCGAAACACAACAAACTCGCCTATCAGCGCCGGAACGCCGTCGGAATCATTTTCGCGAATCTCCTCGAGTGTCACCTCAATCGGGTCGCACGGCGAGCCACTATTCGGTAGTCCCGGCGTCTGAATATCTGTTTGCACCCAGTCTACAGCGTTGTTATCGGTGTCTGAGTGATCAGGGATACGTGCCAGTAAATAGTTAATGCCTTGTGAAGGAAACGGATCGGGAGCGTTCTCGCCGCCTTCTCCTTCACAGACATCATCTGCATCGCATTCACCATAACATATGTGATCAACTGTTTGTCCTTGCGCGTTGCGAAGATCAATGCCGTCACAAGACTCGCCCGATGCACTGCCGGCATTCTGCCAATCGTGCGGCGTGATCTGATCAACATTGGGCACTCCCGCGCCGCCGACAACGTAGTAGCCATCAGCAGGTACGGCTCCGGTCAGGTTTACGGTCAAATATTCGGCACCGCCATTGCCGTTTATACCAACGAGTGACCAGCCTGCCAAACTCGTTCCCGGAGGTCCATAGATTTCCGTATACATTATGTTCGGGTCATCCGTCCCGACGATATCGTAAAGAATCTCGTTCAGCATTACTTGGCCGAACGCCGCGGGCGCGAATAAACACAAAAATATAATTGCCTTCCAACGCATGGGACTATCTCCTGAATTATCTCTTGTTTCTCTATTGCAATACTAACTTCTGTCCACAAACTGCCAGCGGCCGTCCAGTTTCGGGTGCAGCGGCGAATGTGATTTGATGTACTCGATGATCGCTTCGCGCATGTAGACTCCCGATTCCACGGCGGCCTGACTGCGCAAAGCTGAAAGTTTCTCCATGCCCGAATTGCCTTCGAGCAAATAGTCTGTCGTCACGAGCTTGTACGACTTCTCAGGTTCGTAAGGTTCTCCGCCAATCTCCAAAAGCACGACACGATCCCCGTGCTCGCGGGAGCGGTCCACTTTTACACGCATTCCCGCGACGTACAATCCGCTGCCGCCGTAGGCCACTTTGTCTTCGACCATCTCTTTGATGAACGCGCCCGTAACACTCACCGCGCCCAATGTATTGTCAAACGGCAAGACGTTGAACACATGCTGCGGAGTGATGTTCCCGGCAGGCAAGTCCGTGCGCACGCCACCCTTGTTTGTAATCGAAATGTCGCCATTCAGTTTCCACAACATTGCATCACACACCAGATTTCCCAGCGCGGATTCGGCTTCCCCAATACGGGTAATAGGTTGCTCGGCTGTGCCGATTCGTACATTAAAGCCCACTTCGACGCGCGCGACAACCGTGTCAATACATTCGGCCATGTCACGCTCACGCGGAAATTGATCCGAGAACAACGTCAGCAACGTGCTCTCGTCGGCAAAATTTTTCCAATTCAACAGCTTGCCGGTTTCGACGTCAAACTCAAATTCAACCGCCATTAAGTTTGTTCCGCGACCGTAGCCTTGAAAACACGGGGTGTGCGTGACCGGATCGACCCACGGCTCGACATAGCCGACGTGAATATCACCTGCGAAGAGAATATCGATACCGGACACACGGCGCGCCAACTCAAAAGCATTGCGGGTATATGGCGACTTCCAGCCTTCTCTTTCGTGTCGTTCCAAATCGTCCCATGCTTCCCAACGATCATAGGGCAAACCTAAATGGCAACCGACGATAATAACATCACATCCTATATTGCGCAAGCTATCGCGATACATCTCAAGCGTTGTTGTCTCGGGCGCGAAATAGAGATGACGCACGTTTTCTTCAAAACTCGCGCGCTGTGTTCCGGCAGTTGTTATTCCGATGACGCCGACTTTGAGCGGGCCGTACTCTTTAATGATGAACGGCGTCGCGAAGTTGGTCGTGTCACCATCCTCTACATCATAGATATTGGCCGACAAGGTGGGGAAAGCAGCCTGCTTTTTGAGCCGCTCAATGACTTGGCGGCCCAAGTCAAACTCGTGATTACCGATCACCCAAGCATCGTAGCTCACTTCATTCATAAAGCGCATCACCGCTTCGCCTTCGCTCTTCGTTCCCACCAGCGTCCCCTGAAAAATATCTCCCGTATCCAATAGGAGAAAACCCTTGCCGTTATCCTTTGCGTAGGCACGCAACCGTTTTATCAATCCGGCCAAGGACGCGCCGCCGCCAAGTTGCGGAGGGAACTCAGGATTCATAAACGTCGCGCTCGACGAGTCAATGCCGCCATGCACGTCATTCGTGTTGCAAATGACGATGGAATATGTCTTGCCGTTTGCCGCGAATGCGGCCGCACTTAACAGTAAGCAAATCAGTAACACGCTTTTCATTTTGAAAATAGTCTAGTAAGGTTGCGTTTCATGCGGCGCTGCAGGCGCTCCCAACGCGTGACGCCTGCGACAAAATCGGGGGCGCGGTCCCCCCAAATCAGAGGACCATACTCAGCATAGGCGTCATCGTTCGCACGATAAGAGGCCGCTCGAGTTCTATTCATATGGCCGTCTACATGGACTCGATAACCAAGAAGTGACTCAGGCAAATTCGCGTATTGATAGTCCTTGACCAATCCGCGTAGGAATAGAATTAGATCTTCTGCAACTCTACTGTCCGGATATCCACCCAAATCGAGAATTTGCTGCACGCGGAACATAATTGTTGGGTGAACCAAAGCGCAGAGAGAGCGAAACTCCTCGCGCAGGCCATCGGGCGTCGTCGCAAACGGATAGGAGTCCTCGACTTTGCATCCTTGAATGTTGATGATGTCTGCGTATGTTCCTAAAATATCTATTTCAGGATGAGCCTGCATGTAATCAAACTGCTTTTGCAGACGCTCAGGATGCATGATGTCGTCAGCGTCCATCCTTGCTAAAAGGTCTGTCTCACACATTTCAAGCATACGATTGCAGGATGCCGCCAGCCCGATGTTGGTCGGGTTGTCAATGATCCGGAATCTCGAATCCGCGTGCCGTGTGAGAATCTCGCGCGAGTTGTCTGTCGGGCAATCCACAATCGCCAAAACGACAAATTCCTTAAGCGTCTGGCTCTTGATGGATTCGATACAGTCCGCTAAGTAGGCCTCAGAGTTGTAAACCGGAAGCCCTACAGTTACCAACGGTTCCAATCAAAATCCCACGTCAATGAAATCATGCCGCGAAATAGCGCGGTCTCCACGCGATCACGGGAGTCGCGATTGTCCTCGCCATAAAGCGACTGCGGAAACAGATCGTCCGCCGCATAATTAATCTCGCCGAACTCAAGACCGAAATCGGCGCGCATCTCCCGCAACACGAAGCCAATGCCCGCTGTGAATAATGTGGATGCGCGATCTTTGTCCGAAGGTGATGTGGCATAAACGATTCCGAATCGCGCCGGAGTGCCCGGCACAATCTGTTGCTCAGCGCCTGCGCGAAACTCCAACACGTCATTCAGCCCGTCGCTCACCTGACTGAATGTATGCATTTCGGTTTCAAAATAGACCAAGGGCCGATACACGTTTTGCGGGCGATACTGAACACCCAGTGCGACATGCGAGGGATACGTCACCGTGCTGGTTCCCTTGCCGCGCTCCGCGGAGTCGCCGAGAGTCACTGTGCTGGTATACTCATATTTCAGTTTTCCGGTCGGGAACAGCGCCCGCGCGCCTACTCTGACTCGCGGATTGATATCGTATGTTGCGCCGAAATTCATATCTGCCGGAGTGCCCTTTGGTGTGTAGTCCACGCGAGTCACTTGATCCAAAGAATCAGGGCTTGCATAATAAACGCCATTCACATATCCCCAATCGCCGGCGAGAAACGCGAGACTGAAGCCCATCGCCATGGGGCCTTCGGCCGCAGCGGCGCCAAAGGCAAAGGCGCGCATATCACCGCTCACGTCAAAAATGTTTTTACCCAAAATCAAATCCTGCACGCCACCGGACGTGAAGCGATTGCGCACTTCTTCGTGATACTGGTAGCCAAATTGATAAGCGGAGTAGGATCCGACAGAGAGCACCATAGCATTTAAGCGCTCTTGCTTCAGGCGGTAAGCCAAACCGCCGTCCACCTTTGAATAGACGTGGTCATTCAGCGCGTAGTTGTTGTACCCGAGCACACCGTCAAACGCGTCAAAGAATGGATACGATCTCGTTTCCTTCACACGCGCGATGTCGGCACTGAGTGACACCGACCACTGTTCTTGTTGATCGGCCAGCGTCGCGGGATTTCCCATTAACGCAGGCGAACCAAGCTGATTCGTCAAAAAGGTGTGGCCGAGACCAAGCGAACGCGGTGAAAACGCGCCGGGACGGCTGCCTGCCAAATCATCGGGCAACGGCGCTTGCGCAAATGAGCAAGCGGCGAGCGTCAAAACGGTTACGAAGGTGCGCAACGATTTCATAGAAGAGTGTATGATAAGTGAAAAAGATTACGGAACTGTGAGGGAATCCGAAGCGGCCAAGGCAGGTTCTGGCGCGCGAAAGGTAACGTCGTAAATCATGCCTTCGCGCGAGGCAAGTCTCGGAATAAACGTAAGCATAGGATGCGTGAGTGACTCATCCGTGCAAATTCCCGGAGGGCAGGAGTCGCCTAGCACAACGATGCGGCTTTCACTCAATTCAAGCTCATTCAAGTCAGCAGGCAAGGGGCTTACTGCCGACTTCAATAGATAGGAAAGCAATTCGGAGTCGTCGCAGAAAATCGGTCGCCAGTTCTCTGAGCGCAGTTCAGTGAGCAAGGCGGAGGATTGAATCTCAAAACCATTTAGTCCGTTGCCTGTTCTTGCTTGTCGCCAACAGCGTTCGCTGGTGTTCCAAACTGGGAGAAGCAATAATATCGCGCAAGACCCAATCGCGATCTGTGTTCCACGTCCGGAAAACAGCGATGCAATCGCATCGTAATCGCGAAAGCTGTCTATCCCGAGTGCAGGCCACAAGACAAGGATCGGAAGCAGGACCACAAACGTCGCGGCCAGCGGAAGAATGAGCAGATGCGCGAGCCAAACAATCGTCAACAAGATCCAGACTTGCAATTCGCGCCGTTTCAGAGCCGGGCCAATTCCCGCCGGACCGCGTGTGGCCAGATAAACATAAAGCAATCCAACCATCACCACAAGCGTCAAACTCAAGCGCAGCCAAAACGGCCACGAGGCAAACATCGTCCACGCGGTGACGGACTCTGTGGCGTATAGCGCGGAGTAAAAACGCGACGCGTCTGAAGAAATTCCTGACTGAAGTAAGATTAATAAGGCGGGCAGAAAGGCCACGGCGCCAAACACGATGACGGCGGACGTTCTCCGCGCCAATTTCCCTCGTGCGCCAAGCATAATCGCCAAGGCAGCGCCGAGTGCAAGCACAACCGCAGGCAGCCACAGCAATGCCGCCAATCCAAGACCAATCGCGGCCACCAGAAAGAACAGCACTTCGTCTTTCAGTAGAAACCGCGCGAGCGCAAGAATTCCCAAGGTGCTAAACAACAGCGCGGCTGGAAGCGGAGAAAGCGAGAATGCCTCCGAAAAAAACAGCACTCCTGCCGTGAGCACAATCATCGCTCCGGCAACCACGAGCCGCGATTGCAGGTGGCGCAAATAAAATCGCGTCACCACATAAAGCAAGAGCGCCAGCATCAATGCCTGCCACAAGCGCGCGACGAATTCCATCGCGTAACCGCTGCGCTCGAAAACCACCAGCATCAGCGGCCAGATGGGACCCGCAGGAAACTGCGATTGCGAGAATTCAACCGGCAAGTCTGTCAAAAAGTGCTGCGCCGTTTTAAGCCACAAAAATTGTTCGGGCAAAACCGCGATGCCCCACGTTTGTGTCGCCCCAATCACAACGGCGGCGGAAACTAATGCAAAGAACAACGGCAGATAGCGATCAGCAGCAGGCCGAAAGACCGGACTCTTTTTCATTCCGTCGTCACTGCTCCCAACAATTCCTCAATCTTGCTTGTCACAGAAGGATCGTCCGGCTTAGTTCTATAGTGTATTCGCGCGGCCACGTTGCCGCTTCTGTCCAACAAAAACTTTGCGAAATTCCATTCGATTTCAGCGGACTCGGTCTGTTCCACGAGAGATTTATACAACGGATGCTTGTTTTCACCCAGTACGGTTATCTTGCTCATCAACGGAAACGTTACTCCGTAAGTCGTGGTGCAAAAGTGCTTGATTTCTTCGTTGGAACCCGGTTCCTGTTTTTTGAAATCATTTGACGGAAAGGCAATCACCGTGAAGCCACGATCTTTGTATTTCTCGTAAAGTTTTTCAAGTCCGGCATATTGCGGTGTCTGTCCGCATTCGCTGGCCGTATTCACGATCAACAAGACCTGACCCTTGAACGCGTTCAGTGAGGTCGTCTCACCGGAGTTGGTTAGGAAGGAAATGGTCTTGAGTTCAGATGCGGTGAGTATGGACACGATGAGTATCGATAGAAGAATGAAATTCACTACGGGCGAGTTAAGCGGCCTATCCAGAAATAGAAGAGTAGAAGCACAAGCATTTCGAAAACGAGGAAGCCAATCTTAAACCACGGTAACGACAAGTTGCTCTTGTACATTTCTTTGACGAGCCGTAAATAACTCTCGCTGGAGGCAGTATTATAGACAACCGTGTAGAATGAGATTGAGTCGTGGCGCTGTTCAAATTTGCGGTAGCTCGTGTCTATCTGCGGCGTGGTGAAGTACAGGCTGTCGGACTGCGAGAATATCTGAAGTCCGTATTTTGACTTGTTTGCAAGCGAATCGGGCCGATCCGGCCGCCTGATTATGTCGAACGTCGCCCGCAACGGCGCCAAGTCCCAGTCATTTGTCAGATTCGTGGATCGTCCAAGTAGCCGGAGAAATGACGGCCAATAGCTTTCTTCAAAGTGGTACACGACGCCCCAACGCAACTCTGAGTCGGGTGGATCAAGGATTAGCGCCCGCGGACCGTCAGTTAGAGACCAGATTACTTGCAGTTCAACATTACCGAGGGTCCTAACATTCGAGACGCTATCAGTTTTGAAAGGCAATCGTACAGCGGAGTCAACTTTGCCGGTACTGGATTCAAATCTTGCCGGAAGCAGCGGCCAACGCAGAAGATTTCCGTCGTACAAAAACACCGCGCACTCGACGTCCATATGCGCTTGAATATCCGCCGCCCAATCGGACAAATCTGTCCTGTCAATAGGCGGTACAATTCTCGAGATATCCTCTTCTTTACGCCAAGCGACTTGCGACATCGTGTTATAGAGCACTTCGTCCGCCATCACCAGCCCGTCAATCGCCTGCGCCTGAATCAAATCTTCAGGTAAATCATCCAGAGTCTTGACAAAGAGCGCGAAAATCAACACTACGAGCAAGTATACAAAAGCTATCCAAAACAGCGGCATCGAAATCCGCCGAATCCAACGCTTACGACTTAGGTCCACGAGTCACCTCAATGGAATTTTCCGAGTCAAAAATAAAACGAATAATAAAAAATTATTCTATCGCGGCAAGTATTCCCAGCGGCGCGGGTCTTTCGGGTCGCGGTAGAAAAGCACGCTTCGCATCGTGCCCGATTGACTTCCGATTAAGGCGCCGACAGCGCTGCCAATCAAGAGCCCGGTACCTACTCCTGCGAGAACAGCGATAGCGTCGTTCTCCTTCGGCTGAGTGCAAGACCACGTGTAATCTTCTTCCTCAGGACCAGAATCGCAATTTACATTATAGTCAATTGATGCAATCAATCCGCCTATAACAAGCCCGAGAAACCCGCCAGTAATCCCGCCAATCACCGCACCTTTGCGAATTCCTTTGCGTGCATCCTGCGTGGTGATGCTCCGAATCCGCTCGTTCAAAATCACAATCCGGTCGGTTCCAGCGTCAATCCGGAACACGGTTGAATCCGGCCCGATATACAAATCCGTCGCGCGCAGTTTCGTTCCGGTATGCAAAAACAAACTCGCAGGTTTGTCCGAATGCAAGAATTCCTGCGCTTCCCGATACCGCTCCGGCGGCGCACCCTTCTCAATCACCAACGTGTGCGCGCATCCGGAAAAAAGAACAAGCAAGCAAAGCAATACGACGCGCATAACCCCTCCGAGATTGTTACACCTTAATCCCCTTAGCCTTGTCCTCAAATCCCGCGCGGCCCATCAAGCCGTAGGTCAACTGCTTGCCGAGTTCGACACCGGGTTGATCGTAGGGATTTATTCTATAGAGCGAACCGCTGATGGAAGTGACCATTTCCCACAGCATGAAGAACTCGCCGACGGCGTGCGCGTCAATTTCGGGGAAAGTAATCGTCATCGAGGGGCGGCCACGCTGCGCGAGTGCTTCACGGGTCGCAGTAAACTCGGCGGCGAGCAATTTGTTCATCGTCTGTCCGCCGAGATAATTCAGCGACGAGACATTATTATACATTTCCGGAAGTTTCAGGCGCTTGCCGAATTTCTTGCATTCCAAGAACAAGAAGACTTTGTCATGCGGCCCTTCAATATAGAGCTGCACCTGCGAGTGCTGATCCGTCGTACCCAGAGCTTTCAGCGGCGTCGGGCCGTTATTGACCACACGGCCTTCGTTGTCCAGCTCTTTGCCCAGTGACTCGGCCCAAATCTGCCGGAACCAATCGGCCATGCCATACAGTCCATTGGCATAGGCCATCATCACATGCATCTTCTTGTGCTGTGTGCTGTCAAACAAATAGAGCAAAGCGGCCATTTGTGCGGCAGGATTTCTGTGCACGTCACTGTCCAAACAGCGCTCGCGCATCTCTGCTGCGCCTGCGAGCATCGCATCCACGTCAAATCCTAAGCAATAAGAGGGAAACAATCCCACCGGGGTCAAGACCGAAAACCGGCCACCAACTCCTGAATGCAGAGGAAGCGTCCGCAATTTTTCATCTGTGCAAAGCTTCCGCAAGTCTCCGCTGGTCGGATCCGTCGTGCAGACTACGTTCTTCTTCCAGTCCGCACCGAGTTTCTTCTGAAGCAGTTGAAAAATCAGCAACGTTGCCGCAGCTGTCTCCGCAGTGGAACCGCTCTTGGAGATGATATTGTATACCGTTTTGTCCGGCTTGCAATAAGACAACAGCGCGTCGGCCAGCACCGGATCCACATTGTCCAGAGCGAAAAATCGCGGCGCACCTTTGCGCTTGGCATTCGAAAGCAAATTGTGCAACGGATGTCCGAGCGCATTGAAAATCGCCAACGGCCCCAGCGCGCTGCCGCCAATGCCCGACAACAGAAAATTCTCATAGCCCACGAACTGCTCGGCCATCTCCTTGCAAGCGACTTTTGCCTTGGCATCTTCCGGCAAATCCAGATAAGGAAGCTTGCCTGCCGCGCGCTCCCCGCGAATCCCTTCAAGAGCCTTGGCCGTGCGATCCAGCGCCGGCTTGAGCATTTCATTCGCTATCCCATGGCCAGCCAGCTTCTTCGATAAAGCGAAGCCAAAATTTACAGTTAAAGACATTTGAGGCCCTCCCGAGGCCAAGTCGAGTAAAATCAGTTTCAGGAACTCATCATTATAGCGAATATTATGCTCGATTTCAAGGCAAATCACCCGATTTCGCCCTACGTCAACATTCTCGCTGGGTCATGTAAGGTCTGACATTTGCTCTATGGCATCCAAATGGCTGGCTCCGGCCCACTCACCCTAAAATACTGTATTTAGACCCTTAAGACTCTTGACAAGCTGGAAAAAGATACCTATACTCCGAGGTAATTCGGAAACGAGAGACCCCAAGCGAAAATTCGCTAACCCTTTTTCCGTTCGATGTAACCTCGTAAACCTATGGAAGCCGCTCCTCTCGGGAACTGCCTCCCTTTGTGACGTTGCATCGAATAGAGAAGAGGTCAGCGAATTTTTTGTTTATGGCCAACTCTATAGCAGGTATGAAATCTAAGACCCTATTCGTAATCCTCTTAAGCTGTCTTGCCGGACTATTCTGGCAGGGTTTTTCGGCTGGGCAAAAGTCCACCGTAAAGACTGCAAAACAGTTAGCTAAGAGTGCTATTCCCGGTCTCCATCTACGGGAAGTCACGGCGGAACGTGTCGTGCTTGAGTGGGTAGCTCCTGCATACGAGCCCATCGTGGACAGCGAAACCGGAGCGGTGACCGAAATTGTTATGGAGGGTGCCCCTCCGGTTCATGAGCCGGGAGTCATTCTGTTGCCGGGAGTGACTGAGCTTCTCGATGCCCTGCCCGGTCATGCTTCCGTGTCACTGCTAGATGCGGTTTATGAGACGATCAATCTGGGCCCATGCCTCCCGATGCCGGAGGACTTTGTTGTTGACGCCCGGCCCAGTTCCAGCAGCAAGGATACCGTTTGGGCGGTCGAAGATGATGCGCGCAGGCTGACTCTGCAAGAGCGCAGGCAGCTCCAGCCCAAGAAAGCCAGCCTCTGGCCTTCTCGGATGGTGGAGCTATCCGAGCCCGGAATCTATCGCGGACACCGACTACTCGCTCTGAATCTTAGGCCAATTCAAATTAATACTTTGACTGGTCAGGGCCGTGTTCTTAAGCGGGCTACGATTCAGGTCATTCGGCCAAATTCGTCAAATAACGAAATAAGACAACCAGACAGAGCGAGCGAGACGCAATCTCTGCGCGCATTGCTTGGAAACATGGCGGAAACTTCCTTGCCCTCGCGTGCTGCCGAGCATCGTGAAGAGCGGTTCTTCGAAAACCTTGATGAGCACGAAGGCCCGATCTACAACGTCAACAGCTGGCGAATTTACGTCCGCGAGACGAGCATGATCCGCCTGACCGGCGCATACATGCACCTGATGGGAGTCCCGCTGGATCAAATCACTCCGTGGGATCTGCACATCTACAACAAAGGACGTGAAATTCCTATCGTCGTGGAAGGTCAGGAAGACGGACGATTCGACGAGTACGATTATATTGACTTCTTCGGAGAACGGAACGAAAAGACGTTCATCCATAAAGAACCGTCTCTTTATGAGGACCCGTATTCTGTCGAAAACTGCTATCAGCTCTATTGGGGCGATGGTCGGCCTGGTCTGCGCATGGGTGAAGAAGACGGATCGTGGCAGCCCACATGGGGTGCAAGAACTGTTCGCAGCGTAAGAGTGAAACTTCACTTTGAGAAAGATCGCTTCCATGATCGCCTCGGTCAAGCCACGGGGTATCTCGCGACAAGACTTCCCGTGGAAGGTCCGCTCGGCGTGGTCATGGATAATTGGTTTTGGGGCGAAAGAGTGGACGCTCTTACGTCCCGCGACTTTGAGGGATTCATTCCCTATCCCAACCGCATCCCGGAGTTCAGCTTCAAGCCGGTTATCGTCCGTGCGTCCTTGACAGGTTTGAGTGCGACGCCCGGCTTCAACCATTACGCTATCGTTTCTCTGAACGCTCTGACGGACAGCGGCCTGACTGTGGGGCGCCAGAATAGCAGCGATCCCGCTCAGGCTTGGGGCGGGCAGTCACCAGTGGTTTTCTCCACGAAGCTTGATAGCAGCAGCAACAGCAACATCCGGACGGAAGATCTGATCCACGGCAATAACATCTTCACGGTGACGGTGCCGGGCAACGCGATTGGCGGCACGGCTGATAAAATCTATGTGAACTGGTTTGAAGTCGAGTATGAACGGGATCTGCGGGCGTTCAGCGGCCAATTCCGGTTTGATTTCGACCAGCCTCTGCGTGATACAGTGGCTTACGATATTCGCGGTTTTGCCGACCGCGACGTTCAAGTTTGGAAACTCGGTTCGAGCCGCCTGACTTCGCTTGACGTGAGGCGAGTCACACCTTCCGACGAAAGCGCGAGCTGGGCCGTGCGTTTTCCCATGATTTCATCCGGCAAACACGATGTCTTGGTCTGGAGTCAGAACAGTATTTTCCCACCGTTTTCAATGACGCCCGACACGTTTGCCATGGACTTGCGAAACCACCCGGGCGCGGAATACATTATCATCGCCTACGACCCGTACATGGCCGATACATCCGTGCAGATGCTCGACAGTGTAAGGCGGGTGACGTTTAACAACTCCGTTCTGACCGTCCCTCTGAGCGAAGTTTATGAACAGTTTTCGGGCGGCTTAGCCACTCCTTTTGCGATTCGTGATTTTCTGAGATACGCGTACAACAACTGGAGCGTTCGACCGACGCACTGCTGCCTAGTCGGCGACGCCGTACTCGAGCAGCGCGAAGGAAGCATCCCCGGAAACCAGTTGCCGACGTTTGCGCCGTTCACGCCTGAATTCGGAGCTTGCGCGACGGACTATCTAATGGGCTGTGTCTCGGGTCCAGAAAATGACATCATTCCCGATATAGCCGTTGGACGAATTTCCTGCCGCACGCCGTTTGAACTGCAAACCTACGTCGGAAAAGTACTCAAGTACGAATCCATCCGCGACTACGAGGGCCTGTTCCAAAGCAACGTCCTGATGATCGCGGATACGCATGACAACCAATTTAATTTTGTCACGAATTACTCCGAACCCGCGCTGCGGGAATTGGTTGGAAGCGCCTGCACGAACATCACGCGCCTTTATTTGGACAGTATTCCTGCCGGACAAGGCCCGATCCGTTTGCGCGACGCGCTGCGCGACGGAAGCGTCATCGTTAATTACAACGGGCACGGGGGTGGCGGTGTCTGGTCCGGTAGTCGCTTGATTGACGTCGCAGGTGTGCGGCTGCTCAATAATCGCGATACCTATCCGTTCGTCACCAATTTCACCTGCTATGTCGGTGCCTTTGATTCGCGAAGTCAGGCCGCGGTGCTCGGGGAAGCGTTTCTCTTCACGCGAAACAACAACAACGACCTAATAGGCGCCAGCGGTTTCTACAGTTCGGCCGGTGTCGGGTGGGCTATCGCGGGTCTGAGCATGCAGCTCAGGCTCTATGACTTTGTCATGACAAGACCCGCGAAAACCATGGGAGAAGCCGCCGCTTTCAACAAAGCACGGTTCTGGAGTTCGAACAATCAACCTGTGGCCTTCAGTACGCCGTTCGGGATGATGATGATGATGAACCTGCTTGGAGATCCCGGCTTGAGGCTGGCGATTCCAAACGATGATATCTTCCCCGAAATCCTTGGTGAATCCAATGTGCTTGATCCGACTGACTCCACCAACTCGGACTCGCTCCGCGTAATCATAACGCTGCCGTGGGATCCGCAGGAGTTTGAAAGATCAAACACCACGGCATTTGTGCTTCCGTACAACGGCGAGCTTTACAACTACAGACAAATTGGCGACCGGATTGTTCCCTCGCTTGCAACCACGCAATCACCGATATTTGATCCGAATGACGTCGAAGATGCCGGACGCTGCGTCACCAGAGTTTGCACGACTGACGCGGTGGCTCTCAGACGTTTTGTGGCGCCGCGAGGTCGTGTCGTCGTATATGTCACGGATCCTATTCTGAAGCGCAACGCGATCGGATGCTTCCCAATCTTCCTGGCCGACAGTTTGACGAACGTCCAAATTTTCGACGTCGCTCCAATTCCCGGACCTGTCGCGTTCAGTAATGAAGTGTTCCGAGTCGGAGCCACCATTCTACATGTCAACGACGTAGAGCGTGTGAGATTCAGGGGAATTTACACTCCCCCGCAGGGCCCCGTGCAGATTGACACGTTTAACTTGGCGCAAACGGAACCCGGCTATTGGCAAACTCCCCGGGAACTCGGCCCCTATGAATTTGAGGGCGGGTCCTATCGCATGAAGTTCTTTGTCAAGCCGTTTGGAGAGGCCGAGTTTGAATCCGAGTTTTATGACTTGCGGCTTGAAGTGAAACCGGACTTGACTCTTACCTTTGTGCGAGGGTTTTCGCCCGCCGAGCTGGGGGGCGCGAGGCCTTACTACGGACAGCCCATTCGTGTTTCACGAAGTACTGTCTCCCGGCCTTTTACGGAGGTCACTTTCCGCTTAACCGGTGTCCGCGACTCCACATATGTGCTAAACAATGACACTGTGCGTGTCGTACTGGATTCGTTTACAGTCAATCATATTGATACCACACTGAATTTCGGAGAAGCTGAACGAAGCGTGCTGATTCCGACGAGTTTCAAGCCGGGCCGCTATTCCGTGACAATTCAGGTGGATCCCGACAACGTGTATCTCGAATCAAGCGAGACGAATAACCGCCGCGACTTCGTGCTGAATATGCCAAGCTACTATCCTTCGTCCAGAGCGCGCGGAACATTTTATGAGCGACCCTTGCAGATCGGTCCGCACCGCTATCCTTCGACGACGAGAAAGGACACTCTGTACGTACGAGTCTTGCCCAATGTGCTGTCGCGTGACAGCGCGGCGATCGGCTACACTCAGCCACGCATTTTGCCCGCAACAGAAATTGGTACACTGGGGACACAAGGACTCGCTCAGCCCTTCAGTCAGAGTGTACACGGTGTTTTCAAGGCCCTGTTCGATGACTCGGTTGCCGCACTAAGCTCAGATTTCCGTGCGACCGTTACCGTCAGCCTGGATGGCCGTGACACATTGCGCAGCCAAGTTCCGCTCGCTCCTTATTCGCTCTATGTCAAAGATCCGAGAAGGGGCTATTGGTTAATCGCTGAAGATGTGGAAATCTCGCGCATACCCACAGATACGATTCGGGTACTGCCGGAGCCTGTGCAGCCTTCAAGACTTGATACACTCGTTGCTTGGCGTTTGCGGGCGACCGGTGTTGTGCCCTACCTTGGTGAAATAGGCATCTTCCGCCGACTGGATACTCAGGGACCCAGAATCGAATTGGCTGTGGGAGGATTACGCTTCACCCAAGGCTCACTTGTCCCCAACCATCCGCAAATCTTCGCAACGTTTTCGGATGCCGCGGGTGTGCATCGCTATGACGGATCTTTCCATCTGATCCTGGACGGAGATACGATTTCCGAAGACCTGATCACTTGGAACGATACGATGTTTACTACGTCTAGTATGACTGCGATGATTGAGCCGGACCTTGAGGCCGGACAGCATACTCTGAAAGTCATCGCCTCCGACAATCATAACAATACGTCGGAGTATGAAGCGCAGTTTGATGTGCGCGGCACCTTCGGCTTCGAATGGGCAATAAATTACCCCAATCCGTTCCAGCAGAACACCACAATCTCATATGTGCTCACGGGAGTCACGGACGACTTCACGGAAGTCAAAATCTACACCGTGTCGGGCAGGCTGATCCGCACACTCCGAGACACGGAACGCGCGACCGCGAACTATCGCACGCAGCTTTGGGATGGCCGCGACGAAACCGGAGATGAAGTTGCGAACGGAGTTTACTTCGCGAGAATTGTCGCCAAACAAGGTGATCAATCCATTGAGGAAACAATCAAACTGGCAAAGGTGAGAAAATGAAAAATCTCCTTTGCATAGTCGCGTTGTTGATAGCCGGTTCTTTTCCTGCTCAGGCCGCCAAATACGCCGGTGAGTTTCTCGAACTTGGCGTCGGCGCACGCGGCATCGCAATGGGTGGAGCCATGGCCGCGCACACCTATGACGGGTCGAGCTTCTATTGGAATCCTGCGGGAATGGGCTACGTGACGGGCATTCAAGCCACCGGAATGTACGCAGACCTTTGGGACGGATTGTCCAATTTCTCCTCCACGGGAATCACGCTTCCGGTGACCGGTTCTGTCTTCGCGGTCAACTATGTGCGTCTTGGTGTGCCCGATATCGAGCAGCATCCCGACTATGACACCCAAGTCGCGGCAATTCTCGCCCGCCCACCTGGACAGCGCTTTGTCGTCGTAGACGGCGACACAATCTTTATTAATTCCGTTCAGGAGTATTTGCTGGCCACAGGCGGTGCGCCGTCCGGTTTCTTCTCGGATACGGAGTCCGCGCTGTTCTTCACGTTCGCCAAATACAACCAGTTCACGCTCGACCTCGGATGGTCTTACTTTTCTGTTCCGCTCGAAATGCCTGTTGGCTTGAATCTAAAACTATTGAACAATAAATTGGGTTCAGCGAGCGGAACGGGCATCGGAGCCGACGCGGGTATACAGTTTCGTTTTCCCTTGGACGAAATCGTGCTCGAAGGTTGGCGCGCAAAACTTAGCTACGGCGCCGTTGTCAAAGATTTTACACACACCGAATTGGACTGGGGCGAAGGAGTCAAAGACGCTGTGCCCGCAAACTTTTACAGCTCCGTCTCGCTCGAACAAAAAATGCCGGGCCGGAACAGCCGGGTGACGGTCGCATATGAAACGGAGAAACGCTACGAGCGCCGACGACATGCCGGACTCGAATATAACTTCGAGAATGTGATCGCTCTGCGGGGCGGTATGTGGCATGACGAATGGTCCGCCGGCGCCGGAGTGAACTTCTGGAGAATGTCGGCTGACTATGCCTATTATGCGCGTGATTTGGGAACGACGCATCGTGTTAGCGTTTCAATCAAACTGAAATGAGGCACGCGTGAGTCTTATCAAAATATTGTTCATTAGTCTTGCGATAACACTCTTGTTGTGCGGCTGCGGAGAGGACACGGAGAGCAGGGACGACGTGCCTCCGCAGGTACCGCAAATGGTGCCGCGCAGTGACGATGCGATCTATCCGCAAGCCGGTGTCCGGGCCGAACCGACCACGACCGACCGAAACTACTGGACTCGCATCGAATGGTATCGCAACCCGGAAACGGATTTATCGAGCTATCGGGTGCGGCGGTGGTCAGAGCAAACGACCGCAGCAGAGGCTCCAATCATCGTGGATTTATCCCTCGGTGTAGATTTGGTTGACCAATTCGTGTTGTACTGGATTGATCGTGGAAATGATCAATTCGGCGGACCCGCGAATCTGCTCGCGCCAAACGATCAAGGGCTGACCCGTGGCTACTGGTGGCAGGTACAGGCTGTAGACACTGCGGGCAATCGCTCCGCGTGGAGTGACTCCGTCTATTTTAGAATGATCTACAATCCCTACAATCTTAATGTCGTCGGAACAGGCGAAAACGTCCGTTTGACGTGGACGTATCCGATTGGAAGCACAGGGAGTTATCTGTCCTTCTATAAAATCCGAGTCTACTCACAATGGTATGGAAGAGATTCCTTAATCTGGGATTACTCTGTCCAACTTTACGCCGAAAATAATTCCGTTCTCGTGGGAAGCGCTGGCGCGTTCAGTCCCATGACTCATGACTGCACCTATGTTTGGCAGCTGAACGCAGTTAGCTATCTCGCCTCTGACACGAATGATGTCGCGTTGGCAGGCTCTGCCATGTACAGAGACTTTAAGTATTCACAATGACCGATTCGGAGGCCGAATGAGGCTCACGCGATTTATCTCAACTTTCTTGACCGCACTCTTGCTCTTGTCGTTCACTTCGCAGGCCGTGCTGGCACAATCTGACTTGAATGTTGGGCCCGCATCCTACAAAATCCCGCAAGTGAAGCGCGTCGGCGAAGGCAGCAAGTTCTATCTGAATGAAGCCAACGAGCTGCTTATTCGCGTCAACATCTGGGGCAGAGTGCAAAGACCCGGGCAATATTATGTGCCCGCTGAAACCGATCTGGTCTCGCTGATGTCACTGGCGGGTGGCCCCAGCGCGCGCTCGAGGCTCTCTGATGTCAAAGTTGTTCGGGAAGATGAGCAGGGCCAGCAGGACGTGCTGCGAGTTAACGTACGCCGGTTTATTAAAACAGGTGACAAGCGATTGATTCCCTTTCTGAAACCCGAAGACACAATCGTCGTGCATGGATCCGGCTGGCAACTCTTTGCGGATATCGCGCAGGTTGTGGGGCAAATGGCGATCGTCGCAAACGTCTATTACTACTTCTTTATCGCAAGATAGAACTTAACAAGGTAACTAAAGAAAGCGGGCCGCTCTTTCGAGTGGCCCGCTTTTTTCAACGTATCGTTAGGCGTGATTCACTGGTTAATATCGGACTTCGTCACTAACCAGCACCCTAAAGCAGGAACTTCCTCGAACGGGAATGTGCCGGCCTCAAGCAGAAGATTCACATGATCCCGCAAGTAGGCGTGTTCGATGCGCCCTAAGTTCTTGCTGGAGTCGTCGATTGGGCCGCGATAAATGGGTTTAACGGCCGCGTCCAGAAGTACGGCATGCGGAGTGTGTGTCGCGCCGTATTTTTTCGCAAGTGTTCCCTCGGTGTCGAGCACATAAGGCATGTCCCAAGCAACATTCTTGAAGAATTGACCAATTCGGCCATCATTCTCCGATATATTGGAGAAGATACAGTAGTAGTTAATCCCGCGGGAGCGAGTCTTTGCATCGAGCCGCCGGACTTCATGCTTATGCTGATCAGTGCACGGACACATACTTGATACGAACAGCAAAACCGTGCCTCGGCTGCCGGGCACAAACTCTGACATACGCGACAACGGTGCGGCGGCTATAGCCAGACTTGCTGTCAACAAAAGACATGCGATTACAATTGACTTCTTCATCACGTTCTCTTTCCTGGCATTATCGCGACGCGACGTCTCCACCTTCTGCGACCAAGAGGCCGACGGCGCCTTTCTCTACATCTGCGAATTCATGATCAACAAACGGATACGTTCCCGCTTCAGGCAGGACGAATTCTACAATCGCTCCGCTTGATGAGCCGAGCAATACCGTCTGCATACCCCGCAACTCATTCTGGGGATTTCCGTCCAGCCAAACACGGTCGAACAAGGTCCCGACCACGTGGAAACTTGACGTACCGCATGGTCCAACGTTACAAATGAACATGCGAATCCGGTCCCCGGCGCGTGCTTTGAGCGGGTTGGCCACATACTGAGCGGGTTTCCCGTTAAACGTCACGTAGGTCGCGTTCTTATCCACTGCCGCAACCATGTCGGTGACATATGTGCCGTCTTCAAGCTTCGTAAGGTAATACTCGTTTTGCACGATTGCGAATTCCTTATCCACTTCCGTCGGATAACCGTCTTTCGGCTCCACGATGGTCATGCCAACCATGCCATAAATCATGTGCTGCAGGATCGCGGGTGAACCGCAATGGTACATGAATACCCCAGGGTAGTTCGCGGTAAAATCGAACTGTATTGTGGCGCCCGGGATTACTTCCTGGTACTTGTCGTGCGGATTGACCATCGCGGCATGAAAGTCGATGGAGTGCGGGGAGGGGGGCGAAACTGCCATCGTCTTGTCGGAACGATTTGTCATGGTGAAGTGAACCAGATCACCCTGCTTTATGCGCAGCACCGGACCCGGAATCGTGCCTCCAAACGTCCATGCGGCAAAAGATACACCGTCTTCAACTTCGATTAGATTGTGCAGACAGTCAATACGTACGTTATGTTCCTTTGCTTTGACCAATGGCTTGACATGCGGTGCCGAGCTTATCGCCGGTCCTTCAACCGTGGCTTTTGTCGTAGGCGGAGTCATCGAAAGCACTGACGGAGGAGAGCCGTAGACTTGATTCTCGTAACTTCCCTTTGGCGAATTTGCGTCGGCTCTGCAACCCAAAAGCAGCCAAACAACTATTCCAAGGCTGATTGCGATCGTCGTGAGTGCAGCGGACGCTTTGTGATTCTTCTTGCGTACCATGAGTCCTTCCTCAGGTAAAGATGAAAATTGGATATTTATATCTAAAAAACGCTAAGAAAACCGCAGTAATCTCGTGTGCGTTGTTCAATTCCATGATGGTTCGATGCTTTCAGTGCCAAAAGTGCCCATAAATCGGGTTAATACTCATGGAACGGAAATATTGGACTTGTATGTCCTTTAATTCAAAATACAGAATTCCACGTCAAAGTCAAGTCTCAAGAAATGACTGAACGAACCCTAAACTACTAAAATTGCGCTCTTTAGTTGATTATTATGCAGAATGAGAAATAATTCCGGCGGTATCCAATGCCTCTCAAATCGGGTTCTTACGTCGCCGCCCTCTGCGCGGTTCGTCGATCAATGGCGCTATTCGCTTTGAATCAAGCTCAAGCAGGACAGCAATGGTTGTGTTCTCAAGAAACTCCTGCATATTTTCCTTGCGCGGGCCCCACACTTTGTGGACTGGACACGGCGTTGAATCTAAACAGCGACCATAGCCCAACAAACACTCATTGGCGAAAGCCAGACCGTCAAATAATGCGGAGACATCCTGCAACGATATTTTGTCGGCAGGTTTCGCCATACGATAGCCTCCGCCGGGTCCGCGGCTCGACGTCAAAATCTTAGCCTCCGCAAGAGTGCGCAACAGCTTGGCGAGAAACGGCGCGGGCAGATTTTCTGCCTTGGCAATTGTCGGCGCAAGAATTGCCGCATCCGAGTCTTGTTTGGCAACATATAACAACGCGCGAATGGCGTATGTGGTTGGGCGCGAAAGGAGCATCTTATCCCCAACGGTAAAGTTTGAATCGTGGATTGAGAGTGGTCACGGACAACGGTTTGCCCGTTCTGTTTAACATCGAAACGAGCCAGTCTTCTGAGTCGCGGAGATTCTGCACGACGTCATGACGGAGGTAATAGATGTCGCGTTTAGTGGTCGCTAATTCAGACAATCTGCGCGCGGCGGCGGCGCTGTCCTGCTGTACGTCAATTTGCTCCCACCGTTGCTCGATTCCCGGAGCATAATAACTTAAGAGCCGATAGTGTCCGGGTAAAAGCACCAGTGCGTTGGAATCTCCAATTGCTGTATCCAACACTTCCGCCGCTGTGCGCCAATTTTCTTTTCTGCCATAGGACTCGGGCTGCCAATAGTGCATGAGAGCGATCGCCACAATAATTGCACCGAGCGCGGCCATGATGCGCCGGCCCTGTGAATTTCGAATATCGTCAAACGCCGCCGCGATAAACAGTAAGGCAAACGGCGTCGAAAAAATCAAGTACTTCGGCTGCAAAAAATATTTTCCCGACACTGCGCTGGCAATTGTCGCAATTAAAACTGGAATCGTGAACAGTTCGTGCCCGAACCATACGACGCGCCGCTCATCCGCGCGACCGTGGAGCCACAGCGTCTTCCACAGAATCACTACACCGCCGACTGACACCAGCAATGCAAGCGGCAGGTTCATCCAGAGATCCTGCGTCCCCACTGCGCGCCCGGCCTCTTGCTCACCCAACCTAAAATAGTTGAACCCCACCGTGAATGATGCCAGAATTTTCGGAATCGCACTCGCAAAGTGAATGTGATATTCATCACCGCGCGCCTCTTGAAATCTTAGGAGATTCGGTAGATTCGGCAAGTACAGTAACACCGTGGCCGCCAACGCGCTCCAGCCCTTCCAGAGCGGCAACTGCCTGCGCTCGCGCAAAAACGTCACGGTGACACCCATCAAGAAAAGCCAATAGAGCAGATGAGTGTAAACTCCTGCCAGCGCGATTAACACAAAGCAGGCCCAGCGCCACCATGAGAATTTCTCGATCAATAGCAGCAGCACATACGCTTGCGACAACGCAATCGCCGCGACCATCGAGTACATTCGCAGCTCTTGCGAAAACTCGATTAACATTGGTGATGCCGCTACCAGCACGGCCAGCATCAGCCCCAATTGCTCGTCACGCAGCTTTCGCCCGACCAGAAAAGCCAGTGGAACTTGAATGACGCCAAACAACAACGGCAACATGCGCAAGCCCAATTCGCCCGCGAAGCCGATTCCCCGCCAAAGATAAAGTAGTGAAAAGAACAGAGGGCGAAAACGATCTTCAGTATTTGTCAAGAGCTGCGAACTATCGCGCAGCAGTGAAAAGCCTTCATCCCCGTAAAAACTGTAACCCAAGAACGGCACGCGCACACAAAACGCTGCCGCCGTCAGCACAAAGATTACATATGGTGGAACACTCTGCGCAGTCTCACCCTTCACGAATCGCCTCCACAGGCGAGAGTTGCGAGGCCTTCCGCGCAGGATACAACGATCCAAGATAGGCCAAGAGTATCGCGATGACAATCACCAGCGCAAAATCCATCGGCATCATCTTGACAGGCAGCGCGTCCAAAAAGTAAATATCCGACGGCAACGCAATCCATTTGTAATGAAGCTGGCCGAAACACACAAGGAAGCCGAGTATCGTTCCCGCCACCGCGCCGCTCACGCCGATGATTAACCCTTGCAACGAAAACACCGCCGCAATATCCCTGTCACGCGCGCCCATGGCCTTCAAGATGCCGATGTCCCGCCGTTTTTCCATAGACACCATGATCAGCGTTGACAAGATATTGAATGCCGCCACGATAATAATAATCGAAAGTATCGTCGTCCACATCCACTTTTCAATCTTCATCCAGGAGAACAGAGTCGAGCGCAATTCGTACCACGTCCGCACGTAGAAATCCGCGCTGAATCTCGACTCGATGTCTTCCCGTACGGCATCCGCCGCGAATAAATCACGAATCTTGATTTCGAGGCCATCCACTTTGTCCTTGCGCAAAAAAATCTTCTGCGCCGTTTCAAGGTCAAGATAAGCCAGCACGTCGTCGAACTCGAAGAGTCCCGTCTGAAAGGTTCCCGTCAACAAAAACTGCTTGACTTTCGGCGTCGAAAGCGGTCCCGTGACACCCGCTGGTGAAAACACCACCACCGTGTCACCCGGAATCACGTCAAGCCGCTCAGCCAAAAATCTGCCTAACACGATTCCCGGCAAACCGTCGCGCTTCAATTGCAATTCACCCGTGCGGATATGCTGCGGTAAATCGGACACTTCAGCCAAACTGTTTTCGTCCATGCCGCGAAACGCCGCCGCTTCGGCCCGCTGTCCCGCGCGCACCATTCCCTTTTCAAAAATAAACGGCGAAACACCTGTCACGTCCGGCACCTCGCGCACGATCTCTTGCGCCTCCTGCCAAGCGGGCAAACCGTCTTTGTCAAATGTCTCCAACCGCAAATGCGCGTCCGCACCCAAAATCCGCGCGCGCACCTCTGTCTCAAATCCGTTCATCACCGACAGCACAATAATCAATGCCGCCGTGCCAATCGTCACCCCACCCACAGACAAATAGGTAATCAGCGAGATAAACCCGCCGTGCGAGCGGGCTTTTAAGTACCGCGTGGCAATAAAAAATGGAGTGGACAGAGCGCTAACTTCTCAACTGTGGAAACAAAATCACCTCGCGAATACTCTCCTGATCCGTGAGCAGCATTGTCAATCGGTCAATCCCGATTCCCATGCCGCCTGTCGGGGGCATGCCGTACTCCAGCGCAGCGAGAAAATCTTCGTCAATCGGTTGCGTCTCTTCGTCTCCCGCATCCTTCAGCGCGCGCTGCGCTTCAAATCGTTCGCGCTGATCTATGGGATCATTTAACTCCGAGAATGCATTGCCCAGTTCAAACCCCAACGCGAACGGCTGAAAGCGCTCCACCAGTCTGGGATCCTCCCGATGCTTCTTGGCTAGCGGCGAGAGCGAAAGCGGATAGTCATATATGAACGTCGGCTCGATCAAATTGGCTCTCACAAGCGTCTTCATCATCTCGTCCAAAATCTTTCCTTCGCCCATCTCGCGCGTGATTTCAACATCGTGCGACTTCGCCAATTCACCTAAATCCTTTGCGGACATTCCGAGCAGATCTTTGCCGGTTGCCTCTTTCAACAACTCAAAAAAGCGCACGCGGCGAAAAGGCTTGCCGAAATCCACAGTCTTGCCCTGATAGGTTACTTCGGTAGTTCCGAGCGCGCGCTTCGCGACATAACGGAACATCTCTTCTGCGAGATTCATAATCATTTCAAAGTCCGCGAAGGCCTGGTAAAATTCCAACATCGTAAATTCCGGATTATGAAATCTATCCATGCCTTCGTTGCGAAAATCCTTGCAAATCTCGTAGACTTTCTCAAACCCGCCCACGAGCAACCGCTTCAGATAAAGCTCATCGGCGATACGCAAATAGAACGTGCGGTCGAGCGCGTTGTAGTGCGTGACAAAGGGTCGCGCTAAAGCTCCGCCATAGAGCGGCTGCAGCACGGGAGTTTCGACTTCCAGATATCCCCGCGCATCCAAAAACTCGCGCACGGCTGTAATGATCTTCGCGCGTGTGCGGAAAATCTCACGATTCTCAGGGTTGACGGCCAAGTCTATATACCGTTGGCGATAGCGCGACTCCTTATCCGAGAACGCGTCAAAGATTTCTTCGCCTTGCTGTTTCACGACGGGCAACGGCCTGACGCTTTTGGCAAGCATCACGACTTCACTCGCGCGCAAAGACTTCTCGCCCGTCTTAGTCAGAAACGCCGTGCCGCGCACGCCGATCCAATCGGATATATCGTATTGCTTAAAGAGATCAAACTGCTCTTCGCCGATCTTGTCGCGCTGCACATAGACCTGCATCTGTCCGAACTCGTCGCGCACATGACAAAAGGCCGCCTTGCCCATGATGCGCACGGAAACAATGCGGCCCGCAATCGCGAACTCATGGCCCGTATGATCTTCGGACTCCTGCACACTCTCGAATTTTTCAATCAACTCAGGAATGTGAATCGTCTTCTGAAATGAATACGGATAGGGATTGACGCCGTGACTGCGCAGCGTGTCCAACTTTTCGCGGCGTAGTCTTAAGAGATCGGAAAGGTCAGCGTGTTGTTCGGAAGAATGGTCTGTCATTATAGCGGGAATATATGCGAGTTCTGTCTACGGCACCGAGAAGAAATAAGTTAACTTTGCGCGCAGTGTGCGGTCGCCGGGTATGCTCAAGTTGACGCGGTCAAGACGATCAATGTCGCGCTCGGCTTCGTCATACACAAGATAAAACCAACTGCCCGGACTCCAGTTGTATGACATCAGCAAATTCGTGAATAGCAGTCCTTTGTCGTCATAGTAGCTTTCTTCAATCCACTGCACCGTGCCGCGAAAGGAAAGATTCAAACTCGGTGTCCATGTCGCCTTGAAAATCAGATTGCGAAAATCCGCAATGTTCTGCGCGCCGCTCTCGTCCACAAAGAAGTGCGTCGACCACACTCGAACCCAATCCATCTCCAGCGCCGTTTCAATATTCGAGCGGGGTCGCCAAGAAAGTTCAGGTTCAAAAAAGATGCGCAGACCGTCGCGATAACTGGTGTAACGGGATTCGGCTCCGAAACGAAAAGGCTTCGTGCTGTTACTCCAAAACCACGCCCAGTGCCAGAAGCTCTTGTAATATTCGTGATTGAAGCTGCCGTAGTTGTCGCGGAAATCTCCGCCCGTTGGACCCTGATAAACGCGGCGAAACTGATCCCCCCACTCCATACCCGCGCCGAAATCCCAATTCGACCGGGTCGTCGCAAAAAAACCGACGTTGGCGTAGCCTTCTGCGGCGTCACCGTTGGCCAATGACGACCGAAACGTGTTTATGTCAAAACCGACATTTCGCAACGTCGTGCCGTTCAAGTAATAGTTGTCACCTACCCACCAGGATTGGCGAAGCGTGTTTGAAAAATCGCCCCAACCCAAATCGTTGATGTCGTAATCGGTGCCGCGATACGCGATGGCGAGATCACTACGCACCGGGCCAAGATCGCGCGAGTAAGAGGCCCGCGCTTCAATCGGCTGCTCGTCCTGCACCTTGGCTACTCGCCAACTGTGCTGTTCCGGAAAGCCCGTGCGATCCACGCCGCTCAGCCAGAACCACAACCGATCACGTTCGCGAAATCTGAACCGCGCATCCAGGCCAGCCGCGGCAGCGGAATAACCTGTTTGATTCAAGTAGGTCCAGTTGAGTCCGATTCTGTGACGCTTCCGGAAATCAACTGAAGCGCGACCAAACGTTGCATCCTGAAGAATGGTCATGTCCTGGCCCGTGCTTAGCCGATTCTTGCCCGCTAATGCGCTGAGTTTGAATCGTCCCCTCTGCACGTTCACCCGGCCTCCGTAATCCGGATCTGCCACGCGCCGGGTATACACAAAGGTGTACGGCGTTTCATCAAAGTACTCTCTTGATTCGAGAAAGAACGGTCGCTTCTCAGAAAGGAAAACGGGGTAGTCAGAAAGATTGATCTGCGCTTCGTCCACGTCCACCTGCGCAAAATCCGGTTGATAGGCCGCGTCAATACTCAGTGCCGCTGATGGAACATATTTTACCGTGACACCTAAATTTTCCCACTCGTTCTCCGAGCGAAAATCAATCGGACCACGCACGGGATCAACAGGCGCGTCCCAGCGTCCGACCGCATGAGGCAAAATTTCTACGTGCGCAGAAGGTGTAATATTTCGTAAGCCCGTTAGGACGCCGATATTCGAAGCCTTCCATCCAATTTCCGGATCAACGGGTGGCCAAAAATTTGCCTCATTCTTGCGGTAGAGCTTGCGCGCAAAGGCAATTCCCCAGCCGTCTTCGCGCTGACCACCGTGTCGCATGATTTGAAACGGAATGCGAAGCTCACAGCTCCAACCACTATCCGTTCGCGCCACCGCCGACTCCCAAACTGCATCCCAGGAATTCGAGAGATTATTCTCGTTGAAGAAAGTTCCTTCGGCCTGCACCCCCGCTGCGGTTACCGTAAACCAATAGCCCGAGCGCTGGTCATGAAATGTGTCCAAATACAGATCGAGAAAATCAGAGTTTGAATCATTATCGCGTCGCTGAATCTGTCCGAAAATACTGTCAGGTGCTGTGTCATAGAGCATGTACGCGACATACAAAGCATCTCCGTCAAAGAGCACAAACACTTCGGACTTCTGCGTGGCCGGAGCAGGATAACCCGGCTCCCGTTGAATAAAATTTTCAGCCTTGCCACCCGAAAGCCACCCGCTTTCAATCCGACCATCAAGTTCCAACGTTACCGTTCGTGGTTGAGCTACTATCTCATAACCCGGCATATTCGCCCTTGCTGAGAAGTATCCCAACAGCAAAAAAACTACTCCCCAACGCAACATGGCGCCTCCGGATCAAATTAAGTGATTAGGAAGATCGGACGGCGACACCACACCTGTCCAGAGAATTTGAGTGTTAAAACAAAAAAAGTGGCAGGTAGAACAGAAGTATTACGACTTTTCGGAAGCTTTGCCGGAAAGATAAGTAACTAATTTGCGCGGCAACAGTCGCACCGACAAAACACCAAACTTGTTAAGTATTCCCGGAACACACAAAGACTTTCCGGAATGCATCGCGCGATAGCCTGAGCGAGCAACATACGCCGCCGATGTTTTCACATGACGAAGTACACCCTTCTTGCGATTTCTTGCGCGAACCTGAAAATTCGTCGGCGTCGGACCCGGACACAAACAAGTCACGGTCACACCAGAACCCTTGAGTGCTTCATTTGCCGCTTCACTGTAACTGAGCATAAAGGCCTTCGTTGCATAGTAAACCGACATCCACGGCCCTGGCTGAAAGGCCGCCGTCGAGGAGACATTCATAATCCGTCCGAATCCGCGCCCGGCCATCTCAGTAGCAAAGAGCTTCGTCAACACAGTTGTTGTGGCAACATGCAGTTGAATCATTTCAAGCTCGCGCGTCAACTCTGTTCCCAAGAACTTGTCGTAAATTCCGAAGCCCGCATTATTAACCAGATAATCCACGGTAAGCCCGCGCTTTATGACTTCTTGATGCAACTTAAACGGCGCGTCAGCCTTCGACAAATCTGAAACAATCACCTGTACCGAACATCCGTAAGCGGTTTCAAGCTCCCGCGCAATTTCGGTAAGCTGGTCCCCGCTTCGTGCAACCAAGATCAGATTAAAATGATCCTGCGCAAAAAGTTTGGCAAGCTCTAACCCGATTCCACTTGATGCGCCGGTAATCAGCGCGGTCTTAGACATTCAAGGCGATTAGGCGTGAGACTTGAGGAAATGGCTGCACCGGCCTTGGGCGCGTTGGAACTGGATCTTGCAGTATAAGCTGCCAGATTCCTGCCTCATGCCAACGGTCAAGTTTGTAGCCGCCGAAAGGAATGATTCCGACTTTCTTGAAACCCAATGCTTCATGAAACTGCACACTCGCTTCGTTTGGTCGAACCACCCCCACTACGGAAACCACCCCCTGAGCACGTAAGCACTCAAAGAGTTTCGCGTACAACTTCTGTCCAATACCTTGGCCCCGAACCTTTTCGGAAACATAGATCGCAGACTCCGCAATCCAGTCATAAGCCGCCCGCGAGCGAAACCTTGTCGCGTAGCAAAAGGCCAAAATCTCACGTTGAACTTCCCATACCAAATATGGATAAAACTTAGAAATTCTCTCAATGCGATCTTCAAACTCATCTACTTCCGGAATTTCGTACTCGAACGAAACCGCTGTGTGCTGAACAATTGGAGAGTAAATATCAAGGATTTGAGCAGCATCAGTCTGCTTTGCAAATCGTATCACACGAACAACCTCGGCACTCTACCTGTCAAAAAAATCGGCAACTCATAGGGAACAAAGCCACCCGCCTCACAAACTTCCCATAAAGCAATTTCTTCATCCCCCTGTTTCCCCCAAATCACGACCTCTTCGCCGACCACGTGCTTGTCGTGGCCGAGGTTCACCATAAACTGATCCATACATATCGTTCCGACTATCGGATAGCGCTTGCCACCTATCAACACAGAAGCTTTATTCGAAAGCAAGCGTGGAAATCCGTCACCATATCCCACAGGCACCGTTGCCACCCAAACATTCTCGGGAGCCGTCCAGGTCAGATTGTAACTGACACCTTCGCCTTTCCGGACTCCTTTTATGTAAACAATTTCACTCACAAGTTGATGAGCGGGCCGGAGGGGAAACTCCGACTGTAAACGACTTGAGGCATGTTGACCATAAAGCCCCAGTCCCGGTCGAATCATATCCAGCCGCGCATCCGCAAAACGAATTGCGCCGGCCGAGTTGGCCAAATGATAGGTCACATCTTTGAAGCCGGCACTCTCGGAAAGTTCGTGAATCTCTCTGAAGCGGTCAATTTGCAACCGTGCGAAACTCTCGTCCGCTTCTTCCGCCGTGGCCAGATGCGAGTAGATTCCCGCCACCCGCACATGCTTAGAGAGCTTTGCCGCTCGAATCAAGTTATCCGCAGTACGAAAATTCTGCCCAATACGATTCATCCCCGTATCAATCTTCAGTTGAACACGGGCGATTTTTCCTGCGGCTTCGGCTTCCCGCTCAATCGCTTCAAGTTTGAACAGTGAACTCGCCGTCAAATCCAGATCGTATTCTAAAAATAAATCAATCTGCGATCCGACGATGCCACCCAGCACAAGAATCGGCTCACGAATTCCCGCTCGCCTAAGAGCAATCCCCTCTTCAACAAACCCGACCCCAAAATAGTCCGTGCCGAGTTCGCTGAAAAGGTTCGCACAATGTAACAGTCCGTGCCCGTAGGCATCCGCTTTCACCACGGCCATCAGTTGCGATTGCGGGGCGAGTTTACGGAACTTTGCAAAATTCGCCGCTATCTCGTCCCGAAAAATCCGTGCAAACGCGGGCCGATGAGGTTGAATCTCGTCCGCTGACATTACTTGAGGCAAGGTGACTGTGTGTGGTGTCAATTCCCTATTTCACCAGGAGCATCTTCTGTGTCAACGCGCGTGAGCCGTTCGTGAGTCTGACCAAATACACACCGCTGGCCGCCTGATCCGCATTCCACAACACCTGATGTGCGCCGACCGAAACAGCTTCGTGATCCATCAGTGTCGCCACTTTCTGGCCCATCACATTGTAAATCGTCAGCGTGAGGTCGCGCGGCACAGCCACGTCAAACGGAATTCGTACCGAACTGTTAAAGGGATTTGGGAACGGCCTCGCGAGCGTAAACTCCGCCGGAATCGAAAACTCGGCATCATTCGATACATCCGTTCCGATTTGTGCCGTCACCAGCACGTCATCCAAGAACCATTCGGTGGCATAATCACCCCGATATCGCCATGCAAAATAAACATTTTCTCCCGCTAAAGCCGAGGCGTCTATCGTAATCTGTTCCCACGATTGAGCCGGATTGTCCAGTTCAACAATCTGCGTGAAATTGTTGCCGTTTGTGGAATAATACACTGCGTGCAGATCGTAATAATCCGGCAAAAAGCAGTTTCGATGCCAGAACGAAAATGTCACTTGCGAAGCGTTCGCCGGGATTTGAATCTGCGGTGAATACAGCCAATCATCCTGAAGTCCGACCGACGGTTCGTCGTCGTGCCAAAGGCCATTTGTGCCTCCGTGAGTGCTATTGCCGCAATCCGCAGTTCCGAAATCAAGAAACCTCCAGCCCACCCCGTTTGCTCCGTCTTCACTGACTGTCCAGCCTTCGTTGTTGCTTTCCATTGCGCCGCTGAACAATGTCGTTTGACCGCCGCCGCCTTGGCAATTGTATTGCAGCGCGGCTAATGCATTAATGCGACCGTGACCAAACACCGGGTCCCAGCCCGCTACGCCTAAATCCAGCGCGGTTTGCTGAAGACCGTTTCGCACTTGATTCGGAGGACAGCCGTTCGCAATCATCAGAGCTGCGAGTCCTGCCACGTGTGGAGCTGCCATGGACGTGCCCTGCCAGAAAGCGTAGTAGTCGCCCTGCCCTGCGCTGCGAACCGTTGAAAGAACACCATCAATATAGGTATCGCCGTTCAAATCTTCATCCGTATTCCCGCCGGGTGCGGTAATGTCCAGAGCGGTACCGCGATTCGAGTAAGGCGCAATCGCATTGTTAAATGCCGTCGCACCCACCGCGATGCAAGCCGTATAGGCCGCCGGATACGAAACATAATCCGCGTTGTCATTACCTGACGAAACCGCCATCACCACATTCGCTGCCGCGCATTGTTGAATCGCGCCGGATAGCGGCTGACCCGGATCTTGCGGGGGAAGATTATCCGGATTCCCAAAACCCAAGCTCGCATTCACGACTTCGGCACCGTTCTGTGCCGCCCACGCGAATCCATTCGCAATCGCTTCGGACGAGCCTGATCCTTCGTTATCAAGGACTCTGACCGGCATCAACGTGCAAAGCGGCGCCATACCCGCCACACCCGTCGTGTTGTTCGTGGCCGCGAAAATTGTCCCTGCCGTATGCATTCCATGCGAGTCTTCGAGCGTCGGTTCCGAGGGATCATTGTCGTTGCTGATGCAATCGCGCGGACTCACCCGCGCAACACCAACCCAATCTTCGTGATCATACTGAAACCCCTGATCCAATACCGCCACCACGACCCCCGGCGCTCCACGGGATACATCCCACGCCTGCTCCATCCCGATCAACGGATAATGCCATTGAAACTGATAGAACTGATCGTTCGGTACAAAATGCGCACGGGCGATGTAGTTATAATTGGCCCATATTACGTCGTCCTGAGCGCGGAAAAACCGCACACCCTCTTCCGTTGATGTCGGCATTTCAATCCTGTAAAAATCGAGCAAGTCCGAGTACGATCCGACCTTGCCTCCGCTGCGAGAGATAATCTCATCAATTTTTGCCTGCGGCGCGGTCTTCGAGAATGCCACCAATACATGATTCGGCACATACTCGTAGTACGGCTCTCCGTCCAGACCGAGCGGTTTCTGCTTTGCGAATGAAAGTGAAGCAACCAGCGTAACTAACAAAAGAATACAATGCTTCATGTAATCTCCCTGCTCAAGTTTATAGGTCAATGTCATCGTTTCCACCTTGAGCGCGTGACCGCGCGTATTTCCCTTGAGCGCCCGTCAACAAAAACGCGCGCACGAATTCGTCCAAATCTCCGTCCATGACTTTCTGAATATTCGACGTCTCAACTCCCGTGCGATGATCCTTGACCATCTGATACGGCTGAAAAACGTATGAACGAATCTGGTGCCCCCAGGCAATATCCGTCTTCGAGTTCTCGATATTTGCGTTTTTCGCGCGCTCCTCGTCCAAATAGCGCTGATACAACCGCGCATACAAAACCTTCATCGCGGATTCCTTATTGCGATGCTGCGAGCGATCCGTTTGACACGTTACTACGATATTCGTCGGCAAGTGCGTTATCCGAATCGCTGACTCCGTCCGGTTCACGTGTTGGCCGCCCGCGCCCGATGCGCGAAACGTGTCAATTCGCAGGTCTTCAGGCCGAACTTCAATCTCCGGCACTTCGTCAACTTCGGGATAGACAAATACACTCGCAAAGGACGTATGCCGCCGCGCGTTCGAGTCAAATGGCGAAATTCTCACCAACCGATGCACACCCGTTTCAGCTTTGCAATAGCCGTAGGCGAATTCGCCTTGCACTTCTATCACTGCAGACTTAATACCCGCCTCTTCGGCAGGTTCCAAGTCGAGCACCTCGGTTTTCCACCCTCGCTGCTCAGTCCAGCGCATATACATTCGATAGAGCATGCCCGCCCAATCCGAAGATTCCGTTCCCCCCGCGCCCGGATGAATATGAATGATCGCGTTCCTTGAATCATTCGAATCTTTCAGCATCGCGCGCGTCTCAAGTTCGTCAAAGAGCTGGTCAAATTTCGCGGCTTCCTTGTCCAGATCCTCCGGAGTAAAATCATCTGGTGAATCTGCGGCAAGTTCCTGCAAGGCTTCCAAATCCCCCAAGGCTATCTCGACCTTACGGAACGCCTCCACCCACGACTTATGTTCCGAAATCTGCCGCAGTACCTTTTGCGCCTGTTCCTGGTCATCCCAAAAAGCCGCGCCGCCTGACAACGTTTCTAGTTTCTCAATTTCAGACAGCCGCTTGGCGTAGTCAAAGCGACCTCCGCAAAACGGCTAACTTCGGTTTGTATTCTGAAATCTGCTGTAAAAGTTCTTCCGGTCTCATGTCATCCCTAATATTTCTTCTCGATCACGCAGTCACGATAATAGTGCTGCAATATCTCCTGCGCGCTCTTGCCTTCCAAGGCCAAACGCGCCGCGCCGGCCTGACACATCCCCACACCGTGCCCCCAGCCCGCGCCGGTGAACACAAGTTCCATCGGGTTGCCTTGCGAATCGTGTAGCACCTCAACCAAAAATGCCGAACTTTCAAGAGCCGTATGCGACAGCGTGCGCCGAATCCTAAGCTCGCGCTTGATCCTCAAATTCGCCAGCGATCCCAGCACTTCCACTTCCATCAACCGGCCGCTGCGTCCGCGCCGGATCGGCAGAATGTCATACAGCGTCCCGATGTCGATCCCCGTCTTCGTCAGAATAATCTCTTCAAGCTCCGAGCGCAGCAGTGTGGTTTCCCAGCGGAAGTATTTGCGGCCGTAATTCCGCGACACCGGCAAATCCACGCCGTCCAAATTACAATGTGACTCAGGACGGGATTGAATCCATCTGCGCGCGCCTGTCTCTGTCGTCAAGTCCGGTATCTCAAGCTTGTTCGTACAGTCGCACGGAACTCCCTTGCCCGAAAAGAGCGGAGGAGTCACCCACGTTGTCTGCACGTCTTCCGTATGACCGCCGCAAACTTTTGAGTAATGCGCGTCCACGACGATCGAGTTATGAAGCATGATGTTCCCCCGAGTCTCCAGCACCGCCTCGGTCACCCGCGGATTCTCGTTCGTCACACCGCTATAGACTTGACAGTGAACGTGCCCGCAAAAGTCATACGGATCGTTCAAATGCTTGATAGACTTGGTCGCAATCACCAAACTGCGCGAGGCGATGGACTGTGCACGCAAAGCTTCCTCGGGAAACTCTGACGGCATCTCCGCAGCCACTACGCCGCGCAAATAAACGTCAATCGGAATCTCCGTCAGCACCGCGATCTGACCGTCATGATCCACATACAGCTCGATGAGACTCTCGTACGTCCGGTCCTCGACGGGTTCATAGGCGAACCCTGAGTTCATGCGCACACCCAAAATCGTCAACCGTGAGTCGAGGTCCACCGGTACCAGCCGGAAACCGTCCGTGCTTTCAAAATGCTGATCGAGACTTTGATCAAACAATTCAAGTTTACCGGTCGCTTGCGTCAGAACTTCGCGCACCAGCCGCGGAGCGTAATCCAGTGCCAGTGTCGAGAGCAGTTGCCGCGCGTCGTGTTCCGACTGAAAATGTCCGACCTGAACCCGGTAAAGCGTGTTGTCCCCGATAATCTGGCCATTGATCTCAATCGGCCCGCCGATCTGCCGCATCACCGCCTGCATGCCGCGATTCTCAAACTGCTCGGCTAAGACCATCGCTTCCGCGCTCGTCGTAAACGAAGCCACCAGCACACTGAACAAGAACTTGGTAGGCGTGCTCTTCTCGTGCAGGACGCGCCATTTCAAGTCCGAGCCGTCCGCTTCGCGCAGAAGCTGACCCGACCGGGTTTCTATGCGATAGCGGCCCGTGTATCTAAATGTTACTCGCTCGTATCCTTCAAGCAGTCCGACGCGAACTGAGACGGGAAGAGAAGAGGGGGAAAGTTGCGTGTTCACAGGGTAGACAAATAAGTTAACAAAAACGACTCGACGGTACTCTCCCAGTCAAAAAAATTCAGTGACGAAAAAATTCTCAAACTCAAGCCGAAGCGGAGACTTCGCTGCCGCAGAGGGCATGCAGCGCTCGCGCAAGCCCGGCGGCCTCGGCGGACTTGACCAACAACATCAGTCGATCTTCCAGATAAAGCTCTTCACGAATGGCCGGGCGGAAAGGTACAAGCTCCAGAGCGATCCGGTCCGCCAGCGCGCCGATACCACCGGATCCCGGCCCAAACAGCGCCACCAGATCACACCCTATGTCCATTTTGCCTGCCAGATCTTTCAGCAACAAATGAGGCTCATCGCTACGTTTGAAGACCACCAAGGGGTAGTCACCGCCGCGCAGGTAGAGCGGCAGCGCGCCCTGTTCCCTCACGAACCTTTCAACAAACAAAAACTCTGCGTGAGTTGCAAGCGGCAAAATTGTCGCGGGAGTCTGAATAATAGCCCCTAAAGTCCTGCGAATCAAAGGCTTATTCGTAATAATTGTTCCGGCTACTCCAGTCTTGGAGTTCCCGATGGCAAGCTCCATCTTAAACTCGGCGGCCATCTCCACAGCCGGTACCTGCAAAATCTTCGCCCCGCAGCCCATCATCGATAGCGCCTCCGCAAAATCCAACTGAGGCAGAATCCTCGCCCCGGGCACCAGTTTGGGGTCCGCACTGGCCACTCCGTCCACGTCTTTCATGAATTCCACCCGATCGGCTCCCAGCGCCACCGCCAAAGCCACCGCCGTCGCGTCCGTTCCGCCCCGGCCCAAAGTCGAGATATTCTTATCCGTCGTAATCCCCTGATAGCCCGCGATTACGGGAATCTTCCCCTGATCCAGTACCTCGTGCACCCGGAGAGGCCGCACGTCCACGATCCGCGCCGCCGTATGCAGCGTGTCCGTGATAATCCCCGCCTGCGCGCCGGTCAGAGAAATGGCGAGATCCGGCTCAATCGAATTCAGAGCCAGCGCCAGCATCGCAATCGCCACCCGCTCCCCGGTCGAAAGGAGTACATCCAACTCCCGTCCCCTCGGCTCAGGATTCACCGCCCGCGCCATCGCGACATACTGATCCGTCGTATCCGCCAAAGCCGACACCACCACAACCACCTGATCCCCAGCCCGAACCCGCGCATGCACCAGCCGCGCCACCTGCAAAATATCTTCAGGCGTCGCCAACGACTTCCCACCGTATTTCTGGATGATTAAGGGCATGGGCTATTTAAGTAAGAGTAGTTTCTGTGTAGCCGAAAAATCACGGGCCGTCATCGTCGCAAAGTAAATTCCCGATGCGCATTCAGGGCAAGTCCAATTAATCGAATGCGAACCCCTCGAGAGATTTCCACTAACAAGCTCCGTCACAAGCCGACCACCAATATCAAAAATCGAAAGTGTCACGTCCGATCTCCTCGGCAACTCGAATGACAATGTCGTTGAAGGATTGAAGGGATTGGGATAGGGGGGATGGAGTGCGAATGACTTCACCAGCACAGGATACTCATCCGCTTCATTTGGATTAGCACTGCCCCTAAGAGCTACCTCAATAGTCCCAAATGGAGTGTTGGCTTCAATTGCGAGAGTTCCTATGTAGTCAATCGGCTCAGTCGGCAAAAACTCTATGGTAATCACTGCAGGAGCGTCGTAGTAAATCCAAAATGGGCCCTCAGTTGACACTGTGAATGGTTCGGGCGCAGCGACAGAGGTCACTAGAATACTGTCCAAGTAGATATTGCTAAGAGTCAATTGCCTTTCTACAGCCTGATTGGGCTCGGTGTATCCAAAATCCAATTCTTCATCCGAAGCAATTATACGTGGTAACGGTGACGACATGCGAATCAAGTGCGGAGGATCGTCAAACTCTTCCGGCGAAGTCTCAATCAGTAGTCCGCGATCATTCAAAGAAATGGCGCGCCAAACACTTTCCACGGGCAACTGCATCGACCACAAACTGTCTAGATTCATGCTGAACAAAGCAAAAAGTCCGTCGTTGTTAAGCAGCCGGATTTGGTTGCCTCGGGTTTCCAATATACGGTAATTGGAGCTGCCGCTTATTTCAAACGTGCGTTCAGAAATCAGGGTATGATCAAGCAGCCGCTTCCTAAGCACAAGGTTGCCGGTTCCCGCGTCAGCCGCCGTTATCCATAACGTGTCGCCGCGCAGAGCCAGAACCTCATACTCGCCCTGTGCGAACGCCTGTTCCTCGACGACATTGCCTGCTGCGTCAATAATCACGACATGTCTTCCCCCTCCTTGCCCGTGACCTACCATACTAGCCAATACCGAGTCGCCCGGGAGCGCAAGGATTTGGCGAACAAATGTATATTGGTCGAATTGTCGCTCGACGGTCCACAAAGAATCTCCATTTGGGCCTATGCAAGTTACGCTTCCCGTTTCGATCCACATTGGACCATCGATCAGACAGCGTGTACCGGTGACAATCCTTCCACTGGATGTCTTGGTAAGGACCTCCACGTCACCCGGCCACAACGCGCAGCGATACTGGTACTCCTCCAATAACTCCCCGGAAGAATTCAGCTTCACCACACCGAAACTGTACCTTCCGAAAGCTATGTTGCCCGCTTCCAGTGACACGCCGCGCCCGAACCAATACAAACCACCAGAATCGTATACTCTCGACCAAAGCACTTCCCCGTCAGGAGTCAACTTGAACACGACTGCATCAGATGAGTCCATATTGTTGGAGAAGTAGTTGTCGGCACGCCCCGCGATGTACAGGCTCCCGCTTTCCGGATCCTCTATGAGTCCAATGCACTCAAAATCCCTTAGAGAGTCATTGAAAAAATTCAAATCCTGCTCCCACTCCACCGCCATCGGCTGAGCCAGAGCAACACATATCCCCACCAAAATTCCTGCCAAACCCAAAAGCGCCTTCATCATAGCCTCCGTTGTTCGACTACAACTGCTCGACTCACAAAGAAATCAATTAATCTCCCACATCCCCCGATACTCCAACATATCTCCCAATCCCCCGTCAAAATTCAGCGTGCCCGGATTGTCCGGCGTCAATGTCGAGTCCGCCGGACGCAGCCACGGACGAAGCGCGCTGTTCCACAAATCCGCCTCGGGATCATAGGTATCCACCCACCCGAAACCGAACTGCGACGGATACGTCCCGATCAAATAGTAAAACAGCTCCGGCGTGTCCGTCGTCACGTCGTGATCAAATGGCGGATACAAAAATGTCCGGCGCGTGTTCCATGACTGGTTCTTCCATTCCAACAAACTGCCGTTGTAAGGCGATCCAACGTCACGAGGAAGAACTGCAATCTGATACTCGCGCAGCATGTACGCGTGAAAGTTAAAGTGATTCGTATTAATAATCGAGCCAGCGAACAGCACAGCCTCCGGTGGAATCGTAATCAACGTATCTCCGACCGTGATTTCGTAACCTGTCCCGTCAGCAGGTTTATTCCCCTCTTCGCATGAGACAAGCGCGAGACTCATTAGTAGTATGCACGCCGCACTCGCCGTTGTGGGTCTCCAGACCCGCAATGCGCGTAAAAAACATAACATCATTTCACCAATAAAAGTTTTTGCACACCGCGCCATTCACCCGCCGTAAACGAAACAAAATAAATCCCCGAAGCGAACTCGCGCAAATCTATCTCAATCGTATGCGATCCCGCCGTCATCATTCCACCACTAATTTCCTTTACGCGCCGCCCTGTAACATCAAACAACTCCACTCGCACGTCCCGCGCGGCAGGCAACTCAAATCCAATCGTCGTCGTCGGATTAAACGGATTCGGATAAGCAGGATGAATCGAAAACTCTCGCGGCAAGAGCGGCACGTCTTCTGTGCCGGTTATGTTCCCGACTCCGCGCCCGGTTAAAATTACCGTGTCCGGACTTTGCGGATCGTCACTTTGCAAAACCATGCTCCGTCGATATGGAATCGCCGAGTCCGGCCAAAACTCAAACCACAACACCGCCTCAAATCCCGGCTCCACAACAAATACCCCCAGTGAGTCCAAGTAAAACGGCGCTGGCTCAACAATCTCGTCAATATGCAGCGGTATCGTCCCCGTATTGCGAATCGCCAACGGCCTGCGCACGCTGTCACCCACATGTGTCCAATGAAACTCCACCGTCCGCAACGCCGGTTCACACTCAGGATACGGCGCCGCGCCCGTCATCGGAATATTCAAGACTCCATTCAACGCGTTCGAAGCTACTCGTATCGTATCCCGGTATTGCCGCAGCTCATTAGGCTGAAACGCTATCCGAAACGACAACGGTGCGTCTCCAGTCACGATTGCGGGCAACCCCAAATTCGTCGCGCACTCTTCGGGCAATTCAATATCCGTCACAACAATCGAGGAGTCGCCCGTAATCGAGAGTTCGACGTCCACAACCTCAGTCTGGTCAAGCTCTACAACCCCAAACTCAAGCCGCGGTGGCATCGCGTAAAGAAACGTCGAGAGTTCGCTGTCGCCCAGATAGAAAATGCAGTTTTGCATGGACGTTGTATCGCTAAAATCCGACCTGCCCAGAAGAGCCAAACCCGCAGTTTCCGTCGGCAGGAATCCATAAGCTTCCTGAATCCACGGCAGCAAAACCGCTTCAGAATACAGCCACCCCGCCGACGGGTTGACTCTACCGACGACAATGTCGCGGCCATTAAGATCTCCCCAAGGGCTGAAACCCACCGTCATCAAACCATCATCCGATTGACCAAAACCTTGCAGCGAATTGATAGGTCCTACAATGGCTGTCTCGAATATCGGATTGCCCCAATAATCCGTACGAATCCAGCGAAATAAATCTCCGTCAATGGGCGAACCCAGCACATCGTGCCAAACAAATTCCCAGCCGTTGTTCCGCTCATACAAATGTTGTTCTTGATAAGCGGAGGTGCTGCCAATCGCGCCAAAAATTCTCCCGCCTAAGCTATCACCATCAAGATTCGCCCAGATAAACGCAATGTGACTGCTTGTCCCCAGCCTCATTAAGGCAGTGAATAAAACTGAATCACCGGCGAGCTTAACTATTTTGCCGCCTTGGTCGGTAAGTTCACCTCCAAAGAAACGCTCCCAGAGCATAGCTCCGTCACTATCAACTCGAGCAAGCTTAATCTCATAATTGTAAACTTCATTCGATAGAACCGCTGCTGAGCCTAACACGAAATAGCCGCCATCCCCGCTCGGGCACGCCGAAGATAGCTGCGTGTAATTCACCGGATCGTGAAAATTGCGCGACCACAAACTATCACCGTCAAGACTATACTTCACAATAATCGGTTCAAGAGTCGATGAGTTGGAATCAATTGGAACAGCCAACCGTCCGACCACCAACACCGCGTCGTCCGTCACGACGATGTCTTGAAATGCGGTTTCATATATGGAGGGCACACTGTGAGACCAGATGATCTCGCGCTCAGCCGACATCCGGGCCACGCGCCACGAAATCCGGTTTCCAAAGGTAATTCCGCCCAAAATATACCCGCTATCCGGCAACGCATACGCATGCGTAAAATACCCCGACTCGTTTTCAAACACAAAAACACTGTCCACCTGCGGCTGAGCCAGCACACAGGAGACACTCACCAACAATAGTATGAGTTTCATTTTAGTAACACCAGCTTCTGAATCCCCACAAATTCAGATGTGCGAAGCCGGGCGAAATACACACCGCCCGCGCAGGTGCTGCAACTCCAATCGCGCGAATAGTATCCCGCGCTCAAACTCTCAGAGCTCAAAACGTCCACTACGCGCCCTTGCACGTCAAAAATCGTCAACTCAACTGTGGTGCGTCGCGCCAAATCAAATCCGAGCGTCGTCGTCGGATTGAACGGATTCGGATAGGGAGGATGCAGCTTGAACTCGCGCGGCAACAGCGACGCGTCATCCGCATCCACAGCCGTTCCCGCTCCCAAACAGCGCACGATCTTTACCCCCGACAAGGCATCACTGATCACCCGCAACGAATCCACATGCGTTCCCGGAGTCTGCGGCGCAAACGTAATCTCAACTCGCAGCGTCTCGCCAATGGCGACCGTTTGCGGCTCCGGAAAATCCGCCGAATAGTTTTCCGTTCCCATAATCTCCGACACCGTCAACACATTCGAGCCGGTATTGATCAGTCCCACCGTCCGCACCGAACTGCTTCCCACATTCACCGGCCCGAAATTCAAACTCGCAGGAGTCGCCGCAATATCCGGCACATAACTAAGCAGCATCGCGCACCCGTCCCAACCCGGCACAGCAAAAGATTGCGAAGACCCAAACAACAAGAATCCATTTTCAGTCTGAATCATCCCCTCGCACTTGTCCGCTTCATCCCCACCCGCAACAAGTGACCAAACACTATCTCCGTCATCATCCACTTTCAACAACCAATAATCCGACTGCTCGAAAAACACATCCTCCGACGAGAAATTTCCTGCGATGATGAAGCCGTCGTCATCTGCATTGACGATTTTCACGCCATCTTCGTAGGACAAGCCGCCGTAATGGCGCGAGTAAAGGACTTCTCCTGAATCAATTCCGACCACCCAAAGATCGGATGAACCATTCGAGAAACTCCAACTTCCTCCGGTCGATGTGTACTTAAAGAACTCTCCGCCTTGGGAGACTGATGCAAACCAATCATCAGACTGACCACCAACCACTTCGCGGTGATAAGTGAAGTCACGCCACCACAAGAGCATTCCATCCTTGCCACCAGACGTGCCGTCACGTGTCTCACCACAGATTGCAGGTTCATACCCTACTGTTACCATTCCCAGTGCCCTATCTCCCACTCCTTGTGCGATTAAGCGGCTGTTTGGAGACTCACAATTTGTAAATGACATAATTCGATTTTGAGTCGAATCAGGCAATCTCTCTGTTACGACGACCTTTTCGCCTATTCCCGGCTCGCAGTTAACTGGATTGACTTGACCAATGTTCGCAATCTCAAGTGGGCGATCGTAAAGATCCCAAGTACTATCGTTCAACAGCGTTCCTGTTTCATCTAAGTATAATAAGGACAGTCTGCCCGCAAGCCTTCCGGACGAGGTTATCTGGCTCCATACTAAATGTTCAGTGGTGAATGCTTGGAGTTTCCGACTCCGTTCACTTGGATATCTCCGGCTCCACACCAACTGCCCCTCAAAATCAATCTTCACCAACAGCGCTTCCCCCGCCAAAGCATTCCACGCCCGCGCTTCGCCACAAAGCAAAAACCCGTCACTCACTTCAATCGCATCATAAAAATACTCATCCCCACCGTCATCATAAGCAAACGTCCAAACCGAGTCCGGAGGAAACGGCTGCGCGTAAGAGATGGAAACGAGTAGAACTGTAATAACGAAGGAAAACATGAAGCACCTCACTTGAGCAGCAAGACTTTCTGAGTAGAAACATATTCCCCCGCGACCATCCGCAAAAAATACAACCCCGTCGCGCATTCCGGACATGCCCAATTCACCCGGTTAACGCCCGCATTCGCCACCTCGTCCAACAACGTTTCAACTACTCTGCCCCGCACATCATACACATTCAGCGATACCCGCGCAGCCTTAGGCAACTCATATTCAAGAGTTGTCGTCGCGTTGAACGGGTTAGGAAAAGGAGGCTGAAGCGAGAAACTTTGCGGCAAAAACGTACCGTCCTCTACGGTTTCAAACAGAATTCCATTGCCTCGACAGGCGAGCGCACGTCGCGGCAAGTTACTTTCAACCCAAACTGAATCTCTTGTGAATCCTGAAACAGTAGGAGTGAAGAATAGATTTACAGCAAATGAATCACCTATCACGACATCTACAGGACCCTCAAAATCTGAAAAATAGGCAGGTGAGCTTATTATCCCATCGAGCCTTAGCGTGTTTGATCCAGTGTTGGTGAATGTGAAAACAAGTTGAGACGTATCGCCAACCACGGTTGGGGGAAACAAGAGGTACGGCGGTGCAACGAAGACTGGAGCAAACCCTAATAATGCGGCAAAAGACTTAGAGTCCCTCCTTCCGTACAAAAGTATAGTGGAGTCTACCATAATTCCTCGCGACGGGAGATAGTCCGTGGATGTCGAAATGTCTGAAGTTAAGCTGTCTCCGTTCTCGTCAACACGAATCAACCAAAATGACGTCGTTGCTTCAGAGATACTATATACTCCCGTTGCAACTATTCCACTATCAGTATCATACACGCTGTCGAAGAAGTCAAGATCGGGTCCGCCATAAGTTTGCGACCACAAGCTGTCTCCGTCCGGCGAAAACTTCACGAGTAAGCCCTGAAAAAATACCTGACCGTTCGGACTATGCCCACCGCATGCAAGATATCCACTATCACGAGTTTGAATTGATGACATGAATTGCTCGCGGCAACCTGGGACGGAAAAATTCGAGCGCCACATCAATTCGCCGTTAGTGTCAAGTTTTACCAAGTGTGCTACGCAATCGCCCGGCGGTTCACCGAAGGTCGCGAGCAAAAACCCATCGGGTACAGTCTTGAAATCTCTGATAAACTCACTATGGGGGGAATCTATGTATCCAGTAGAAACTGGGCGCCCCGAACTATCTAGAAATGAAATCGCGGTGCGATACTGCCATTCACCGTCGAAATCAACAGCAACTGATCGCGCCAGAACAGGGTTGCTGCCGTGGCCCTCCGATACAAATCCTCTAAATTCATATAGGCTGTCCCCAGTGGTCTGAAAACCGAGGCTATCGCCTTGCGCGGATATTCGCATTATGAAGGCATCGGATGAACCATAAGATATCCCGTTCACTCCGCAAATCCAGAACTCATCGTTGTGGGTAACAGCCGAAAATATACTTAGACGGTCGGCCGTATTGTGATAGCTTCGCTGCCAAATTAGTTCTCCATTTCGGGATAGCCGAGTCGCGGTGATTGAATCTGGAAAACTGACCTCGTTATATCCAATCAAACAAGGGTCCGAATTGGGCGCGACACATGCGCTGATATAGTAATCGCTTGCACCAGCATCTCGCGAGTGCGACCAAATCATATCCGGAGTCACCGGATCGGCCATCGCGGCCATACAACACAAAATAAACCCAAAAATACGAGCTAACATGTTTACCTCCATGTTCTCAAGAGTAGTTCCGCCGATTATTTCAAAGCGCACACGCCAGCGCACTGGGTCCAGCGCCTGCGCTGACTAAATCCCCAATACATCCCCCATCCCATAAAATCCCGCAGGCTGCCCCGCCAGCCACTCCGCCGCGCGCAAAGCCCCATGCGCAAACACCGCCCGCGAATCCGCGCGATGAGTAATCTCCAGTCTTTCTCCATGTCCGCCTAATACCAGCGTATGTTCGCCCACCACGTCACCGACACGCTGCGAAAATACTTCCGGCTTTGTCCCAATCGTGTCTTCAATGATCTCCGCAATCCGCACCGCCGTACCTGACGGAGCATCAAGCTTTTTCGTATGATGCGATTCGCGCAAATACGCCTTATATCCCGGCAGAGCCGCCGCCGCTTCAGCTACCAGCGCAAACAACACATTCATCCCCGGCGACATATTCGGCGCATGAAGCACGGCAATATCTTTTGAAGCGTCTCGCAAAGCCTTGTGAGTAGCCTCAGAAAGCGCCGTCACTCCGCACACATAATTTACCTTCGCCTGCCGACAGCAATTCACGTTGTCCGCCACCGCGTCCGCCAGCGAAAAATCAATCGCCACGTCAAGATGATCCCGCACCCCGTAACAATTCGGCTGAATCAGCAAGTCATCAAAGTATTGCCCCGCGCCCGCCGGATCAAAAGCGTGCGTAATCTTGATGCGTCCGCTTTGCCGGGTCTCGTGCAAAATCACCCGCCCCATTCGGCCCGCCGCGCCGAACAACGCCGCGTGTATCGGTTCATGCGACATTCAAACTCTCCAGATACGCGGCAATCGCCACGCGGATTTTTCCTTCCGTCTCTTTCCTGACCGGCACCATTGGCAACCTGAATTCATTAGCCATCTTGCCCATCGCCGACAGCGCATATTTCACCGGAGCGGGATTCGTCTCAAGGAACATTGCTTTTACAATCGGAGCCAAGGTCTGATGCAGCAACAGCGCGGAGTGCGTATCCCGGCGATCGTAAGCTTCGATGATACCCTTCAGCAAATCCGGGCAAACATGCCCCGCCACCGAGACCACCCCGACCCCGCCCACCGCCATGATCGGTAAAGTCAATCCGTCGTCGCCCGACAGCACCGTCATCCGGCCCTCAACCCGCGCCGCCACTTCACTGATTTGCTCCAAGTTCCCCGAGGCTTCCTTAATCGAGGTAATTCTCGGCAAGTCTGAGAGCTTCTCCACCGTCGCCGGAAGCATATTTACACTCGTCCGGCCCGGCACATTGTAGAGCAAGAGCGGCAATTCCGTTGCGTTATGCACCGCCTCAAAGTGGGCAAACAGCCCTTCCTGAGTCGGCTTGTTGTAATATGGCGTGATGACCATCGCCCCCTGTGCGCCGAGCTTTTTCGCCTCATTCACAAATTCTATCGTCTGAGCCGTAGCGTTCGTTCCACAGCCCGGTGCCACCTTACAGCCCTTGGCCGCTTCCAGCACAAGCTGAATCACCCGCCGCCGCTCGTCCGAAGAGAGGCATGAAGCTTCCCCCGTCGTGCCCAACGGCACAAAACCATCCACACCGCGATTCGCAAGATCACTGACCAAATTTTGCAGGGAGGCCTCATCAATCAGCCCATTTTTGAACGGTGTCACCACCGCTATCCACAATCCTGAGTAGAAGTTCATATTGTTATGGAGTTTGTGTACGATTATCGCCTGTCGCAACTTCGCAACATGCGCAAAATTCCCGAATTAGAATATACCAGACGCTTGCTGGATTGTCAAATTTCCAGGTCCAAATCTCCGGTCGCCACTTTTCTACAATTATGGGTCAGAGCTCTTGACTCTTTGGCCTATGCTCTGCAAACTGTTATGTTGACAAGTTGTCCCTAACTCAGTATTTCAGGGAGGATAGTAAGTGTAATTCTCGGGTGTTTCCCGATGTTGTAATGGATGAACAAGGAGGTTGCGATGAATCAGCTCGGCCCAACTTTTGCCGAGGGTATGGATGTTCTATGGGTGCTAACGAATGGATTATGGAAACGGGAGACCCCCACGATGCCTGAACCAACGCTTTTGATCGTTGATGAAAAATCCGCCGCCATCGAGCGCGTCACGCGCTCCCTGAATGGTGAAGGCGGATACCGGGTGCTACACGAGACAAACCCAAGTAACGTGTTGAACCGGCTCGAAACTGAAACTGTGGACGTGGTCCTCTGTGACGTGGACCTCAAAGGCGCCTCGGGGATATCGCTGATCGGCGATATCCGCGCGCGGCACTTACGCCTGCCTGTGGTGATCTATTCGGAGAATGATAACTCCGAACGGATCGTCGAAGCAATGGAAAATGGTGCCACCAATTATGTCACACAGCCGATGGAGCCACGGCTCCTCGCGCGTACTGTAGATGCCGCGCTCTCAAACCTTCGCCTCGTCGGCGAAGTCGAAAAACTGAAGCGTCGGCTCGGCGGGGATCATAAGCTAGGTGGCTTAGTGGGACGCTCTGCCATCATGCACAAAGTCTTTGACGCAATCCGCGACGTGGCGACCGTGGATACCACCGTTCTCATCCGTGCCGAAACCGGCGCGGGTAAAGAACTTGTCGCCCGTGCCTTGCACTTTGAGGGACCGCGCGTCGATAAGCCGTTCATCAAAGTCAATTGCGCGGCGCTGCCCGAAACCTTGCTCGAATCCGAACTCTTCGGGCACGAAAAGGGAGCCTTCACCGATGCCAAGCAAACCCGCATCGGTAAATTTGAAGCGGCCAACGGCGGAACGATTTTCCTGGACGAAATCGGTGAACTATCGCTCTCCACTCAGGTCAAGCTCCTGAACGTGCTTCAGGATCGCGAAATCGAGCGGCTGGGCGGCAATAAGAAAATTCCGGTCAACATTCGCGTCGTCACGGCCACCAACCGCGACCTCGAACGGATGATTCAGGAAGGCCGCTTCCGTATGGATCTCTATTATCGCCTGAATGTCGTGCCTATCACGATTCCGCCGCTGCGGGAGCGCAAAGAAGATATCCCGATGCTCTGCGCGCACTTCCTCGACAAAATCGGCGGCCGTCTGCAAAAGGGCACGTTCACGATGACCGATGACGCGATGGCGATGATGCTTACACATCCGTGGCCCGGCAATGTCCGCGAACTCGAAAATGTTATCGAGCGCGCCATTCTCGCCTGCAACACCACCATGATTACTTCTGGCACGTTGCAATTCCTGAAACAGAACATCGGAACCACGGAGAACACCAGCTTCACCCCGGCGACCTTAGGCTATCCGGTCAACACCGCGAGCGCCACGTCGAATCAGCAGACTGACACTGCGACTCCCGAAAATCTCTTCACACTCGGGCCATTGAAAACCGCCGTCCGCAATTTCGAGAGACAGTTCATCGAAAATGCCATGCTCGCCGCCAACGGCCATGTCATTAAAGCCGCTAGAATGCTGCAAATTGACAGAACAACACTCTGGAAAAAAGCCAAAGAACTGGGTGTGGACCTACACCCCGAAAACGATTAGAAAAGAGGCAGCCACAAGGCTGCCTCTTTTGTCATTTTCCCCCGGTCTTCCGGGGGGATAATAGGGTCAAGTTTCAAGGTGCACAAGATTCTCTTGACTTTCCCCATTCCCCGCTGTAACTTATACCCATATAAGTTTCGTGGAGGTGTTATGCGTACCCTTCTGCTTGCGATAACAGTCTATACTTTGCCAAGCTATGCTTTTCCCGTCGGCGTGGAAGTCCCCTATGGCTCCGAGCAGTTTGAGTTATGCTGGCAGGCAGTCCCCGAGGCGGAGCAGTATGCCGTTTACAATAGCCCCGCGTTCATTGGCAGCTACGTCTTTGCAAACTTGGTGAGCGGGCTGTCGTCCACACACTCCAGACCTTCGCTGCCCGGTCGCGAATTCTTCTATGTCGTAGCTCTGGATGCCAACAATGAGGTCATTGAATCCAGCGATACGGTTGGCTGCTATTACTTGCGCGACTTCCAATTTCCTGAAGGAAGGGCGAAATCCGTCCCGTTCGCCTTGGGAAAATTGGAATACCGCGTGACTGGCTCCTCTGCTTGTTCAAGCTTCTCAGCCGACATCACAACCCAACCATCGAGTATCATTCGAAATCAAGCGATGCCGGGCGGCTTCACCACAGCAGATCGTGTCGTCACGCAAAACGGCGGAGCCTTTGCCTATCGAGTGGCTCCCGCAGGAAACTGGACAGGCTCTCTGGAAACTACTTCGGCGATGGCCTTGGGTCAAGCGTTTTTCTTCGCCTCAATTCATGACTCTCCGCCACCGATTATCACAGGTTGCGCGCAAAGTGGCTACGCGCCTGCGGGGACCGTGTCAATTGCGAGCGGGGTTCAAGCCGCGACGCCAATTGGATTTCCGATCGTGGACGCTCACCACGTGGGACTCATGGGATTGGAAACATGCGGACTGCGTCGTGGTACGTTCACGTCTGCGGATATGGTTGTTGAACAAATATCCGGCAGAAGCGCGTTTATTCTGCCAAACGGCAACTGGCGAGGCACGCTCGACACTTGTTATCCGGAGTATGCGTACTACATCATAAACCGCCCGCACGACAACGGCGCATGGACGTACGATATCGCAACTGTGGGTTTCCCCTAAGCCACAAGACAATTCTTACTCAAAAAGGCAGCCGCAAGGCTGCCTTTTTTGATTTCCCCCCGGTCCTCCGGGGGGATAAAAGGGGGTCAAGCATTTGAGCGCAATCGAGTCACTTCAACAATAAGACCTTACTAACCGCGAGCGTTCCCTCGTTGCCACTAAGCCGCGCGAAGTAAACCCCGCTCGAAAGTCCGTCCGCGTTTAGTGACACAGACTGCCTCCGGTCAATTCTCCCCGTAAAAACTTCCGCCGCAACTCTTCCCGTCACGTCATATAAGATAACTTCGTAATCTCCAATCCTCCCCACCTCGATCTGCAACGTCGTCACCGCGTTAAACGGATTCGGGAAGGCAGTCATTACAAACTCGCTCGCTGTCAAACGAGTCCGATCGTCAACCGCGACTTCATTCGTGTCTATGTTCGCCGTGTCCGGGTCAGAAAGCAGCCACGGATTGAAACGAATCCCGTCGTCCACATACGCTCCCTGCCCGCTCGGATTGTTCTGCGGATGAAACGGCCCGCTCGCATGTCCCCACCAATTGTCGCGCGCATCTATCACCGCTGTGCCGCCTATGAAGAATTCAATACCGCCTGGTTCCTGCCCAAAGGAATTGTGGCGGAAGTATGCCGTATCGTGCACCGATCGATCATAGACGGCAACCTGAGGCTTTGTCCGCGTAACTCCGTCGCCGAAAATCGTATTTCTTACAATGGCAGACCCCCGCAGCACGATGCCGGATGCCATGCCACGGACATCCTGCGTTGAATCAATCATATTGCTGTCAAGCAGCGCGATAAATCCCTGCCCTGATTCGCTGCACCGAATATGTACCATTTCGCCGCCTGAGTTCGTGTTCCACCGAGTGGAACCGCAACGCAAAAACCGGTTGTTGATAAACTCCAATTCGCAATCCCAACCCTTCGGCTGGCCGAAACAAGTGTCGACAATATCAACAATTCCAGTGCTGCCATACAAAATATTCTCGAACAAACAATCCCGGACGTGCGACCCGCATCGTGGTCGAATCAATATCGCTCGAACACTTAGCGTATCAAGACCCAAAAAGTGGCAGTTTTCTATGAGCAAACTGTCTCCAAGTCCGACCAGCATCTGATGACCGCCCCTATGAGTGAATAGACAATTCTTTATCAATCCTCCTCGTCCTGCGGTCACAAGACCTAAAGTTGCGCCGTCAAACCACGTGCTGTCTGCAAACAACCTGCCTCGCCAAAGGCCCGTGTAAACAGCGCCGACACGGGAACCAATGAATCTACACCGATTTACCATGATTCGATCAATACGAGACACTCCGCTATGCACAGAATCAAACATGCATCGTTCAAAGGTCGCTTCAACCACCGTCGTATCACCTCTTACTCCGCCCGGATTTGAAGACGCCCGCCCCGAAGTCATTCCGCTGCGGTTGCGGAAAACAATGTCGCGAAATTCCGCGCGCCCGCCCGTCAGTGTCAAGCATCGCAGCGAATCAGAGCCGGGTAAGTCCGTCGGATCTATCACAGAGAACTCTACTGCAAAAGAGTCAATCGCCACTTCTCCTAGCATCACAAAGTCTGATGCGGGAGCGGTCAAGGCTTCAACATACACCCCGGGTGCAACCAATATTGTGTCGCCGTGCTCAAGTATAGAAAACGCTTCCTGTATACTGGAAAATACAGAGGGAACGCGTAGCACGTCTCCTGCCGAAATAGTCGCAAAGAAGAACACAGCAATGAGTGAGCTTATAATCGCTTTCATGGGCAGTTCGGCCCCGGATTACTGACGAGCCAACCCTCTGCCTTGCATGCTTCATCACAATCAGAGTAATCGTGCTCGTCGTCGCAAGGTCGCTTGCAAACATACAAACGATAGTCGTAGCCTGTATCAAGCCAGAGAGTCATTGTATTGCTGCAAATCTGTACCGAGCAGCCCGATTCTACAGAGTCTATGATGGATCCACTTGCGACTTTCTCAACAAAGACACAGGAGCTGCAGTCACAAGCATTTGTGCAGTTTACAATTCTTGCGCCCATTGTGAAAGTTCCACTAAAGTTGACCTGAAAAACCGACGACTGGGTACACCCTGTTGTCACATGCCCGCAGTCTGAATAGGAACCTGAACAATCGTAGTCAACTCCGCTCACGCACTGCGCAAAACTTTTCGCACTTCCCAAACACAAAAAAACCGCCAGCATTATCGCTGCGGTCGTGGTGGAAGGTGCTTTGACCATGGCAAGCCTCCGAATTCTGCTATGTTTTCCGCCCAGGGTGCACCGCCTTTTGGTGCACCGCCTTTTGGTGCACTTGCAAAAAAGATAACTGAAAACGGTCTCTTTGTCAATAGGAATTCATAATAATAATAAATCAGCCTGTTAGTCCCGATAACTCAATTGCTTGCCGGCCCACTCCGCATGTTCCCGCACCAACAAACTCTCATGCTTCAACAGCGGATGAAGCACATCCATTTTTTCTTTTGAATTCCAATTCCCAATCGCTATCGCAACATTCCGCATAAACCCTTCGTACTTCGGTCTCAGCACCGCGCTCCCCCTAAATATCTCCATAAACTCCTGCTCATTCAGTCGCGCAAGATCGGCAAGTTTCGGAGCCTTTCGTTCGAGAGTATTATCATAAGCCCGCTGTCTCGTCAAAGTCGAGAACCGATTCACCCACGGACAGCATGTCTGACAATCATCGCATCCAAAGATATGATTGCCCATCTTTGCTCGAAGTTCCACAGGTATCGAGCCGCGAAACTCAATCGTCAAATACGAAATACACAAGCGCGAATCAAGCACATAAGCACTGGGAAAAGCGTGCGTCGGACAAACATCTAAACACTTCGTACAGCTTCCGCACGAAGGCATTTGCTTCGGCGGGGGAGAGGGCACAAGCTCGAGAGATGTCAAAATCTCTCCCAGAAACAATTGCGACCCCATCTTCGGATGAATCAACAGAGTATTCTTGCCAATAAATCCTAAACCCGCGCTTTCAGCAACTTCTCGTTCAAGCACCGGCCCCGTATCCACATAGGCTTTCGTCATTACATCAGATGAAACCGACTGCACAAACTCCGCAAGCTCTTCAAGCGCGTGTTTCATCAAATCATGATAGTCCTGCCCCCAGGCATAGCTGGCAATAATCCCCCGCGAGGGATCCTTGCGAACTTCCTCGGGCAAAAATCCCGTGAAGTAAGATTGCCCCACAGAAATCACAGTACGCACCCCCGGCAGCACAAGCTCAGGATTCAGCCGGCGTTCGGCTGACCGGTTCAGATATGTCATCGTCCCCGCCATCCCCTTAACAAGCCACTCCCGGAACTCTGCCCCCCGCGCAGGCGGCCCCGCAGCCGAATATCCGCACAAGTCAAACCCCAGCTCCCATGCCCGAGCCGCAATCCGCTGCTCCAAACTCATTTTATCTAAAGGTTGCAATTTCGCCCAAGAGTGGTTATTTTTCTGACTTCTGACTTCTGACTTCTGACTTCTGACTTCTGACAAAACGCTTCATGCCCCAAACCAACTGGATCATCCGGCCCAAAGACCTCCCGAGCGGTCTCCGCTACTACGACCTCATTGGTGGACTGTTCGTAGCTGTCTTGTTGATCTCAAATATCGCGGCCACCAAGCTCGTCGGCTTCGGCAACTTTCCCTTTGACGGAGGGACCTTCTTGTTTCCCTTAAGCTATATCTTCGGAGACATTCTCACCGAAGTGTACGGTTTCGCCCGCGCGCGCCGCGTGATCTGGCTGGGATTCGCTGCCAATATTCTGGCCGCGCTGACCTTCGCCATTGTCACCGCCTTACCTCCGGCGGGTATCTGGGACAATCAGGAAGCCTTCGCGAGCATCCTGGGATTCGTTCCTCGCATTGTACTGGCTTCCATGGTCGCCTATCTCTTCGGTGAATTCACAAATTCCGTCATCTTAGCCAAACTAAAAGTCGCCACAAAAGGCAGATGGCTTTGGCTGCGTACCATCGGATCAACGCTGGTCGGAGAAGGAATTGACACCGTTCTCTTTGTTACGATCGCCTTTGTCGGCGTGATTCCGATGAGCGATCTCTGGTTGATGATGGCCTTCAACTACGTCTTCAAATGCAGCGTCGAAATCGTCTTAACTCCGTTTACCTACGCGGCAGTTAACTTCCTGAAGCGCAAAGAACAAGTGGACATCTACGACACCGCCACTCGCTTCACTCCCTTCGGCTTCAGCGGTACTGTTCCTGCAAAGTAGCGTTCTAATTAGTTAGAGTCAACGATTGCCTGATCAAGCTAAAACCTTCTGGGATCACTTGGACGAGCTGCGCAAGCGTCTGCTGCGCAGCTTTTTGTTCATTGCCCTCGGAGCCTTCGCGGGATTCGCCTTGGCCGACCGTGCCCGTGATTTCCTGATGGAGCCTTTTCGGAAATCCGTTCCCGGTACTCTTTCTCTGCTTGGCCCCTCGGACGGTTTCATTATTGAATTAAAGATTTCGCTTCTGCTTGGAGTCCTGTTAGCTTCACCCTTCGTCGCGTGGCAAATCTACGGATTCGTCGGCCCCGGACTGCAAAAAAAAGAAAAACTCTGGCTCTGGCCGATAGTAACCGTTTCAACAATTCTCTTCTGGGGCGGGGTGATCTTCGCGTGGCAGATTCTTCCCACTGCGCTCGAGTTCTTGGGATCGTTTGCCGAATCAGGTCTGCAAAACTTCTGGTCGCTGAACAGCTACGTCAGCCTGATTCTCTTCCTCCTGCTCGCCTTCGGGGTGATTTTCCAACTACCGCTGATCATGACCGTGCTGATTTCATCAGGCATGGTCAAGAGCAGCTTCTTCCGCAAGCACCGCCGGATTGCTATCGTCCTGATCTTCATTCTCTCAGCCTTCGCCACACCCACCACTGATGCCCTGACCATGATGCTTATGGTCTCGCCCATGATCATTCTCTACGAAGCCGCTATCTGGATCGGGGTACTCATCGAAGCCCGCCGCAAAAAACAACAGGCATGAGCGGCAAACTCTGTCCCAAAATTATTCTCGAAGGTACGCGCCTGACACACAAAACTGATCTCGGGTTTCTCTTGAATGAGCATCCGCGCATCATCGGCCCGCGCAAGTATCGTTATCATTCTCCCTACATCAGCGGAGAGTGGTGTGCGTTCACCGATTTCCCGTGGGGCAGGGGATTGATCAACTTTAATCAGGACGAAGAATCGCTCGCGATGGAAACCTACTCCACGTGGATGCGACTCTTTGAACTCCAGCAATACTATTCGTGGATCATCGACCGGTTCCACCTCTCCACGATGATGCACCAGAATCTCTATTGCGGCCGCATCTACGACTTCCGTTGGCTTGAAGAAAGATTGCTTCCACTGAACTATCGTATCGTCCTCTGTGTTCGTCAACCTTCCACCTTTGAAGCCGCGCGTGAAGAGCGCCTGAAAGTCAGCGGCAATCCATCTCAGTACGACGATCTCTCAATCTATCTCAAAGAACAAGACTATCTTCAACAGCTCGCGGATAACTCGCTGCTCCGTGTCCTGAAACTCGATGTTTCCAGCGGCGACCTGCCCGATTTAGCCAGCCAAATTGCCGACTGGATGGACTCTACCGGCGGACTCTACTCCTCATAAGACCCGGCTTTCGCTTCGGTTTTTCCCCCGTTTCACCTGCTTCCCTTCTCCCGGCCAGTTTCGTCCACTCGTACCCCATTCCTCGCCATTTCTTCCTCCCGCGCCCTATCTTATGCCTGCTCTTTGTTCACTTATTAAACTTTTGTTAAAAATTGTCTTAACTCTGTTCGAGAGCCTTCCCTCGCCATAGACTTCGCAATGGCCCAGCTATTGCACTCCGTCAAGATGTTGATATTTCTAACTGACCCCTAACTTCCCGGAGACTCTCTTGGATCAAATGCGAATGGACGCCGAGCGTATCCGCCAAATCCGGCATCGTATGCAGCTCACTCAAGAAGACTTTGCCCATCTCATCGGCGTGACTTTTTCCACGGTCAACCGCTGGGAAAATGGCAAGTCCAGCCCCAATAGAATCGCTGCCAGACTGTTACTCGGGCTTGAGAAAAAACTCAAACAACAATAATTATGGTTGTCGCTCCCAATAGGCCGCGCCGTGCCGCCGCCCCTGCAGCTCCGTCAACTAAACTCGTTTGTTTCAGACTGGGTAGTTGGCGATACGCACTCGCTGTGGACGAGATTATTGGCCTTTACAGCGATTTGCCGCTCATTCCCAATACGGAAATGGGCTTTGAAGGACTTGTGCAGCTCAAGCATGGACGTTTTCCCGTACTCGACTTGCGTAAACAACCACGGCCTTCTAACCAACCCACGTTGCTGCCGACCCTCGCTGTCGTCGAGTGGCACCAAGAGCAAATCGCCCTGGTCTTTGATTTGGCGGATGAAGTCATCCCCGTCAACTCTCGCGGTCTGCTTAATACCGACCTACAATGCTCCCCGCTACCTGCCCGGGCGCGTACCGTGACACGGCAGGGTGATGTTTTCTGGTTGAATCTGAATGAACTTGCCAAACCGAAAACCGTCGTGAAATCGGAGTATGAATGAAGAACCCCTCCCACAGCTTCGCGGCTGTTGATCCGTCCGAAGAGTTGATCGTCGGCGATCCGGCGCGCAGCAAACAGGTCATGCAGAAGCTGCAAGAGGCGAATGATCTCCCGACTCTGCCGACCATCGCACTCGAAGTTTCCCGCTTGGCCAATGATCCCATGGCCGGCATGTCCGAAATAGTTCGCATTATCCGCAATGACCCCTCCATGACCGGAAAAATCCTGAGGGTCTCGAATAGCGCGTTCTACGGCATGCCCCGCAGAGTTGAATCCCTGAACATGGCCCTGGTCGTGCTCGGAATGAGGGAAGTTTCAAGCCTCGTGACCTCCATTTCTGTCCTGAAATCCTTCCCGAATCAAGGTCAGGATGTGATGTTTCAGCGCGATGTGTTCTGGGAGCACAGCGCCGGCACGGGCGAAGTCGCGCGCGTCCTCGCCGCCAAACTACACCTGCGTTTACACGGCATCGAGTTCACCGCGGGGCTGCTGCACAATATTGGCAAAATCCTCCTGCATCAATACTTCCCCAAGGAACTGGGACAGGCGTTCAAACTCGCTGAAGACGAAAATCTACCGTCGATTGTCGCAGAACAACGGATCCTCGGAACAGACCATGCTGAAGTCGGCGCATGGCTTGCCGGCAAATGGTCTCTGCCCAATGCGATTGTCGAATGTATTCGCTATCATCATCAGCCGGGCATTGAACATGAAAGCGCCACCTTGACAGCCATTGTCCATCTGGCGGCAAGTCTGGCTCGAGCTATCCTAGAGGAAGACACCCGGAAGATTCTGAACGAACAGCTTGCGCAAAACCCCGCGTGGGAAGTGCTCGCCAAAGAAAATGAAAGCATCCTTTCCCTCGACATTCAAGCCTTTGTCGAAGAAATTCAGGAAAATATTGACCGGGCGAGGGAATTCCTCCGGTTGGCAACTGCAGATTAATGGTATGATCAAACGAAACGGCGGAGGTAACGTGCGGGTCCTCATTGCGGATGACAATCCCGTTGTACGAAAAGTTCTTCAGCAGCTTATTGAGCATGAAGACGGATTTGAATTGTGCGCCAGCGTCGCCGACGGAGACGAGTGCCTTAGCTCCATCGAAACTCACCGGCCCGATGTGCTCTCGCTCGACCTCGAAATGCCCAGAATGAACGGACGCACCGTCCTCATGAAGCTGCTCGAAAGAAATCTTCATCCCGGCATCGTTGTGGTCACAGGGCTTCCGATCAATGATCAACCGTCCGTCAAGGACGAACTCCGATCCCTGGGAGCCTACGCCATTATCACCAAAGACTTCTCCCCTCGTGGCACGGATTTGAGCTTGTTTTCAAAAGATTACTTCACGGCCCTCCATGAGGCCGCGCGCCAGACGTAACGTCCATCCGAGGCCTCAAATTGTGAAACACCCGGCTCTATCGCCGGGTCAGACCGATGACAAACCCCGCCTGAAAAAGACAGGCTTTATTAGCAGTCTGTATTGGCCCGGACATCTTAATGTGTCCGGGCCAATCTTTATGCCTCTTATTAAGGAGGTTTCAAGCTCTCGAAACTGTGCCGTGTACTCTCCGGATATTTACATCCAATTTTCATAAGTTCTTGTTTTCTACTCTTTGCCCAAAATAACAAATTTTTTTAACTGCTTATTATTATTCAAATTGTTTATGTTCCCACCCAATTGGATAATGTGTTGTTTTCAACCATTTTGAGTTGACTCACTTCAGTTTGAAGCCTATATTTGTGGTGCTGTGGAATTGGTGTAGGATAAAAAGGCTGCACTGAAAAATCTGTGTCTCGGGTTCAACTGTATTGACCCAATAACCTAAGTTGTGAGGAGTGAAGATGACCAAGAAATGGCTTATGTATGTTGTAACCGGCCTCTTGTGTTGTGGCATTATCGGTTTCGCCGTGGCGAATCAAGGTAATATCAAGCGCGAGGTCGCCGCCAGCGATCAGATTAGGATCGAGCTGAGGGACGTCGAAAAGCAAATGCAGATCAACGGCCAAACGCCGGAATTGATCGCCCGGAGAGCAGAACTTAATGCTTTGTTAACAAGCTTAAAGATGCCTTCCGTCTTGGCTAATGCCCCGGACAGCTATGTCGAGGCGTTGGACAAGGCCTCGAGTCCCGTCGAGGCGAAGGCACAAGTGCAGAATGAAACGAAAGCGGAACCCGTTGCTGACGTTTCTATGTTGTCGGCGACCGCGCCCGAAGGTTACGTCGCTCCGAATGCGGCCGCACAAGCCGCTATCGCGGCCCATGAAGCTGATAACCGCAAAGCTACCTTTGAGCAACTGAGATTGCGCATCCAGGACGGCATCCAGTTGTCAAACGGCGAAAAAGAGCTGTACACTGAGCTCGAAGAGTATTTCGCGCCCCGCGAAAGAGATTTCGAACCCCTCGATGCACAAGGCGGCCCGGATGGTTTCGGTTATGTTTGGGTTGATAACGTCGCTCCGGACACTGTGGCATACAACTTTGTTGAACTCTGCAACGACCCCGCTGCGACAATTGGACCCGTTGGTGATGACAGTCAAGCTAATGCTAACATTGGATTCTCGTTCCCGTTTTACGGCACGAACTACACAACGGTGAACATCAATACTAATGGACAACTGAGCCTCGGATCCACGTCGTCTTCCTGGTCAAATGTCTGTCTGAACACGACGACGACATCCAAGATTAACGTCTATTGGGACGACCTCGTTGCCACCGCGGGTACCCCCGGTACGTGCACCAACGGCACCATCTACTACAAGGCCGTGAGTGCGAACTTGTTTATCGTCCAGTGGAATAACGTCGACCCCTACAGCGGCGGCGCTGGCTTGGTGAAGGTTCAGGCCCAATTGTCGTCTGACGGCAAGATCAAAATTGTCTTCCATCAAACTGAACATACGCATGTCGCAACGTCCGCGACCGTTGGTATTGAAACAACTGGAACCAATGGTTTAGAGTATCGCTGCAACAATACTGGCCAGAACGTGGTCGCTGGAACAGCGGTTGTTTTCTACGTTTCCGCTCAGGCCCCGACCGGTCGTTGCTGCTACACCGATCAGGATCCGTGTACCTATAACTGTATTGACGACCAAACTCCGGCAGAGTGCGCCACCCTCGGCGGTGTTTTCTCCCTCGGTTTGACTTGTGCCACGGCTTGCCCGACAGTCACCCCTGGTGAAACTGCTGCGTGCCCAATTCCTGTTCCGGCCCTGCCGTACTCGGCAAACGGAAGCAGTTGCACCTTCGCGAATAACTATGACGAAGTCTGTCCCTACGGCGGCTCCACGGCGCCGGACGTTGTGTATGCCTACACCCCTGTTGCCAATGTAGCTGTGGATATCTCCCTTTGCACAGGAACGACAAACTACGACACAAAATTGTACGTTTACCAAAATACCGTCACTCCGGGTGCCCCGTATGCCTGTAATGATGACGCGTGCACGGCTCCGAATTACGCGAGCCCCTACGTTTCGCTTTTGGAAGCGGTAGCCTTAACGGCTGGCAATACCTATTACATCGTCGTGGACGGATACGGCAGTAGCTGCGGTAACTACACCCTCACCGTCACTACCGCCGTTGTGGGCCGTTGCTGCTATAACAGCGGCTCGCAGTGCCAGAATGTCTCCGCAGCGACCTGCGCAAGTTTGGGCGGAGTCTGGGATGAAGGTTTGAACTGTACAGACAATCCCTGTGTGAACCTCTGTGAACTTGAATGTGGCCCGTTTGATATTATCGAACTTGCCTCTGTTGACTCTTGCCAACTTGATTCGTTCGATACCAACGGTGGCTGTAATAACCTCGCAGGCCCGCTGTTTCAGCAAATCGCCTGTGGTGACACGATCTGTGGCAGTACTTACACCTATGTGAACTGTGACAATGGTTTGAATTCTCGCGACACCGACTGGTACGAGTTCACCATCACCGAAGAGATGGACGTCACCTGGAACATCGTCGCTGAATTCAATGACGTGCTTGGCTTCCTTATCAGCGGTACATGCCAATCCTACACAATTCTTGGTCAAGCTGGTGGATTCGGCCCCTGTGGTCAAGTCTATTCCATAACCGTTGAATGTCTCCTCCCCGGAACCTACTGGGCTTGGGCAGGTCCGAATCAGTTCACAGGCTTGCCGTTCCAAGTCGACCATCAGTACCGCGCTTGGTTGCAATGCACCCCCTGTGTTCCGCCCGTTGGCCGTTGCTGCTATGAAAACGGTGCAAGCTGCGCCGAAAATACACTGTTCGAATGCAATACACTCGGTGGTGCATGGACGGAAGGTCTGACTTGTGCCACTCCGTGTCCGCTGGTGACACCAGGTGGTGATAACTGCGCTACGGCCACGCCAGTCGCAGTTCCCGGGACATATGCAGGCACTACGGTTGGCCTGACTGACCTTGATCCCGGCTTCCAGTGCGCCCTTGGCTCGACTGATCCGTACGAAGGATCTAACACCGCACCGGACGCGTGGTACTCGATCACCGGTACCGGCAATACGATGACCGTCACTCTCTGTGATCCTGCGACCCTTTACGATACCCAAATTCTCGTGGTTTGCACAGATGATTGCAGCAACTTTAACTGTATCGCCGGAAACGACGACGACTTTGCCTGCACAGTCCCGAGTTCGTTGCGTTCGACTGCGTCGTTCTGTTCGATTCTCGGACAGGAATACTTCGTGGTCGTGGACGGTTGGGGTGGTGGCAATGGTGAATACTCTCTGACGATTTCTGATGATGGTATTCCTTGTGCCAATCCCACGCCTTGTGTGTTTACCCTTGGCCGTTGCTGTTACAACAACTTCGCCTCTTGTGATGACCTCACGCTCACCGGATGTAACACGCTCGGCGGTGTCTGGGACAGTGAATTGACTTGTGCCACTCCGTGCGAAAATCCGTGTGCCCTGACCTGTGGACCGAATGATGTCATCGAACCCCTTGACGCCCTTGATTGTGTTGGTCCTGACCCGAATGGTGGTTGTAATAGCGTCCCGCCGTCATTCCAAGACATTGACTGCGGCGACACCATTTGTGCTGAAGCATTTACCTGTGATGCAATCTTTACACGCGACACCGACTGGTTCCGCTTCGTTGTAACCGAAGAAGCCCTCGTGACGGTCTCTGTGAGTTCCGAATTCAACAACCTGTTGTACGGCATTGTTAACGGAATTGATGATTGTTTGGCTCCGGCTTTTGTCATCAATGGTTTCGTGACGGATTGCGCGGCCGGATGGGTCTCTGTTTCGGCTATTCTGCAACCGGGCAATTATGCGGCCTTTGGTGCCTTCGGTGCCTTCAATGGCTTGCCCCTCGGTGGCAGCAACACCTACCGCATCACCGTCAACGGTTGTGCGGTACAGACCCCATGTGACCCGGTTCCCGACTTGACCATTCATGTCGAAACTGTGACCGACTTGGCTGACCATATCAAGCTCTTCTGGACTGCTCCGCAGGACGAAGACTACAAGGTCTGGTCAACGACCTTCCCGGACAATGATGGTAATCCCGACGACGGCGCTGACCCGCAGTGGACGCTCGAAGCCACGCTGAATGGTCTCCTTGCCGGTCCGCAAACGTGGGATGCCGCGGTTGGATTCGCGAGCTACATGAACTTCGTCGTGACAGGCGTTTGTGAGCCCTATCAGGCTCCCACCGGACGCTGCTGCTACGGCAACTTTGAGTGTGCCGACGTGACCGAAGCAGAGTGCGATGGTCTCTCAGGTACTTGGAGCCAGTTCATGAACTGTACTGCCAATCCTTGCCCGCCGCCGCCGCCAGCCAATGACGACTGCGGAAATGCCATTCAGATCTTTAACGGTACGTCACTTCCGGGCTATACCACGGGCGCAGCCCTCGGTACGGACGTGACAAGCTGCGCGTTCAATGATCTGTACGACGTCTGGTACTACTACGTATCCGAGTCAACCGCGCCGATCACCGCGACGGTGTGTGAAGCCACCTACTATTATGACACAGCGCTCTCGATCTGGAGTGCCTGTGGTGGCACCGAAGTGGCCTGCAACGATGACAACTGCGCGTTGAACAGCCTGCAATCAACGGTCTCTCACGCGACTCCGGCACAAGGCACGACATACTATATCCGTGTCTCAGGATACAATAACCAAACAGGTAATTTCAACCTGTTGGTCACCCAATAGCCTCCACGACGTAGTGGCCTAACCATGGCTGCTAATCATTAAACTCAGGCGGCCCGCACAATTAAGTGCGGGCCGCTTGGTTTTATGGTGCGAAATTTTCTCAA
>CAZHAK010000012.1:7540-72677 GCA_964530625.1 uncultured Alphaproteobacteria bacterium | reverse complement strand
GTCGGCCGGACTCGATCAGCAGAGTCGCGACACGCCCCTCGGAGGCCGCCTGAGCTGCTTGCGCTATGTCGTCACTGCCGAGCCCCTTAGACTTCGCAACGGCAAACTCGTCGGCAAGTTCTACTAGTTGTGTCTGATATCGCGGCTCGACGACTTGCCAGGCTCGTGCTCGAAATTCGTCGATCGGCAGGTCAAGCGGATTGATATCGATTCCCTCCGGCCACAGAAACTGGTTATGGCTGACACTTTGGAAAAGATGATGATGCTCCGGTAATGCCGCGAGGATCAAGGGCAGACCGGACGGTCGGGAATGGTGCTCAAGCACCGCGCGATCGATGGCTCGAAAAAACTTCTCCGTATCGGCCTTGACCGCTTCCTGTCTTCCGCGGTGGCCGTGATGCATCGGTGTGCTCCCCTGGCCGATTCCGCCATAAGACGAGACGGTCAGATGTGACTTGTTCAGTGTTTCACCGAGGGCCTCAGTGGATGTCCTCGGAACACCTGGTGCCAATTCAATCTCATCAAGGTCGTTGCGGTTTCCCTCAAAAAGCTGGATCTCGCTTTGGCTCAAACCCAGAACCTGGAAGCGACCGACCGTTTGCAAAAACCTTCGCAAAGGTTTGGTGTGAAAACTGTCGGCAACGATAGCTAGCTCGGGGACTGGTCGCTGAAGCCTGTATACGTGAAAAACACTTGGCCCTCTTAGCACGGCCAATCCGTCCAGTGTATGGTTCCAAAAGTCAGTTTCGAGGGTGAGGGCTTGAAGCGGCTCCAGAATATTTCGGGTTTCGAGGTCCGAGTACTTCTGTCGGAGGGATTTCTCAAGCTCCCGGACGAGATTGCGAAAGCGTATTACATCCTGCTGATTTGCGGGACTGTGCCGATGGGTCGGCTGGTAAAGCGAAAGACACGGCGGCTCGTTTGCCGAGGCCAACTCTGCCAATGATTCTTTCGTGAGTAGAGTCTTCCTCTGTATCATTTTTTTGCCTTGTGTTTTGTGGTTGAGTCACGTTAATTTCCCCATAATCACTGGTCATCAAGAGACTTACCACTCAATGAACAGGCCAGCTATCCTGTCGCAACTTAGGAAGTAGTTGAAACAGTGGGGGAGAGGAGGCCCCGGAAGGCGCGACCGCGAACTCGTTCCGGGTGAGATAATTCTCGGTGGTTTGTCGAGCCGGAGGCTCGACCCTGTGATGGGTGCGTTGGGGCAACCGCGGCGGGTGCGGCTGCAACAGGGTAGTAAACTCCCCTATCCCTCACAATTCTGTGGACAGCTACGAGGAAGCCTGGATTCTGCCCCCGGATGACCGGTCGAAATGGGAAGAGGGGTAGAAACAATGGTTGGGGTCGGGATATCACATAGATAAGGTAGCTTTGGGGTGGGAGAAAGTCAAGCGGCACTCCGTGGGTAACAAAAGTTTCTTGCCCAGGGCTATTTTTGCCGACTCCTTATCCCCCGTTTACACGTAAGAAACAGTTGCTTCGCGGCAATATAGAAGAAGTAGGACGCTAAATTATTGGAGCTAATCGTTGTGGCATAAGGCTTGCTAAGTGTTATAACACAACTACTCAAGTTAACCGGAGATTTCCATAATGGACGCCACGACCATCGCCCGTAACATGATTCGCTCCTCACGCCCGCACCCGGACGATTTCGACGGAGCACGGATAAAACAACTGCGCGAAGACCTAAACATGACTCAGGAGAATTTTGCGCACGAAATCGGTGTGACGTTCGCCACGGTAAACCGCTGGGAGAACGGCCGCACCACCCCCAATAAGGTCGCGCAAAAGGTACTGCTTCTGCTGGAGCGTAAATTGCGCAAGATGAAGAAGGATTGACCACCAGCGCCAGCGTGCCGCTGGACTGGATGAGCTGACGCGTGTGCTTGAGATTTTCGATTTTGCTTGACGTTCCGGCGGGAACTTGCTTCGCGTAATCCCGCTTGACGGAACGCAATAAGAATAGAGAAGCCGGTGCACATTCAGTGTCACCGGCTTCTTTTACACCAAGTTGGTTTGCCCATTACGCGGAGGGAGCGGCTCCGCCGTTGGCCCGCTGGATATCCAGCATCTTGCACAGGCTGTCGAGTTCTTTCTCAGCACCGTCATCGAGATCCTTGCTATCCGCATAGTCCCGGAGCTGCTTGGCCAGAAGCTCGATTCCCGTGGTCACAAAGCTCATCGCTTTGGCATCTGCGCCGCGCTCGGCCAGAATCTGCGCGGATTTTCCGAGCATCGTCATTGCCAAACTGTAAGTCAGAAAGACCCGGCTGTTTTCCATAGTTTCTTCAAATGTGGACATCGGCTGCTCCTTGCTGTATCAATAATAAGAAAATCATCTAATCTAGCGGACACCCGCGTGGCCGCAGCTTCTTCATCGAACTGTAGTAAATATACTGCTCCTATTGCCCCGGCGCAAGGGGAGCAGACCAACCAAAAGAATTTTTATACAACCCATTTATTATGAAACCGCAACCCGAATTCGATCAGTGGACGGACCAAAATCATGTGCCCTTTTACGGGTCCACATGCGGCAAAACCTCTGAGAATTCAACAAGCTCCCATCGTAAAAACTTCTTTACGATGTTATGGCATAGCGTAAAGGGCTGGATGACTTCGTCTGCGGAAACCGGCTTAACGGCTGGGGCAAAAAAACCACGCACGAGCTCTTAAGCCTCCTCTCACTCCTCTCCGTGCATTCTGCACGATTCCTTGCAGGTTGCTCCGGCGCAACGCGGAATTACTCCGTCCGTTTGTATTTCTTCACACACCTTGCGCGTCAGAAGGCATCTGCGTATCTTTGTATAGATAACGTCTTCCCTTAGCCCATTCTACTCTTACTTTCGTGAATAGTTTCAAAGAGGTTCTGGTATACCTCGACTCATTGATTAACTATGAAGTCGAGTTTCCGCTCGGCGGTAGCCGCGACCGGCCTAAACTTGAGCTGGTGTTTGAAGCCGCCCGTCAACTTAAACTTCCACTTGAACTTTCGCATTGCCTTCACATCGCCGGAACCGTCGGGAAAGGATCGGTGGCCGCGATGTGTCAGGCGCTCTTGACGACGAATCACTCAGCACTGACTTTCACGAGTCCGCATTTGGTGTCGCCAAAAGAGCGAGTGCAGCTTGACGGAAGGGATTTGCCGGACGAATTGTGGTGTGAAGGAATTGCTGCAGTGCGCGATGCAGCAACTAAACTGACTTATTTTGAAACGATATTCGCTTTTTACTTGTGGTGCGCGCAACGACTCGGCACGACCGCGCATGTCGTCGAGACGGGATTGGGGGGAAGTTTTGACGCAACGAACGTTTTGATAAAGACTACGGCGATTTTAACCAGGATTGATTTTGATCACACGCATATTCTGGGTAAGACGCTTGGGGCTATCGCGGCAGACAAGAGCGGAATAATAAAACAGGGAATGAATTGCTTCAGTGTTTGGCAGGCAGAAGAGGCTGCAGTTGAGATCGAGCACGCAGTGGCACGGAAAGAGGCAAAGTTATTTCTTGAAGGGCGCGACTTTGCTTTGATTGAAGATTTTATGATTCCTATGCCCGGTGAATTTCAGAACCATAATTTGAGCGTGGCGGTTGCTGCTGTTAGGAGTTTGGACAGCGGACTTTCGGATGATGACGTGCGGAACAGTCTTTCGGGTCTTAAGGTTATGGGTCGTCAACAAGATCTTGTGAGTCATCCTAACGTCATGCTTGACGTGTGTCACAATCCGGCATCGTTTGCGGCGCTTGCCGAGTCGCTGCGACTTGAAACGAAGATTGCAAAGCGAATTGCACTTGTGGCCATGATGAAGGACAAGGACGCACGCGAGTCGCTTCGGCAGTTGACGGGAGTCATTGATGAATTGTGGGTGACGTCCGCGCCGACGCCGCGGACATATACCGCAGATGCGTTGGCGAATATCGGGGCGGAATTGGGCTTTCGGGTGCGAGTTGTGGAGCGAGCTACTGCATATGAAGAAATCTTAGCCTTGCCGGAAACTTCACGCTCGGTGATTTGCGGATCATTCTACTTAGTTGGAGACTTTCTGAAAGAGCATCCTGATGCCTGAACTGCCTGAAGTTGAAACGGTCGTGCGCGAGCTTCGCCCTGCTGTTGTGGGCAGAGTCCTAAGGGGAGCGTGGGCTACTATTCCGCGTCAGCTTGGCACGATGACCGCTCAAGAACTTAATCGCGTCGTCAAGGATCAGAATATTGTGTCCGTCACGCGGCGGGGTAAATACATTTTGCTGACACTCGAGCGCGGATTGCTTCTGGTGCATCTGCGCATGACGGGCAGGTTGTATGTCGCAGCAACGGAAGAGTCTCCGCATGAGCATCTGCGAGCGGGTTTCGCTTTGGATGACAGAACTGAATCGCTCTATTTTCGTGACGTGCGGACGCTGGGGACGATTCGGTATCACAGGAGCGCGTCGGGTGTTAAAGAGCTGCGCCGTCTGGGATGGGAGCCATTGGAGGAAAGAATCACCGGCTCCGAGTTAAAAGCTGCGTTGACGACTCGCACGCAAGCGATTAAGGTTGTACTGTTGGATCAGTCGCTCTGGGCGGGGATCGGGAATATTTATGCGAGCGAAGTTTGTTGGGTTAGTGGAATTGATCCGCGCAAGAGTGCCAAACTATTGTCCGTCCGGCAGTGTGAGCGATTGTGCGAAGCTGTGCCTGAGGTGCTTCGGACGGCTTTGACGAAAGGCGGCTCGACCTTGCGCGACTTTATGAGTCCGGACGGAAAGTACGGCGCGTACGCGAAAGAGTTCCGTGTCTATGATCGCGAAGATGAGGAGTGTTTGAGATGCGGCAAAAGGATTAAAAAGATCGTGCAAGCACAGCGCTCGACCTACTACTGTCCGGGATGTCAGAAGAAGAAATAGAGCCTAAGAGAAATGACAACGGGACGCGCTGGCGTCCCGTTTCTTGTTTATCGAAAGTAAGTTTAACGAAGCAGCATTAACTTCTGCGGCGCGGATGTTTGAAAATCCGATTGCAGAATGGCGAAGTACACGCCTGAGGCAAGGCTCGGCTGCCACGAATAAACGTTTGACTGAGCGGGCAAATTGTCTCGATGAACTTCTCTGCCTAAGACATCGAAAAAGACTAGACGCGCGTTTTTTGCGTTGCCGATGTTGTAATCCAGTCGCACTGTGCTGTTGAATGGATTCGGATAAGCTGCTTGCAGCGCGAAATCATTGGGTCGCCAAACGGGGGCTATGTGATCATCGGCTGGTGTCGGGTGGCCCGCCCAGTCGAGCAGCCGCGAGAGGAAGACAGCACGCGATTGATTTCCGATCGGGGAATTGTCGACAATCCCTTCTATGCCAAAACCGAAGACGAGAGTTCGTCCGCCAATCGGTCCGGCGACAGCGGAAATGTCATTACCTGATGGACCAAACCTGAGCACGGGAGTTGAGTTGGTCATAACGTCCAGCATCGTCATGCTATCTTGATTAGCCGCACCGCCTGATCCTGTCAATAGATACACGTCGCCTTCGGCAAAGGGCATATTCATTCTTGTTGTCATCCTCAAGCGGGAACGGCCCACAGCGTCCACGCCCAGAGTATTGCGAGCAAAATCGCTGCCCGTGATTCCACCCAGAATATTTTTCCCGGACAGCACCAGGCGACCACCGCCGCCGACATGAGCGGTCAGTGTGGTGATGTCTTGCTCAGACAAACCGGAGTTCGTTGCGTCGCCGGACAACCAAACAACCATGCCTGTATCAGGCAGTGCGGACAGATCCAGGCCTTGCGATGAGTTTAAACGCTTGTGCACAAATATCTTGTCCATGGTACGCAGTGAGCCTGTGACATATTGGTCAACATCCGTTGCAAGCGCGCGCGTGACGACGTGCACTTTTGGAACACCGATCACGAATTCCAACGGGGTTTCGAACTCTTCTGAAAATTGATCTGAGGTCACGTCAAGACGAACTACCGCCCAATGTTCCGTAGCGCCTGATGAAACGGTCACAGCGTTCGGCCCGATTTGAATCGAGTCGCGCGGGCCAATCGTGCCTAACGAAAACTCCGTGTCTCCGAGAGAGATTGTGTTGTCGTCCGTAACAGTATGAAGCACCGCGTTCGTGACAAATGGCGGGAAGAGCGTCACGTCATTGACAATGGAAAACGTCATGGTCACATTTTCACCCGCTTCCGCAAAACCGTTGCCGTTGCCGTCCGAATCGTCAATAACAAAGTTACGAATGACCAAATTGGGCTTTACGCCCGGTCCGATGCCGTGTCTGCCGAAGGCGTCGTAAATCACGTAGTCATTCGGTGTGCCATTGGCGAGATTCCCGTCCGTGTCATCGGTTTCCAGCACAGCCAAGAAGTAGTCGAAGAAAGTTTCCGCCAGCGCATAGCGAGCGAAGTGAGCGAGGGAATCACCGTAGCCGACGCCTAATTCATTGCGGATAGTCCACAGCGGCGCGGAGATAAACGGGCTGTCGCCATGCACTTGTCCGACCCAATTTTGTGGATAAATGGTCGTGCTGAGAAGATTGCGAAAATAACTGGTGGCATTTCCCGTCAGCCACTCACCCATTAAATGATCCCCATTGATCGTGCAGGCAAAGTAATCCGACCACGCTTCATTCATGGCGCCCGACTGCCCCGTGTAGGGCAACGTACCGTCGGGATAGATTCCATCGGTCACTCCGTGTGTGTATTCGTGGTAGATCACATCGGAGTACATCGCAAAATTCCCGTAGGTCATACCTGAACCGTAGTAAGTTCCGTAGCCGTTCCAAAACGCGTTGTCGTAACTGTTGCCATAGTTTGCAACAGCGGGCACCGGATAGTCCAATGCGTCATAGGGAGGATCAAGAATCTTGTACCAGTCGTGAATAAACATCGTGTGGTAGTAGAGATTAAGGGCCGGGCGGCTGGTGTGATCTTGATCCCAAAAAAATTCATTGTTGACGAAGGGCGCGGAGTAAGTTGCGCTCTGCCACGGGACGTTTGATTCTTCGTGCTCTCCGACTTCCACAAATGATCCTTGCAGGTAGGCGTCCACGTTCGCTTGAGACCCGGCTTCAGCGGATACAGCGCCGGATGCGTTGGTCGTAAAGGTTGAGCCGTTTATTCTGACTGATTGATGCTGGCAAGGCGCTTCCAAGACCTGACTATGATCGTAGGGCTGCCAATAGGGCTGGTCTACATTCAACGTAAGCACCTCGTGTGCGATGCCCGGCCATTCCAGCAAAATTTTGCCGGACTGGGCGTCTACAATTCCAAAATACCTTTGGTGCGGCTGGGATCCTGCAACTTTCAGCCAGTAGGCTGCGCGCAAATTTCTCGCGTCGGCATCCGGGTACCAGCAGGCGAAGGATTCTTCATTGACCACTTGCCAATTCGCTGGTTCGAGGTTCGCTGTTAGATACGTTGCCGCGACAAACGGACTCAGAGCATGCATGCCGCTTGTGTTCCACTTCGAGAAGCTCGTGTGAGTGACTCGTGTAAGCTGTCCTGCTTTGTTCAGGGCAATATCAAGTCTGCCGCCAATCACAGGTAGTCCGTTACGGAGTTCTCTGAATATCTCGTACTCGCGAGTGGGAGATACGTGTGAGGCAAGCAGTGTATACTCATCGGCAAGGTCAAGCTCTGAGGCGATGGACTCTGCAAGTGATTGTCCGGAAGATTTCGCATCGAGAGTGACGGGAATTCCCCAGTATACTCCGTATCCGTCAAAGCCTTCTGAACGCACGCGCTTCCAGTCGGCAAGTGTGCCCGACTCAAGCTGTTCGCTCTTTACGAGAGCCTTCGTCAGCAACTCCACGGAGTAATCCTGAGCGGCGAACGCGGTCGTTGAAATCAGCGCGATGTATATGATGCTAAGAATCTTTTGCGGGCGCATGGTGATCTCCAAGATCAAAAGTATGTGAACAGCGAGACACGCATGCTGGTCGCGTCCGCGGATTGCCGTGTCGTGTAGTAGTCGCGCCCGTTGGACGAGCCGATGTAAATAGTCTTGTTCCATTCATAGTATGCATGGCGAATCTCTGTGCGGAGCCCGACACCGCCGAAACCGAGTTTGGCCCCGATGCCGACTTCCACCAGATTCCTGTCATCCGCGTGTTTGGTCAAGGTTACGCCAGCGGTCGAGACGTCGCGGCCGATTCCTGCGCCTACATACGCGAACGGAGTGAACGGGCTTTTGGTTTTCAGCGTGCCTACAAGGTGAAGCGCAAGCTGATATGAGAATTGCAGCGAATCAAAACCGGGATCGGCGGATTTACCAAATGGCGCCGTCATCTCACCGACTAACTCCATGCCGAGATAGTCACTGATAGAAGTTCCTACCAGCGTCGAAAACTGGATAAGATGTCGGCGCTGATGCAAGGTGGAGGCCCATGTTTGCAGTCCCAATCCGCCGCCTAATTCAACAAGTCCAGGCCGCGGAGTGTATTTGCGTCTAACACCTTTGGCGGGTTTGCCGCCGAGCCAGATTGATTCCACTTCGTCGCGGGCGAAAACTTGAAGCTCTGGCTGCCTGAGGGCGCGCTGATCCCACGGGGCGAGATAGACGGCGATTGTATCTTGTCGGATGACCGCGCCCTCTATCAGGCGGCCGCTTTTCAGCCGCACGAAGTCTGCGGCGATTGCGGCCTCCCCCAATGTGAAAATACCAAGAATCAGAGTCAGTGCCAGTCGCATATGGGTCAATAAGGTTTCATTAGCCGGAACCGCTCTAATTTTACGAAATTTTCTTGAGACTAACTACTATTCTGAATGATTTTGATACTGCGCTGAAGAGAGGCAGGCGGAATGGTGCTTGGCAATCGAACCATTCAAGTCGTGAAAAAACAATTGGCCGTATTTTGCAAGTTTTGCACACTTCTGTCGTGACTTGTTTCGAAGATACTTAGAATACTTGTCTTTACGGGCGAGCAAATGTATATTGCTTGCTATAGTTAATATCAGTTATGCACACCCTCAAGGCAACTCCCATACGTGAACCGAATGCCGCGACAGTCAGGACACCCTCCCATTTTCTCTCTCCAGTTCGTTCAATTGTCCGGCAAGCCGAGCCTGCTTGGGGCTGAGCAGGTAACGTGGAAATTACGAGGCGATGGCCTGAATGTTTTTGCTGCGGGAAACGGCGGCGGAAAGACGCTCTTGTGTTCGGCAGTGATGGCGGCGACATTGCCCAACCATACTGAGAGCTTGCGGCATAGTTTGTTCAAGGCGGGGCTTCTGCGCGTGACGGTGGTCGGACAGCTGGGGCCGATCAAGCGCGAGTGGTCATTGGATACTGAGAGCGGTCAGGTAAGGCAACATTCGGAACAAGCGGATAGTTTGGGACAATACAGCCCGTTTACGGATCTGTTCCTGCCGGTTGAAACGATGCCTGAAGCGTTGCCGAATTTTGTTTTGAACGGAGAGTGGAAGGCACCTGAGCAAGAACTTTTGGACTGGGCAGCGGAGATGACTAGTGTGCCGCTACAGCGAGAATTTGATGTATGGCAACGCCGACTTAAATCATTGACGGAAGGTGATGGGCAATCGCGACTCCTGAACTTGCACGCTGATGTCTCGCGGATCGAGCAGCAGTTATTGAACTCCCATGCGCTGCGCGAAAAACTACGTGTCGCGGAAGAGAAGAGCGGCGAGTTGCAAGAGCGGATCACGGATGCGGAATTGGCGGCGAATGTTTCGTCCGAGGAGAAGAAAGATCTTGACAGCAAGATCGAGCTGGCTGAACGGTGTGTTCATTTAGAGCTTTGGGCGGCTGAACTTCGGAGTTCATGGAACAGCGTTGAATCCGCGCGGAGTCAATTCGCGCAATTGCAGGAGCGGCTCGAAGCGGTACACTCTATCACACGGGAGCTGGGCGACAACGCGGAGCAGCTTGCACAAGACTATCTGAGGTTATCTGAAGCGCGCAATACTCTTGCGGCGCAGCTAAGAGCGAACGAAGGAAAATCTGCCGAGCTCTCAGAGACCATCAGTCGACTTCAGAAGGAAATTTCAGAGATGTCCGCAAGCGAGTCGCCGGGGCCGGTGACGCAACCGTTGTATGTGAGGCTTGCAGAATTGGAGGGTATCTCAAAAGATCTATCACGCACGAGGATTGATTTACTCAGACAGCGCGACGGTTTGGAAAAGCAACGCACGGAAAAATATGGAGAGCTTGCCGCGCTGGGTCCGGACGAATGGCTGGCGCTCGAGCGGTATATTGACTCAGACGAGAACGACTCTGACGACAGGCAACAAGTCGATACGGGGAAGCAACAAGCGGAACTTGAGCGTGTTAACGAGAGACTGATCAAAGAGTTTGCAGAATTTTTCACACTTTCAACGGATACACCGGCGCGGATAGAAAAGCTCTTCGCCCTGCAGGAGGCGGTGACTGCTCGCGAAACCGAGTTGGCCGACTTGCGCCGCAAAGTCGTCGAGTTGCAGATCAAAGGCTCTGGAGCCGGTACGAAAGTGATTATGTCTGTGCTGGGTGCGGCCGTGGCAGGTGTGCCGAGTGGTCTAACTTTGGGCTGGGACGTTGGTTTCTTCGGCGCGGTGATTGGAGGAGGAGCCGGGTATGCCATCGGCCGGTTGACTTCGCCAAACTACGAGGAAGACGCGGATGACCATGTCCGCAAGATAGAGACGTTGCAGCATCTGCAGCAGTCGGCGCTTTCGGAACGGGAAGCATTGCGTAGAGATTTGCAGATGTTCACAATGTTTTCTGATCGTGAGTCCGCGCTAGCGCGTTGGAATGAATTTGTCAGGTTGACCGAACGCAAACAGACTCTGGCGAATATGTGCGAAAGAATAGTTGACGCTCCGGCGGATGACCCTGTGCCCGCCGTATTGCGAAAACTCGAGCGCGAAGACATTCGCAGACGGGTGACCGATTATCGGACTTTGACGGCCAATCTGACGAAGGCGAATGCTGCACTGACCTCGTTTGACAGAGAGGACGAAACTCATGCACGCAGCGCGGAGATGGAACTTGAGTCTCAGCGGTTACGCGAAGAGATTGCAACTCTTGAGCGCAATGAAATAGAAACTCTGAACGAGCGCAAAAAGCGCCGTCAGGAATTGACGACTTCAATCAGTCGCGTCGAATCGGAACTAGCGAAGACTCCGGATATGGAGGCCGTGCGACAGCAATTGCGCGACGTGATTTCAGGAATGGAGTCGCTGGATGAATCCGTGGGCGGCGCATTTTCGAAGCTTGGAGCAAATGAAATTCTGGCCGCGATTCGAGAGAGCGACTCACTTCAGGCCGGACTGCGCGAAGCTAAAGCGAAACTCAGTGCTGAGCGGTCTCCGCAAGAGTTGTCCGCGCGAACAAGTATGATCGAAGAGGAATTGGCTCAGGTTACCGCACGCATTCAGGAACTGGACCCGCTCTTTGCGACCATCGGCTCACGGGAAGAAGGGTTGGTCAAGTACCGTGAACAAATGCGGGAGTTAACGGCACAAGCTCACGCTTCTTTGGAGCTTGCCGACCGACTTTCTGACGAGGTTGGAAAGCTTGATCTGCCCGGCTTGCAGGCTCAAGTTCAAAACTTTCCGTCCGATCAGCAACTGCAGAACGAGCGTGCGTCTGCGCAAGCGAAAATTGAGGAAATCGAGAAGAGCATGCAAGCGGCGCGCTCAATGTGCTATGTGCTGACCACGGAATTGGCTGAACAGCGTGATCAGGCGAGCGAGTCGGTGCTGGCGATAATTCAAGGCGTGGTGTTTGAGGCAATCGGAGAAAAATTCGCGTCGGTGGCGTGGAGTGGGAGCGAATGGATCATGGTGATGGACGATGGGCAACGACGAGCGTTGAAATCGCAGTCGCGCGGCGTCTCGGAACTTGTGGCGCTATGTTTAATCGCCGGACTGCTTTCCGCGACTTCCGTGGCGGAGCGTGCTCCGATTTTCTGGGATGATGTGTTATCACAATTGGATGATCATCATCTGAACATATCGCGGCAGTTAATCGAACAGATTGCCGCGAAGCGACAAGTAGTTTTGTTGACCAGAGATCCCCGCATTCGCGATTGGGGTCACCCGGTAGAAGTCTTGGTTGGCCACGTTGAGTTGAAAGAGCTCGTGACTTAGTGTTTCCGGTTTACATGTGAAGAAGGCCGCTCAAACAGGCGGCCTTCTTTTATTTGCGCGGCTTCCATTGCCAGATGCCGATTGTAAGGAATCTCCAGACCCGCATCGGGAAGGAATAAACTCGATCAAACTCTTCCTGACCTTCCGTACTCAAGGTCGAGCGCGTGTGGGGTGCAAGCGGCTCGTTCAACTGAGCCACCAATGAATCGCTCTTGGATGCCGAAAGCACTTGACTGGGGTAGATGCTGCGATGACCCGTCATGATGAATGAGACCATTGCGCATCCCGCCGCATAAGGGCCGATATCCGCGCCAAACATTTCAATCGCCAGCATAGAGGCGGCAATCGGTGTGTTGGCCGCGCCGGCGAGTATGGAGGTTGTGCCCAGTGCGGCCATCGTGACGGCATTGGCACCAATTATTCCCGCCCAGAAACTGCCTGCGGCCGCGCCGACAAAGAAAATGGGCGTGACTATCCCGCCGGACCCGCCGGCTTCAAGGGTCACGGCTGTTGCGAGAATCTTGCCCAGCCACAGGAAGGGAGTAACCGGTTCCCCTTCGAAAATGTGTTCGATATGTTCCGTGCCCAAGCCCGTGACCTCGAAACCGAACACGACGGCGATCCCTACGACTACCATGCCTCCGACAAACGCGCGCGCGATGAAGTTTGGCCATAAGATCGGCATCGCGCGTTTCAAAAATCTCACGAACTCGATGAATAACACCGTCACGAGGCCGAACACGACACCGGTCAAGACCAGTTGAATGACATAGCCCTGACCCAAAGGAGGAATCTCAACAATCGCGTGCGACCAGTATTGCAGTCCCAACCAGGAGGCAACCTGATAGGCTGTTATTCCGGCGATGAACGAAGGCACTAAAACATCGTACATCAAGTGACCCAGAAACAGCACTTCTATTCCAAAGATCGCTCCGGCTACAGGTGTTCCGAAAACTGAGGCAAAGCCCGCCGAAATACCACACACCACAATTTTTTTGCGGTCGCGGTCATTAAGCTTCATGAGCGATGCAAATCCCGACGCGAGCGCCGCGCCGATTTGTGCCGCCGGACCCTCCTTGCCTGCGCTACCGCCGCCAGCAATGGTTATGACCGTTGTGAGCACTTTAACGGGCACCACGCGCAACCGCATGCGGCCACTGTTTTTGTGCACCGCGTCAATGATCCGTTCTGTGCCGTGGCCCTCCGCGTCCGGTGCAAGATAGTGCACCAGGAGAGCGGACAAAACAAACGCTATCGGTATCGCCAAAAAGTAATAGGGAAACTGTGCTGCCGTTTCAGACGACCACTCGAGCAGTTTTATGAAGCCGTATGTTGACGCGCCCACAACCGTTCCCACGACAAGGGCCAAAATTGTCCAACGAATCAGCGAGATAAACAGCGCTGTCTGTTCGGAAAACGTGGCGACGACGTGGCGGCGTGGTTCAAATAAACGAGTCAATGAAATGGTACTGGTAGGTAATGTTTTTCAATCGTAGTGTGATGATCCGGCAACTTCACGTTGCGATACTTCAAAACATTCCGAGTCGGGGGACGACGCGGTGCGCCGCTTTATGCATGAATGATGTTTGATTCAGTCGCTATGGGGACTCTCTTTGGCAAGTTGCGGCAAGCGGTGCTATTCGGCCGCAACAATGTGCGCCTGCCAACTAAGAAGTGGAGGCTCAGTATAACTTGGGAACTGTATTTGCAAATACTGAACATGCATCAGAACATTATTCACGGGTTTACGCACGTTCAGACCGGCAAGATTCAGCACTGACCCTTGTAACTTACAGACTTTCTTCAGGAAAAGCAAGCCGAAACATATGACAGACTCTACGTCAAAACAGCAGCCAAGCGCTCACTTCGACAGCCTTGAACTCGAGTTTCTCGGAAGCTTGCTGCCGGGTATCGTTCACAATCTCGCGACCCCACTCTCCGGAGTGATTGGCGCCACGCAGCTGCTCGAAATGCGCGTAGGCGAGCAGGAACGGCTGCTTAAAGAGCTTGAGCATGGCGCGTCGCAATCTGCCGAAGCCCTGAAAGTGCAGCATCAAAAAAGCTGTTCGAATCTCGATATTATGTCGCGCAATGCCCGTCATTTGACAGAGCTCTTGCAGGTAATTATCAGACGCTTTCATCGTTGCGCACAGGAAACGCCCGGTCCGATGTCCTTGTTTGAGATGGTCAGCAACGAATTGCAGTTTCTGGACGCGAACTTGACCTATAAGCACAAAGTGCGCAAGCGCTTTGATCTGGCCAGCGATGCCTACACGGTTTATACCGTGTATAAACATATAGCGGCGGTGATTGACGAGTTTGTGCTGCGCGCGCTGGCGGCGCATGACTTTTCGCGCGGACTGGTTGAATTGAACGTCACCACGAATTTTGCCAACAGCACTGGCGTGCTTGTGATGGAGGCGAAATACTTTGAGACTGAAGAAGAGCCGTTGCAGACAGACGGATTGCACATGTATCTGGCGCGACTAGGGGAGAACGGCGCGACTTACGAGGTCCAGCAGGAAACCGGGCGCATCGTGCTGACCGTGACGCTCTCCCGAAACGCTCCCCAGACTTGATTGTCAGCTTGCGAAATCGTATCGTAAAGACACGCAAACAACGATACGAGATGAACAGGCCGTGAACACTTCAACTGAATTCTTCCGCGACGCACGCAAGTTGGCCCTTGGAACCGACGAGCGGGCGTCGCTTGCCATTTTGGCCTGCCTGAAGGCCGGAGACGTGCTGATGAACTACTGGCAAGATCTGAGCGGGAAAGACGTGCGCGAGAAGGGCAGAGGGGATCTTGTGACGCGCGCAGATATTGAATCGGAAGCGGTTGTGTCGGAATTCCTGCAAAAGGAAATGCCTGAAGCGGGAATAATTTGTGAAGAAGGCACATCCCGCCAAGGGAACGGACTGATCTGGTATCTTGACCCTCTCGATGGTACGACCAATTTTGTACAGAGGTTCCCGGTCTTTGCCGTCAGTCTGGGGTTAGTTGAAGTGCGCGACGATGGTGTGCAGGAACTGCTGTGCGGAGTCGTGTACAATCCTGTAACGGGCGAGCTGTTTTGGGGCGCAAAGGGCAAGGGCAGCTACTTGAATACACAGCGCTTGGCTGTTACACGCAAAATTAAACTTGGCGACGCGGTCTTGGCGACGGGATTTCCGCGCCGGCACTCGGACGAGCTTACACTTTATCTGAAAGAGTTCGCGGTCATTTTTCCAAGATGCCGCGCCATTCGCAGAGCGGGCGCCGCCGCGCTGGACTTATGCTGGACTGCGCAGGGGATCTTTGACGGTTTTTGGGAGCACCGTCTGTCGCCGTGGGACATTGCGGCGGGTGCTTTGATCGTTCGAGAAGCAGGCGGAGTGTGCAGTGACTTTGACGGCGACGAAAACTTTCTTGAGTCGGGAAACATTCTCGGAGCGTCACAGGAGTTTCACTCGCAGTTGATACAGTGTATCGCGGACGCGAGAGTGTAACGGACATAGAGATTCAATAAGCTGAAGAGCCACTCACGGGAGTGGCTCTTTTGCTAGCCGTAACACTGCTTATTGTATCGGCCAGCTTAACGAAAACTCGTAGGCTTGCCCCGCCCAAACTTTCAGCGATTGAGCAGCCGGGCCCGCTTCGACTTCATAGACTCCCGATGCTAACTCGCCATCAATCAGTGTCTTTTGTTCGGGGGCTGTGCGTTCGAGCTTGACGTGCCCGGATTTGCGCACGTACAGTCTTACCGTCTCACCGGGAAGAATGATCGCGGGAGCTTCGTCGTCCTGACCCGCGTTCTTGTCGCCTAATGGTACTCCTGCCGAAATCACGACAGGGAAGATGGATTCGTTCAGTTGACCTTGTGCCGCGAGCTTGTAGTAGTAGGTCACACCCGGAATCGCCGACGTGTCGTTCAACAGATAGTCCGCCGCGCCCTGTTCCGCGTGAAACGGAATCTCGGATAAGACGGAGAAGTTTCCCAGTTCTTCATAGCCGCGATAAACGCGAAATTTTATCACGGCAGGAGATTGCTGGTCGAGGGTCCAATTCAAGCGGATGGTGCCGTTCTCTGTCGCGCTCGCGCTGAAGAGCGCCAAAAGGGTCGCAAGTTCGGGCATCTCCTCGGCATGTGCGGATAGATTGAATGTGAGCAGCAGTGCAAAAAAGAGTCGCGCAACGTTCATGTAATCTCCCGTCTTGAAGTCTTTAAACTTGGTTTATTCATCTCTATTTGATTGAAAGTCGAGTGCTTCCCGACGGCCCTGCTCTTCGGAAACTCCCCAAAGCAGCCATGCGCCGAGTACGAAAAATATCAGTAGTGACAACATCCCGATTCGCAAGCTGCCGGTGATCCAAACGGCAATTCCGAAGATAGCCGGTCCGACCGCACTTGCAAACTTTCCGGAAACCGCAAAGAAGCTAAAAAACTCCGCAGATTGACTGGGTGGAATCAGAGTGGCTTGCAGCGAACGCGAAGCCGCTTGAGTACCACCCAACACGAGACCCGCGAGAATTCCCAAAAACCAGTATTCTTGCAAGGCATCGCCCATCCAGCCCAACTGCCAACCCCAGAGCGCAACTAGACTCCAGATTCCCACACCCAACAAAACCGCGTCGCGATTGTTCCAACGGTTGGCGATCACTCCAAAAATAAGTGATCCCACAAAGGCGACACCCTGCACCATTAGGAAGAAGAGCACAAGCTCTCCTGTTTCCATATGTAACTCCTGATCTCCGAAGATGGACGCCATGATAATTACGGTTTCGATCCCGTCATTGTAAAGCAAGTATGCAAAGAAGAAGCGCGAGAATGTCGGAAGTTTGCGCAGGCTTCTTAGGCTGCGGAGTAACGCGCGGAAGGCTTGCTTGATCCTCACGGTTTTCGCAGACGGTTGCCCGCGCACGGAGAGCGCGATGGGGATTGTAAACACCGCCCACCAAACCGCCGCGCTTAAGAAACAGTGCTGAACCGTGAAAAAGCCCGCGGGAAGGCCCAGCAAGTGCGGATACTGAAGCATGACAAGATTCACAGCCAACAGCATCCCGCCGCCTAAATATCCCCACGCCCAGCCGATGCTTGAGACTTTCGCGTAATCCTGTGGATCCGCGATGTCCAGCAGCATCGCGTTGTAAAAAATCGCGGCTCCGGCAAAACCAAATTGTGCGATGGTAAACCATACTCCGCCGATCAGCCAATCGCCTTCGCCGAGTGTCGCGAGCATCATCGTCGCGGCAACTCCAATCGCTGTATGCAGCAGGAGCATGCGCCGTTTCAGGTGACCCAAATCAGAAAGAGCAGAGAGTAGCGGCCCCAGCAACGCGACCAGAATCATACTGGCCGAAACAAAAAAACTAAAGACCGTCGTGCCGGGAACCTGTGTTCCCATCACCGCAACTCCCTCCGCGCCGCCAGCGATGACGCCCGCGTAATATTTGTTGAAGATTACGGCAAGGATTGTCGTCGCGAAGGCTGAGTTGCCGAAATCGTAGGTCGCCCACGCGAAGACCTGCCCCGGATTCTTGCGGCGAAACGAAAAGAAGCCGCTCACGGGTTCAGCGGATGAAGCGGATGGAGTGTGACAGCGTCGCGTCCGGCGTCGTCAAGCGAACCAAGTACGTTCCGCTGGATACCGGAACACCACTTGATGTTGCGCCGTTCCATGTGACCAAGTTTTGTCCAATTTTCCCGAACCCGTCAAACAAGGTTGTCACATGCCTGCCCAAAAGATTGTAAACTTGGAGAGTAGTTCGGGAAGAATTATCTGGAGCGAGCCAGCGAATCTGCACTTGGCCGTTGAAAGGATTGGGAAAACTCGGCAGCAACTCGAAGTTCCACACGACGGGTGGATCAATGGTTGCTTGCAGCGGTGCTGTCAACCAGTCTTCTGCAGCAGATAAAAACACGGAGCGCGACGTACTGCCAGCTTGTCCTGACGCTCCTTCAAGTCCGAAGCTCAGGAAAATAAACTTGCCAGATCCATGCAGTCCTGATACTCCGCACACTTCCTCCGTGATCGTATCATTGACAAAGATCGCTGTGGCTCCATTTAACAAAGTGATAGAGGAGGGGCTTGTTTGATTCTGCGCCCCTTGTGAGCCTAACAGCAACAAGAATTGTCCATCCACGTCAGGGTCGTCGCCTAAGCCATAGGCGCGCAGCACGTCCGTATCCGAGCGATCTTCCTCGCATCGCATTATGTCGCGTAAGAAGTCTTCGTTCTGAGGATCATCCGTGATGTTCTGCCCCGTCAATAACACTCCGCCGCCTGCCAGCATAAAGCCCGTTAACGTATTATGGTCTTGCGCATCAAGAGTCGTCACCGCGTCGTTGCCCGTCATCCAAATCAACCACGGCACATTAGACAGATCGCCGAGCACCGTTGACTGGCGATCCCAGACGCGCACATTTCTGTCATTGGCATCAAGCGCTGACAGAATATAATTCTCGTAGCTTTGTCCAAGATCGTCATCCACCAGAAGAACGTCCGATGATGTCAGGTACACATCGAGATCATCCGGATTCTCTTCCGGAGTTAATGGGTAAAACGCGATCTCTTCAATCAAGTAGCGAGCTGGCCCGTAGACGACCATTCGATTGCCGCCCGACAACAGGCGACGAGCGCCATTGGAGTACATCTCGCCCGCGCCGACATTTACCGAGTGCCAGAGCGAGTCCGGGTAGGAATCCGAATAGAACTCAATCAAGCAGGCGGGGGACGTTGCGATGTCAAACTCGCCCGAGATAGTTCCCTGCACGATGCCACCGCGCCGAATATCAAAGCCCGCAGAATCTAATGCCTGCAAAGTGTCGCCTTCTAAGATAACCCGCACCCTTGAAAATAGCATAGGCGATTCAGGAAGTGTGGAGTTGTCTGCAAGCGTCCAAAGATTGCTCATCGGTACCTCCACGACGTCACCCGCTCCAGCAGTGAAATCTGCGCTGTCCGAGTAATTCAATCCCCACACCCAGACACGGCCCTGCAATGCTTCCGTACCCTGATTCGCGACCAGCGCAGTAACCGGAAGCGGATCGCCCGCAAGATACGCAGCGTCCTCTGAGGGACTGGAAAATCCGACCGCATCCACAAACGAAATCGGCGCAGACGAAATTATCCGTTCGAGTCCCATCCAACCCATGTAGGCACTGACCCAAGTATGGTCGTTGCCGTTGCTGATACAGCAGGTGCCCGGCGGAATGCCGCCGTCGTTGTCCACGTCAAAACCCACCAGCGAGTCGGCGTAGAAAACCCCGCGATGCCAATAGAGTGAGTCGCCACTGATTTCCCAGAACCTGAACGTCGCGTTCGAGTACCACGTATTAAATGCGTTGTACCATGATGAGGGCGACTCCCATGTTTCGAGATTCGTGCCGTATTGGTTTATCCACGTCGCGCCGCTGTCGGGATAGGCTATCCACAGTGAATTGCAGACTCCCCAAATCGCAGTGCCTGCGCAGAGTGCCCAACTTGTTTCGGTATTTAAGCGCGACGGATTTGCTTGAAACCAATTGCGAATAATGCGCGCGCGGCCCAATGTGAAGTCCTGCCAATCCGTGCGGCCACGATAGACCGCGTGAGGATACATACCGCCGATGCCCAAGCCTTGCGCGGCGATATTCAGAATCGAAGTCAGACTTAGCGGATTACCGTTCACCCACCACGCGCAACTGTCGGCGTACCAGTTTTTGCTCGTGTCGCCGTAGGCTTCGCGGTATTTGTAGGCCGCTTCAAATCCCCAGCCGCAGTTGTGCATCGCGTAGTAGCCGCCGCCTTCTTCGCGCCACGCGGGCCAGACCGTGCAATATGTCCAGGCGTTGCGAATGTTCTGCGCATAGCGAGCGGTGTCGCCCGTCCATATAGAATATTGCGACCAAACGCGAATGGCTTCTTGTGTGTTGTCGGTCTGAATGATATTGAAGTCGCTGCCGACCTCGCCCTCGCGCATCCCGCCTAAGTTCGCGCCGGGTGTCGTGACCTGCATCGAAGCCAGAAAATCACAAAGCTGCCGATACTTCACGAAGTAAGCAATATCGTCAAGCGATCTGCTGTGCGAGCGGTTGCCGGTCTCACCGTGGCGAATCAATGACGCAGTACCGGACGCGGCTTGCGCTGAGTCAAGCTGGGCCTCCGTCCAATAGGGAGTGGCGAGCATCGTTGACTGTAAACAGAACAGGCAAACTATCGAAAGTGCAATTGTGGCGGACAGTTTCATTCCCAACCTCCCGTCAGCAGATCACATAAACCGTTTGAAGAATTTCAGGATGCCTTGATTCCAGGCGATGCGGTGCGTGATGCCGCTGCCTTCGGGAATCGTGTGCTTGTTATCCAAATACCATTGATAGCTGCGAATCAAGGCCTGCGCGTTCGAGTATTTCGGCCTCCAGCCCAGCTCGCGCTTGGCTTTGTCAATTGAGACGAAGCTGTCCTGGTCCGCCGTGCCATAGACCCATTTATAAAGAGGCGAAAGTCCCATCACTTCAAAAATCATCAGCGCGAGCTTGACCGGCCCTGCGGGAGTGCCCCACGGACGCGCACCGTTACCCGCATAGTGGCACATTGCGCCCATGTCTTCTCTGACGGTCTTGAATTCTTCCGCGCCGATGTTGAATGTATCATTCGCGCGAGCCGCCTCAACCGTTGCGCCTAAATAAATCGCCTCAGCAAGATCGTCTACTTCCAAAAGCTGATAGCGGTTGTTGCCCTTGCCGATCATCGGAATGCGCTTGCCGCTTTCGACCCAATCATAAAGAATCTGAAAGACTCCCAGACGATGGGTGCCGATAAACGTCTTGGGACGAATCACCGGCACACAGAAGTCGGCTGAGCGAAACTTGAAACAAACGTCTTCCGCTTGAATCTTGCTCTCGCCATACGGACCTACGCCATGCACTCTGTCCGTTTCGTACAAGGGGTGATGATCGGGAATGCCGTAGACCGCCGTTGACGAGACAAACACGACGCGGTCTATCCCTGCTTGTTTGGCCGATTCCAGTACGCGGCGCGTGCCTTCCACGTTTATCTCAAAAATGTCCTTCGGCTTCCAGAGAGGCAGAGCTGCCGCGCCATGGACAATCACGTCCACTTTGTATTCCGACAAGATTTTGTCCAGCCCGGCTTTGTCCCGCACATCGTGCTCAAGAAAAACCGTTCCCGCCGGATATTCCGACGTCTCAAAGGGTGCTATGTCCGTTAAAATCAGGTCCCAGCCATGCTCCGCAAAACACAGCGCGGTGTGTAGTCCGAGGAATCCCGCGCCGCCCGTTATCAGTACCTTCACAAAAATTAGCTCCAAATTGGCCCGAGGTGGTCCGCCGGAACCCTCCGACGGTTTCGCTTAGTTCAAGATTTCTAAGATATAAAACCCTGACCGGACTATCAAGAAGCAGGGGCAATGAAAAAAGACGGGTCAGAAGTTGACAAGCCAATCTAAGCGGGTTATATTACGGGTCTTATGTCACATCTCATAGATTTCCTCGACGACAAGCCCCGCGACAAGTGTGGGGTTATGGCCCTTCATGGCCACCCCCGTGCCGCTGAACTGACCTATTTGGGCCTGTACGCCCTTCAGCACCGGGGTCAGGAATCTGCGGGAATTGTCAGTTCCGACGGCCAAAACCTGTTTGCTCATAGAGGCATGGGGTTGCTGGCTGACGTGTTTCGAGACCAAGGGAGGTTCAAGGAGCTTGAAGGCAGTTGGGCCGTCGGGCATGTGAGGTACTCCACGACCGGCTCCTCGTCTTTGACTAATGTTCAGCCTCTCGTGGTAAACACCAAGGACGGCCCGCTGGCGGTTGCCCACAACGGCAATATCACCAACGAGCGCGCTTTGCGCAAGAAACTGGAGGACGAGGGAGCGATCTTTCAGACCTCCTCGGACTCCGAGTTGTTTGTGCATCTGATCGCGCGATCCAAAGCTCCGACTGCCGCGACCCGCCTGGCCGAGGCGGTCAAGGAGCTGGAAGGCGCGTTCTCAGTCGTATTGATTACCAGAGACGGTGTTTTGGCCGCCCGCGATCCGCACGGCTTCAGGCCGCTGGCCATGGGTCGCATGGGTGAGGGATATGTGTTCGCTTCCGAGACGTGTGCGTTTGACATTATTGGCGCGACCTATGAGCGCGACGTCAACGCGGGCGAAATCGTGAACATCTCGACACGTGGATTGGAGTCGGTGCAGTATGCCGCGCCCGATCTGCACATGTGTATTTTTGAATTGATTTATTTCGCGCGACCGGACAGCCATATCTACGGCACGTCCGTGGATAAAGTGCGCAGAAAACTGGGCAAGATTTTGGCGGAGGAGCATCCTGCTGACGCCGATGTTGTCATCTCTGTTCCTGATTCGTCCAACACTTCGGCCATCGGGTATGCCCGCACGAGCGATTTGAAATTTGAAATCGGCTTGATTCGAAATCACTATATTGGCCGCACCTTTATCAATCCATCGCAGTTTATGCGCTCGTACAACTCGCGGATTAAATATAATCCCGTGCGCGGAGTGCTGGAAGGCCGCCGCGTGGTGCTGGTGGATGACTCTATTGTGCGCGGAACGACTTTGAAGAAACTCGTGGGAGTGATCAGAGCCGCTGGTGCGACGGAAGTGCATGTGCGGATCGCGTCGCCGCCTGTGCGCTGGCCGTGTTTCTACGGAATGGATTTCCCGACTCGGCGCGAACTGATTGCCGCGTTTGCAAGTCCCGCCGAAATCGAAAGCTATTTGGGTGTGAATTCATTACGGTATTTGTCACACGAAGGGATGCTGGCCGCGACTAGAGACGAACCATCAAACTATTGCACGGCCTGCTTCTCCGGACAATATGCCGTGCCGCTAAAAGATCCTGCGCAGCTTGCTGAGTTAAGTGAACCAGATAAAGAGTGGGCACGCGCGGAACTGGAACGGGTTCTGCGAACCATGGAGTAACCGTGGCAGAGATAAACCGCACCGACAAACTGTTGCCTAAACAGACGAGTTTCGTGTTCGAACCGAAACCACGGCCTCGAAAATTCCTGACGGTGCCAAATCTTATGAGCATCGCCAGAGTTTTCTTGCTGATTCCGCTCTTCTACTTTCTGAAACTTGGGCCCAAAGAGAACGGAAACTTCTGGGCTCTGGTGTTGATGGCTACGGCGCTGGTCAGCGACATGGTGGACGGATTGATCGCCCGTTGGTTTCATGTCGAAACGGATTGGGGACGAGTGCTCGATCCGCTGGCGGATAAGATTTGGTTGGGTGCGCTGGCTGTTTTTCTGGCTTTGCCGTCTCGCGAGAACCCGCTGCCGCTTTGGTTTTTGGTGCTGATACTTTCGCGCGATGTGGTGATTATTTGGGGCTCTTTTTATGTGTTTCGCAAGCGCGGCTTAATTGTTACATCCAATTACGTCGGCAAACTAACGATGTTTGTCATCGCGGTCGCATTGATCAGCTACACCCTGAATTGGCCGAAAATGACCTCGGAGTTCAATCCGAAGACGCTTGTTTGGATTGCCAGCGCGTTTATTTTGGCTTCAGGAATTCAGTATGCTGTTCGCTTTGTGCATTACAGCCGCGCCAAACTCGGCGGAACGAGCGCTTAACAGTTTAGACTACTCCTTTACGATAAATGTCACTGAAACTTTACAACACACTCACTCGAAAAGTTGAACCGTTCGTGCCGCGAGATCCCGGCAAAGTGGCTATGTACACCTGCGGGCCCACGGTTTATGCGAAAGCGCATATCGGGAATTTCCGCACGTTTTTGATTTCGGATTTATTGCGCCGTTATTTGGCCTATTCCGGATACGAGGTGACGTGGGTGATGAACCTTACGGACATTGACGATAAGACGATCAAAGGCGCGAATTGCGAGAACGTTTCCCTGCGTGAATATACGGATCGATATATCGAGTCGTTTCATGCCGACCGTAAGGCTATCGGAATTACCGACGCGGATATTTATCCCCGCGCGACGGATCATATCCCGGAAATGGTCAAGATGGTGGAAGACTTGATTGCCGCCAAACATGCTTATGTCGCGGATGGCTCCGTCTACTTCAAAATTGACTCGTTTTCGAGTTACGGACAACTCGCTCGCTTGAACATGGAAGAAATGCGCGTGGGCGAGCGTGTCGCAAGTGACGAATACGAGAAAGAAGATGTGCGCGATTTTGCTCTGTGGAAGAATTGGGAAGAGCAGGATGGCCCGGTCGCTTGGGAGACGAGTTTAGGCAAGGGCCGGCCCGGATGGCATCTTGAGTGCTCGGCGATGTCGTTGAAATATCTTGGCAAAAATTTTGATATTCATTTGGGCGGAGTTGACCTGATCTTTCCGCATCACCAGAATGAAATCGCGCAGACAGAAGGCGTGACGCACGAGCCGTTAGCCCGCTACTGGATGCATTCCGAGCATTTGCTTGTGGACGGTCAAAAAATGTCCAAGTCACTGGGGAATTTTTTCACAGTGCAGGATATGATTGACAAGGGTTGGAAGCCGCGCGAAATCCGCTACGGATTGTTGTCCGGTCACTACCGTCAGCGCACCAATTTTCAGGCCAGTGGACTTGAGAGTATCAAACAAGCATTGGCGAGATTTGAATCGTGCAGTTTGAATCTGGAGCACGCGACAGGCAAAGGGGGAATGGCGGAACTGAAAGACATGGTTGCGCAACGCGAGCACGAGTTCAGGGACGCCCTTGATGATGATCTAAATTACCCCGAAGCGCTGGCTGCAGTTTTCAACTTTGTGCGTGACGCGAACACCCTTTGTCAGCAAGCTAAAATTGGCAATTCCGAGCAGGAGCTTGCCATTGGCGCGATGCGCCGTTTTGACTCTGTTTTAGGCTTCCTTGATTTGGATCAGGAGCCTGATGACCCCGAAGCTGCTGAGATTGAAGCCTTAATTGAAGCCCGCAACCACGCCCGTCAATCCAAAAATTGGCCCGAAGCCGACCGCGCCCGCGATGCCCTATCTGAGAGAGGCATCATCATTGAGGATAGGGCGGGGAAGACTATTTGGAGGAGGAAATAGGAGAGGCGTATCTGGCACTATGTGTGTCAAAACGCCGAAAAAACCGCCATTTCGCCCCAAATCCACTCGCTCGCCGCTTGACTGCAATTTCACAAGTTCTTAACTTTGGGTCTGCGGTTTTCGGCGGTACCTAACTGCTGGCGTAGCTCAACTGGTAGAGCAGTTGATTTGTAATCAACAGGTTGCGGGTTCAAGTCCTGTCGCCAGCTCTATTACATTCGGTTGTAGCTAAAATCCCAAAGACTTGCTTGGTGGCATGCCCGAGTGGCTAAAGGGGGCAGACTGTAAATCTGCTGGCAAACGCCTACGGTGGTTCAAATCCATCTGCCACCACCGGGTATCTTCTCGAAATAGACCACGTTAGTCTTTGTTCTTAGTGGCCTTAGAGGTGGTCACCCAAGAGGGGTGCACCCTTTTTAGGCTGCTTCTTCATTTCGTTTCTTATGCGGGCGTAGCTCAGTTGGTAGAGCATCAGCCTTCCAAGCTGAGGGTCGCGGGTTCGAGTCTCGTCGCCCGCTCTGATGACGTGGTTGCGCCCACCAAACGCGCACTCCTGTTCTTGCTCGTGTAGCTCAGATGGTAGAGCGCGTCCTTGGTAAGGACGAGGTCAGCGGTTCAATCCCGCTCACGAGCTCCAACGTGTTATCCGGCTTCTCGGGTAATTCCTGTGAATCTTTGAATACAATAAACATAGAACTGCTGAACCCCTAAGGAGGTTGTCCGGCAATGGCAAAAGCCAAATTTGAACGCAACAAGCCGCATGTTAACATCGGCACTATTGGTCACGTCGACCATGGCAAAACCACTCTCACCGCCGCTATCACGCAAGTGCTCGCCGCTAAGGGATTGGCACAAGCCCGTAACTATGACGATATCGACAACGCGCCCGAAGAAAAAGAGCGCGGCGTCACGATTAACGTCCACCACGCTGAGTACGAAACTGAAAAGCGCCACTACGCGCACGTGGACTGCCCGGGCCACGCCGACTATATTAAGAACATGGTCACCGGTGCTGCCCAAATGGACGGCGCGATTCTCGTCGTGTCCGCCGCGGACGGCCCCATGCCCCAGACGCGTGAGCACGTTCTGCTCGCTCGTCAGGTGAACGTGCCCGCGCTGGTCGTGTTCCTGAACAAGTGCGACCAAGTTGACGATCCTGAATTGCTCGACTTGGTTGAGCTTGAAGTTCGTGAATTGCTGTCCTCGTACGAATATCCCGGCGACACGCTTCCGGTGATCCGCGGCAGCGCGTTGGAAGCGCTGTCAAACTTGCAGGATCCCGAAAAGACCAAGTGCATCATGGAATTGATGGACGCCGTGGATGAGTTCATTCCGGAACCGGTACGTGCGCTCGATAAGCCTTTCCTGATGCCGATCGAAGACGTGTTCTCGATTACCGGTCGCGGTACCGTCGGTACGGGCCGTATTGAGCGCGGCAAGGTTAAGGTTGGTGAGGAAGTTGAAATCGTCGGGTTGGGACAGCACAAGAAGACGGTTGTAACGGGTGTAGAAATGTTCCGTAAGCTCCTCGATGAAGGCTTCGCTGGCGACAACGCAGGATTGCTTTTGCGCGGTGTGGAAAAAGACGATCTCGAGCGTGGAATGGTGCTCTGTAAGCCCGGTTCGATCAAGCCGCACAAGAAGTTCGAAGCGCAGGTTTACGTCCTGTCCAAAGACGAAGGTGGCCGACACACGCCGTTCTTCAATAATTACCGCCCGCAGTTCTTCTTCCGCACGACCGACGTTACCGGTTCGGTTACGTTGAGTGAAGGCACCGAGATGATTATGCCCGGCGACAACACGGCAATCACCGTTGACTTGATTACCGACATCGCGATGGACGAAGGTTTGCGTTTCGCTATTCGTGAAGGCGGCAAGACCGTCGGCGCGGGACGTGTAACTAAGATCATCGAGTAAGTACACTCTTTCCGGATAGGCCGGAGCCACCTTTTATGGCTCCGGCCTTCTGTTCCCATTTAAGCCGCCGTGCCGAAGCCTCGTCGCGGCAGCGGTACACGGCAGTAGCTCAATTGGTAGAGTCCCGGTCTCCAAAACCGGTTGTTGGGGGTTCGAGTCCCTCCTGCCGTGCAAGACTGAGGACAGCCTCACAACTGAAACATCATGATTAAGAAAACTATCAACTACGTCACCGATGTCAAGTCGGAAATGACGAAAGTCACATGGCCGACCCGACCGGAAGTCGCGGAAAGCACGTGGATCGTGCTCGGACTCACTCTCATACTGGGACTTGCCGTCTTCGTGGTAGATCGCATCCTTAGTCTGGGACTTCAGCAACTGCTGTAGTTTTCATTCGGCGTGAATTTTGAGACGATTGTCTGCCCGGTTTGCTCCTGCCCGGAACATAAACCAGAGCGTACCGTAGAAGACAGGTTTCGAGTGCTCGACAATCGCACGTACGCTCTTGTGCGGTGTCAGATGTGTAAACTGATTTATCTGAATCCGCGGCCCGATGAAGCATCCATCGGCGCGTTCTATGACACTCCGGGATACGATCCTTTTGCTTCGGCAGGTGACGGACCGCAGACGGTATCGGCAAAGCTCTATCGCAAATTTCGTCCGCTGTCTATCCGGCGCAAGGCCGCCAGAGTTGTGGTTGGATTAAAGCCTGCTGACCGATGTCTTGACGTCGGTTGTGCGACCGGTGAGTTTGTAGTGGAATTGAAGCGAAGAGGATTTGAAGCAGACGGCTGCGAGCCAAGTGAAAGAGCGGCGCAGCATGCGCGCGACAAACTTGGCTTGAGAGTTTGGACAGGCGGAATTGATGCTGTCCCGGCTCATGCCGGACCGTATAAATTGATTACGATGTGGCATGTATTGGAACATGTCCATAAGTTGCGCGAGACATTGGAGATTGCCAGAAAGCTGCTGTCTCCGCGCGGGAAAATTGCTATCGCGGTGCCCAATCCGCTCTCCATTGATGCGAAGGCGTACGGAGACCAATGGGTCGCCTGGGATTCACCCAGACATCTTTATCATTTTGAGCCGCCGGTGATGCTTGATCTCTTGATTCGAGCAGGTTTCGATCCAAGGAGCCTCGGCGCCGTGGCATTTGATGCCTTCTATCATTGTATCCTATCGGATTCGCGCACGGCGTTCGGACTTTTGCGCGGAGCCACCCGGGGGACGCTCAGTTACACCAGCGGTCTGCTTGGAGGACCGGGTTCTTCTGAGCTATATATTGGAGTTAAACGTTCATTGTGAGTAGTTCAAGCTAAATGCTTCATCCAACTGACGCACCGATCCGTGATGGTGAACTGGGCTGGTATGTCCTTCACGTGTTCACCGGACAGGAAGAGAAAATCAAAGGATTCTTGGAAGAAGAATCCAAACGGCTGGGTGTTGCCGATCAGATCACGCAAGTCCTGATTCCCAAGGAAGACGTGATTGAAATGCGCGACGGCAAGAAGAAAGCCAAGACGCGCACGTTCTTCCCCGGCTATATGCTTGTGGAAATGATCTTGAACAAGAACACTGAGCATTTGATTTTGAATACGCCGCAAGTGATTAATTTCGTCGGCCCGAAGAACCGTCCGGTTCCCCTGCGCCGTCACGAAGTTGACCGCATTTTAGGCCAGCAGGACAAAGCCGATAACATGGAGTTGATCGAGTTGCCGTTTGGCGTCAACGACACGATCAAGGTAATAGACGGACCGTTTAAGGATTTCACAGGATTGGTAAGAGAGATCAATATGCCGAAGCGCAAAGCCAAGGTCATGGTCTCAATTTTTGGCCGTTCCACTCCGATTGAGTTGGATTTCCTGCAAATTTCGACCGAGTTAGGCACAAGCTAAAATTTTACCCCCTTAATTCCCCCCGGAAAACCGGGGCGAGATAAGAACAGAGATACATCATGGCAAAGCAAATTACCGGATACATTCGCCTGCAAATTCCTGCCGGAGCCGCAACCCCCGCGCCGCCGATTGGACCTGCGCTTGGTCAGAAGCAGGTCAACATCATGGACTTCTGCAAGCAGTTCAATGCCCGCACCGAAAAAGACAAGGGAATGATTATTCCCGTTGTCATTACGGTTTATAAGGACAAGAGCTACAGCTTTATCACGAAGACCCCTCCCGCCGCGATCTTGATTAAGAAAGCGACCAAGCTGGACAAGGGATCGGGCGAACCCAACCGCAACAAGGTTGGAACGATTTCGCAAGCCGCGATTCGCGAGATTGCCGAAATCAAAATGAAAGATTTGAATGCCAACACCGTGGAAATGGCCATGCGAATGGTCGAAGGCACCTGCCGCTCCATGGGCGTGAACGTCGGTCAGTAAACTTTTCTAATAAACGGGTGGGAGTGCCAACGCCGCACGAAAGAACCACCAAGGAGCAGCATTGCCCTATTCAAAGCGTGTAAAGCGCAATCGCGAGCAAGTCAACCGCAATACCGAACTGCCTCTGTCGGACGCGATTGAGTCGCTCAAGAAAACCGCAGCCGCAAAGTTCAACGAAACCGTTGAAGTCGCGGTGCGATTGGGAGTGGATCCCAAAAAAGCCGATCAGATAGTTCGCGGAACAGTAACGCTTCCGCACGGTACCGGTAAGACGGTGCGTGTGGTCGCAGTTTCTAAAACCAAGATCACCGAAGCACAGGAAGCCGGTGCCGACCATGCAGGTTTCGAGGATATCCTCGAACGCATCAGAGGCGGCTGGACGGATTTTGACGTGCTTGTGGCGACGCCTGAGGTCATGGCCGACCTTGGTAAGCTGGGTAAGATTTTGGGTCCGCGCGGATTGATGCCGAACCCCAAAGCTGGAACTGTTACGCCTAACATTGGCAACGCCGTACGCGACGTCAAGGGCGGTAAAGTCGAGTTCCGTGTGGACAAGTACGGCATCTTGCATCTGGGAGTCGGCCGTTTGAATTTTACTTCTACGCAGTTACTGGAAAATATTGAAGAATTTTTCCGGAACGTCATGCGCAACAAGCCCGCCACGGCCAAAGGGCAATATGTCAAGTCCGTGTTTCTAACTTCGACGATGGGACCGGGCATCCGGATTCAGCGTTCCGAAGTTGAGAGCGCGAAACTCCACTAAGCCCTACAGGAACGAGATATGTCTTTAGCTGAACTTCAAAACCGTACCATACGCCCCGAAAAGGCAGCCATCGTCGCGGACTTCCGTGAGAAAATGGATCGCGCTTCAGGAGTGTATCTGGCGGATAACCTCGGACTCTCGGTCGAGAAAATGACTGAGTTGCGCCGCGAGTGTTTTAAGAACCAAGTGGACTTCATTATCGTCAAAAACACCTTCTCACGTATGGTGCTGAAGGACAAGGGATTTGATGACGCGGTGAAGTACCTTGAAGGCCCTACTGCCATCGCCATTGGCTATGAAGATGCCGCCATGCCCGCGCGTATCTTAGATAAGTTTATGAAAACGAGCGACAGGCTCGTTGTCAAAAGTGTTATCTTTGACGGGAAAGTCCTGCCCGCTTCCGAACTTACCGCAATCAAAGACCTCCCGACACGCGAAGAAGCGCTCTCTGGCTTGGTTGCAGCCGTCTTCAGCCCCGTGCAGGGCTTCTACAATGTGGTCAATGCTGTTTTGCGTGATTTTGTGTCCGTTGTGGACCAAATCGCGACCAAGAAGCAAGACTGACGCATTTCCTTTTCACAAGAGAATTTAACAAACCATAACGGAGACCAACCGTGCAACAAATTATCGAAGCAATCGAAAAAATGACCGTCCTTGAGCTCGTCGAGCTGAAGAAGGCATTGGAAGACAAGTTTGGCGTTACCGCCGCGGCCCCTATGATGATGGGTATGCCGATGGGTGGAGCCGCTCCGGCCGCCGCCGCAGAAGAGAAGACCGAGTTTGACGTCGTGCTTATGGAAGCCGGCGCGCAGAAGATTCAGGTCATTAAGGTCGTGCGTGAATTGACCGGCTTGGGCCTGAAGGAAGCGAAAGACCTCGTGGATGGCGCACCGAAGACCGTCAAGGAAGCGCTGCCAAAAGACGAAGCCGACAAAGTTAAGGCCAAGCTCGAAGAGCAGGGAGCCAAAGTCGAAATTAAGTAAGGCGTTTGCCGCTTGCTTTCGCCGCGCTTTCCCGAGTTTTCGTCTCGGGTTGCCGAGTCCCTTCCGCGCAGCCAATGCGCTGAAGTCAGACTTGGCAATTTGCGTTTATTAAGAGCTTGTTTGTATAGCTCAAAACTTCCTTGTTTTTACGCGTAGTTTCGGGTTCAATGTGTTGAATCATCCCGATTTGCGAAATCACTGAACAAGGCTAAATCGAGATTCATTGCTGGTATTCTAAGGGAGCCTTTTGTGCGCGATCCACAGAGAACCATTCAACGCATCAACTTCTCGAAGATTCCTGAAGTTCATGAAATGCCGGACTTGCTCGAAGTCCAGCTTAAGAGCTTCCGCGATTTTTTGCAGGTTGATGTGCCACCTAACCGTCGCAGGGCTTACGGTCTTGAGGCGGTGTTCCGGAATATTTTTCCGATCATCGACAATCGCGAGACGCATATTCTCGAGTATGTTGATTATTCGGTTGAACGTCCGAAATATGAAGAAGACGAATGCCGCGAGCGCGGCGTGACGTTTCAAGCTGCGCTGAAGGCGAAGCTGCGTTTGTCGTCTCGCGACGAAACCAGCGAAGCCGGCTCTTTTGATCAAACGATCGAAAGTGACGTCTATCTCGGCAACCTGCCGCTAATGACGTCGTCGGGCACGTTTATCATCAACGGCGCCGAACGGGTGATTGTGTCGCAGCTTCACCGCAGCCCCGGTGTGTTCTTCGGTGAAGACACGCACCCCAACGGTAAGAAGATTTATTCCGCGCGCATCATTCCGTTTCGCGGATCGTGGATTGAAATTTCCACCGACATCAACGACGTACTGAACGTCTATGTTGACCGTCGCAAGAAATTCCCGGCCACGACGCTTTTGCGCGCGATGGGCAGTCAAACCAATCGCGACATCCTTGACCTGTTCGGGTTTGTTGAAACCGTGCCGACTAATCGTAAGGATTTGAATAAGGAAGTCGGACGCAGGCTCGTGTCCGACGCCGTCAATTCTTCCACCGGTGAAGTGGTCGCCACCGCCGGAGCGGAGTTGACCGACGAGTTGCTGACGAAGATGGTCGAAGCCGGTGTGCAAAGTGTTGATTTGTCCAAGCCGAAAAAGAAGGATACGTCTTACGACATCCTGATCAACACCTTGAACAAGGACAAGTCGAGTTCCACGGATCACGCGTTGGAAGTCATCTACCGCGAATTACGCAGCGGCGACGCACCGGATATCGAGACCGCGCGTAAGTTCCTCGAGCGCTTGCTCTTTGATGAAAAACGCTACGACCTCGGCGCCGTAGGCCGCTATCGTTTGAACAACAAGCTTGACTTGAACGTGCCACCCGAGTGCGCCGTGCTGACGCCGGAAGACATCGTCGCGATTATGAAGCACGTGCTGAAACTGCGCGTGGGTCGTGCCGCGCCGGACGATATCGACCACCTTGGCAATCGCCGCGTGCGTACAGTCGGTGAACAGCTCGCCAACCAGTTCAGCGTGGCGCTGTCACGTATGGCCCGCACGATTAAGGAGCGCATGAATTTGCGCGACGCGAACGCCATGACGCCGCAGGACTTGATTAACGTCCGCACGATTACGTCGGTTATTAACAGTTTCTTCGGAACCAATCAGCTTTCGCAGTTTCTTGATATGGTCAATCCGCTGACCGAGTTGACGCACAAACGCCGCTTGTCCGCGCTTGGCCCCGGCGGTTTAACGCGCGAGCGCGCAGGCTTTGAAGTGCGTGACGTCCATTACACTCACTATGGCCGTCTTTGCCCGATTGAAACTCCTGAAGGTCCGAATATCGGATTGATTTCGTCCTTGTGTACGTTCGCGCGGATCAACGAAATGGGATTTGTCGAAACGCCATATCGCTCGGTAAAGAGCAGCAAGGTGACCAAGTCCATTAAGTTCCTGTCCGCCGACGAAGAGGATCGCGTCACGATTGCTCAGGCAAATACGCCTATCAATCAAAAGGGTGAATTCCAAACGGACCGCGTGAAATGCCGAAACCGTGCCGATTTCCCCGTGGCGCATCCGGACAATATCGAATACATGGACGTTGCGCCTTCGCAAATTGTGTCCGTGGCTGCCGCGCTGATTCCATTCCTTGAGCATGATGACGCCAACCGTGCGTTGATGGGATCGAACATGCAGCGCCAGGCTGTGCCGCTGTTGCGTCCTGAGGCTCCCTATGTGGGCACGGGCATGGAGCGCAAAGCTGCCGTGGATTCACGGACCATGATTATGGCCCCAAGTGACGGTGTGGTCGAGTATGTGGACAGCACCAAAATTATCTTCCGTCCGAATCCGGCCGTTGATGAAGAAGGCAACTCTGTCTCGCAACCTGAATCCATTACCTACAAACTGAAAAAGTTTGTTCGCACCAATCAGGATACCTGCATCAATCAAAAGCCTTCCGTGGTGGAAGGCGATGAAGTGAAAGCAGGAACCACTTTGGCTGATGGTTGCGGCACAGATCGCGGTGAGCTTGCTTTGGGTCGTAATATTCTCGTGGCCTTCATGCCCTGGCATGGTTACAACTTTGAAGACTCGATTATCGTTTCCGAGCGCATTGTGTATGACGACGTCTACACATCCATCAATATTGAAGAGCTTGAGCTTCAGGTTCGCGAAACCAAGCGCGGCGAAGAAGAACTCACTCGTGAAATTCCCAACGTGTCGGAAGACGCGGTCAGGAATATTGACGAAATCGGCGTGATTCGGATCGGCGCGATTGTCAGGCCCGGAGATATACTGGTCGGTAAGGTGACTCCGAAGGGCGAAACCGATTTGACTCCCGAAGACAAGCTTCTTAAAGCCATCTTCGGAGACAAGGCAGGCGATGTTAAGGACGCGAGTCTCAAGGCGCACACTGGTATGTACGGTATTGTGATTAACACCAAGCTGTTCAGCCGCAAGAAGAAAGACGCCAAAACGCGCAAGGAAGACAAGAAGCACGTCGAGGATTTGGAAGCAAAGTACGAGCGCGAACGCCAACGACTGCGCAAGCAATTGGCGGAAGAGCTGTACTCGATGTTGCGTGGACATAAAGCGCGCGAAATACGTGACCGTGATCAAACTGAGATCATGGTTTCCGAAGGCGCGAACTTCACGGAATCGCTGCTGCAAACTTTGGATGTGGATCGGATTGAATCCGGCTTTGAGTGGACCAGCAACGAAGGCATAAACGAGATGATCGCGCAGTCCTTCGACAAATTCCGCGAGCGCCTGTTCGAGCATGAAACTGAATTGAAAAACGAGCGCTACCGCATTGAAGTCGGCGACGAGCTTCCTCCCGGAATCGTCCAACTTGTGCGCGTGTACGTCGCACAGAAACGTAAGCTCTCTGTCGGCGATAAGATGGCAGGCCGCCACGGTAACAAGGGCGTCGTCGGTAAAGTTGTGCCCGTTGAGGACATGCCATTTCTGTCGGACGGAACTCCTGTTGACATTATTCTGAATCCGCTGTCGGTTCCCTCTCGTATGAACATCGGCCAGCTTTTTGAAACTACTCTCGGCTGGGCTGCCCACCGACTCGGTGTACACTTCGCGACGCCTGTGTTTGACGGAGCGAAAACCGCCGATGTGGAAGAGTGGCTGGATCGAGCTGGCCTGCCGCGGCATGGCAAGACATATCTCTTTGACGGTCGCACGGGTGTGCGTTTCCAAGAGGAGACCGCTGTCGGCTTTATGTACGTTCTGAAGCTTTCGCATTTGGTGGACGACAAAATCCACGCGCGTTCAATTGGACCGTACAGTTTGATTACGCAGCAGCCGCTCGGTGGCAAGGCGCAATTCGGTGGTCAGAGATTCGGAGAAATGGAAGTCTGGGCGCTCGAAGCTTACGGAGCCGCGCACATCCTGCAAGAGATTCTTACGATTAAGTCGGACGATATCAACGGTCGCGCGAGGACCTACGAAGCTATCGTCAAAGGCGACAATCTGCCCGCGCCAGGTATTCCGGAATCGTTCCACGTTCTTGTGAACGAACTTCGCGGATTGGGTATTGACGTGGATCTGCGCGAGTAACGTTCTGCGCTGCTCGCTTCGTTCGTTTTTTATGTGTTGTTAATTTCGGTCGCGGTAACGCGATCATAAGAATAAGGAGCCATGAATGCTGCATTTCGCTGCTGCTGCAGAGCACGAACCCCGCAGGTACTCCGAAATTTCTGTCAGCCTTGCTTCGCCTGACATGATTCTGTCATGGTCGCACGGTGAAGTCACAAAGCCTGAGACCATCAACTATCGTAGTTACAAACCGGAAAAAGACGGTCTGTTCTGCGAGAAAATTTTTGGTCCCGTCAAGGATTGGGAATGTCATTGCGGTAAGTATCGCGGCATTCGCTACAAGGGCATCGTGTGCGATCGTTGCGGTGTGGAGGTCACGAAGAAGGATGTTCGCCGCAAGCGCATGGGTCATATTTCGCTGGCCGTGCCTGTCGTGCACATCTGGTACTTCCGTAGTTTGCCGTCGAAGATTTCGTATGTGCTGAACATGAGCACCCGCGAACTTGAGCAGGTCATCTACTACGAGTCGTATTGCGTGATTCAACCGGGCCGCGCAGACTTGCGCCGTAAGGACTTGTTGTCAGAAAACGAGTACCTTGAAACATTGCAAGCACTCGGACCGCAGGACGCCCTGCCGCCGGAAGAACGTTTCATCGCCAAAATGGGCGGTGACGCGATTCGTGATCTGCTTGGATCTGAAGACGTGGATCAGTTGTCGATCGAACTGCGCGCGCAAATCAAAGTCGAAACCAGCGCTCAGCGCAAAGTCGACGCGATTAAGAAATTACGCGTAATCGAGTCGTTCAAGCAAGCGGAAAACGGCAAACTCAATCAGCCCGACTGGATGGTCATGTCCGTCGTGCCGGTCGTGCCGCCGGACTTGCGTCCCTTGGTGCCGCTCGAAGGCGGTCGCTTCGCAACCTCTGACTTAAATGACCTCTATCGCCGCGTGATTATCCGCAACAATCGCTTGAAACGATTGATAGAGATTCGCGCACCTGAGGTAATTTTGCGCAACGAAAAGCGCATGTTGCAGGAAGCTGTGGATTCGCTCTTTGACAACGGACGTAAGTCCGTGGCCGTGAGGTCGGATGGTAATCGCCCGCTTAAGAGCTTGTCCGACAACTTGAAGGGTAAACAAGGCCGCTTCCGGCAGAACCTGCTCGGGAAGCGCGTCGACTATTCTGGCCGTTCGGTGATTGTCGTCGGGCCTGAATTGAAATTGCACGAGTGTGGCCTCCCGAAAGAAATGGCGGTCGAGCTCTTCAAGCCCTTCATCATCCGCAAGCTGATCGAATACGAATATGCAAAAACAGTCAAATCTGCTAAGCGATTAGTTGAGCGCAAGACGGACGAAGTTTGGGCGATTCTGGAAGAAATTATTCAGGACCATCCGGTTCTTTTGAATCGCGCACCGACCTTGCACAGATTGGGAATCCAAGCGTTTCAGCCGCTGCTGATCGAAGGCAAGGCGATTCGTTTGCATCCGCTCGTGTGTCAGGCTTTTAACGCTGACTTTGACGGTGACCAGATGGCGGTTCACGTACCGTTGTCGTTTGAAGCGCAGATTGAAGCGCGCTTGCTGATGCTCGCGTGCAACAACATTTTGCATCCCGCCAACGGACGCCCGATCACCGTTCCCCATCAGGACATGGTGCTTGGTCTCTATTACTTGACCAAGCGCAAGCTTGGCGAGCCGTTTCAAGGAAAGGTGTTTTCTGGACCGTCGGAAATTATCGCGGCGCACAATGACGGGCGGATCGGCCTGCACACTGTGATTCTGATGCGTATCGGCGAGCGCTTGATTGAAACCACCGTCGGCCGCGTGATCTTCAATCAGATTCTACCGATCGGCGTCACTTCCAAGCGCTATTTCAATGAGATGCTGGCCAAGAAGCGCATTGAAGAAATTATCTACTACTGCGTGCAGACCGTGGGTATCGCTGACACGTCCGTCTTCCTTGATAACTTGAAGAAGCTCGGATTTGAAAGTGCCACGGGCTCGGGCATCTCCATCGGCTTGGTAGACATCGAAATCCCACCGGAAAAAGATCGCCTGATCCAAGCGGCCTATAAAAAGGTTGATGAAGTGCAGGGCCAGTACGAAGACGGTATTATCACTGACGGCGAGCGCTACAACAAAATCATCGACATCTGGACCCACACGAGTACTGATATTGCCGAGGTGATGTTCGCGAAACTGCGTGACTCGAAAGACGGTTTCAATTCGGTCTTTATGATGGCCGACTCGGGTGCTCGTGGTTCCAAGGAACAGATTCGCCAATTGGCGGGGATGCGTGGGTTGATGGCTAAGCCGCAGAAGTCTTTGACTGGCCAGAAGGGTGAAATTATCGAAAGCCCGATTACGGCAAACTTCAAAGAAGGTTTGACCGTGCTCGAGTACTTTATTTCAACTCACGGCGCGCGTAAAGGGTTGGCCGATACCGCGCTCAAGACGGCGGACGCAGGGTATCTCACCCGTCGTCTCGTGGACGTAGCGCAGGATGTCATCGTGCGCGAGTTCGATTGTGGCACTTTGCGCGGCATTTTGCTCGAAGAAGTGCAGGAAGGCGAGGAAGTCACCGAGCAATTGCACGAACGAGTCATGGGCCGTGTTTTGGCCGACGACGTGTTTGATCCCGTGACGAACGAAAAAATTCTTGATGTGAACACTCTTGTTCGTGAAGAGGAAGCAAACCATCTCGCGAAGGCCGGGATTACTCATCTGCGGATACGGTCCGTGCTGACCTGTGAAAGTACGCGCGGTATCTGTGCCCGTTGTTACGGCATTAATTTGGCCACGGGCCGCATGGTGGATATGGGTGAAGCCGTCGGTGTGATGGCCGCTCAGTCGGTCGGCGAGCCGGGCACGCAGCTGACACTTCGTACGTTTCATATCGGAGGTGCTGCGTCCCGCGATGTATCAGAGTCTCAGCGAATCGCCAAGAAGCCGGGCCGTGTGGTCTTTGAAAACGTGGACTTCATTCAGCGGGAAGACGGCACACGTATTTCAATCCGCCGCAGCGCGACCATCAAACTACTCGACGACAATAACCGTCAGGTCGCCCGCTACAAACTGCCGTACGGCGCTCATGTTTATGTTGAAGAAGGAGAAGTCGTCAAGGCTGGACACTTGCTGTTCGAGTGGGATCCTTATGCGGATTCGATTCTGGCGTCCAGATCCGGCAAGCTGCACTTCATTGATATTAAGCAGGATCTGACTTTCCACGAGGACGTGGACGAGGCCACGGGTATGAAACATAAGATGATCATAGAGTCCCGTGATCGTAAAATGAACCCGCACATTCTGATCGTTGATGAAGAGGGCAATCGTCTGGCCAATCATGTGCTGCCAATCGGCGCTCACTTGTTGGTCGAAGAAGGGATGTCCGTTAAGATAGGTGATCCGTTAGCCAAGATGCCGCGTAAATCGCAAGCAATTCGTGACATCACCGGTGGTCTGCCGCGTGTAACCGAACTCTTTGAAGCTCGTAAGCCGAAAGACCCGGCGATTGTGACTGAAATTGACGGCGTCGTTCGCTTCGGCGGTTTGAAGCGCGGCGTGCGTGTCGTGACGGTGACTTCGGAAGACGGTTCAGTCTCGAAAAACTATGCGGTGCCCTATGGCAAGCACATTCTCGTGCATGACCATGACCGCGTGTCCGCAGGCGAAAAAATTACGGAAGGATCTGTCGCGCCGCATGATATTCTCGCTATTCAAGGACCGAATCGTGTACAGGAATATCTCGCGAAAGAGATCCAGGAAGTCTATCGCTCGCAGGGCGTGTCGATCAACGATAAGCACATTGAAGTGATCGTGCGGCAGATGCTCCAGAAAGTGCGGATTGACGATCCAGGCGACACCCGCCATCTTGAAGGTGACCACGTTGACCGCATCAAATTCACACGCGAAAATGAGCTGCTTGTAGCCAAAGTGGTTGTCGAGGACGTCGGAGCGTCCGACTTTAAGCTCGGCCAGATTCTGGAGAAGACGGAATTCAATCGTGCTAACCGGGCGATCAAAGCCGACGGTGGTGATACCGGTAAGTCCCGTGCCGCGCGGCCAGCGACCTACTCACCCGTGTTGCTGGGCATCACCCAGGCCAGCTTGTCCACGGACAGCTTTATTTCCGCCGCCAGTTTCCAGCAGACGACCAGCGTGCTGACTGACGCCGCCATTGCAAATAAAGTGGATACCTTGGCCGGTCTTAAGGAAAACGTGATCTTAGGTCACCTGATTCCTGCTGGAACCGGACTGAACAAATACTCCAAGATTGAGATTGTCAGACCCGAGGAAGAAGAGGAGGAATTGGCCCGGGATTTCCGCATCGAAATGTCCGAACTTATGCACAGTCTTGAGCATAGAGCTGGAGGCTTGGAGGAGGACTTAGGCGAGGCGGCAACTCAGGATTCAACGCCACCAATTCCGCAGGAATAATCAGAAGCTACTGTTTTTTCTGCTATTAAATGTTTGTCCGGACCCCAGGCGGCTTTCAGGCCGCCCGGGGTCTGTTTTCCAAAGACTTGACTTTCCAAGCGCGGTTTATTACATTAGCCAATCTACGCATCAAATTTTCCTCGAAACGTGCCCACAATACAACAACTCATCCGTTCAGGCCGCGAAGCAATCAAGTTTAAGTCGTCTTCACCGGCTTTAATGAACTGCCCGCAGCGCCGTGGTGTCTGCACTCGTGTCTACACGACCACCCCGAAAAAGCCAAATTCGGCTCTTCGCAAGGTCGCACGTGTGAAGCTCACGAACGGGATTGTTGTGACCGCCTATATCCCCGGCGAAGGTCACAACTTGCAAGAACACTCGCTCGTGATGATTCGCGGAGGACGCGTCAAGGATCTACCGGGCGTGCGTTATCACATTATTCGTGGAATTTTGGATACTGCGGGTGTGGATGGCCGTAAACAAGGCCGCTCGAAATATGGCACGAAAAAGAAAACCGTTGCCGCTGGCAAAGGCAAGAAGTAGTCGAAAAGCGTAATTGAACTATGCCACGTCGTAAAAGAATATTCGACCGCGAAGTCCCTGCTGATCCCAAATTTGGATCGTTGCAGGTCGCGTGTTTCATCAATGGTTTGTTGCGTCGCGGCAAGCGGTCTATCGCCGAGCGTATGTTCTATGGTGCGTTTGATATTATTCAAACCAAGGCTAAGAGCGACCCGCTGGAAATTTTCGTCAAGGCGATGAAAAACGTTGCCCCGGTCGTCGAGGTCAAGAGTCGCCGAGTCGGTGGTGCGACCTATCAGGTGCCTGTTGAAGTGAACCCCTCCCGTCGCCAGGCGCTTGCCATCCGCTGGCTGATTTCTTATTCGAAGTCACGAGGTGAAAAGACGATGGCTGAAAAGCTTGCTGGAGAATTGATTGCCGCCGCCAAAGGCGAAGGCAACTCCGTCAAGAAAAAAGAAGATACGCACAAAATGGCCGAAGCCAACAAGGCCTTCGCCCATTTTAGATGGTAATATTTGCAATCTGTGAATTTGAATTGACAACGGTGAACCAATAGTGTCCTCGACTGCTACAGAAACCAAGAATAAAGTAGAATCCTCTGTTGATCTGACTCGCACGCGCAATATCGGCATTATGGCCCATATTGACGCCGGGAAGACGACTACGACGGAGCGTATCCTGTACTATACAGGCCGTCTCCACCGCATGGGTGAAGTCCATGAAGGCGGCGCGACTATGGACTGGATGGAGCAGGAAAAAGAGCGCGGGATCACGATTACGTCCGCGGCGACCACGTGCGAATGGCGCGATCACCGGATCAATATCATTGATACTCCCGGCCACGTGGACTTTACTGTCGAAGTCGAGCGCAGTCTGCGCGTCTTGGACGGAGCCGTCGCATTGTTCTGCGCCGTTGGTGGTGTCGAGCCGCAGTCGGAAACGGTTTGGCGTCAGGCTAACCGCTACAAAGTTCCTCGCATCTGTTTTGTGAACAAGATGGATCGCGCCGGAGCAGATTTCTTCCGCGCGGTCGAAATGATCAAGACACAGCTTCATGCGAACCCGGTTCCCGTCACTATTCCTATGGGCTCGGCGGATATGTTCCAAGGGATTATTGATCTTGTTTCTTTCAAGTCAATTGTTTGGGTGGAAGATTCCCACGGCCTGCATTTCGAGGAATTTGATGTCCCGAAAGACATGTTTGACATTGCCAATCACTGGCGTGAAAAGCTGCTCGAATCGGTGGCTGAGTTTGATGATCATTTGCTTGAGAAGTTCCTCGCCGGGGAACCTCTTTTAGCTGAAGAGATCATGGCGGCGTTGCGCAAAGCGACAATTTCTTTGAAGTGTTTCCCCGTCTTGTGCGGAGCCTCATTCAAGAACAAGGGCGTGCAAAAGCTGCTCGATTCCATTGTAGATCTTCTGCCGTCGCCGCTTGACATCGGCGCTGTGAAGGGTATCAATCCCAACACGGAAGAAGAACTGCTTCGTCAACCGGATGTTAATGAACCTTTCTCAGCGTTGGCGTTCAAAATAATGACGGATCCTTATGTGGGCCGTTTGACTTTTGTTCGTGTGTACGCCGGCAAACTGGACGCTGGTTCCGCTATCTACAACTCGACCCGTGACAAGCGCGAGCGCATCTCGCGAATCGTCCGCATGTTCGCTGATAAGCGCGAAGAAATGCAAGCGGTGTCCGCAGGTGATATTTGTGCCGTCGTCGGATTGAAAGACGTGCGCACAGGGGATACCCTGTGTGATCCGAAGTCGCCGATTCTGCTCGAAAAGATGGACTTCCCGACGCCTGTAATTGAAATTGCGATTGAACCGAAGACCCGTGCCGATCAGGATAGAATTTCTGAATCCCTTGGTCGTTTGGCTGAAGAAGATCCCACTTTCATTGTGAAGTTCAACGAGGAAACTGGTCAGACAATTATCGCAGGTATGGGTGAGTTGCATCTGGAAATCCTGGTGGATCGCCTGTTGCGCGAATTCAAAGTAGAGGCTATCGTCGGCGCTCCGCAAGTTTCGTACAAAGAGTGTATCCGCCAGGCCAGTACGGTTAACCATAAGTTTGTCAAGCAGTCGGGCGGCCGTGGTCAGTTCGCCCATTGCGTGATCAACGTTGAGCCCGGTCCTCCGGGCAGCGGTTTGATTTTTGAAAATAAGATCGTCGGCGGCGCGATTCCCAAGGAATACGTTCCTGCCTTGCACAAAGGTATGGAAGAAGCTATGAGCAACGGCCCACTCGCGGGCTACCCGATCATGGATGTTAAGGTTGAACTTGTGGACGGTTCCTACCACGAAGTTGACTCAAATGAAATGGCCTTCAAGATTTGCGGTGGCATGGCTTTGAAAGAAGCCGTCAAGAAAGGCAACCCCGCGCTGATGGAGCCGATCATGAAGGTCGAAGTTGTTACCCCCGATTCGTATTTAGGTAATGTCGTCGGCGATATCAACTCGCGCCGTGGCCGGATTCAGGATATGCATCCCCGTGCCGACGGACAGGTCGTCAACGCTATGGTTCCCCTTTCGGAAATGTTCGGTTATGCGACCAGCCTGCGTTCGTTGACTCAGGGCCGCGCAATCTTCTCCATGCAGTTTGACCACTTCATGGAAGTGCCCAAGTCCATCTCGGAAAAGATTCTCGAGAAGCGCTGACCTACCGCCGATCCGCATAAAACCCCACCTCAGGCATGGCACAACAATCCTCCATTCGGATTCGGCTGAAAAGTTACGATCATAACTTGATCGACAAATCAACCGAAAAAATTATCCAAACGGCAAAACAAACGGGCGCGGTTATCTCCGGTCCGATTCCTTTGCCCACGCGACGCAGCCTTTTCACCGTAAATCGGTCGCCGCACGCGGATAAAAAATCACGTGAACAGTTTGAGACGAGAATTCATAAGCGTCTCATCGACATCCATAATTCCTCGCCTAAGACCATCGACGCGTTGATTCGTATCGAGCTTCCGGCGGGTGTTGACATCGAGATCAAGACATGACAGGCCTGATTGGCAAAAAAGTGGGTATGTCCCGTGTGTTTGATGAAAAGGGCGCCGTTATTCCGGTAACCGTCATTGAACTCGGACCCAACCAAATCACTAACGTCCGCACCGTCGATAAGCACGGCTATACCGCCATGTGTCTCGGCTACGGTCAGAAGCGCGATAAACTCGTGCGCATGCCGCAAAAAGGACATTACAAGCATCTTGGGATCACGGCGCCTACCTACGAACGCGAGTTCCGGGATATGGCCGTCGAAGGCAAGAAAGTCGGCGACTCTATCAGTTGCGATCTCTTTACCGTGGGTGAAAAAGTGCAGGTCGTCGGCACCTCTAAGGGCCGCGGTTTTGCCGGCGTGATCAAGCGCCATAAGTTTCATCGTCCGCCAATGACGCACGGTACGCACGAGTTCTTTCGTCACGGTGGTTCCATTGGTTCTAACACCTTTCCGGGTCGTACTCTGCCGGGCGTGAGAATGCCGGGCCGAATGGGTGCGGATCGTGTCACTGTCAAGAATCTGAAGGTCATTCGCGTGGATGCGGATGCCAATTTGATCATGATCCGCGGAGCTATTCCCGGCCCGAATCATGGCATCGTAATCGTTGGGAAGTTGACCTGATGAATCTAAAAGTTTACAAAAAGGACGGTTCAGTGGGCAGCGAGACGGTTGAGTTACCGGATAGCCTGCTTTCACAAGAGCCCAATGAACACGCGATCTGGCTTGCCGTGCGCGCCGAAGAAGCCGCCGGTCGTCAGGGCACGCATAAGACTAAGAGCCGCAGCTATGTTCGCGGTGGTGGTCGCAAGCCCTTTAAGCAAAAGGGTAGAGGTGTCGCTCGTCAAGGTTCAACCCGTTCCCCGCTCAATCCGGGTGGTGGTACGATCTTTGGACCGATGCCGCACACGTATTCCGTCGGTGTTCCGCAAAAAGTCAAGGTGCTCGCCCGTCGGAGCGCTCTTATTATGAAAGCACGCGAAGATCGTATTCGCGTACTGGAAGATTTTGCCATGGATACACCAAAAACGAAGGACATGGCGAACATGATCGCGAAAATGGATTTGGCCGATCAAAAGGTCTTGATTCTGACTCCCGATTTCAATCCCAACATCCTTCGCAGCGTGCGCAATCTGCCGGGTGCAGGTGCTACTCGCGCTGAAGCCGCGTCCACACGCGACTTGTTGAATTGCTCAACTATCCTGATTCAAAAGAGTGCGGTGCCCGCTTTGTTGAAAGGGTTGAATCATGCTGCATAAGCGAAGCGTCCTCCGCAAGCCGTTGCTGACGGAAAAAATTACCGCCGCGCAAGATGCTTTCAATCAGTACTTCTTTGAAGTTGACCCGAAAGCCAACAAGATCGAAATCAAGCGCGCTGTCGAAAAGAAGTACGAAGTGTCCGTCCTCGCCGTTCAAACCATGAACGTGCGCGGGAAGACCAAGCGACTGGGCCGCTTTGAAGGCCGTCGCCCCAATTGGAAGAAAGCGATCGTCACCCTGAAAAAGGGTGACACCATCGAGCTGGCGCAAAACGTCTAAGAGTTTCCATTTACCATGCCGCTGAAGAAGTTTCGCCCCCTGACCCCGTCCCAACGCTACCGCACCGTTCTCGTGCGGACAGACTTGTGGCAGGGTGATCCCGAGAAGAGCTTGCTTGCTCCCCTGTCCAAGACGGGCGGCCGCAACAATCTCGGACGGGCAACCAATATCAATACCGGTGGCGGGCACAAACGCCGTTACCGCATCGTTGATTTCCGTCGCAACAAATACGACATCCCTGCGAAAGTTGAGCGCTTGGAGTACGACCCCAACCGTTCTGCAAATATCGCTTTGCTGTTTTATGCGGATGGCGAGAAACGTTATATTATTGCGCCCGACGGGCTGAAAGTTGGCGACAAAGTTATGTCGTCACGCAAGGAAGCCGACATCCGCGTCGGCAATGCGCTTCCACTTGCAAAGATTCCGCTGGCGACCTTTATCCATAACGTGGAAATGCGTGTGGGTAAGGGCGGACAGATTTCCCGCAGCGCTGGAGCCGCTTGTCAATTGATGGCAGTTGACGAAAATTACGCGCTAATCAAGCTCCCTTCGGGTGAAGTGCGACGCGTCCCCGCTATGTGTATGGCCACCATCGGTCAGGTCGGTAATCTTGATCACGAAAGCGTCGTGTCGGGCAAGGCTGGCCGTACTCGCTGGCTGGGGCGTCGTGGTCACAACCGCGGCGTGACGAAGAATCCCGTTGACCATCCGATGGGTGGTGGTGAAGGTAGAAGCTCCGGTGGACGTCATCCGACGACTCCGTGGGGAAAGATTACCAAAGGTTTGAAGACGCGTAACCCGCGCAAAAAATCGAATAAACTGATCGTCCGTCGCCGTCGCGACAAGACGCAACTCTCATAATTATTATCCGCAATGGCCCGTTCGCTTAAAAAAGGTCCGTACATCGATGCGCGTTTAGATATGCGTATACAACAGATGAACGACAAGAATGAAAAGAAGGTGCTGAAGACCTGGTCGCGTCGCAGTGTCATCTCCCCGGATTTCGTGGGGCATACGCTGGCCGTGCATAACGGTCGCAAGTTCCTCCCGGTATACATCACGGAGAACATGGTCGGACATAAGCTCGGCGAATTCGCGCTGACCCGCACCTTTAAGGGACACACGGAAAAGAAGGCGGAAGCTACCGCCCGGAAGAAGTAAGGTAGGACGATGGAAGAAGCACGTTGCGTTGCCCGCTTTGTTCGCGTGACTCCCCGCAAGATGCGCCTGGTGGCTGATCTTGTGCGCGGAAAGAACATCAGCGATGCAATTAATATCTTGAAGTTCACACCGCGCTCGGCGTCCGAGCCGACGTTAAAGGCCATTCAATCCGCCGTCGCGAACTACGCGCAATTGCATGACGCAACCTCAGCGGAGATTGATTCCCTGCATGTCCGCACGATCTTTGCCGACGAAGGTCCAACCATGCATCGCTTCATGCCGCGCGCGCAGGGTCGCGCTACGCCGATTAAGAAGCGGATGTCACACCTGACTGTGATCGTGTCTACTCCGGTTGTCGCAACCGCCGGCGCGAGTGAAGAGCCCGAGACGGAAGCGGTTAAGGCCGCGCCCGTTAAGAAGGCTGCCAAGAAGCCTGCGAAAAAAGCCGCCGCCAAGAAAACCGCGGCGAAGAAAAAATCCACCCCTAAAAGTAAGTCTGAGTAACTGTGGGTCAGAAAGTTCATCCGATCGGCCTTCGCACAGGCATCATCCGCACATGGAACAGTCATTGGTTCGATGAGCGTAACTTTGCCGATAAGCTCGAAGAAGACCTTTATCTCCGCAAATACCTGATGCAGCGTCTCAAAGGCGCTTCAGTTGCGGGTATCACTTTCGAGCGCACACCGAAGATGCTCACACTCACGATTCGCACAGCGCGCCCCGGTATTGTTATCGGCCGCAAAGGGTCGGAAGTGGATAAGCTTAAAGCTGAACTCAAAAAGCTGACAAAGCGCGACGTCCAAGTGAATATCTATGAAATCAAGCGTCCTGAACTTGAAGCCAAGCTCGTCGCCGATATGATTGCCCAGCAGCTTGAAGGACGCGTTTCGTTCCGCCGTGCTATGAAAAAAGCGATTCAAACCACGATGCGCATGGGCGCCGAGGGAATCAAGGTTCTCGTGTCCGGTCGCTTGGGCGGTGCCGAAATGTCGCGTACCGAAGGATATAAAGAAGGCCGCACGCCGCTGCATACGCTGCGTGCCGATATTGATTACGCACTGTCTGTTGCCCGCACCACCTACGGCACGATCGGCGTCAAAGTCTGGATTTGCCGCGGTGAAGTCATCGGCAAAGGCAAAGTCAACGGACCGGACGCTATTGAACGTCCCGACTCAGGACCTGAGGGCTTCAGCCGCGGAGATCGCGATCACCGGGATCGTGGACGCGGACGTGATCGCCGTCACTCCAACTGATTTTATTAACCCATGCTTACGCCCAAAAGACTTAAATTCCGTAAACAGCAGCGCCGCCGCCGCAAAGGCTACGACTACTGCGGGTGCGACGTCGCCTTCGGTGAATTTGGCTTGAAAGCCATGGATGATTGCTGGATGACCGCGCGCCAAATCGAAGCTGCCCGTGTGGCCATGACACGCCACATTAAACGTGGTGGCAAAGTCTGGATTCGTGTCTTCCCCGACAAGCCCGTATCGAAAAAGCCGCTTGAAGTCCGTCAAGGCAAGGGCAAGGGCGCAACTGATTTTTACTGTGCCGTCATTCGACCGGGCCGCATCCTATTTGAACTCGAAGGAGTTACACGCGAACTCGCGCGTGAAGCTCTTCGTCTTGCAGCGCAGAAGCTGCCCATTAAAACCAAGTTTGTTGAACGCGAAACCGTTCACTCGTAAGCAAGTATGGCATCCGGAAACGCAAGACCCCAAAAAATGACTGAGCTTAAAGAGCTCGCTCCCGCCGAGTTGGAAAACCGGCTCATCGAATCCGAAGATAATCTGGAAGCCTTGCGCTTTCAGCTTGACGCCGGACAATTGCCGAATACTGTCCGCGTCCGCGGCGTTCGCCGGGATATTGCGCGTTTGCGTACCCTCCTTCGTGAGCATGAACTTGGCATCCGCCAGAGCAAAGGTAGCGTGAAATGAGCGACGTCGCTGTCCTAAAAGAGATTTCCAAAGACGATTCTCGCGGCCTGCGTAAGTCACGCGTCGGTTTCGTGGTCTCGAACAAAATGCAAAAGACTATCGTCGTCAAAGTTGAACGCCGCGTCAAGCATCCGTTGTTCGGCAAGTATATTAAGCTTTCCCAAAAGTTCATGGCTGAAGACAGTCAGAACGAATGCAATATCGGCGACAAAGTGCGCATTATGGAAACGCGACCGCTTTCCAAGCGTAAAAACTGGCGCCTGATTGAAATCATTGAGAAGAAGAAGTAAACCATGATTCAGGAATATACCGTTCTCAATGTTGCTGATAACACAGGCGCCAAAAAAGTCCGTTGCTTCCGGATCTATGGCGGCACCGGACGACGCTCGGCCTCCGTCGGCGATATTATCATGGTCTCGGTGCGCACGGCGATTCCGAATTCGAACATAAAAAAGGGCTCCAAGTCGCGCGCTGTTATCGTGCGCACAGCCAAGGAAGTGCGCCGGTCGGACGGATCCTACATCCGCTTCGATGAAAACGCCGCCGTGCTGATCAATAAAGATAACGAGCCGATTGGAACGCGTATCTTCGGACCTGTCGCGCGCGAGTTGCGCGACAAACAATTTATGAAGATCGTGTCCCTCGCGCCCGAGGTGATCTAAGGAACCGCTATGAAAATCCGTAAGAATGATATGGTGCAAGTCACCGCGGGCAACGATCGCGGAAAACGCGGTAAAGTCCTGAAGGTCTTTCCCGACAAACTTCGCATCGTGGTCGAAGGCGTGAATTTTATCATGCGCCACACCAAGCCTAGTCAGCAAAATCAGCAGGGCGGCATCGTCAAGCGTGAAGGCACCGTCCACGTTTCTAACGTGATGCTGATTGATCCCAAGAGCGGCAAGCCGACCCGCGTGGGCCATACTGTTTTGAAAAGCGCCGAGGGCAACAAGCGTGTCCGTATTGCGCGCGTGTCTAACGAAATGATTCCCGAATAATGAGCGCTGAAAAAGCAAAACCCAAAGCGAAACCGAAAAGTGGCGGCGCACCGCAAGGCAAACCCGCCAAAGCCGGCAGCAGCAAGGGCGGTGGACTAAACGTCGCAGGTGAGCGCCCCGCGCTCCCGAAAGGTTACGTGCCGCGTCTTGTCACGCACTACAATGAAAATGTCGTGCCCGGCCTGACCAAGACGTTCGGTTACAAAAATCCGATGGAGCTCCCGCGGTTGCAGAAGATTACTCTCAACGTTGGCTGCGGTGATGCGACTCTGAACCCGCGTGTGGTTGAGGGCATCGTCAAGGAAGTCGCGATGATCACGGGCCAAAAGCCGACGGTCGCCAAAGCACGCAAATCCGTCTCGAATTTCAAACTCCGTGAAGGTATGCCTGTCGGCGTCTTCGTGACACTGCGCCGCACTGCCATGTGGGAGTTTCTGGATCGCTTTGTTTCAATGGCGACTCCTCGCATCCGTGACTTTCGTGGTTTGCCAGATCGTGGTTTCGACGGTCGCGGCAATTTCTCGCTCGGTCTGCGTGAACAAATCATCTTCCCTGAAATTGACCTCGATAAGGTTGAGAAGATTCGCGGCATGGACATCACCTTTGTGACCAGCGCAAAATCGGACAAAGAAGCCTACGAACTGCTGAAACAGCTCGGCCTTCCGTTCCGTAAGCGTGAAGACAAAAAAGTCGCCGCAGCGGCATAACCCTTTCAAAACGACGATACTATGGCTAAAGCCTGCATGATCGCGAAAGCGAAGAAAACCCCGAAGTTCAAGGTGCGAGCCTACACACGCTGCCGCCGATGCGGTCGTCCGCGCGCTGTCTATAAAAAGTTTGGCCTCTGCAGGCTCTGCTTCAGAGATCTCGCCCACGCCGGTGATATTCCGGGTGTTGTTAAGTCAAGTTGGTAAGCACGAAACACAACCATGCCGACAACCGATCCTATTGCTGATTTCCTGACTCGCGTGCGTAACGCGATCAACGCGCGTAAAACGTACGTTGACATTCCCTTCTCCAAAATGAAACACGATCTCGCGCGCGTTCTGCTCGAGGCCTACTATATCCGTGACTTTGTGCAAGTTGATGAGGGCCCCCAAGGATTCATTAGAGTCTATCTGAAGTATAGCAATGGACAACCCGCTATCCAAGGCTTGCGTCGTATCTCGACTCCCGGCTTGCGCCGATATGTTAATCAATTCGAAATCCCCCGCGTGCTGAATGGACTCGGCATCGCGATTCTGACGACACCCAAAGGGCTACTGACCGGCAATCAGGCGCGACGCGCCGGAGTCGGAGGTGAAGTCCTGGCTGAAGTCTGGTAAACTAATTTCCACGGAGTTACATCGTGTCACGCGTCGGTCGCGCACCCATCACACTACCTAAAGGCGTCGAGGTAAAGCTCAACGGGCCCGAGGTCACCGTTAAAGGACCTAAGGGAGAGCTTTCACGCACGTTCCATGAGGATATTGCCATCAAGTTGGATGACGGAACACTCACATGTCACCGCCCGACAGACGGAAAAGCTCATCGCCAACTGCACGGCCTGTCGCGCGCTTTGTTAAACAACATGGTCGTCGGCGTTACCGATGGTTTCAAAAAAGAGTTGCAGATTGTCGGCGTCGGTTTCAAAGTCGAAGCCAAAAAGCGCGGCATTCTCCTTAACGTCGGTTTTAGTCATCCCGTCTTTGTCGTGATTCCGCCTGACGTCAAAGCCGACGTCACTGGCCCGACTACCATTATGGTCAGCGGTGTAGACCGTGAGATGGTCGGACAGATTGCCGCGACGATTCGTTCAGTCCGCAAGCCTGAACCGTACAAAGGCAAGGGCATCATGTACACCGGCGAACACATTCATCGTAAGGCCGGTAAGACCGGTAAGTAAGCATTTATTAAATTGTAGATAGCGTTCCATTCGTGTCAAGAAAAATTGCCATACGCAAGCGCGCCAGAGTGCGCCGCAAGATGCACATCCGCAAGGTCGTTAACGGTACCGCCGTTCGCCCGCGCATGGTTATCTATCGAAGTGTCGCGCATATGTATGCGCAGCTCGTGGACGACGTGTCGGGCCAGACCCTATTCGGTGTGTCGTCACTGTCGCCCGATTTGAAAGGGCAAACCGACGGTAAAAACCCCACGCAAGTGGCCGAATTGGTCGGCGATTTGTGCGCGAAAAAAGCTCGCGAAAAATCTATCGAAACCATTGTGTTCGATCGCAACGGCTTCCCGTATCATGGCCGCGTGAAAGCAGTGGCCGAAGGCGCGCGTAAAGGCGGCCTCAAATTCTAAACACAGTAAGCGCAGATGAACGGCAATAATCCCCGCCGCGGCCGTGACCGCGAAGACCGCTCGGCTGAATATGCCGGCGGAGAATCCCTGCTCGAAAAACTCGTCGCAGTCAATCGCGTCGCCAAAGTCGTTAAGGGCGGTCGTAACTTCTCGTTCAATGCTATCGTCATCGTCGGCGATGGACATGGACGTGCAGGCTTCGGTCTCGGCAAAGCGAATGAAGTCGCCGACGCCATCCGCAAAGGCACTGAAGTGGCCAAGCGCAGTCTGAAGCGCTACCCGCTTTTAGGTCAAACACTTCCGCATGCCACGCACGGAAAATTTGGAGCGGGCAAAGTGTTTTTGCGTCCCGCTTCTGCCGGTACGGGCGTCATCGCCGGTGGTTCGGTTCGTATGGTTATGGAGTGTCTCGGCGTGCGCGATGTCTTGACGAAGGTGATGGGCACGAATAACCCGCACAATGTCGTCAAAGCGGTCTTCCGCGCGCTGGAAGGAATGAACGACGCCCGCATGGTGGCAGCGCGTCGAGGTATCACTACAAAAGAAGTCTTCACTCTCTAAATAAGTCTGATCGCGTGACTGTCGCGCGCTCACTTATCTCATAGCACCATGGCAAAGCTCGAAATTAAACTTATCCGTAGCGTCGCGTCTCGACCCTACTTTCATCGGCGCACCATCGAAGCTCTCGGATTTCATCGTTTGAATGAAACGAGAATCCTGCCCGATAACGCCGCTATTCGTGGCATGATCGCGAAAGTTTCGCACATGGTCGAATGGAAGCAAGTCAACGAAGGAGCCAGCAGCTAATGGGTATGAATAAACTCACTCCCGCTCCCGGCTCCACTCAGACAAAAAAGCGCCTCGGACGCGGTCCCGGTTCCGGCGTGGGGGGGACTTCCGGACGTGGTGAAAAGGGATATTATTCGCGCTCAGGCTCCGTACATAAGCGCGGCTTTGAAGGTGGTCAGATGCCGTTGCATCGCCGCTTACCGAAGCGCGGTTTTACGAATGTTTGGGCTGAAGGCAATGAAGTCGTCAACCTGCGTGACCTGAAAAGATTGTCAGACACCACGGTGACCCCGGAGATATTGAAGAATGCCGGTTTGATTCGCTACGCCGAATCCGCCGTGAAAATCCTCGCGATGGGTGATGCCGATCGCGCGTATCAGATTTCCATGTGCACGGTGTCGAAGGCTGCCGCTGAGAAAATTACCGCCGCTGGTGGTAGTGTGGTTGCCGCCTAATGCTCGACCGTTTCGCGAACATCTTCAAAATCCCTGAGCTGCGTGATCGTATTCTGTTTACGTTGCTCATTTTGCTCGTGTACCGCATCGGTGGTCACGTGCCGCTGGCCGGAATTAACGCCAGCGCGATGGGCGAGTTCATGGCCGCCAACCGCACGACGCTGTTTGGCCTCTATGATATGTTTGTCGGCGGTGCCTTTGAACGCGCCACCGTTTTCGCCCTCGGTATTATGCCGTACATCTCCGCCTCGATTATTTTCCAGCTTATGGGTTCGGTCGTACCGTATTTCCAGAAGCTGCAAAAAGAAGGCGAAGAGGGCCGCAAGAAAATTACTCAGCTTACCCGCTACGGTACCGTTCTGTTGTCCGCCATGCAGGCTGGTGGTGTTTCGATTTTCTTGACCCGTTTGGTATCGCCGTCCGGTGTGCCCGTCGTGCCGGACCCGGGTATTGGTTTTAATCTCTTGACCATGATTACGCTGGCCGCTGGAACCACTTTTATTATGTGGCTCGGTGAGCAGATTACCGAACGCGGTATCGGTAACGGTATATCGTTGATCATCATGGTGGGGATTATCAATACTCTGCCGTCGGCGATCTTGGAAGAGTTCACGATGGTTGCTACCGGACAGCGTCACATCGCGATGGAAGTCGTGTTCTTGGTACTGTTGTTCGTGATCACGGCCTCGGTCGTCATTCTTACCCAGGGCGTGCGCAAGATTCCGGTTCAGTACGCGAAGCGCAACGTGGGCCGCAAACAGTACGGTGGTGTCTCAACGCACATTCCGCTGCGTGTCAATTCCGCCGGTGTGATGCCCATCATCTTCGCCCAGTCGATCATGTTCGTGCCATCCTCGGTGGCGACGTTCCTGCCGGAAGGCGGATTCCGCGACTATCTTACACAGGCCTTCGGCGTCGAGAGCTTTGTCTATTCGACCATGACGTTCCTGCTGATCGTCTTCTTCACGTATTTCTACACGGCGATTATTCTGAATCCCGTTGATCTGGCAGACAATATGAAGAAGAATGGCGGATTTATTCCCGGTATTCGACCCGGCAAGCAGACGTCCGACTTTATTGACAACATTCTGTCTAAAGTCACTCTGCCCGGCGCTATCTTCCTGGGAATCATCGCCACGCTTCCGACGATCTTTATTCGACAATTCGGTGTGTCCTACAACGTCGCCCAGTTCTTTGGCGGCACTGGCTTGCTGATTATCGTCGGCGTCGCACTCGATACGCTGCAACAAATTGAATCGCATTTGGTCATGCGACACTATGACGGGATTATGAAATCCGGGCGAATCCGTGGCCGCCGCAGAATGTAAACTTTTGGTGCTGAGATGACGGTAAGCCGCTATTCGATTATTCTGTTAGGTGCGGTTGGAGTAGGGAAGGGAACCCAAGCCAAAAAGCTCGTTGAGGCGCTCAAGTTACCGCAAATCTCCACCGGAGATATTCTCCGTGCAGAGATTCAAGCGCAATCGGAGTTGGGAAAACAGGTACAGGATATCATGGGCCGAGGCGAATTGGTCGCTGATGATCTGTTGATTGAATTGGTTCGGTCGCGCTTGAAAAAACCTGACACAGCTCGCGGAGCAATCTTCGATGGATTTCCACGCACTGTCCCGCAAGCCGACGCGCTCGAGACTCTGCTTACCGAGTTTGATCTGCCTGCTCCCGTCGTGATTTCCATTGATGTTCCGGATGAAGAGATTATTGAACGGTTAGCTTCCCGCAGAGTCTGTTTGAGTTGCGGCGCGACCTACAATTTGACTTCGGATTCAGCCGCGATTGCTGCGCACAAGTGTCCTGAAGGCAAGACTCCACAAGTCGTTCAGCGCGACGACGACCAACCCGAAACGGTGAAAACGCGCCTCAATATCTATCGCGAAAAAACTGCGCCGTTGCTGGACTATTACAAGCGCAAACGCGCTTTGAAAACGGTTTCGGGTACGGGCACCGCGAATGAAGTGTTCGCGCGTGTTTTGATTGAGTTGGACGGAATCAGCGAATGATTCACATAAAGTCGGATGCGGAGATTCGCCTGATGCGCAAAGCAGGGCAAATCCTCGCCAGTGCGTTTGAAGCCGCCGCGCCGCTTATGGTCGCGGGCTCGAATGCCGACGACGTGGACAAAATTGTCGAAGAGACGATTCGTTCACAGAAAGCCATTCCCGCCTTCAAGAATCATCCGAACGGCGATGGCGTCAAATTCCCATACTCCGTTTGTTTTTCGATCAACGAAGAAGTCGTCCACGGTATGCCCAGGGGCCGCGTGATTGAAGAAGGACAGATTATCGGACTTGACCTGGGCGTGATCTATGAAGGGTACTATGCCGACAGCGCGAGAACATTCGCCATCGGCAAGATCAGTGAACGGGAAGCCGAACTGATTCGTGTCACCGAAGAATGTCTCGCTAAAGGGATCGAACAAGCTCGCGCTGGCAGGAGATTGTCTAACATCGGACACGCCGTCCAATCACACGCGGAATCGCACGGGTTCTCGGTGATTCGGGAATTAGTGGGACACGGTATCGGAAAAAGTCTTTGGGAAGATCCGCAAGTGCCAAACTACGGAGCTCCCGGTAAAGGCCCTCTACTTCGCAAGAACATGGTGATCGCCATTGAGCCTATGATCGCAATGGGCGGACCGGAAGTGGATATGATTGGTGATTGGGACGTGCTGACGCGCGACCGTCAACCCGCCGCACATTTTGAGCATACAATTGTCATCACGGATGGCGACGCAGATATTTTGACCGTAGTTTAAGTATTAGAGGTTCCTATTTCCAAAGAACAGTCCATTAAGGTTGACGGCGTGATCGAGGAGTGTCTGCCCAACGCTACGTTTCGCGTAGTTCTGGAGAATGGACACAAAGTTCTCTGTCACATCTCGGGCAAAATGCGCATGCATTTTATTAAGATCCTGCCCGGCGACAAAGTCACCGTGGAACTGTCTCCTTATGACCTCAGCCGCGGACGCATCACGTACCGCTATAAGTAATCTCAGAAAGTATTGCGATACCGACCATGAAAGTCCGTACTTCCGTTAAGAAAATTTGTGAACACTGTAAGATCGTCCGTCGTCGCGGCCGTGTCTTTATCGTGTGCTCCAGAACCAAAAAACACAAACAGCGCCAGGGTTAGCCCCGCGCCGTAACACAGGTAATTAAGCAATGGCTCGTTTTGCCGGCGTAGATATCCCGCGCGATAAGCGCATCGAAGTCGCCCTGACCTACATTTTTGGCGTCGGTCGCCCCACGTCTCAGAAGATTTTGACGAAGTGCGAAATTGATTGGAACAAGCGTACCAATGAACTGAATGACGACGAACTCGCTGCGATTCGCGCGACGATCGCCGACTACAAGCTCGAAGGGCCGTTGCGTTCCGAGATTCAAATGAACATCAAGCGTTTGATGGACGTAGGTTGCTATCGCGGTCTGCGCCATCGTAAAGGACTTCCCGTTCGCGGACAGAATACGAAAAATAATTCCCGCACGCGTAAGGGCCGCAAGAAAAACTTGATGATCAAGAAAAAAGGTAAGTAATAAATTTTGCTGCGCTCGCGCAGTTGATCGTTTCTTCACGGAGTAATAACTTGGCAACTTCCAAGAAAAAAGGTAAGCGGAAAAAAGAACGGGTGGAAGATACTGGCGTAGTACACGTCAAATCTTCCTTCAACAATACGCTTATCACGATTACCGATAACTACGGCAATACCATTTCCTGGGCTTCCGCAGGCAAGATGGGCTTGAAAGGCTCGCGCAAGAACACTCCGTTCGCCGCGCAGCTGGCCGCCGACAATGCCGCTAAAGCCGCGATGGCGCTGGGTCTGAAAAAAGTCTCTATCGAAGTGCGCGGCCCCGGCGGCGGGCGTGATGGAGCCGTGCGTGCTATCGCGGCGTCGGGTTTGACTATTCAGACGATTCGCGACGTCACTCCGTTACCCCATAACGGTTGCCGCCCTGAAAAAGCGCGCCGCGTGTAATCCTCTCGTCTTTGTAATTTTTGATCACCTAAATATCCTGTAAGTCTATGGCAAGAAATCGCGGTCCAACGGATAAAATATGTCGTCGAGTCGGCGCGCAATTGTACCTCAAAGGCCTGCGCGTTCGTAGTGGCAAGTCGGCGTTTGACAAAAAGGGCTACCCGCCGGGTATGCACGGTCGAGGTCGTCGTAGTAAGGTTTCCGAATACGGACGACAGCTCCTCGAAAAACAAAAGATCCGTGAGTCTTACGGCCTGCTCGAGCGTCAGTTTCATCGCTTCTTCACCGTCGCGCAGCGTCAAAAGGGTGTCACCGGTGAAAACCTGATGGGAATGCTCGAAAGCCGTTTGGACAATATCATCTATCGTCTGGGTTTCGCCTCTACGCGCCGCCAAGCGCGCCAACTCGTTGTGCACGCGCACTTCATGGTTAATGGCAAAAAGGTCAATATCCCGTCTTACATCCTCAAGGCGAATGACCGTATCAAAGTCCGTGAACGCTCCCGTAAATTGGAAGTGATCCATTCTTCGATGCAGCTCGCCGCGCACGGCAAAATGATGCCGAATCTGGAAGTCGATCGTGCAAAAATGGAAGGTGTCTTCCTGGGATCGCCCGCGCGCAACGACATCCCGTTCGAAGCCAACGAGCAGTTGGTTGTCGAACTCTACTCGCGTTAATTTCACCTCGAGGAGACCCATGAACGGTTTGAACTTCCAAATGCCGGAAGCGGTGGAGATTGATGAATCTACCCATACGGATACCTATGGCAAATTCATTGTCCAACCCCTTGAACGTGGCTATGGAGTCACCATTGGTAATAGCCTGCGTCGTGTCCTGATTTCAACTCTGCAGGGCGCGGCAATTGTCACGATTAAAGTGGACGGAGTCCTGCACGAGTTCTCGACGATTCCCGGTGTGTCTGAAGACGTTACCGAGATGATCCTGAACCTGAAGGGTGTGCGCTTCAAACTCTTGAACAAGAAGCCGGACAAAATTTATGTCCAGCTGAAAGGTCCCAAAGAGTTTACCGCGCGCGATTTGCAAATCGGCAACAATGATTTCGAGATTCTGAATCCCGATCATCTGATTGCGACGTTGAACAGCGAGTCTGAACTCAAGATGGAATTGGCCATCAAGAAGGGCCGCGGCTACGTTCCGGCGGAAGAAAACCGCCCGTCGGACGCACCCATCGGCACAATTCCCTTGGACGCAATTTATTCGCCGATCCGCAATGTGACCTACACTATCGAGAATACTCGTGTCGGTCAGCGCACGGACTACGAAAAACTGATTCTGGAAATCTGGACCGACGGTTCAGTGACTCCGGAAGACGCTCTCTCAAACGCTGGTCGCGTCTTACGTGACCATATTGCGCTCTTCATCAGCTTCGACATGAAGCCCGAAAAGGACGACGATGAAGATATCGACGAAGAGACTCTGCAAATTCGTAAGCTCTTGCGCAAGCCGGTCGAGGATCTCGAACTGTCCGTTCGCAGCGCGAACTGTTTGAAGGAAGCCAAGATTCGCACGATTGCGGATCTCGTGCGCCGTGACGAAAACGAGATGCTGCGCTTCAAAAATTTTGGCCGGAAGTCACTCGTCGAACTGAATGAAATTCTGAAGACCAAGTCACTGCATTTCGGCATGGACGTGGAAAAATATCTCTCTGTGGACTTCGATAAGAAATGAGACACTTAAATAAAGGACGCCAGCTTTCGCGAACGTCCAGCCATAAAAAGGCGTTGATGATCAACATGGCGCAAGACCTCTTTGAGCACAAGCGGATCAAGACGACCATAGCCAAAGCGAAAGAGCTTCGCCCCTTTGCCGAACGCCTAATCACCAAGGCTAAGGCGGATTCGGTCGCGTCGCGCCGTTTGGTTGCGCGCTTCTGCACGAAGCCTGCGATCCTGCAAATGCTGTTCAGCGAAATCGGCCCCAAGAACGCCGATCGTCCGGGTGGATACACACGCATCATTAAGATGGGTGTCCGCCGCGGTGACGCCGCTCCCATCGCGATTATCGAGCTGGTAGGCTACGAAGGCGTCCAAGCCGCAGCAGCCACACCCGCCGCCGACGAGAAGAAGGCCAAGAAGAGTAAGAAGGCCGCGGCATAAGAGACAAAGCTTAGATTAAAAAGCCCCGCGAGCTATCGCGGGGCTTTTATGATTGTGCAAATGCTTACTTTAGAAAGACTACTTTCTTAACGCTAACGGATCGGCTGTCCTGTGCGACGAGAAAGTATAGTCCAGTTGCAAGCTGCGTGGCGGCATCGTAACGAAGAGATGTCCCGGTTAGTGAGCCGCTATGGATGGAAGCGACCTGGCGGCCAAGTAGGTCTACGAGTTTCACCTCAAAATCGCTGCGTGCAAAACCTGCAATGGAAACTGTGAAAGAATTGTTGAACGGATTCGGATAGACTGCCAGAATCTCCCAAGTACTCGCTAACGGCTGTTTCGGATGTATGGGCCCTATGCCAACTGACGTTTCAGGCGGAGTCAGAAGCCAAGGTTCAAAGACAACGGAATCTGTTTGAATGGTGTCGCCCTGTCCGCCCGCATTGCGTACCGCGTCGTAAGGGCCGCTCTCGTGCCCCCACCAGTTCCGCGATAAGTCCCAGTGATGTTCACCTAACTCAATAATGAATCCGACTGAACTGCCATGATTGCCTTCAATTCGATTGGAGTCAATCGTTGGGTTGCAGTTTGAGACGCACAAAATCGCGGACGGACGATTCTCTTGCAGTGACCGATTGCCCGTGATAAGGTTGTGATGAATGCGTGCGGTCGTTCTCTGAAACGGCTGGATCGCGCCTCCCGCAATGTTTACGTTATCGCGAATAATGTTGTATGCGAACTGAGTGTTATCGTCGTACCCGATCAAGACTGTCGCTGTGTAAATCGTTGCCGTGATTCTTTCAAAAACGCACCCAACTACTTCTGGTGCGGGATCGCCTATGATAGAACCTCCTGGGTACTCCGTTAAATTCTCACTGAACGTGCATGCTGCGACTCTACCTGAGCTACTCCCTATGTGAAAAAAGCTGTTCGATAAGGGATGGGGAATACATGTGCCGTGTAAAAAACTGCATTGATTTAAGTAAACTTCACTGGTGCTAATATCCAAAGAGCTAGAAGAACCGTAGGCCGAATCAACGGTGGTGTTTGTTCCATGTATGTAGCTTTGACTTGCCTCTATTCCTCCGCAGAAATTTAAGCAGGAATCTTTAACTAATTCACAGTGATCAAATGCGAGGCTACAACTCAGCGCAAAAAAACCGCCCCCATTTTCCTGCGCTGTACAGCCTCGAATGAAACAATTGTTGACTTCGACAAATCCGGAGCGAACCTCAAAGCTTGGTCCAATCGCGGCAATTCCACCGCCGAATGTTGTCTTACAATCCAGGATTCTACAGAATTCGATTGTAACACAAGAATTTCTGGCATAAACCCCGCCGCCGCTCTTTTGATTATTAAAAATATTTGTTTGAGTACCCTTTCCGCCTTTAAGGGTTAGGCCAACAACGCGATGGCATATCTGATTGCCGGAAGTAACTACTATGCAGCTATTCGTGTCCAGTGACACGCTGTCAGGAAAGAGCGTCGTTTCGCGAATATCCATCGTGTCCGATGAAAATAGATAGCTCCCCGCAAGTGTAACTGAGTGGTTTGGAAGTCGAAGGCTCTCATGATAATCGCCGGGTTGAACAAGGACTGTATCGCCAGTGATTGATGAAGCTAATGCGATTTGGATGCTCTCTCCAGCTTCTACAACTATAATTGTTGGGCGAGCTGATTGAGTTACAACCAAGGCGATTAAGATTGATGCGATGATTATCATTAGAATTCTAGGGGCGGGGTCGCAAACGCCCCATCATGTGATTAGCTACCTTGCCCACCACCACAGCTGCACTGCGAATAAACGGTCGGGCTTCGCAAGCATGACTTTCCTGTGCCTGAACCATAGTTCGTCACTCTTGAAGAAAAATCATAGAGATGAGAACTTAGTTCGCCTATGTTGTCCGATCTACATTGCCCATTCTGAATATCAAACTCAGCCACTCTAACCATACCTAAACGGTCAAGCATGACGCGAAGCGTGCCGCTTGAAGGTGCCTTACCTTCCATGATAACGGTCTGAGGAGTCGTAACTTCAAATTCTTGATTTAGCCACCCTTTTGCGGTGTGGGTGTGGACGATGTTTAGGGCGAACCCGTCTTGCAGAATCCAAACTGTGGCTACTACAATCAAACCGACATATGCGAGTTTCTTTGCGCTGTTAAACTTCATGGCCGTTCTCCTTGATTTGAATATCCCACCCAAAAATGTCTGGCGACCGCAGACAGCCTAAGTTACTTTTTTTTTTTTTGTTGGAAGCAAGTGCTTCCTGCGATCCAAAAAAAGAAACTTGCACCGAGTCCAAACTCATTAAGATCAAAGAAGAGCCAAGTACCCTTGTCAAGGTACGTTTGCGGTCACTGAGTGTCAAGTGCGTTTCCGACAGGAGGTAGTGTGCTTGTCCAGTGTTATTGATTCCAAAAACATAAAAAACAATTATTTGACAACATTGCCTTTAAAAACATTTCTTTTGTGAAACTGAAAAGCCCCGCAAGTTCTCGCGGGGCTTTTCGTCTCTCGGGGTTGAGAGGAAACCGTGTTAGACCGTCACATCCACTTGCTGCTGTTGCGACCAAAATCCTCCAAGGAACTTGGTCAGCGGATGATCGGCGCCCAGTCGCTCAAGCTGCGACAAATAGGACTGCTGAGGAGCCTCGGCCTGCTTTGGAGCAGTGGCCGGAGCTTCGCTCGTCGCCTTTTGCACAATCGAAGCAATGTTGGAACCGGTTGAAATTCCTGAAGCATCCATTTGGATTCTCCTTTTCTAAACGATACGTACCGTTCGAAGGATAAGCCTATGGAAAATCAAAGTTTACATCAATCACCAGTGAGACTTATCAATCGCCTTCATTAGGGGTATCGTCAAATTAGCGGTAAAACTTTAATTTTGGACAGGCGCTTTCCCTGTCTAAACTGCAGGTCCGCAGCCTCCTGAAATACAGGCTCTAGACAGTGCGAGATTTGTTGAAGTGGCTAACCAATACAGGGATAGCAAAACGAGTGTGAAGCAGGTTGTCAATGAAAGTGCTTTGCTGTTCTGTTGATCTTGTTCTCGTGTTCTGAATACAAACCCCTTACTTGTGCAGGTCTTTGTTCCGTAAGGTTCTGACCATTGTTTACTCGTTTAATATCAGGTATTTCCTGAACAGTGAACAGTCGAAATAGAAGCAATTCTGGCGGTTCTTCCGTGCAAGAGTCACACAATTTCTATATATTTCAAGTGATTGGGTAGGCGAACAGAGAATTGGTCAAAAGGAGGCCATATGGCGACCGCAGAGAGGGGCAAAGATACGATGAAAATCAACGACGGTGGCGACAGCGAGAAAGTTACAAGCGCTTCACACGCCCTAGTTCAGGCGGCAGAGATTCGCCCCCTGTTGGACGGAGCCACTTCCTCCAATCTGACCTTTGATCCGGAAATTGCGTCAGCGCACAAGATTGCGTCTGACCTGTCAAGGTCAGTTGACGAGAGATTGGAAGCCTTTGAGGATATTTTCGATTCCGAAGTCGGTGACACGTCGCTTCATCGTGCGCGCAATATCGAAAAGGAAATCGGCGTCCGGCAGATATTCTTGAAGTTCGAAGGCGGGAATCCGACGGGAACGCAGAAGGACAGAATTGCCTTCGCGCAGGCGATGGATGCGATCCGCCGCGGTTACGATACGATTACCGTGGCGACGTGCGGCAACTATGGAGCCGCCATGGCTTTTGCGGCCAGCACGGCTGGACTGCGTTGCGTGATCCATGTGCCCGCAAAGTTCCACTCCGGACGCATACCTGAAATGCTGCGATTCAATGCGGAGATCGTGCGCATTGATACCGACTATGAAGGTGCGGTGCGGGCCTCAAGCGAGTTGGCCGAGAAGAATGAATATTACGACGCGAACCCGGGCGGCGCCAACACCGCTCTGCAGCTAAAAGCTTACGGTGAAATCGCGTTTGAAATTTACGACGCATTGCGCGACGCTCCGGCGGCGATGGCCGTTCCGGTTTCCAATGCGACGACGCTCGCGGGAATTTACAAAGGATTCTTGAGTTTGTACCGTCGCGGCAAAACGTCGCACGTTCCGCGTATGGTGGGCGGTTCCTCGCATGGGATGAATCCGGTCGTGCAAGCGTTCTTGCGTGGAGCGAAGACATGCGAAGATTTGTCACCGGAAAAAATTCGCGAAACTCCGGTGAATGAACCACTCGTGAACTGGCACTCGATTGACGGCGACATCGCGCTCGACGCCATGTACTCCACCAACGGCTGGGCGGCCAACGCGACAGACCGCGCCATGATGTCCTTTGCAAAAAAACTTAAAGAGCAGGAAGGATTGAGCGTCCTGCCTGCGTCCACTGCGGGTCTAATCGCGCTGGCTAACGTGCCCGGCGGACACCTGCCGCCGGAGAGATATGTGGTATTGTTAACCGGGAGAAAGGCATGATATTTAATTACGACGGAACGGCTATAGTCTACTGCGAAGGAGCCTTCAATACGACGAACGGCAAGACTGCTCACGGGCTGACTCGCTTCACTCGCCGGTTTGAGGTTCACTCAGTTGTAGATTCAAAATACGCTGGGCAAGACGCCCTCGAAGTCTTGGACGGAAAGAAATCCGGCATCATGATCTATGGATCAACCTATGATGCGGCGGCGGCGGCGCGTGATGCCGGAAAACCACCGACGCATCTTATTGTGGGACTTGCTCCCGACGGTGGACGGTTGTCGGGCGAAGCGCGCGAAGCCGTGCGGCAGGCGATTGAAATGAAACTGAACGTGGTTTGCGGCCTGCACGATTATCTCACGGAAGATCCGATTATGATGGATTTGGCGATTGCGCGCGGAGTGACATTGACCGACGTGCGCAAGCCCCCCTCGGTGGATGCGCTGCATTTCTTTGAAGGAAAGATCGAGCAAGTGGATTCGTTTAAGATCGCGGTCTTAGGCACAGACTCGGCAGTCGGTAAGCGGACGACCGCGTGGCGGATTGTCTTCGGTCTTGCAGATCGTGAGCGATCAGCCGAATTGATCGGCACGGGCCAAACCACCTGGCTGCAAGGCGCGCGCTATGGTTGTATCATGGATTCTTTGGTGAATGATTTTGTAGCGGGAGAAATTGAGCATGCGGTTTGGAGCGCTTGGAATGAGCAGCACCCTGAGTTCATTGTTATCGAAGGTCAGGGAAGTTTGTTGAATCCTGCCTACCCCGGTGGCTTTGAAATTTTAGCAGCAGGCAGACCGGACGTCGTTGTCTTGCAGCACGCGCCGATGCGCAAAGAGTACGACGGCTTTCCGGGATACGTCCTGCACGACTTAAAACGCCAGATTGAAGCGATACAAATCATTTCGAGCAAGCCGGTTATCGCTATTACCGTGAATCATGAAGACTTGCCTGCGGATAAGATTGACTCCGTCTGCGCGCAGCTTGAAAAAGAATACGGATTGCCGACGGCGGATGTGCTCGTGCATGGCCCCGACAAAATTGTTGAGGCTGTGATTACGGCAAAAGAGAAGTTGAGGAAGTAGGCATGGCGGAATCGACTCGAAAACATTCTCTGGACGCACTGATCGTGATAGATTGTTTGGAAATCGGGGCGCCGCGTGTAGAGCCAAAACGGGTGGTCACGCCCTACACCGTGATCAAGGGTAAAGAAAGAGCGACGTTCGATTTTATCTACTCCTTCGAAGATCCTGTCTTTGAAACCCGCGACGACGCGGCACAGAATCTCGCGGCCATGATGGGAGCGCAGATTGCTTTGAACTACGGATTGTTTTGTAAAGAGATTCGCTTTTTGGGATTGTTGGACGAAATTGATCGCGCGTTCTTGACGGAGATGATGCGAAATACCGCGCGCGAAATCTATGTCAAGAAGTTTCTGGAACCGAATCCATTCTTGCGTGGCGCGGCGGCTAAACTGCCGATTGTCGAGCGAAAGAGTTACGTCCAGGCGAAGTTGACGTTCCCGAACTTGATGAAACATATTCGCACAAACTGGGACGTGCATTATGACCGCTATGCGGTTTCATCGAGCGGCGGTAAAGACAGCCTGGTGACTTATGGACTGTTGAAAGAAATGAATCTTGAGACGCACCCGATTTTCATCAATGAATCGGGTCGGCACTGGTTCACGGCGCTGAACGCTTTTCGTCATTTTACCGAGCATGTGCCGCACACGGGCAGAGTGTGGACGAATTCTGACCGCGTCTTTTCGTGGATGTTAAGGCATTTGCCATTTATTCGACAGGATTTCGCCAGCGTGCGCGCGGATGATTATCCGATTCGGTTGTGGACGGTGGCTGTCTTTCTGTTCGGTACGCTTCCGGTTTTGCGCAAGCGGAGAATCGGAAGACTATTGGTTGGCAATGAGTATGACACGACAGAGCGCCGCACACACGAAGGCATTCCGCATTTCAGCGGACTCTATGATCAAAGTCGTTACTTTGATGAAGCTTTGTCGCGCTATTATCAGCGCAAAGGATGGGGCGTCACGCAATTCTCGATTTTGCGTCCGTGCTCAGAGTTCATGATTGAAACCATTCTCGCCAAGCGTTATCCCGAACTATGGAAGCATCAGGTATCGTGCCATGCGGCAACGAAAAAAGGTGAGCGTGTTGTGCCTTGCGGCAAGTGCGAGAAGTGCCGGCGGATTATCGCCATGCTGACCGCTATCGGTGAAGATCCGCGAGTTTGCGGCTACACGACCGAGCAGATTCAATTCGGACTGAAAACGTTTGCTGAGCGTGGGATTCACCAGGAGTCTGATGGCGAAGAGAATTTGGCGTATATCCTCTCGAAGGC
>CAZHAK010000012.1:0-7530 GCA_964530625.1 uncultured Alphaproteobacteria bacterium | reverse complement strand
GCAAAGAAGATTAACTTAAAGAGCGCAACCGTCAAAGCGAAGGCTCATCCGGAGCAGACAAAACTCAGGTTTCATCGCGAACGCTCGCCCATGAGCAGTATTCCGAACGAATTGCGCGCGCCGCTGTACTCATTGTTGCTCGAACACACGGATGGCGCCGTCAAGAGAGTTGGCCGAGTCTGGCACGACATTGATCCGCTTACGGACCCCGAAGTATTTTCTCCCTACAAGTTTGGCGGCAAAACAACCTCGGCAGGGCAAGTGTCCGATCTGTCATCGCGCTATGTGTTAGGCGAAATGACGTGGCCGGACGCGCAGGAACGATTCAAGCAAACAGACATCGCGATTTTGCCGGTCGGTGCGATTGAGCAGCACGGTTATCACTTGCCGCTGGACACCGATGCGTGGGATGCGGACTATCTGTCGCGAGCCGTTGCCGCGGCGTGCTCAAATCCGAAGCCGATTGTTCTGCCTTTGATTCCCTACGGTGTCTCGTACGCGCACGATAGTTTCAGCGGAACCATCAGCGTCGGACCGGAGACGTTGTCACAAATGACTTATGAAATCGGCATGAGCGCGGCGCGAAATGGTGTCACGAAACTGATCATCATCAATGGACACGGCGGCAACGGCCCTGCGCTTCACTTCGCGGCGCAATTGATCAATCGTGACGCGCGAATATTTACCTGCGTCGATACAGGTGAAACAAGCGACGCGGACATTAACGCGATGAGCGGTGTGCACAACGACGCTCACGCCGGCGACATCGAAACCTCCACGACACTCGCGGTGCGTCCGCATCTGGTCAAGATGGACAAAGCCGAAAAATTCATTCCAAATTTCTCCAGCAAGTATCTGAACTTCTCAGCTCAGCATGCCGTCGGGTGGTACGCGCGCACCGAGAAGATCACTCCGTCGGGTGTGTTCGGCGACCCGACCGTCGCGACCCGCGAAAAAGGTGAAGCGATGTGGAAAATCATGATCGAGCGGTTGGTGGAGCTTGTGGAATCCTTAAAGGGCATGTCACTCGACGAAATTTATCAGACGAAACTATGAAAATCACGCGGCTCGAATTCTGGACAGTAGGTTTCCCGCTGCGAGAACCGTACACGATTGCTTACGAAACGATTTCTGTTGTTGAAAATGTGTTTCTGCGCATCGTGACGGATGCAGGAGTGACCGGCATCGGTAGCGCGGCTCCCGATCTTCCGGTGACCGGTGAAACAGCTGAAACCGTTCTCAGTTCATTGCGGTTGGTCGAAGGCGCGCTGATAGGAGAAAATCCCTTGCATCGAACAAGGCTGCTGGAAATAACACGCCGCTTAATTCCTCAGCAGCCGTCCGCGCGCGCGGCGATTGACCTTGCGCTGCATGATTTGCTGGGAAAGGTTGCAAAACTTCCACTCTGGATATTGTTCGGTGGCGAGCGCGAGCGAATTGTTACTAGCATTACCATTGGCATAATGGACATTAACTCGACCGTTGAACATGCGCGGGAGTTTGTGCGGCAGGGTTTCCTCGCTTTGAAACTCAAAGGCGGCGCAAGTTTCGAATCGGATATTGAGAGTGTTCTCAAGGTGCGCGAAGCTATCGGGCCGGGCATCGAAATGCGTTTTGATGCCAATCAAGGATATACGGTTGAGCAAGCAAAGATGTTCGTCGAGAAAACTCTCTCCGCAAAACTTGAGCTGCTCGAGCAGCCCACGCCCAAGGATCGCCCGGGCATGATGGGTACGCTTTCCGCGCATGTGTCGCTGCCTGTGATGGCCGACGAGAGCTTGATGGGATTGATGGACGCATTTCATTTGGCGCGTGCTGATCATGCCGACATGGTCAATGTTAAGTTGATGAAAGTCGGCGGACTGGACGAAGCGCTGCAAGTAAACTCAGTCGCGCGCGCAGCGGGCATCGAGGTCATGATCGGATGCATGGACGAATCCGCTTTGTCTATTTCGGCGGGACTTCACTTTGCACTGGGCAGACCGAATGTTTTATACGCGGATTTGGATGGACATTTGGATCTGTTGGACGATCCTGCCGCAGGAGCCGTCATCCTGCGCGATGGATATCTGTATCCCAATTCACTACCGGGCCTGGGAAGCGAGATGTAACCAGTCAAACGTAATGACGATTTGCATGTAAAGCCTCGATCAGTTTGAGGCGTATCTTTTGCCAATTGATTCACTCTAAGGTGTTTTCAGGCTAGCAACTTATGACACGAGTTGACTCTCCAAGATGATGTTAGTATATTATTAGATAAGAGCGCTTCTCATTTAGATTGATGCATCCGGTGTTCGGTTGACGTGCAAGTCATGGGAATCGCCGAATAAATGGAAGTAGAGTTGCGCGGACTCTGCTCCGCCTGTGCCAAAGCTGCAAAGTCAGACCGATTCAGGTCTTGGAAAATAAAATGTGAAAAGGAAACACGAATATGGCTAAGAGCAAGAAGCCGTACACGACCAGTCAAGGCGCGCCGGTTCGAGACGATTTGAACTCCATGACCGCAGGAGTTCACGGTCCGGTGCTGGCTCAGGATATTCATATGTTTGATAAACTTGCGCACTTTGACCGCGAACGCATTCCCGAGCGCGTCGTGCATGCCAAAGGCGCGGGCGCGTGGGGATATTTTGAAGTAACGCACGACGTCACAAAATACACTCGCGCAAATTTCCTCTCGAAAGTCGGCAAGAAGACCGACGTGTTCGCGCGTTTTTCGACCGTCGGAGGTGAAAGAGGATCCGCGGATACGGAGCGCGATCCGCGCGGATTTGCGGTGAAGTTTTATACGGAAGAGGGAAACTTCGATTTCGTCGGCAACAACACGCCCGTATTCTTCGTTCGCGATCCGCTCAAGTTCCCGGATTTTATTCACACCCAAAAGAGAAATCCCGCGACCAATCTCAAAGACGCGGACATGTTCTGGGACTTTCTGTCGTTGACTCCGGAGTCCGTGCATCAAGTGACGATTTTGTTCTCCGACCGGGGCACACCCTACGGTTTTCGTCATATGAACGGGTACAGCGGACACACGTTCATGTGGTACAATGCTAAGAACGAATACGTGTGGGTGAAGATTCACTTCAAGACGGAGCAGAAATCCAAAACGTTCACTCGCGCCGAAGCCGGAAAACTTGCGGGCGAAGATCCCGATTTTGCGACGCGCGACTTGTACGACTCGATTGAAAAAAAGAAATTCCCCGCGTGGAAAGTTTTCGTACAAATCATGACGCCTGAACAAGTCGAAAAATATCGCTTCAATTCGTTCGACATCACCAAAGTCTGGCCGCATAAAGACGCGCCCTTGATTCCGTTTGGACGCATGGTCTTGAATCGCAATCCCAAGAACTACTTCGCCGATACCGAACAGGCGGCCTTTTCACCCGGAACGATCGTGCCCGGCATCGCTCCGTCTCCGGACAAAATGCTGCAAGGGAGACTGTTCAGTTATCATGACACTCATCGTCACCGTTTAGGCGCGAATTATCATCTGATCCCTGTCAATGCGCCGCGCGTGAGCGGTGAACACAACTATCAGCGCGACGGTCAAATGCGCACGGATGATAACGGCGGAGGCGGCCCGAACTACTGGCCGAACAGCTTCGGCGGCCCCGCGCCGGAACCGAAATTCAGCGAGCCGCCCGTGGCGGTCACAGGCGTCATTGATCGCTTCAGCTTTGAATTGACGGACGATGATTTCGTGCAGCCTGCCGCGCTGTTCCGCAAAGTGATGACCAAGACCGATCGCGAACACTTAATCGGCAACATCGTCGCGCATTTGAAGAACGCGCAACCGCGTTTGCAAAAACGGCAAACAGCGCTATTTTACAAAGTAGACAAAGAATACGGCGAAGGCGTAGCGAAGGGATTGGGACTGAACGCAAGCGAAGTCGCCAAACTTGCCGCCATGAAACAAGCCGACCGTGTCAAGGCCACGTCATAACGTATTGCTCGATACGAATCGAAAAGGGCTCGCGGAATTGCGAGCCCTTTTCTGTTTTAATCCCTTTTTAGATTACTCTTCAATCCATGCGTTCCACGCCGCTTTGGGTTGATTCGAATTGCGATCCCAAAGTCCCATGGAATTGAACGGCGCCTGAATATCCGGATCAAAAAGGAACGGCCAGATGATGGCGAGCGGCTCTAAGGGCGCAAGCAACTCAAGATAGCGCTCGACGAACCTTGCTTGCTCCGCTTCGCTGCTCTCCCAGCCGGGTAGAATGTCGCCGGTGTGCCAGCCGCATTCGAAAAATGCGACGGGTTTGTCCGTTATGTCCAAAATGCGCGAGTAATAGTCAGCGGGAATTGAGTCCGGATGCGCGTAAACCAGACACGGATAACTGTTGAAGCCGATGAAATCCGCCGTCGGGAATTCGTTAATCAATTCAAACTGTGTGTTGGTCGTGTCGTTGATTCCGCCGAACAGACCGCCGCGAAGACCACGCATCATCTCCCACAGAAAGTCCACTCCCACCAATGTATTCGGCGACGCGCTGCGAATTGAATCTCGCGCCGCCGGAAACGTGGCCGCAAACTCCGCGAACAGAGCAGGGGAGTGGTCATAAGCCGTGTTCAGTTCGACGGCCAGCACCATCATCGGCGGTCTATGCCGGCGGGCGAACTCCGCGCAGTTTTCCATGAACAGCAGCTTGTTTGCGTCGGTCATCTCGTGGAGCGTATCGCCGTCTTCCGTCTTGAACCAACTGGTCAGAATAATCGGAACATAAGCGTACTGGTCGTCCAAAGTCGCGACGACAAAGGCGCCCGACGTGGAATCCGCAAGTAGAACCCAGTCTCCCGCCCAAGTCAAATAGCGGCCCGCGTCACTCACCAAATCCATAAACTGCAAGAAGTCATCACTCGTGAACGACCTGGGCGAAAGCGAAACGCCCTGAACGGATTCGGCCGGAGTCGGCATAGGAGTGTCGCTGTCCACGTTTGTGCAGGAGGAAACGAGTACACTGAATGCAATGATGAGTAGGGTGGAGGTGAGTTTGATCATGAGTCACGTTGAGTCTTTGAATGCTACTTGATGAGAAGCAATTTGGTTGAGAGAGTGCGGGACTGTGTTGATAGAGTGGCAACGTAGATTCCTGAAGCCCAAGAGTTGTTACTGATTTGGTGTTGATGCGTTCCGGCGTTCAAACGACCGAGATCAAGGTGCTCAACTTCTTGACCGAGGATGTTGTGGATCAACAGCTCGGCGTGCGAGGCGTGTTAACCGTCTCATGGCATCTCCTCACTGATTTATTGGGGACCCATCCGAAAGATAAAGTTCCTTTTTTCGAAGCTCCTGAATTTGCGGCGTCGCCGAGCCGGTAGTTGCGTCAAATGCGAGCACGACGTAGAATTGTTGCGGACTGTGGCGCACGGCGCCGTAGTGTGTCAGCGTTCTTTGAGCGGTATGATTCAAATAGAGATAGGGGCCTTGTGAGTCACCCGCATGGAATACGGCGTAGCCAATCTCCTCCGGCAGATTGCAGGTATCCTGCGCCATGCGGGCAGGTCTCCAGCGTAGGCGCACGTCATCGCCGATGACGACAATGGACAAGTTATCCACGGTCAAAGTACATTGCGGCGCGACTGTGGGAATCGAATCAATCGCAAAGCGGAAGATAAACCCTTCGGAGCCGGGACGGGGTGTGGGACTCCAGGAGTCGGGAGTCGTGGGCAAATTGGTCGAGCCCGTTTCGCCGACCAGCCAAACGATGTTGTCGTTCTCGAACTTCACCGTTCCCAAATTCTCCGTATGAAACCCGCCGAAGAAGCTGCTATACTGAAGCTCAGTCATTGACCAGTTCAGGCGGGATATGAAGTAATCTCCGAAGATATGCGGCAAGCCATTGTCGTTGTACACTGTATCAAACCCGTTGGGCGTCACCGGAAAATTATGGCTCTCTGTCCAGCCAGCTATGGAGATTGATGTTTCGGTTGCCCAGACATCCTGCGGTATGTCGTAGTTCAACCCGCCCAAGAACGTGCTTGCCAGAAGTATATTGGGTAGTTCAAGCAATAGTGCAAAGGCGTCTATTGTCCCTTGTGGACCCGCTTCGATTACGGTATCTACCACACCTGCTGTCAGCGGGAAGTTTGTCGAACCTGTTAACCCCGTAAGTGCCCAAACACCCTCAAAAGGTGTGTGCATCGCGGAAACAAAATCGGACTCGTTTCCGCCAATGAACGTACAGTACTCCGTGGTCGCAGTCGGGATGTTCAGAATCGCAAAGAAACCGTCGTGACGCCCGCCTCGCCAAGTCAGTTGAAACGCATTCTCAGTTGTTGGAAGGTCGGAAAAGGAGACATTACTATACACGCTACCGCACATCGCCACAACACCATTGCCAATCAATTGAATAGAGTAGGGGTCGTCCGCAGTCTGAGCATCCCCTCCCCCCCAGAATGTAGAGTAGTGCAGGCTATATGAGTTTAGATCAATAATGGATATGCCAGCATCCCCTCCTCCAATCCTATCAGGGTACATGGCATCCGGTGTCGTAGGAAAACCCAGACTAACTGAGCCGCATACCCACAGCCTGTCCTCCTCGTCCATCACCGCATCACGCGCAATATCCAGAGACGGTCCGCCCAGATAGGTAGAGAACAGTAGGCCTGCGCCATCCGCCGAGAACTGTGCTATGCCGTACTCGTAGTTCTCCTTGACCGTGTCCAGTGCGTTGGCCGTGAGTGGCCAGTTCTCAGAGTTGCCCTGGCATGCAGCTATGAGCACAGGTTCGCCACGGGACGTGACTTCCACTCCGCGGATATGACAGAGCGATGCATTAATGAAGCTGCCCCAAATCACAGAATCCCCTGCGGCATTGAGCTTGACGACAAACGGAGCGTTCCATGACCAAGCATGATCGATTTGATAGGCTCCCGGGGTTACCGGGAAACTGTCGGCCAACTGCGACGTGCTGTTCCCCGCCACATAAATGCTGCTATCCGAACCGAACGCTATATCTTCGATGCGGTCAGTTTCCCCGCCGCCCAAATACGTGCCGTAGAGAATCGGATCAATCACCAATGTCTTACGCCGATCATATTCCGAGACCGAAACCCCAACCATAGCGCCGTCCACCTGATAACGGCTCACCACGACTCTCTGAAGGCTGCCGTCAACTTGGTAACTGTACGGCGCGGTCTCTTTCATCTCGCCGAGTGAAGTTGGGAGAATGAGATTACCTTGTGAGTCAACTCGTAGCGGCGCATCGAGACCGAGATACTCCATTTGGATTTGGGTGGGGTCGGCTCCGGGTTTGACATGATAAACCGTCTCCACCCCGAGCTTGTCCGCCCGATACTCCACATCAATCCCCGGCCAAACCTCCGGCACAACCACTCTTTCGTAATGTCCAACTCTGCTTCGCCAGTTCGCAGAGTCTCGACCGAAGAAGTAGTTGGAATAGTGGGACAGCTTATTCTGTCCGACTGCTTGACCAACCCTTGCCCCCCCAGAGGACTGGTGGGGGACGACATAGTGAATCTGCACCACATGACCGCTGACGGTCACGCTATCACGCTCCTCATGCCTCT
>CAZHAK010000011.1:0-73866 GCA_964530625.1 uncultured Alphaproteobacteria bacterium | reverse complement strand
ACCAGATTGAAGCAGATCTTGAACTGTCGACAAGTTCATCGGGCATGGAGAATGCGAACCAAGCGATCAAGATGTACAGCCTAGGTGAGTTATCAGCGCTTGAAACAGTTGACATGCTTCAATCCATTTTGGAGTCGGAGAGCACTTTAGCGGACCTTGGGTTACGACAGCAAGCTCTCATCAGGGGAATTATTGTCGCAAGCGGCTATCCTATTTTTGACGAGCTGGCAAGTGGATCCGGGAAGCGTTAGCTTGCGCGTGGTTGTGAAGCTATAGACTAAGGTGCAGTCGCAAGAAAAGCATAAAGTGAGGCTTTCCTGGCTTACGTGTTGGTTTGAGAGACCGCCCGAAGAATTTAATCCCGCAACCACATATAAAAAACCACCAATAAGTCAGTCGGTGGTTTTGTCTGTCAGTGTCTTTGGCACAGGAGGATCAGGTTGTTAAGATTTTGCGTAGCGGTACGTTTGAGTAGATGAAATACGCACTGCAAAATGCTTCGAACTTAAACAACAAAGATCTGCTGCCGGATCAACCCAAATCCAAAATATCTAAAGTTTCGCAACTTGCCAACCCAAACTACACCTTAAAACAATAGCGCGATCTGTTCCATTAGATCTGAAGGCGTGCAAAACCTCACTCCAGGAGGCAAAAACTCCGACAGTTGCTAACACTACGTTTCAACTTGCACGTCACCTGTCAACTCAGTCGCTTCTGAAAGCGTAACACGGCTACAAGAAAAACGGAGACGCCCATGATCAGCAGCGGCCAAAGATCTGGCCACACGTCGGTCAGCGTTGATCCCCGCAGAAAAATTCCGCGAATGATATCCATCAGGTAGCGCATAGGATTGAACTGCGAAATTAATTGAATGAAGTCCGGCATATTATCAATAGGATAAAAGAAGCCGCTCGTCATAATAAAGAAGATCATGAAGAACCACGTCGTGAACAACGCCTGCTGCTGAGTTTGTGAAACCGCCGAGATCAGCAAGCCGCCGCCCATGGTTGTTAGTAAGAAAATACCCGTGCAGGCATACAAGAGTGCAACTGATCCGACGAGCGGAACTTCGAACCAAAACACGGCGATCAATACACCTACCGTAAACACGACAGTCGAGAGCAGCGCGTAGGGAATGGTCATCCCTGCGATAATTTGACTTCTCGAGAGCGGCGTGACGAGCATTTGCTCCAACGTTCCGAGTTCCTTTTCCCGGACGATTGCTGCTCCGGTTAGCATCACAGACACTAATGTGATGAGCATCACCAGAATCGCCGGAACCATGTAATACTTACTTTCGAGAGTCGGATTGTAAAAGTATCGGATAACCGGTGCAATCTGATGCAGCTGGCGCGCGATTTCGGGATGTTCAGATCTCAGTTGCGATAAGCGGCCTTGTGTTTCTGTCTGAATTATTCCCTGTATGTACCCGAGACTGCGCGCGGCGCTGCTCGAGTTTTGACCATCCACGGTAACGGATATTTCAGCGGTCTCACCGCTTGCTAACGATTTCGCGTATCCCTTCGGAATCCATACCCCCGCTTCTAAATCGCCATTCAACAGCTGTCGTTGCAACTCTGCAGGGCTGGTTGGTCTCACTCCCCCTACGAATATATCATTCTGATAGAATGTTTTGGCAAGTCGTCGACTATGCGCAGTGTTGTCCCCGTCAAAAACTTCGAGTCGGATGTTGCGCAAATCGGTCGTCGCCGCGTTCCCTAAAATGAATAGCTGGATCACCGGAATCACGAAGATGATCATCAGCATCTGCGGATCGCGAAAAATCTGCCGAAATCCTTTTTGAATCAGATAGAGCAGCGGCTGCTGGCGCGCGAGTAAGGCCCTCATGTGTCAAGCCTCATCCGAAAGCGCTTGGCAGTCAAAAGCAAGAGCAGAACAGCCATTACAAGCATGATCCCGCCATCAACCGGATACCACGAATCTCCTTTGAGCATTACGCCGCGAATGACGCGCTGATAATAGTACGCCGGAAAAAGATGCGCCAGACCTTGCAGCACTTTGGGCATCGAAGCGACCGGATAAACAAAACCTGATAGGATTATCGTGGGAATCACCGTGAAAAGCTGTGCAAACATCATCGCAGCCTGCTGCGTCTTTGCCATGGTCGAAATCAGCAGACCCAGACTGAGCGCTATCGCCAGATAGACTAAGCTATAGCCCGAAAGCACCAGCCACGATCCCTCCATCCGAACATCAAAAACAAGCCTGCCCAAGACCATAATGATTGCTGTATCAAGAATGCCTATCAGTAGGTAGGGTAGCACTTTCCCAATCACTACTTGTGCGGACGTCACGGGAGTGGTCAGCACTTGCTCCAATGTTCCGGTTTCCTTCTCGCGCGTAATCGCGACGCTGGTCAAGAGCGCGCAGATCATCATCAGGATGATGGCCACTAATCCGGGCACGATGAAATGAGCGCTGATCAATTCCGGATTATACCAGACGCGCGAGCGCACATCAATCGGTTGCGCGCGATCTCCGATAGCGCTGCGCAGTTGATCACGATTCAAAAGTGCGGATACTGCCTCCAAATAGCTTCCCACGGTTGCGGCGGTGGTACCATCGGCACCGTCCACGAGAATCTGAACCGGACTCTCGGGGTCTTGCTGCAACCGCCTCCCGTAGCCTTCGGGAAACACGAGCACGGCATAAACGCTTCCGCTGCGAAAATCCCCCTCAACTTCATCACGAGAGTTGAGATATTTTGTAGCGACGATGAAGTCGCCCGACGTCATACGGCGCACGAAGTCAACGCTCTCGGTGCTCCGATCATAATCGAGAATTCCGACGCGCAGATCGCGCAGATCCATGTTAATTGCATAACCATAGAGCAAAACCATCATGGCCGGCATCAAAATCGCAAAGGCAAGACTTCGCGGATCACGCATAATGTGGAGAAATTCTTTGCGCGCGATAGCCCACATTTTTCTCATCGCCGAACCGCCTGTATGAACGTTTCCTGGATCGTGGTTGTGCCAAATTCAGATTTCAACTCGCTGGGGGTTCCAAGTGCGATCAATTTACCTGCATCCATAATCGAGATGCGGTTACAGTACTCGGCCTCATCCATGTAGTGTGTCGTGACAAATATCGTTACCCCGCCCGCCGCGAATTCGTAAATCAAATTCCAAAATGTGCGCCGTGCCACCGGATCCACACCACCGGTCGGTTCATCGAGAAAGAGAATATCGGGCTCATGGATCACACTGCAAACCAAAGCGAGGCGCTGCTTAAAGCCCAACGGTAAGGACGACGGGAGCGCGTTTGCGCTTTGCGTAAGGTTTAACCTGTCCAAAAGTTCATTGCGTCGCTCCCTGCTCTTTGAAGCTGAAAGTCCGTAAACGCCGCCGTAGAATTCCATATTTTCAGCCAGGGTGAGGTCTTCATAAAGACTAAACTTCTGGCTCATATAACCGATGCGTCGTTTAATCGCTTCTGCTTGCGTGTTAACGGATAAACCCGCCACCCACGCCACTCCCGAGCTTGGCGCAAGCAATCCGCACAACATGCGTATTGCCGTTGTTTTTCCGGCGCCGTTTGCACCCAGAAAACCAAAAATGTCACCCTGGGCCACTTCAAGATCAAGCTGATCTACAGCCACGAACTCGCCGAACTTTCTTGTCAAGCCGCGAGTAAAAACTGCTACGCCTTCCGGCGCTCCAGAGAATTCAGGCTGCGCTTTGCTCATGTGCTTCCTCATGAGACAATAAATGAATCATCGTCTCTTCAATAGTCGGGGCAAGCATCGTCATGCGTACGCCACCGCCAACAAGCTTTGCGCGCAGTTCCGCTTCTTGTGCTGGATGATCAAACATGATATGCAGACGATCTCCTACACGGTCTATTAGTATTCCTGCGCTGTTGACAAGTAGTTCATGCGCAGAATCGGAAGTTACACCAACAACTTCCATGATCTTCCTGGGTAACAGTTTAGGCATTTCGCCCGGCGCACCTGAATAGAGCGTGCGTCCGCGATGCATCACGATTATTCTGTCGCAAAGTTCCGCTTCATCCATATAAGGCGTGCTGACTAAAAGTGCTTTCCCCGATTCGGCTAATTCGCGAAGAATAATCCAAAACTCTTGTCGGCTGACAGGATCCACTCCAGTTGTCGGTTCATCAAGAATAAGTAATTCCGGAGTGTGTATTAGAGTGCACGAGAGCGCGAGCTTTTGCTTCATACCGCCTGACAATTTCCCTGCGGGACGATTTTTGAATGGACCCAACCGGCTGAACTCCATCAGGCGTTCTTCGCGCTCACGCAATTCTGACTTGCTAACACCATAGAGTTCGGCGAAAAAGCGGATATTCTCGGATACCGTCAGGTCAGGATACAAACTGAACCGTTGTGGCATATAACCGATGTGTTCCTTGACTTGCCCGGCTTGCTTGACGGGGTCGAATCCCAACACTCGCACTTCGCCAGCGTCGGGTTCAATCAGAGCGCACACAATTCGCATCGTCGTAGATTTCCCCGCGCCGTCCGCTCCGATCATTCCGACAATCTCCCCCCCATGCGCGTCAAGCGAGAGTCCGTCAATTGCGACGATTTTACCAAAGGATTTTTTCAATCCACTTATTTGAAGAACCGGAAAGTTCATGTGTCATTCCCTACTTCGCAAGAACCATTTCTGCCGGCATGCCGATCGCGAGTCTGCGGTCACTGTTATCAAGCCTAAGTTTTACAGCATAGACAAGCTGCGCGCGGGAGTCGCGCGTCTGCGCATTCTTCGGTGTGAATTCAGCTTCTGAGCTGATCCACGTAAGCGTGCCTTGTAGCGTATCACCGCTCAACGCATCCACGAGCACGGGATAGCTTGAACCAATTTTGGCGGTAGCAAGGTCTTGCGAGCTGAGGAAGATTCGCAGTTCAATATTTTGTAAGTCCGCGACTTTCAACAGCGTCGCGCCCGGCATGGCCATTTCTCCGGGCTCTGAGTTTCGCAGAACAACTGTTCCGCCTAAAGGCGCCTCAATTACTCCCATTTCAATTTGCCGATCAAAGACCTGTAAGCTCGCGTCGAGTTTCAATTCTTCGGACGCCAGTGCGTCCTGTTGATGACGCGCGGCCATCCATTGCGCGGACGCAAGTTCGCGTTTTGTTCGCAATTCATCAAGCTGTTGTTCTGTCACGCTGCCTTGCTCAAACATCGACTCATTGCGTTTGAGTGTTGTCGCCGCCAGGTCAAGAGATTGCTTCGCTTGTCGAGCCGCATCGGCTGCAACCGCCTGCTGTGCCGAAAGTGCGCCGCGCTGCGCTTCCGCGTGTGCTCTTTGCAGTGAAAGTAACCGCGTATCGAGTACCACCAACGTGTCACCTTGAGTCACCGCGTCGCCCAAGTCTTTGCGAACTTCCAATACCCGGGCGGGTAGTTCCGAGGCAATCTCAATTTCAGTTGCCTCGAGCGTGCCAGAGGGATTCGGCCCGCCGCTTTGCCCGCTGCATCCGAAGAGAATGGCTGATGAAACGAGTGTGAGTCCCGCCAATTTGTACCTGAATAAATGTTTCATATGTTATCTCCCAATTGCGTAAAGATAGTCCGCTTCAGCAAGCCGCAGTGCGACCATCGCTGAAATCCACTCCTGTTCAGCAGCCGTCAAATCATCCTGCGAATCCAGCCATTGTGATTCACTTGCCAAGCCTGCTTGAAGTTTATTTCCAATCAATACAGCTTGTCGTTCTACTACCACGAGCCGTTCGCGCAGTTTCTCCTCTATAGGCTTGGCGGCGGCAAGCAATGTTTGCGCAACACTCTCGCGCAAATCAAGCGCACTTAGCATTTCGGTACGCGCTTCCGAAAGAGACTGCGCGTGATACTTGTGTGAGCGGCTGCGTGAGCGTCCTTCGTTGAAGTCCCAGAATACCCATGACGCGGATATCCCAAGTGTGTAGTAGTCCATCCACTCATTTTCGATCGCGTCCACGCCGGGCTTTGCATAATGATATACCGCAGAGGCGCCGACCGAAGGTAAGAGGCTCCCCGAACTTGCTCGACTCAGGTAGTTTCTTTGAAGAATTCGCGAATCAAGCATTTTGATTTCGGGTTTACCACTCGCGGCCATACTGCCAAGATTTTCTTCCGTTAAGATTGGCGTCTGCAGATGATCCTCTGGATAGATTTCCAGCAGCACGTCACTGACGAATTTCCCGAGCTGTAAACGCGCATTACGAGTGGCGGCTTCAGCCTTGATTACAGTAGCTTCTGCGGCACTTAAACTCGCAAGCACAGCCAGTCGCGCATCTTCCGAGGCAACACCTATTGCCTGCGATCCTTCAATCTCCTTCAAGTGCCGCGCCAGCCTTTCCGTATGAGACCTGGCGGCGTCAAGGTTCGCTTGTTGGCCGGTCGCCAGAAAATATGCGCGGCGGATTTGCTTAACCAAGGTGAGACTATCGCTGACTGTTTCCCAACGGATTGAACTTTCATCGGCTATCGCTGCGCGTTGCCTTGAGATCAATGTGCCGCCGGAGTAAAGAGGAATTGTGAGTCCTGCATTCACATCATAGACATTCCCGTCACCAAATGTCAAATTGCTTTCCGGCAATCCAGGAATCGCCGGTAGTGCAGCACCGAGCTCCTGCGTCTTACTCGTATAATTGTAGGATCCACGTAGAGCCAGCGATGGTAATTGAAGTGAGCGGATCGCTTCTGACTCAGACTCAGAGGCCATCCGAGTGAATCGCTTCGCCTGTAAGGCATTACTGGTGCGCACACCTTCTGTAATACAGCGTTCCAGACTGCGGGTTGAGTCTGGCAGCGCGGCGAATGTAAACTGTGTCGTGGCTAACCAAAGTAACGAAAGAAAATGTATTTTTTTCATTGTTATCTCCGTTCGATAACTCCATAAAGCATTGAGTCGAGTACGCTTGTAAGTCGCTCCTCAAGAAACAACTCTTCATCTTCTATATTAAGGTCAAGAAAAGTTTCAGCAATCGGCCGAGCCACAAAGAAGAACATATTCATGCCAAGCATGCTGATGACAAGCTGCTTGGGATTAATCGAACGCAACTGCCCGCTACTGACGCCTCGTTCAATAGCCGCCAAGAGTTCGCGCAATACTTCCGGCTGACCAGAGTCTGCCAACTGGCGAACCACACTTCGCACCAGATTCGGTTCGTCAGCAGCCGCACCAACGATGAATCTTGTTCGGTCGCGGTTTCTTGACACCACTCGAAAGTGGGCGCGCATGAAGTGCTTAAGCAAGGCGACGGAATTGTGATCGACGTCGTCCATCGGTGACAACTCCGTCCAAAGTTCCTCAAACATTGTCTGCAACTGCCACCGCAGCGCTTGACGATATAGCTCCGTACGATTCTTGAAGTAATAGTAGACAAGTGCTTTGTTGACTTGTGCATTTTCAGCAATGTGTTGGATTCGCGCACCCAATCGCCCTTGCGACAGAAAAACACCGATCGCGCTCGTCAGAATGCGCTCCTTGACATCCTCCCGCGCGCCCTTTTCTGGTTCAATGGTCACAATTGTATCATCCTTCATATTTAACACTATAGTCAAAATTTTGTTCCATGTCAAGCATATTTTCACAGAAGGATATCAGTAAATAGATATAAATAATTTGTATTGCTTAACTTAACAAAATCAATTTTTTTGCAACTCTCTGGTAGTTGACGTTTTCGTTAATCTCTTGTTTTCATTCGCACATACTTCTTGAGAATACTAACATTGACAGGATTGGGCTTTAATTTCAGAGAGACTGGGCCGTACCCCATTTGACTGAACAGCGAAGCTTTTGTATGTTTAATTAGGTGTAGGGAAAGTCAAGAAAGCCAAAACTTTGCGAACGGGGCTAATCATTGATGAGCTTGAGGACATCGAAAGCCAATCAAGACGAACCGGGAAAAAGCTGAAGAACAGAGAAAGCAACACAATGAAAAAACCGGTCATTTTTACAATCGGTCATTCTACGCATCCGATCGAGGAGTTTATAGAGATGCTACAAGCGCACGCGATACAATCAGTTGTAGATGTGAGGACGATACCTAAGTCGCGTCATAATCCGCAGTTTAACGAAGATGATTTGAAAGCAGCTCTACAAAAGGCGCACATCCGATACAAACATTTGAAAAAACTCGGAGGGTTGCGTCATACGTCAAAAGATTCGATAAACCTCGGTTGGCATAACGCTTCGTTTAGGGGATTTGCCGATTATATGGCAAGCGAGGAGTTTGCGGAGGGACTTCAAGCGCTTATTAAGATGGCGAGCGTCAGAAACACCGCCATTATGTGCGCAGAGGCCGTGCCGTGGAGATGCCACCGTTCGCTAATTGCTGATGCGCTAACTAAAAGAGGGTGGCTCGTACGCGACATCATGAGCCGTACCGCCGCCACCAAACATCGGCTAACATCCTTTTTGAAAGTAAGAAAAGGTCAACTTGTTTATCCCGCACCCAAAATATGATTCAGTATAGATACAAAAGGCCAAAAATACTTTTTGTCGGGATTAACCCACATCCCGGGTCGTTTAATCGTCGCGTTCCCTTTTCCAACAATAAATTGTTTTGGTACCTCCTCTCGGAAGCCGGTCTTATCAAGGAGAAAAGAGATGAATTGCGCGACGACAAAGCATTAGGGCGGATGTACAAAGAAAAGTTCAACACAGAATACGGACTTGGATTCGTGAACATAATTGATAGACCGACCATAGACATTACAGGAATCAAGAAGTACGAGGAGTTACCCGGTCGCAAGAAAATTTCTCGTATTATAAGAGTCGAAATGCCAAAGGTAGTCTGTTTTATTGGTAAAGTCGCATATGAAAAGTATATCGGATCAAAGGACTTTTCTTTCGGCTGGCAAGAAAACATAGGTGCGTCTAAAGCATTCGTCATGCATTTCCCTTTGCGCGGTGAAGCCATAATCAGAGTTCGAGAATTGCGACGGCTTAAACGAGCTATTCAAAGTCTATGACCCAAAGTTTATAGAATAGTTACCTAGTTGCCACCGAGTTTCCGAAAGCACCCGGTCCGAAATCCGCTCGCATTCCTCGCCAGACTCTCCTGCGAACGAAAATTCAGCAGAGGCAGGGGAATCCACTCGCCCAGAAAAATTGAGTCGTCTGTCTGCGCATTTGGCACAAAGGATCAGGTTGTTAAGGCTTTACGTAGCGGTGCGCGCGGTAGTTGAAAATGCGCGCCGCAAATAGCTCGAAACCCAACAAAAAAGACCCGCCGCCGGGTCAAACTAAATCCAAAATACCTAAAGTTCCTTAATACTCAAACTCTAGCCACTCCTTAAAACAATATCGTAACCTTTGGCATTTGGGTAGAAGATTTACACTTAACTGTTTGTATTGTTAAATCACTTATATTGGCTTTTGACCGCTTCAATTGACGTCGAGTGAAGCAAGCAAATGGCAAGGGCAAGGCAATGCTCTTGCCTCAATCGTGCTGACAGAAAGCGAAAGTGGAATCGTTGACGCACACAGTATCCGTGCTACACACACATTTCGGCACAGCTTTGGTAAGCAAGCCTGTAATTGCAATCAAACATTCATAATCTTCGAGTACTCTTGTCCAATTCTGCCGCTCTTGCACGGCTTAGAGATCATGAAATCTGCGGAGTGGCGGGCCTGAATGGCAAGAGCCTCGTCTATCTTCACTGCACAAGAATCCCGAATGGTATTCCAGACTGCTTGGACCGCGACGCTTGCGATGTTCCCCTTCGCCCCGTTCAATGCTCCTTCCAAGGTCAGATGCTGTATTGACTCGCGCTCGACTTTTCTAAGAGGAACATTATGTTTTTGATCAGACGCAATCCTCCACGCCACTTGTAGGGCTTCATCAAGTGGTGCAGCATAGTCAACCAACCAGCCGACGGTGTCACGCGCCGGGATGATTGATCCTGTTAAAAGTAAGTTGAGAATCTTGGGCCATTGCTTTGGCCCGTTTTTGCGAATGGCCCAATGGCAGCCTTCCATCCCAGGAACAACTGGCAATGTTACTTCGGGCATTCCGACTTGGGCATCATCAAGGGCGATAAGAAAATGACAGTGCATCATCAATTCCAAGAAGCCGCCGAGACAACGCTTGCCATTGATAAATCCGACCGAAATGTCAAACTCATCATGCAGTCTTCTGGCGGTCTTCGACCAGCGTTCGGAGATATTGTATCCATGTTCCGAGGCATCCAGCGCCGGGAAAAAGTCGTTCGTATCAGCGCCAACCATCTGTGTAGCGAGATGAAAATCTCCGGTGACGATTACGCGGCGGATGCCTTCAGCTTTCAGCCAGTTCAGCGCACGATTCAGCTCCGCGTCCACATCGTGATTGTAGCTCTCACGGCTAATCGCGATAACTCCGACGTCGCTATCATGCTCCGCATTGACATAGAGCTGCTGGGCTTCCGGAGTGTCAAGGATGGAAAACGTATCAGGATGCCAGCAAGATTTTGCCGCTGCGGGATGCAGTCGATGATACGCTTCGACGCGCCGAATGACGCCGTCAGCACCTGTCTCGCGCATCACGGCGAGGATTCCTCTGCGGAATTGCGCGCAGAGTTCTCCCATCGCATTGATATGAGCGAGGTGCCCGCGCTTCTCGTGCAGGAGTAGGCTCGTCATCTGGAATAGCGGCCCGTAGATCCAGTCTGCAAACTCTTCTTTGTCTGCGGCGGTCATCGTCCAGTTTACAATTGGTCTGAAATGATTAAGCGGGTACCAATCTTGCCCGGAAGATTTTCTTTCTTCCAATTCCGGCGTGGGGCGGAAGAGTTCGCCGTAATGCTCTGCCAGGTGATACAGGCACGACCACGTCAGGAAGTTGGCGCCCTTCGCTCCGATCGCGTCGTGCGCACGGAACGGGTTGGGGCCGAGTAGTTTACGCGCGTACTTATCAACCTTCCAGTAAGGCATATTGGATGCACGATGATATCGCAGTGCTGCCAACGTTGCACCGCAGAACAACACGTCGAGAATAAAGGACCAGTTGTCGGACGTCGGAACCGGAACAAGACCGAGCGACCAGAAGAGCCGGGTAATGTCGGACGGCTTGGGCTCGACGGTCTCCCAAATTTTATTGATCTCGTGCGGAAATGATGGATGCGCAACTCCGACTCCGAGTTCTGAACTGGGAAAGCCTGATGTTACCGAGCGAATCTCAATTCCGGGATATTCACTTCTGAACAGTTCGTAATGGGTGCGTTTTATCTGTAGAAGTTCGGGAATGGCTTCGAGCAAAAAGCGAGGCTGGAATTCTTTTAGCGCAGATGGCAGTCTCTTTCCGTCATACGCAAGGCGCACCAGATTGGACATGACGCGATTCGCGCCTTCGGTTCCAAATGCTTGTTCAAGCCCTGTGTAATGCTTGCCGATTCCGTCCGCCGCGCCGGGGAAATCCAGTCCAACGATGGTGACGCCAAAAGGCTCCAAACGAGCACCGAGCTGCATCGCTTTGCCAGCACCAACGATTCCGTTGGCGCCGGAAATCACAAGCGCTCCACGCTTTCCAGATCCAAAAATCGAATCTACGAGATCGTTCGTTGTAACGGGTAGCTTCCCCTTCTGGAAAATTTCCAGAACAGAGTTGAACCCAAGTGTTTGAAGGGTTGGCTGCCGCATGTATTTCATTGCCTGAGTCCTCCGTCTGTCACTTTGAAGATTGCGGCTATTCCAACGTCACCGGCGGCACAGCCGAAGACCAGCACAAAACCACCGCCCAGCATGACCGCTTCTTCAAGCGATTCAATTATAATACGTGTCAGTGTCGGCCCTTGCGGATGCCCCCAGACAAGTGAGCAACCCGTCTTGTTCATGTTGCGCCAATCGATTTCAAGCATTTTCGCAAAAATCGCGTCATTGACTGCAAAAGGATTGTGGTTTTTGACCACGATCATGTCCGACATATGCAAGCCCGTAAGATCGAGCAGCTTCACAACGGCCATTCCGGGCGCTTCCGGCATCATTGCCGCGGATGTTCGAACCTCCATCTTGCCGACGAACTGAATATCAATTTCTGGCCGGGCACTCAAGTCACGAGCCATTTCCTTGTCTGTGACCAGCATGGCGGCCATTCCGTCCGCTGCGTGCGTTTGTGAACCGGAGGTAACACATGTATCCAACTCACGCATGGCGCGGAGACTTTCCATTGTCAACGCGCGTACGCCTGCGTCTTCATCAACGATTCCCATGGATCGTCCTTGTAAATTCAGGACTTCGAGTGGAACCATGACACGCTCAAGAAATTTCGAGTTTTTGGCTTCGAAGTACTGTTCGTATCTGCAAAAGGTCAGTTCGTCTACTTCCTTGCGATCTATCTTGTACTTTCTGGCCGTATTGCCCGCACTAGCGATCATGGAATTTCCTACAGCAGGATCAAATCCAAAATTATCCCAAACGTCCGCGATGACTTCAGTTCGACGGTAGCTTCGGCGTTCAGGGAAAACTCCAACGGGAGAATCACTTGTGCGGTCAAAAGTCAGGACACCAACGACACTACTGGCACCGGAATCAACTTGAGCGGCGGATGCGACAGCCGCCTGTAATCCGGTAGCACAGGCTTGTTCAAGATGGTAGCCCGGTACGCGGTGACCGAGACAGCTTGCAACAAGAGGCGCATTCCAGAATTTCCAGTGCCACGGAATGGTGGACCCAATAATCAGATAATCAAGTTCACTTTGAGGAACTTTACGCAATCCGAGAATGCGGTTCATTGCCTCCCCGGCAAACTGTCCGATGTTTATTTCTGCGAGCGGCGAGGATTGCCAACTCGGAAAGTAGCTGCTCCCCCACGTGCCGTAGGGAATTCTGGCGCGCGGAAACATATATGAATGCTTGCTCAAATTGTAGCTCCAGAGACATTTACGGAATAAAAAACGAAGATGTTAAAGACAAACAGCGTCCCAAGCCTCGCGCAGGAAAACATCCATCATATTCTTACGGCAGCCGAGCGGCAGCAGATCGTTGTCGACGATTTTCGATTTAAGCCGGGTCTGATGAATGATCTGCTCAAGAGACAATTCAGTTAGTTTGCCTGAAATCAGCAGCGGTGCCATCGCAATACCATTGAGGCAAATGCGGACAGAGTCATTCATATCTTTGACGGCGGCAACAGTGAGTGATGTGAAGTCCATACTGCGCCTTGTACGCAGTTTTCTAAAGTACCACCTTCTTACGGGTGCGGGAATGCGCAGTGATTGGATAATGCTCTCCGCTTTTAGGTTGGGTACCGGACGAAGTCCATCCTGAACGAATAGTTCTTCAAGAGGAGAGTTCCACTTTAGCTCATAATCTTGAACTTCAACGTGCGCCGCGAGCGCAATGAGAGCCGGCAGGAGGTCGGAGACTCCCCGCGCGAAGCACTTTCCGCCGACGATCCCGGTGACCAGGCACTTATCGCCTGTGTCGCGTAGACAAGAGCCAATGGAGTCGCGCCAGAAATGAGACTGGTTGTAAAATGTGCACCGATTGTCAACCAAAAGATTTCCGCCGACGGTTGCACTCTTGCGCAACACCGGAGATGCGATAGACGCGGCGGCTGCGGCAAGGATAGGATAATCGCGGTTGATTTCGCCCGATTTTACTAACTGATCAAGTGTTACTAACGAACCTATTTCCAATCCTGCTTTACTTGAATGAAGTGACCGCAATTCAAGAATGCCGGACAAATCTATCATCGCACACTCGGCAATCAGTTTCTGCTGCTTTAGCGGCATGACGTCCGTGCCGCCTGCAACATACTTAAAGTCCCGCTCGGTGCGTCGAGCCGCGTCAAGAGCTTCCGCGACGCTTGCCGGAGTGAAGTATCCGGCCTGTTTTAGCGTTGCGTTCTGCACATTCATGACTTCGTCTCAGCCAATGCACGTAAAATTGAATCGGGGGTTATCGGCAATTCAAAAATGCGGACACCAACTGCATCGTGAACTGCATTCCCAATAGATGGCAACACGGGATGAATCGGACCTTCGCCGACTTCTTTCGCACCGAATGGGCCTTCAGGATCGGCTGATTCGACAATTGTGACGTCTATCTCGGGCGTGTCCAGAGACGTGGGAATCCGGTAGTCGAGAAAATTCGCGTTGACAAGCCAGCCTTGATTGTAGCGCAGTTCTTCGGAAAGAACCTGGCCAAGGCCCATGTGAACGCTACCCTCGATTTGTCCTTCGACTGCGAGCGGGTTCAGGGCTTTGCCGCAGTCATGAGCTGCCCATATTTTGACGACTCGAGTTTCTCCTGTCTTTGGATCAACCTCTACTTCACTTACAGCCGCGCCGAAGCTGTAGGACGGACTCAGACCTGCGCCTGATCCCTTGAAGTTTCCGCCAAGCTTGGGTGACAAGTATATACCGCTCTCAACAAATGAACCGCGAAACGCCGTGGCGATCTCCACTGCTTCATCCCAGCTTATGTCAATCGCACTGTCGTTTGAAGCGACTCTGCCGTTGACGAAGCTGAGCGAACCTGCCTCCACTCCCTTTTCCTGACTTACCGCGAGTGCTATTTCATCGCGGACTTTTTCGGCAGCGTTCTTGGCCGCATTGCCGACCATGAAGGTGACACGGCTCGAATAACTCCCAAGATCAACGGGCGTCAAGCTTGTGTCAGCGGCAACTATGCGGATGCGGTCGAGCGAGATTCCGAAAGTCTCGGCTGCAATCTGGGCGAGCATCGTGTCGCTGCCTTGCCCGATGTCCGCGGCACCGCTGAACATGACAATACTTCCATCGTAGTCAAGTTTTGTATGGACGACCGTTTGCGGCTGTCTATTCCAGATTATGGGGAGTGCGCTGCCCGAGATATAAAATCCGCATGCGACACCTAATCCTCGTCCGAACGGCAATTTGCCATGTCGTTCATTCCAACCGGATTTTGTGCGAACAGCTTCAAGGCATTGTTGAACACCGTTGCTCGTGATACGGAGATGACCAACCGTGAGCGTGTGCTCAGGAAGGAAGTTGCGCAGCCGGAATTCACATGGATCCATGTTCAGATCGCATGCCAACATGTCAATCAGCGTCTCGACGGCGTAGCGTGAGTTTACCGCGCCATGTCCGCGCATTGCCCCACTTTGTGGTTTGTTGGTGTAGACGCGCCTTGTACGAAAACCGAATTGATCGATTTTATACGGACCTTGCAGCAACACTCCGTTGTAGTAAGTCGTCACGACCCCAAAGCTCGCAAAGGCCCCGCCATCAATTACGACGTCCGTCCAGAGCCCTGATATTTCTCCGTCACCTGTGCTACCTAAGGACATGGAAAGCGTGGTGGGATGCCGTCCGTGATTGTTCAGGAAGACTTCCTCCCTGCTGAATTTGCATCGGCAGGGACGACCTGTTTTTAGAGCAAGGTGCGCAGTTACAATTTCATGAGGAAATGGATCACCTTTCCCACCAAAACCGCCTCCAAGCGCAGGTTTGATCACACGTACGCTATGCAGCGGAATCTCAAGCACGCTGGCAATCGTTCTTTGGAGATAGTGCGGCACCTGCGTCGCAGTGACGACTGTCAGTGCACCGTCAGGAGATGGCACGGCCCATGTCGCCAAGGGCTCTGTGAAGGCGTGAGTGACACCTGCAAATTTGAAATCCGCTGACCGAATGTGCTTGGACTTCTTAAGCGCCTCGGCGGGTTCATTGAAACTCAGCTCCGCCGTCTTATGAATGTTCGTTTGATCACGCGAGTGCTCGTGAATCTGACGCTCGAGTTGTCCGCTTTCGAGCGCGGCGGCAGGATCAAACGTCGGAGGCAGCAACTCGTACTTTACATCGACAAGCCGAGCCGCCTCCTCAGCGGCTGCAAGCGATTCCGCAGCCACTGCCACGACGATTTCGCCAATAAATCGCACCTTGTTAACAGCCAACGCGGTTTCATCGGGACTGATTGGCAGAATGCCGAACGGCATGGGAATATCGGTACCGATTGCAACCGCTCTTACATCAGGACAAGCCATTGCCTGTGATGTATCAATGGCAACGATTCGTGCGTGCGCGTGCGGACTGCGTTTAAAAGCGACAAATAGGGCGTTCTGAAAGCGAAAGTCGTCCGTGTAGGCCGCTTCGCCGAGAACCTTCTGCTTGGCATCAATCAGCGGGAGGGGTTTGCCAATCATCGTGCGGACCCTTGCTCGGTTGAGGCTGTCATTGCCGCTTTGACGATTTTAGAATAGCCAGTGCAACGGCATAAATTCCCGGAGATTGCCGTGCGGACTTCATGCTCAGTCGGATGTGGATTCTCGCGGAGGAAGGCGACCAGAGTCATAACTAAGCCCGGTGTACAGAAACCGCACTGAATCCCTCCCGATTCGACCAGACATTTTTGGAGCGGATGAAGATTGCCGTTTTGAGCAAGACCTTCGATAGTCTCAACTTGCCTGCCTTGACAACGCAGCGCAGGGGTTATGCAAGCCAGCACCGTCACACCATCCAACAACACCGTGCATGCACCGCAACTGCCTTGATCACAACCGCTCTTTGAGCCGGTCAGCACAAGACGCTCACGCAGCACATGCAACAATGTCTCGTGCGGCTCGACCAGAACGACGCGCCTGACGCGGTTTACCGTGAATGTCAGTTCTTGCATGAGAAGTCTGAGATATTGTGCTTGGCAGTGTGATTAGATGAGCGACGCACCGATACTCTTGCCACCGTCAACATAAATCGTCTGGCCAGTGATGAAAGAGGCATCATCGGACGCCAGAAAGCACACCGCCGCTGCGACATCGTCTGGTGTTCCCGGATGACCGCTAGGTTGTGCCGCAACAAGTTTTTTGAATACGTCTTCAGAAAGACCACGCGTCATTGGTGTGTCAATCAGGCCGGGTGCAACAGCGTTCACGGTCACATTTGATCTTGCGAGTTCCAACGCGAGAACTCTGGTCAGACTGACGAGTCCTCCCTTGGAAGCAGAGTAGTTTGATTGGCCGGGGTTTCCGAGCCACGCGCGCGATGTGATGTTGACAATTCGGCCAAAACGCCGTTCACGCATGTGTGGCGCAACCATCTTGCACATTAACCATGTACCCTTGAGATTCACTTCGATTACTGCGTCGAAATCTTCTTCGCTCATCCGCCAGATCATATTGTCACGCAAGATTCCCGCGTTGTTGACCAGAATATCCACTCGTCCATGTTTGGAAATTGTTTGAGTGACGAACTCTTCCACGGAGGCGCGGGACGCAACATCACCCTGAAAGAAGGAAATCCTCTCATGTGATGATTCGGGAGTAGATGGCGCATCACGATCAAAGACCAGAACCAAAGCTCCACGCTCTGCGAAACGGGATGAGATTGTGCTTCCGATGCCGTTAACGCCGCCTGTTACGATAACAACTTTATCTGTGAACTGAGGCATCAGTAGCCTAACGATTCTGCCAGACTGGTTTTCGTTTTGCGAGGAATGACTCGATACCTTCGTTTGCATCGTGGGTAGCCATCAACTCACTTACGTAAAGCTCTTGCAGTTGGCTCAGTTGCTCTCGTAGCTGCTGATTGAAATGGAAGCGAGCTGCACGCACGGCAAATTGAAGTGAACTTGCACTTTTCGGAAGAATGTGTTTGTTCACCCAATCAGCTACACCTTCTTCAAGGGAGTTTTTGTCCTCAAAGCAGGCCGTTGCCAAACCGTACGATATCGCCTCGTCAGCAGACAAGCTTCGTCCAGTGAGAATAATTTCATCGGCTCGTGTCTGACCGATTTTGAGCGGCAGCATCACCGAGGCAGGAGGCGGATAGACACCAAGCATAATCTCAGGCTGACCCAATTGAGCGGTGCGGTCAATAAACAAAAAGTTGCACATGGTAACAAACTCCATGGCGCCGCCCAGACATTGCCCGGTGACCATTGCAGCTGTTGCAATACCCAAGTCGGCCAGATCGAGGAATAGAGCATGAAATTGTGTCAACATTGCATCTGCACGATCTCTCGTATGCTCTGCGACACTCGCACCAAAGCTAAAGTTTTCACCGGTTGCGGCAAACTGAATCAGTTTTACTCCGTGCTGCGTTCGAAGCGCCGTAAGCTCACGTTGCAGATCGGCCATCATAAAAGAATCGAGAATATTCGCCTTCGGTGCGTTTAGAGTCAGCCGAACTACCTGGCCGTTGAAAATTGACTCGCAAAGGACTTTAGTTGCCATCCGTTACCTCGGTAGTATCGCCTCAACCAGCTCGTCGTTCCACGGGTGCCCCTCTGCGATCATCAGGCGGAGCTTGATGAAGTCAACTTCGCGACTGTCTTTCGGACCTTCATTAAACGCGCGGAATCCTGCCTTGGCTTCCGTCATCATGTTCAACCCAAGCCAATCCCTGTTGGATTGATGATTACGATCCCAGTGTTCAAGTTTTTTCTTGCGCATGCTGTTCAGAGTCTTGTTTATGCAATCCGGCATCGTGTAAAGCAGCTTCGTTGCGATCTCATTGGTGGCTGCATCGAGCGGTGCCAAATCTATTGCCGCCGAGGTCATCGTCGCCTTGCCTTTTTCAAGTTCGACGCCCTTTTTCCTGCGCCCATAGGTAAATTGACCGGTTTCATCGAGCCACTTGTCCGTTACGACCAACGGATTGGAAATATATTTATCGTCTACTTTCAATACGGGGACGACTTTGGAGATCAGTCCGATTGCCAGGGCTTCGTAAGCGGACCACATCTCACAGAGCGTGCAACTTTGAATCGCCCGTTCAATCCCTACAAAGAGGTGTAGGAAGTCCGTGCTGCCGCCGTCCGGCGCGCTGCCATGCTTGGGTCCAGCCTGTCCAAAAACCGCGAGGTCGCTTGAAACCGTAAAATCGCACGCCATACCGATTTCCTGGCCTCCGGCGACGCGCATTCCGTTGACGCGACAAATCACCGGCTTGTCACACATCAAGAGTGCGGTGATCATGTCGTTAAAAAGCCGCATGTACTGTTTGTACTCATGCGGACGGCCAGCATAGTATTCAGCGTACTCTTTAGTATTTCCCCCGGTACAAAAGGCTTTGTCGCCTACTGCCGTAAATACTACTGCCACGACTGACCGGTCGGCGGACGCTTTGCGCACCGCAAGGATAACTTCCTTTACGGCTGCGGTGGTGTAGGAATTGTATTGTTTGGGGTTATTCAAGAATATCCAAGCATTATGAAGCCCTGCTACCGGGTTCCCTTTGCGATCGAGACAAGGACGAAGCTCGTACAGAATTTCTGAAAAGCTTGTCTCGACAAGATTATGATCAACTAACGGGTACTTCAAGCTACTCTCCTGCTACTATATTATGCGCGCCTGTAAAACCGCGCTGGTCTTAGAAATCCGGAACTAATACTACACGCTTGGTCAGTTGGTGGTCAAGGGCCAAGCGGAATATCTCGTTGATCGAGGACAATGGCCGTGTTTCAGTAAAGGGCTTGAGTTTAAGCCTTTTTTCTTCAATAAGACGTAGAACATCAATGTACAGTTCTGGTTTGCAACCCCACGTGCCAATAGCCTGAGCATCGAACGCCATCAGGTTGCTTAAGCGCAATTCCAGTTTGTCCATCGTAAATCCAACCACTGATAGTACCCCGGCAATTCCGAGCAGCGCATAAGCGAGTTCCTGACCCGCCGCTGTGCCCGACATTTCGTAGATTTTCCATCCGTATTTGGGAGCACCCATGTTCTTGCAGAACGCCTTTACGGCCTCTTTGATATCCTTTGGACTCATTCCCGCTGTGCAAAGAACATTGGTTATGCCGGTGTCTGCAAGTGAGTCCAGCCGTTGCTGTGAAACATCGAGTGCAAGCACGTGTGCTCCTGCGATCTTCGCAAGCTGCGCCGCATAAAGGCCAACGCCGCCGGCACCGATAATTACAGCGAAATCACCAGACTTCAATTCGCTCTTCTGTATCGCCTGATAAGGCGTGGATACAGCATCCGCGATGACAGCCAGTTCCGCAAGCTGATAGTCGTGTAACACCGCACTCGGAACACGTGCCAAGTAGCGGGCTGGAACAACGACATGACTGGCGAAGCCTCCGTTAAAATCATTGCCGGGCATTTTCTGGTTCTGGCAAATATTGCTGCGACCGGCGTGGCACAATTCACAGTCCCCGCAAGGTAATACCGCCGGAACTACGACATGTTCGCCGATCAGATTCGCAGGGCCATCGATAACCGTTCCGCTGATTTCGTGACCCAAAGTCAGTGGTGGTTGCTGACGCGTTGGAACTCCATAATGCCAGAAACTGATATCAGTATGACAGACTCCGCAACCGGCGATTTGCACAAGTGCATCGCCATTAGATAAAGGCGGGGCCGCGCAGGACGCCAACTCGAATGGCTTGTCTTTCGCGATCATTTGGTAAGAGCGAATAGTAGTCATAATCTTGTTCTTAGGGGAAGTCCGAAAGTAGATAGCGTCTCATTGCAAGTGGCTTGTGAAGAATTTCATTTGCAAGCACGGAATCGTTTGAGCTTTCTGATTCACGGGAGGCTCAGCACTCAATGAATCGCCGATTGCCGTGCAGCGAGCGCCGCACCGTACGCAACCATGAATTGGGGATCGGACGTAATCTGCACATCGCTGCCGATCCGCTGCGACAATAGAGTTGCCAGATACGCGTGGTGAGCCGCTACTCCCCCACAGAGAAAAACAGGCAAGTCATCGCGCATAGGTATCTTGCAGACTCTATCCACAACTGACAGGTAGATACCACGCGCCATGTCTGACGCGCTTACTCCGTCGAATTTCCAGGACAGAATCTCGGTCTTCGCAAAGACTGTGCAAAAACTGTTCATAATGCGGTCGGTCGATGATTCTCTGGCAAGGTTACTCATGTCACTGATTTCAAGCTCGGCTTTTTCGGCAATCTCTGCGATGAATGCGCCGGTGCCCGCAGAGCACTTGTCATTCATGTAAAATCTCTCCACGTTGCCGCCTGATCCACTCTCGATCACCTTGATGTCTTCGCCGCCTATGTCGACCAGGATTTTGAGGAGTGGGTAGCGTGCTGATACACCGATTGAAGCGCAGATTAGTTCCGGCTTCTTGAGGTCTATGTCAGTGGAATCCCTTCCGTAGCCGGTAGCGCATTGTGCTTCTATTTGATACTTCTTGCGGATATTGTTCAACGTTTCATTGAGCGTATCTCGTCGGCGAAACAAGGTTGGGACAAGCGCCGTATGAATGAGCGAGAGCGAGTCATCGACAACAGCGAATTTCGTGTAATGCGAGCCAATATCCACCCCAAGCGTTTTCATTTCGCCACCTTCAATGTGAGCCAATCACCGGGTCACTCATGAGTGTGTCGAGTCCTGCAAAAGGTGCACAAGAGCCGCCACAGACTGGTTGAGCGGAGTTGGAACACAGTGTTTCCTGCCATATTCGACAATCCGTCCATTCAAGTAGTCGATCTCCGTTGGATGACCAACTTCCAAGTCCACAAGCATTGAGGGTCGGTGATGTCCAGCATTCTTCAGGTACCGGATAGAATATCTTCTGAACTTCTTGCCAAGATCAATGCCCTCGTTCTCCGCCACACGGACAGATTCATCAATGATCGCCTCCACGAGGTCGAACGTCATGGAAAAATCCATAACATCCTTCATCGTCCGTCGGGAGATCGCGCAGACTGCGCTCAGTGCCGCATTAAGAATTGCTTTTTCCCAAACATGGTCTTGAATATCTTCAGGAATTTCAATAGAAAGTCCTGTTTTATTCAGTGCGACAACAAATCGTTCTGTGATCTGTCCGCCGCCGTTTAGCAGAATAGGAGCGACATAATTGGGAGGATTGAAGAAACTGGCGTGCACAGTATGCTGGTTGCTCATGTTGCCGGCAAAATTGACGACCATCCGCATGGTCCGAGCGTCACCAAATACCTTGGCGACCTCGAGCTCATTGTCAATCCCATTTTGCGCGCAAATAACTTGGAACTTCTGTGACTTTATTTTGTTGAGTTGCTCAAGTACTCTTTCCAGATAGGGTGTCTTCACAGCGATAACTATAACGTCAAGGTCGTACATCTCAAGTTCTTGAGGAGAATAGCAAGCCTCTGTCACGGGAGTATGCATGTCAAAGGTGGAGGCAAGCCGGATGCCGTGCTTCCGCAGTGCGTCGATCCGGTCGATCAGTACATCACAGGGCACGACATAGGCGCCCGCTTGAATCAAGTGGGCCGCGAGAATGCAACCTACCGGCCCCATCCCTACCACGCCTACACGAAGTTGGCCGTTGCCATTGGAATTATCCACCATCAATCCCTAAGCTCTGTAATTGGTTCTGTTAGACTCGCGGCGCGAGCTGCTCAATAAATGTTTCAATATTTGTGCGCGCTCGCCCGTCAGAAAAGAAGCGCAGGTCGTTTAAGTCACCGTCGATCGTCAACGTATTCACACCTGCGTCTTTCCGCAGTCTTTGAGGCAAGCCGAAGCGGCTATTTGAATTGTTAAAACAAGTCTTGGCGTCGTGAAAGACAACGCCATCAATCGAAAAATCCGTAATCATCTTTTCGAGGTACTTTTGCTTAGAACGTTCCCCGCGATTGATAAAGATCTGAGTATAAGCGAGGGCCGTGGATTCCAAGGGATTCTGGTCGTCGAAATCATCGAATATCCAGCTATTACAATATGTGGACGCGACGACTGCTGCATGATGCTTTGCGAAGAGCTCGGAGAGTGATCGGAGCCTTCCCCAAATTGGCATACCTTCCCAATAAAGCCTTACAGATTCTCCTTCAACTGCGGCCTTCTTGTCTTTAGCCAAGTCCTGCAGCTCAGTTAAAGCCGCTCGATAGAAATCCACACATTCCTGGGTCCCGCGAAGTACCACGATAGGCGCCATCAGAATACTTCCGTCAAAAAAAGTCAGCGGGGATGGCTTCGTGCGAGCTGTGTCAAGCGTTTTCTTCCATAGAGTGGACCCTTCGCGGCTGAGCTTAACGGTCTCGGTTAGACTAGCAGTGTCCATTTTCTTGCCGATGACGTCCTCACCGACTTTAATCAAGTTGCGAAACTGCGCGACGACATTTTCCACTGCGTCTGAAGTAATCTCGTCAAGATGACGGGGAGGAAAAATTCCGACAACGGGACAGGCGAATTCGCGCCCAAAGAAGTTGAACCAGTCGGCGACTTCGCGACACTGATTTGTATTGAAAACGATGATGTCCGGTTTGGGCACGGAAGGCAGGCCGTAGGCGGCTGTCAAGGGAGTCTCCTTTGCGAGCCATGCTCCAATATCCGATGTCAAATATGAACAAATGTCGCTGGAATAGCCAATGTTGTTCGCTCGCGGAATGTATTTTTGCGCAGACCGTGATGCGCCGAGCTGCGCACCATGATTTTCAGGAAAATAAACGCGAAATCCGAGCGCTCTTAGAATCTCGGCAGGGCCGGCGCTGGTGCACCATGCCAATGGCGACTTGAGATCTCCGAAATAGATCTTCATAAGATCTTTCATACTGTCCTGTGAACGCAGATGCGGCATTATTCGTCCAGTCGGATGATGTAGACGGCCTCGTCAAAGCCCGATGACTCGCCCGTTTCGGCGCCGTGCAGATACTCGATATGCGCTTTGAAGGCACGTCCAACGACATTTGGAGCCAGTTTCATTGATGGCGTCAACTCCTCGGTCTCAATAGAGAGCTCGTGGTCAACCAGCATCACGCTGGACATACGGCAATATTCTTCGTCCAGTCCCCGGTTCACTTGCATGAGACAATGCCCCAGACAGTGCGCAAGTTCCTCCGCGTCGCGCGGGCAACTACAGGCGACGGGCAAGCGCGCGTCTTCCGGAACGCGGGTAAACATGGCGCGATTCGGAAAGAGAATTGCGACGGGTCGCGACTTCCCGCTGCCCGTAACAAATGCCCATGCAAGATACGGGCATTCCCTTGTGATCATATTCTCTATTTCCGAGGGAATGACTTTCTCGGCATTGCTTAGCTTAAAAATCCTGTCCTTACGCGAGATCAGTCGCACGCCCTCTTCTGTCATCTCGCCGACGTCGCCGGTCTTAAACCAGCCGTCAGCGGTAAAGACCAAATCCGTTGCCTCGGGATTTTGAAAATAACCTTTCATCACGTTGGGACCCTTAACCAGAATTTCGCCGTCCTGCGCAAACATCAATTCAACGCCGGGAATTGGCCATCCAACCACTCCGGGATTTCGTTGCATTCCGGGCCGAGTCACTGTGCAGCAGGGAGAAGTTTCTGTCAACCCCCAACCTTCCAAGACGGTTATACCACAGCGATCAAAATCGTCCGAAACAGACTTGGGCAATGGTGCAGCAGCAGTAAACACAAATCGCAAATCTTCGTGAAACAACAACTCTGCAATCCTCTTGTCCTGTCTTGCGCGTGTCACCATTGCCTGATAAATCATGGGTACGCTAAAGAAAACCGTCGGACGAATCTTTCGCCAATTCTCAAACAGCAGCTCCAAGTCTTTGCCATATCCACTCTCGAGTGCCATGCACGCTCCGTTGGCCAAGGCAGTATACTTCTCAAAGATACCACCGTAACTGTGATGCCACGGGAGATAGGTCAGGAATCGGTCCTCTTCAATAACAGGCCAAAGTGATTTTCCCGCCGCTTGCTGCGAAAGAATGCAACGGTGCGTCAGTTGCACACACTTGGGTTTTCCCATTGTGCCGGACGTGTACATCATAAGGCAAACAGTGTCGGCGTCAACTTCGCCACCGAGTATCTCACCGTTTGTCTGCGTAGACAGCATATCCCGAAACGGGATAATATTGGCCGCAGATTGCTTGATTGGATCCATGTGGATGACGGTCTGAAACTCGTTCGGGTTTCCTATCTTCCCGAAATGAAGTTGCTCCGCTGCCACCACCATCTTTGGCTCGCAGAACCTCACCATTGCACCTGTCTGCTCAGGAGTATAGGCCGGAAAGATCGGAACAGCGGCGGCGCCAAGCGACATCACTGCGAGTTCCAGTTCCAACATCTCCTTGCGATTTCTGGAGACGATGGCCACGCGATCTCCCGGCTCCAAGCCGCGCTTGATCAAAGAATTCTGTATGGTGCGGATTTCGCGGCAAAACTGCGACCATGAAAGTGAATCATATTCACCACCTTCAAGCTGCCGCAAGACAGGACGCTCGCCAAACTTCGCGGCGTTTCCATTCAGCATGGCCGCAAGATTTCGGGGATAGTCTGCGAGCTGCGAATCAGACCTGATAATTCCAACTGAATTCATGCGGCTTCCAGAAGTTTGAAGTGACGATATCCTCCCCATATGGCGGCACCCACGGCGCCGACGGACTCGCAATTCTGAACGGGAAAAACTTCAAGGTCCATTTCACTCTCGGCGAGAAGTTCCTTGATGGCCACGACGAGTCCTACATCTTGAGCCATTCCGCCGGTCAAACCGACAGGAGATTCGATCTTTAACTTGCGCATAAGCCGTACAATCCTGCGCGCAATTGAAACATGAATTCCCTTTATAATGTCAGGAGTCGGAACTCCCTGCGATACCATGTTGATCACGTCGGTTTCGGCCAACACCGCGCAGATGCCGCTCGATATCGCCGGTTCCTTTGATTTTAGGGAAAGCGGGCCAATCTCTTCAAGGGTCATTCCGAGATAGCGCGAGATGTTCTCGAGGAATTGGCCTGATCCAGATGCGCACTGACCCGTCATAGTGTAGTTCAGAACCCGCGCGCCTTTTTCTAGTGCGATCACGCGGCTGAAGAGGGCACCAAGGTCGACGACAGAGCGGATCTCAGGATGATAGTGCCAGGCGCCACGCGCATGAGTGGTCATACTGTAGAAATGGCCGCGCCGACGTGGAACAAGCTCTCCTTCACCTGTGGATGCAACGTAGATTAGATCTTCATAGACAAGTGAGTGACGCTCTAACAATTCGGCAACAAGCCGGTCGATTACGTGCGTAGGATTGCGCTTTCTGATTTTCTCGTTGACGACTTCAATAACGCGCGGATGCTGCCCATATTCAACCAACGCGAGCTTGATGAAGCTGCTGCCCACATCTATACCAAGAGTGTAATTCATATATCTTCTATTGCCTCCTCAGACAGAAATTTGCAGCACCCAGCGCACCCATGAAAATTGAATCGGTATGAATATTTATTCTTATATCACCGTAATTCGTTCTGGTCATGTTGGAGACGTACTTCACCACAGCCTGATTTCTGGCTACACCGCCAGTAAATGTGAATTCATTCCTCGCTCCGCCGGAGCGGGCAAGCAACGCAAAGGCGCGCTGAACGATGGCCAAATGCAGTCCCGCGAGCACATTCTCTTTTCGCTCTCCTAAATTGAGATGTTCACGTAATTCCGCTCCGGCAAATACGGTACAAGTGCTGCAGATATTTGTTTCGCGGTCTGCAGACATGGCCAGCGGGCCAAGATCGCTCACGCTCATGCTCATTTCGTCCGCAATATATCCAAGATAGCGGCCACAGCCCGCAGCACATCGATCGTTCATCTGGAAGCTCGTGACCAATCCGTGCTCGTCAACTTGAATTGCTTTCGTATCCTGTCCTCCAATATCCAACACCGTGCGCGTATTCGGAAAGTAGCTATGTGCGCCGAGCGCATGACAGAGAATTTCAGATTTGATGTGCTTTTGCTCAAACGGCAGTAATTGGCGACCGTATCCTGTGCCAACATAATCCGCGGGGTCGAGCGGCAAGGCTCCGACTTCTTTGAGATGGATATTGATTAGCGGTCTCAACTGCGCATGCTCGTCCGACAGCATTTCGAGCGCTTGCTCAACGAGTTCCGTGAAATCGAAGCGGACGACCTGATTTTCAACTGGGTTTATTGAACGGTCATACACGGATACCAACTTGTCAAATGTGCCTCGATCAAACTTCTCTATAAGCTTCATGAAGGCCGCGCTAAAAAGGTCACGAAAAAATTGCGACGTGCTGCTCACCTCGCCGTTGAAAAAGCGAGCGCGAACGGTCTCTTTTACCTTTGGCAGCACGGTATTCAATCGCAGGATAAGACTTCCGCTCTCATCCAGCGCTTCGGCGGTGCTCAGCATAACGGCAGCTAAACTTTCATTGCGCTTCTCGAACTGGAGATAGTGAAATCGGTTATCAAGTTCCTCAAAAACAGCATCCCACTTCTTATGGTCCCCATATTCTGTGGCCAATCTACGCCTCAACAGCGTAAAGCGCGAGTTAAACTCCGCATCCATGCGGGCGATGTCAGCGGCAACGTTGTAGTCTGATCTCGTATTGGTAATGCCGCGCCCGATTATCTGGCCTTTATCATCCACAACAATCGCCTTGGATGTCGTCGAGCCAAGGTCAATACCCAGAAAGACCGTCATGAGGTCACCGCCTTTCTGGTGCGTAGTTCTTTGCGCTGTTCAAGCATTTGGAAAAAAGAGTCGAGCCGGTTCTTTATGTTTGAGTATGAGTAATAGCGTGGATCAACGAGATCGGTTTCGATGAAGCCAACGGGTATGCCACGGCGTTCCTCGATGTCCCGCATCATAGCCAGCTGCCCTGCGGAGAAAGAATTGCAACTCTTGATCGAGTTGATGACTAATCCGTCTGCGTCGCAATCATCAATAAACTTCTCAATTAGTTCAACCCGTTGCGGGAGGTTTCGATTTGTGTAGCACCCCAAGCAGTATTCAGCCAAACTTCCTAGGGGATCGACAGGCGAATGGCGAAAGCCGTAGTCATACACTCCCCCTACACGAGTGTACGTCGACCCGACAAACACTGCGCCATGATCATAGAAAAGTTTCCAAAAATCTCGGAAGTGCGTCCAATTTGGCGGACCTTCGACTACGAGTCGATACTTTTCGTTTGTCATTGCTCCTTCGGGAGTAATCGGGCCAAGTTTGTTTTCAATCCGGTACTGTACTTCCTTCCAGAGTTCTTCGTAGTATTCGACGCACGCCTTTGATCCGCGAAACGACGTAAAAATCGGACCGATATAATACACTCCGCCAAAATATGCGTCTATGGGTGACGGGCAGTGTTGGGCTGACTCAAAAACATTAATGAGCAAATCTTCTGCTTGTGCTGAGTGGCCCAAACACTCTGCAAGCGCTGCATCATCAAGCTTTTTACCCGCGACTTTTTCAAACTTCGGAATAACCTCGCGGATGAGTTGATCGCGGATATACTGCACCGCAGAGGGCTCAATTTTTCCATTCGATAAGTACGGAATATGCAGCATGGCTATTTCTGCTTTTGGATACAAGTGCCGCAGATTTTCGAACCACTTCATGAAGACGAAGCAACCTGTGTAGCTCAAGAGCAGAATATCAGGTGATGGTAATTGCTGATCCGTGGGGCCGATGTTCCCCTGCAGCATCATACCAATGTCGCATTTGACGTAGGAACAAACATCTTCTGAATAGCCTACATCTTCGGCCTCGCGGATGAAGTCACGCGATTTCTGCCGCATCCCGGACTGCAAAGAATTTATCTCTGGATAAACCGGAAGCATATCGAACGCAGTAATCAACTCCGTGAGATTCCCTGGCACAAACGTGTAGCAAACTTTCCTGCCAGTAGCGTGCGTCTGTGAAAGTGCCATGAAATGATCAGCGAGCATCTGCTTCTGCTTGAGCATGCTGTTTTCTTTTTGAACAGTCATCGGTTAGTTCCAGAGTTTGATAATGTCGGCAAATGTCCCTGCTTGTTCCTTCACGACGTGAAATTGCCCCAGATTTTCGTGGTATTGAAAACTGACGTGACGAACACGAGCTTTGTCCATGCCCTTTTCCAGAATAGGACGATCAAGCAGCGCAGGATCGCAAAAACTCGGCGCACAGAAGATGACTCCGTCGGCGCGGCGGGCCTTGACTTGCTTCTGTAAGCGAATTTCCTTGGGGTTATCTGCGTCGTACACGGCGGAGGAAAACGTACTGTTTGTCAAATAGGCGGTTACCAGTGCGCCGAGCGGATCATTTGAATCGTCGGGTGTGTCTTCCTCTATCCACTTGAGTCCGAGCTGAAAGTCATCATCTACAATGTAGCAGCCTGCAATTTCAATTGTCTTAATCAACCCGATCGGCGGCTGTTCGCAAAATGCGCCCGAAACGACAACTCTAATCTTGTCTTCCGGTTCGATATTTACAGCGGGCAATTGTTCTAATATCTGTTTCAGAAATGCGTTATGATCTTCAATCGGCATCGCATAACCCGCTCTCAAGACGAGGTAATAATCGACCGCTGATATTTTATGTGGATAATCAGAGCGAAAATCTCCCAATTGTGCAACGAGACGTCGGTTTTCGTTAAAGAGCTTTATAGAGCGGTTTAGAGCCGCAGAATCGAGCCTCACACCGTTTAACTCGCTGAGTTCAGAAATCAGAAGTTCCAACTCGTGACGATAGAAGGGGCCGCCGACGTCCGGGTCGAAATTCTGCGGAAAATCAAGGTACCGGACTGCCTTGCCCTTTTGCGTCAACTGAAATATCCCGGAGAGATTACGTATGACGTCACAAATTGCAGGGAAGACAAACGCATCAAAGTCGTCAAGGCTTCCATTCAAGGCCATTTCAATAACGGTTCGCGGGAGATGACAGATATAGGATTGGAAGAAGGCATCGCCGCGCACAACGGGAATCCTGTCTCCAGCGCCGAATAATCCGACCGGAATCATGCCGAGTGCGTGAACAATTTCCCGCGGAATGTATATAGGAAGGTAGCCAACAATTTTGCGTGATTCGTGCTGGGCTTTCCAGTTTGAGGCATAGCTGAAGGAAAGATCCTCAAAAAGTCCGCGCGCGACGGCGTAAGACTCTTCTAATGTCAGCGCTTCATTCGCATTCAGTGTCGCAATACGGCTCATTGTTCAGTATCAATTAATGTTTGTCGTCGATTATAGAGTGTTGGTTTTCAGGAGTCCGTTCGGCATTGTCTGTGTTTCGACTCAGAGTGCCAATGTAAGACTGCCACGCGTCGGGAGTATTTAAGTTGAGATGGATACAAGGGTCATCAACCTGGAGGGAACGTACTTCGCCGCGGCCTCGGGAGTATCTAACCTGAATATCCAGTCTGGAATCAGCAGAAGTTGGATCCAGGCTGAGCAGTTCTAGCAAGAAGTGCCGACTCAGTAGCAACGGGTGGCCATTGTAGCTGTTCATTCGTGGCTGAACTACGGAAGTGCCAACCTCCAGTTGATCCGCAAGCCCGCTCATCACGGTTTCAGATGGAACCGGTGTATCAATGGATAGACAAAATGCGGCGGGGTAATGAGGGTGCGAGACCATCCAGTTGCATGCGCACTGCACAGAAGTGAAAGGACCCAATTCGGGCAGCATATTTCGTAGGACGAAAACAGTGCAGCCAGCGTACTCGATCGGAAGCTCCGGGTTTTCCTGATCCAGACCCAAAGTATGTAGATAATATTCCCGATCAAATCCCAGAATCAGCAGAATAATCCTGCCGCCAATCCGTCGAAAGGATTCGCACTGTGCCTCCAGCCAGAGCCGGTCATGGACTTTCAGAAGGCCCTTCGGGCTCCCGAGTCGGCTGGATTTTCCGCCTGCTAGAAGAATTAGGGGAATCTGCTCGAGTCTCATGATAGTTGATTAGGATTTCGGCAGCGATGCTGACGGCAATTTCACGAGGCGACTTGCCTGTATTTCCAATTCCGATTGGACAGCGCACGCGGTCGAGTTCAGCCGATTGAAATCCTTCCTGAGTAAGCACATTGCAGAATTGTTTCCATTTAGCTCGGCTACCTATTAATCCCAAGAAGCGCAAGGGCCGACGCAAAAGATCGCGGACTATCTCCAAATCATCCGAATGCTCCGGAGTCATAATCGCAGCATAGGTGCGAGACTTGCTCCAGTTGGCAAGCGCGGCAAAGTTTTTCCAGTCGGTGGCATGTCGTCGTACACTCTCAGGCAACTCGGAATGCTCAACCCATTCTGCTCGCGCATCTATGATGTGAGTGACGAAGGCTGTACCCTCCAAAGTCTGACATAGTGCGTGTCCAACGTGCCCCGCCCCAAAAATGTATAGGTGCGGATTCAAATTCAATAATTCCACAAATACTCGTACACTTCCACCACAACATTGTCCGAAGACGGGGGTCAAGGGATAAGAAAAGACCTCGCTTTTGCTGCGCTGCAAACAGCGCAACGCATCTTGAACTGCAAAATACTCAACGCGACCTCCGCCAATCGTGCCTCGTGACGTACCATCCGAAAAGACGACCATTTTTGCGCCGGTATCTCGCGGAGTTGAGCCGCTCGTCTCAATCACGGTGATCAGCGCGATTACGCGAGATTCCCGTCGACATTTATCTAAGACTGAAATCCAGTTCCACATTGCCGGAAAAAGCGAGCGTAATTGAAGACTTTACTTGTTGTTCAAGGTGCGAAAGATGGAACAAAGCAAGTTCTTTTGCTGTGCGCAATTCTTCCCGTTTATCGCAAGTTGTCAAATATAGTCTGTTCTGAATATTGATGCAATAGAATCAGAAACATTCATTTAATACGACATTTTTTGTCAGATTAAACTGAATGCGCGGCAGATTCGGGCGAGCCATGAAGCAATATTCGTTAATTGACGTGCTCAGAATGAATTACTCCGGGTGGTTAAATCTGACTCATTTTGTCACGTTAGTCGTGTTACAATCGAGCCATCCGAACGCCGAGGCTTGTACAGTTGGCTTCCAACAGAATATTGAGTGCTGCAGATATCTCGTAGAGCCACAACAAAAAAGAAGCCACCAGCCAAATCTGCGGACAATCTTGATCTGCCTCGGCGAACAGCGTCACATTGAAGCCCAGAGAAATGTGGTATATTTGTTAACGGGGAGTAGCGTACAGCACGGCCTAAGCACAAGCCAGTGTTTGTTATTCCGATGCTACACGGAGCAGAAGTTGAGATTGGGAAAGGGGTGGCGGTGTGTGATGTATGCCGGAAACTGGGGGTTCAGGAGCATACTGACCATCACACGCGGGAGGAGAGAGCAGGGGGTGAGGCTGAACCGTTTTCTGCCAGCGAATGTGGCAACAACAGATCAGTCTTATACAGTATTGTGGACGGGGATAAGTTTAGTCGGGCAGTCTAATTTTTTCCGGAGCTACCTATGCTCCATACATACTAAGACGACTTAATCCATGTCAAGCCGTCAATTTGCGGTAAAGCGAGCGCCTGGGACGGTCGTAGTTTGCGCCAAGTTCCGCGCGCCGGTGCTGCTCGTAGGCTTCGAAATTTCCTTCAAACCAGCGGACATAACCATTCCCTTCGAACGCGAGCATATGGGTGCAAATGCGATCAAGAAAGAAGCGGTCATGGCTGATGACCATGACACAGCCGTTGAAGTCGAGTAGCGCGTTTTCGAGCATTCGCAATGTTGTGATGTCGAGGTCATTACTGGGCTCGTCCAAAATTAGAAAGTTACCGCCTTTGCGTAATAGCTTAGCGAGATGAACCCGGTTACGTTCGCCGCCCGAAAGATTCCCGACAAATTTCTGCTGATCGCCGCCACGAAAGTTGAACTTGGAGACGTAGGCGCGGGATGAGATTTCTTTGGTTCCCATCGTGATAGTATCCGTCCCGTCGGTAATCTCCTCGAACAATGTCTTCGTGTCATTCAGATCGTCACGCAGTTGATTCACGTAGGAAAGCACGACGGACGGCCCGAGTCGAAGTGAACCGGCGTCCGGCTGTTCTTCTCCTGTGATCATTCGGAACAATGTAGTCTTGCCAGCGCCGTTAGGTCCGATGACTCCCGTTATACTTCCCGGCGGCAGAATGAGGCTGAAGTCCTTAATCAATTCTAAGTCATTGTAGCTTTTCGAAACATTGTTGATCTCGAGTACCACGTCGCCGAGGTGCGGCCCGGGAGCAATTTGAATACCCATATCCTGCGTGCTGAGATCAAAGACTTCTTTCGAGCGCTTTTCATATTCGGTGACGTGCTTATGGCTCTCGACCAAGCGGTCTCTTTGGTTCAGATTTATCCAAGCGAGTTCGCGCTTTAGCGACGTGAGTTTTGCAGATGCTTTTTTGTCAGGTCTTTCGAGTTGCACGATCTTCTGAGCAAGCCATGACGAATAGTTACCCTCCCATGGGATACCTTTGCCGGCGTCGAGTTCGAGAATCCATTTGGTGATGTTGTCGAGAAAGTAACGGTCGTGAGTGGAAATGATGACCGTTCCTTCAAACTCCCGCAATTGCTTTTCCAGCCACAATACCGTTTCGGCATCCAGATGGTTGGTTGGCTCGTCGAGGAGCAGAATGTCCGGCTTTTCAATAAGAGCCTTGCACAGGGCAACGCGGCGCCTTTCGCCTCCGGAAATTTTCGTAACTTCTAAGTTGCCGTCAGGCAAAAAGAGCGCGTCCGATGCCACTTCAACTTGATGCTCAAGATTCCAGCCGTCCACTTTGTCTATCTCATCCTGAAGTCGCTGCATCCGGTCCAACGCCTTTTCCATCTCTTTGCCATCCATCGTGGCCATGTCATTTGCAAGTTGATTGTATTTGTCAATCAGCGTCTGCGTAGGAGCAAAAGCCATCTCCACGTTTTCTCGCACAGTCTTGTTCAAGTCCAGTTCAGGCTCTTGAGCAACCAGCACGGCGCGCACACCTTTGGCAGGCTCGGCAGACCCTTGAAAATCCTTGTCAAGCCCTGCCATGATACGAAGCAAAGTGGACTTGCCTGATCCGTTGTCACCGACCAAGCCGATTTTAGCGCCAGGATAGAACGCCAGATTGATATCGTCAAGGACTTTGTCCGTGCCATACAGCTTGACAAGATTCTGCATGACAAAAATGTATTGAGGTGCCATTTGTTGTGAATTGTTCTTTCTTGAGTGTGTCTGAAATTTCTGGTGGCCTGCATGAATTGCGAACCAATACCATGGAAACTGCCGAACCGGGAATCATAGAGCGATCAATATTCAAGTGATGAGGTCGCTCAGCCTTTGTAACCCGAAATATACGGAAAACCTGAGTGCGGGGCCAACTCGGACTCCGCCCATAGGTTTCTGGCGCACTATTGTAAAATATTATTGGATATATAGTTAGTTATTGGTAGAGTTATGTAATCATGTTGCTTGATTCAACTTTGACAAGATCAACTTAGGTTGCAGTATGCCCAGAATGTAAGTGCAGATAACGCCTCCCCTTTGTATCCCAGAGTAAAGCTAAGCCACCGGACGATCCAGTCTAGACCTCTACTTCCAACATCCAGAACCTCGCGCCTTACTCCCGACTTATCCCTAAAAATGGTGCTTTATAGATATAAGTGCCTGACAATGTCCGACGCAAAGGTGCATACAAAGCGATATGTTATTGCAACTTACCATATCTCTCCCTAATTTGTCATATTGAAGCAAGCATACAACTCGGTTGCGCGAGAGAGGCTTTCCTCAAATTTGAGACCAGCCGATTAATCTTAACGATTTAATTTACCTTAACTTGCGTTGAAAGCATCACAAACTCTTGGCTTAACTGGTAAACACACCACCTAATGAGTAGAGAAAACACCCCAGATTGGCAAAGCCTCCTCATTGGCTCCCGGTCTAATGACTCAGCTGCCCGGGATGCCCTCTTTAAGGCACTCGAGGTAAGACTCATGCCGGTCGTTCAATACAGTCTACGAGGATGGTCCGAAATGAACCACCGGGAAATCCTCTCGTCTACTCTGGTCGTTGTTCTTGAAAAACTACCTGAAATTCAGGACAATCCGCACTTTTTCGCGTTGGCTGTGTTGAAAAACAAGATCGGTGACGCCTTGAGATCCGAAAAGATCTATAATCGCAGGCATGTCGCGGTTGCTGGACTGTCAGGAGTTGCAGGAGATCAGGGCGAAAGAATGGACCCTGCTCTACTGAGCCATAATGACAGCTTTGCAGAGAAATTTGAGAAGCAGGACTTCATTCAGGCCATCTGCGATTCGATCACAGACTTACCCTTAAAGTGCCGTGCAATATTCCTGGGACTGCTGGAGCATCGCACAATTCTGGAAATCTGGGAACATCAATCCAGCATTGAGCCGACGTTGAAACGAGCCACTTTTGACAAACGAATTTTTGACTGCCGCAAGAAGCTCCGCATCGTGATGAAAGACCATTTGACATGACAGAATTGCATAACGAACCCGGCACTCACTTGGAGTGCACCAACCCGGAGATTGGAGCGTTGATCGGCCAATACGAGATTGGTTCGCTTTCTGATGTCGAACAAGCTGCCTTCGAAGAGCATCTTCTGGTCTGCGATCATTGCCACCAGGAAGTGACTCTGATGTACGACGCAGCGTCAATGCTTCATGCGGGTCGGGAAAAAGTGTTGCAAGAACTTAAGCGACAGGGCGTCACGTACGAGAGCACATTGATACAACAACGTGAACAGAATCAACAAACTAAAATGAAAACTTCAACCGAAAAATCGAAATTCCGCGTCGTATACTGGAGCGTGTCTATCGCTGTAGCGGCTGCTGCGGTATTCCTCGTAATCGGAAGAATGCCCGATCTAAAGGACAGCCGGTTTTCACTTTATATTAATGTTCGACCGATGGATAGCCCAACTTCTTTGTTACTCAGAGGAGAATCACCTCCTCCCGGCAACGAGAATTATCAAAACGGCCTGGCTGAATATGCCAAGGGGGACTACAACCGTGCCGAGCGCCTTTTTACAAGAGCCGTGAAAGAGTCTCCTGAGCAAGGGGAGTGGTGGCTAATACTGGGAGTTTGTCAAGTTCTTCTTAAGAATTCTGACGCAGCAATACAGTCGCTGATGGAGGCTGACAAACTTACCACAGGTGAATCGCAGCGGAAGGCGCGCTGGTATCTTTCACAAAGTTATCTGATGAACGATGACCTTGACAACTCAGTCAAGTTGTTAGAATGGTTAGTCAACGAACGGAAGGATCATGCGGACGATGCACGCAATCTCCTCTGGAAGCTTCGAGACGACAATATTCTAGGGGCCGCCTTTTCGAATGGCCCCTACATCATCTCTCCGCGCGGTGGAGAGATTTTTGTTTTCGGCTCTCCGATCACTCTTAGCTGGAAGGATCCTGACCGCGAGTTCTCCGGGGTGTATGAGATTTGGCTGTCAAAGGACCGCGGCCTGACTTGTGCCTTGCGCGTTGCTTCGAACTTGCCCGCTGGTGAAACCAGTTGGGTATGGGATGCTCCCATCGAGATCGGGAGTGGACTGGCTTTTCGAATTGAAGCCATAGAAGGGGAGACGCGCCGCCTGGGCGCCGTGTCCAAAGAGTTTGCGATATCAGCGCCGACATCTCTTAAGCTGCTTGATGGAAGTCGTGAAGCCACACTTTACGATGGGTTTTCTTATGACGTTCACTGGGCGATGCCGGGCCAAATACCGCAATACTATCGCTTGGAACTCTGGACCACAAAGGACAAGGAACCGCGTCATCTCAGGACGCTTGCGACAAAAATTGACGGTAAATCCAATTCATGGAATTGGGTAAATCCAGGTCCTGTGGGCAGTGACTACTTACTGCGACTTGAAGCCGTCTTTACGGATAGTACGCTGGAAGATTTCAGTGACAATGACTTTGCCGTTTTGCCTCAGCCAAAAATCGCGTTCGGGCAGGTTGAATTTGACGAGCAGAATTTGGAACTCAGCCTTGGCTGGTCTCACACAGCCCGAAGTTCAAGTCAACAATTGTTGTATCTGAGATCAAACGACAATTCCTTCGAGACTATACTTTGCAGAGATTTTGACCCACATCAGAAGTCGTGGAGAGGAGACTTGGCTGGAGTTCCGAGTGGTAGTTACGACATCTTTCTCACCCTGGTGTTTCCCGACGGGGAGGTCACGGAACGCGTGGGCAGCCAGATCTTTGTAAGCAATAACACCGATCAACGGAGATCGCTTGACGATGAGGCTCCCGCAGCCGAGGTCGGCAGCCTTGTCCTAAAGCAAAACTACCCGAATCCCTTCAACGCGTCGACGACCATCGAATTTGAGTTAACAACTTCCGAAAACATCGAACTCAAGGTCTTCAATATGCTGGGCCAGGAAGTCAAAAGTCTAATGGATGGGCGCGTTGATGCGGGTGTGCATAGTGTTCAGTTTGATGCCAGCGGATTGGCCTCCGGTACCTATATCTACCGCCTCAAAGCGGATACCAAGACGGAACAGAAGCGAATGGTTCTGGTTAAGTAGAAAATCTTTGTGAGTAGAAGTGGACAAAAGCCCTTGGCCGTCACCCAGGGTTTTTTGGTTTAGATAGAGATGCACGCATACAGACCAACATTTTTCATTTGCACGACTGTTCAAACCATAGTAAATAGGGTTACAACATTCTAACATCCACAGTATGACTGAATCACAAAATAATATAGCCCCTCGAGTTTTGTTGTGGAACGGGCGTTCATGTTGTAACTTGTAGAATGGATAGATAGTAAATTGAAATTGCAACGTGACCGATGCCCAATTCTTATGCTTCCTGAATATGAGTCATTTTGTCAAGTTTTAGAGCAGTATTGAGTAGAAATCGTGTACTGAATTGAGTTACCGCGGCTATACAAATCAGATCACCGGGTTGGAATGGGTCAGTTGGTAAGCCGTTCTGCCTCTGTTCGAACGCCTCTCTTTTCCGCTCTGCTGGACCTTGGAATGAAACCTCCTTCATATTCAGTTGTTTGCTTGATTGAAACTTTAACCGACCCCGACGCCGACCCTCATGGATAGTAAACGTACTGTATTTTCGTCATAATAGTGACCCAGCTGACTCAAAAGGCAATCAAGGTGGGAAAAACCATGAACATGAAATCGATTTTTTGGATTGTTGCGATCGCACTGCTATTCGCAGCCACAGCTGCCAATGCAGTTCCTCGCTACTGGAATAATGCCTCTGGCGGAAATTGGGCCGAAGGCTCAAATTGGACGCCCAACGGCACTCCACAGTATGGCGACCCTGTTTTTATTATACTTCCGGGCACGTACACGGTCGTTCTGGATACAGAAGATATTATCGTAGTAAGAGGGATTACTGTCGGCGGCGAGCAAGCTGGAACCCAGACGCTTCACGTCGACGGCAGTACGCTTGTTACCGATCAGGACGGAGTGGTGGATGTCAGCGGGCAAATGATTTTCAGTAATTTTGGTTGCCTTATTGTGGGTGACGTAGGCGCAATCGCAATCGACAATTCGTTTACAAATCATGGGACGATGTACTTTGATTCGACATCATTGCTTATCATGTCGACAGCCTATAGCGGGACTGCCTTTACCAACGAATCTATTGGGCAGATAATTTTCAACGGTGATGTCACCGTAAACTATGACTTTGGCTATAATCCACCGAGCTACGTAGAGAATTTTGGCACAATCACAAAGACAGGTGGCGGCGCACTCGATATTCGCGTTCCATTCTTTAACCGGGATATTGGGACGTTTACCGTGGAGAGCGGTGAAGTTCGCGCCAGCCATTTTGAAACCGATGGCTATATGGCTCTGCAAACTGGAACACTCTATACAATTGACGAACTTGATTCAAACCGCTATTTTGTTGTTGATACAATGGGAACAGTGGAAATGTTCGGGTCGTCACAGATCGTGGCCGCCACAGACGGCGCGAGAACGGTCAACAACGGCGACATTATTCATACCGGCATCGACACGAGTGTGATTGACTGTGAGTTTGAGGGTGAGTTTTTAGAGGGGTGGGAAGGCCCGGTACACAGTGACCTCGGCGACGTCTTTGTTGATGAGGGAACTCTTTGGTTCCGAAACAACCATAACTTGACATTTTGGGATACAGTTCAGGTGGCGCCGCAAGCGGAACTGATTGTTGACGGCAACGGTGAATTTCGTGAGCCGAGCGTGATCAGATGCTCGGTCCCTGATTCCGGCACGTTCACTCTTAGCAGTCCTGCTTTCCATTTTATTTATTTGAACACGTTTGAATTCTCCGGTGTATTCAATCTACATGGACCGGGAGTTGTGTACTTCAATCCCGCAAATGTAATAGACACGTTGCAAGTTCTTCGTGCAGACTTGGGAATCGTCTTCAATGCGAATCAAACGATTTACACTTATGCATTCGAACTGAGCGGTGGAACAATTAACGCGAATGTCGTTGTCGTTGGCGGGGGTGGCCAGATTTGGACGTCCGGCAGCCTCGGTGAGGGTGGTGGCGACAGCGTCACGATTCAACCCGGCGCCACTCTGGAAGTCCTCGGGCCTGATGCCAAGTCAATGGATGGCAGCAAACTGACCATTGACGGAACCGCAAATTTCAACGGCTCAGGTGTCATTACGACAAGCAACGGCGCCAGCATATTTGTCGGATCCGGCGGTACCATGAACGTTGGCGATTCCGTAAAGATTACCAGTTTGACGGACAGTCTGATTAACTCGGGCGAGATGACGATCAATTCGCCCTTAGACACAAGTGTATTCGATCTTTTTGTTTACAACTTTGATCCGTTTTCCCGAACCCCGGGCACAATTGATATTCTTGGAAAGAGCCGAACGAGCCGAGGCGGCTCGAATGACGGTGTGATTGAGTTGCAATCGGACGTTTCGCGGGATCCGGTGCTTACGGAGTGGTTTATAACCGATAAGTTCACGAATTACGGCGTGATTACAGTGAACAGCGGAACTCAAATTGTTCTGGAAGACACGTTAGTGAATAGCGCTTCCGGTGTGATTGATTTGATTGGAGATGCGGCAATCGGCGGGAATGGAGTGATTCAGAACGGTGGACAGATCAACGGCAACGACGCGGTCCTCAGTCTGACAAATCGAGTTGTTACACCAACGATGATCAATCTTGCGGACAGCGGCTTTATTGATGTGTTGGCGGACACTTTGACACTGGCCGGCGGAGGAACTAACTACAGTGACATTGAGATTCACGCAGGTACGGTTCTCGTTATTCAAGGGGTGTTCGAAAATGCGGCAGGCGGACTGATTCACGGATTGGGCACGCTTGACGTAAGCGGCGCGACATTCACAAACAACGGCACGATTAGCCCGGGAGCTTCGCCGGGAATCTTTCAGATTATTGGAGATGTGACTTTTGGACCCACTTCGGTTCTGCTTATTGAAATTCGCGGAACGACACCTGGACAAGACCACGACCAGCTACAGATTTTAGGTAATCTGACTGTGGGCGGGACATTGGCGCTGCTGCTCCAAGACGGATTTATACCCGAGCTTGATGACACTCTCACTCTGTTGAGTTATGCAAGCTTCAGTGGAGATTTCGCGGAAGTGACCGGAGCGCGCCTGCCGGACGGACGCTTTCTGGATATTTCATTCGGACCCTTTGGGATGAAGAACTTTATTTGCACTCAGGATCCCGGATTCCAAGCGAGCGAAAGTTCCATTGCTAAGGATGTCCCTTATGGAACCACGCGGGAACACACGCTGGAAATCTGCAACAATGAGTCGTGCGTGTTAGAATGGAGCGCGACGTGGTTGCAGACAAATCCTCCTTCGCCACCGTGGTTGAGCATTTCAGAATGGTCAGCCGGCACAGCACGTTCAGGGCACTGCCGTGACTTGATCCTCGTGTTTGAGCCGGGAAACTTGTTACCCGGGCTCTATACAGGTAATATCGAATTTCTGACAAATGACTCGGAAGCGAGTTTGGTGGTGATTCCGGTCACGATGGAAGTCCTGGATGAAAACGTCCCCGTCGAGTTTCTTTCGTTCTCTGCGACCGCGGGCCCCAATAGCATCATGCTTAACTGGAGTACGGCATCGGAGACTAACGTGAGTCATTTTGAAGTGGATCGTAACGGGGCCGCAATATCACAAGTTTCTGCGACAAACAGTGCGACCGGTCACGACTATACATGGGTTGACGAAGAAGTGGTTTATGGTCAAGTTTACAGTTATACGTTGACCTCCGTTGATTTTGACGGTTCGCGCACGATTCACGGAACGGTTGAGGCGACGCCGCTGACGAATATCTTACCGACTGGATTTTCGCTTGCTCAGAACTACCCCAACCCGTTCAACGCCTCAACTACGATTGAGTACAACCTGCCTGATGCAACGAAGATTTCCTTAAGGCTTTTTGACCTTGGGGGTCGTGAAGTTGCGGTGCTGGCGGAAGGCACTCGCGCCGCCGGACGCCACATTATCAATTTTGAGGCAAGCGATTTTCCATCGGGCATCTATTTCTATCGACTCGAATCTCCGGCTAAATCAATTTCGCACAAGATGATACTGCTAAAGTAGATTTGATTCCGGCTCCGCATGACGAGACATTGAGGCCGTGCTTCCCGCACGGCCTCTCTTACTTGAAAGGGTACGAACTCATTAAAATCTAAATTTGGCCCTAGCTCATTGTGCTACAATACTTGCAAAATAGCCGAAAAACCGTCATTTTTGCCAACATTTTGCATGAGTTATCGTGTATTGATTTATTTTCACTCACTCATTGCGATTGTTGGCAGGAGTAACTATTATTTCAATGCCAGAGGTAAGAAGTCATAGGAATCAACAATCATTCTACTGAGGACGTTGGAAATCACAAGTCAGCGCTTTAGTGCAGCTAGTAACATCAGGATATTGAAGTACTTAGCTTAGATTCTAATGGTAGCGGCATCATCAAGAAAACGATGTCGCACAACTCGGTCCCAAAACAAGGAGAAGTAAATGAAAAGCAATTTGCTCATCAATCTGGTGTGTGCCCTGTGCTTGGGCGCCTTCTGTCTGCCGAACATGGTGTGGGCGGCAGATCAAGCCAAACCGGCTCCCGGTGGAACGGATGTGATTTTCGCCCCGCCCCCAGCTCCGTCTATTAACGTATTCACACCCAATGGCGGCGACAAGCTGCTCGTTGGCTCGACCTATACGGTCAAGTGGTCATGCGTAAGTAGCGCAGTATATTACAACCTGTACCTTTCTACTGATGGCGGAAAAAGCTACACCGCCCTGGCTTCCGAATTGGGCACAGGAGAGTGTTCGCATGAATGGAAAATCTTGGAAAGCCCGTCGCATGAGTGTTTCGTTCGCGTCGAGGCCAAGCTCGAAGACGGTCGGATAATCCTAGATAACAGCGATGCGGCATTTGAGATCTCGGCAACGCAAGGCGAAAATGAAGCCCTGGACAAGTCGAAATCGACGAAGGATAAACCCGTCTCCGGCACCCCTTCAGAGGGAAACATTGCCGTGAGTTCCATAGTTGTGCCTGTTCTAATTGTGAAGGCACCTAACGGAGGCGAGTCCTATAATGGTGGCTCTACGGTCGAAATCAGCTGGAATTGCGAACCCTCTGCTTTGAACTACAACGTCTACTGGTCGCACGACGGTGGGAAGTCTTTCTCGGTCATTGAGGAACAACTGGATGTCAGCAAGTGCTCTTACGAGTGGATGACACCTGTATCTGCTACTACCCTTGACAACTGCTTAGTTAAGGTAGTCGCAAAGAGTTCCACAAATCTGATCATTGAGGATGTCAGCGACAGATCGTTCGCCATTGTCATCAAGCCGGGCAAAGTTCCTACGCCTAAGTAAGCTCCTTGCATTCGATAAAAAAGAGACGGCATCTGTCGTCTCTTTTTTTGTCCGTTTCTTTGAAAGCCGTTAGTTTCGCTTCCAACCACCGGTAGCAATAAAGGCTCCCCAGAAGAATGGGTGATCGCTCTCCCCTTTGGCCCGGCGGGACTTCAGTGTCCGCAAGACTGAGTTTCTCATCGCAGCATATAAGTCCTCGTCACCAGAAGCGAACAAGTTACCCATCAAATCAGCTGTAGATTTATCGTCCACCGGCCACAGCGCGCTAATGACGGTTCGCGCTCCTGCCATTTGAAAGGCACGGCGCAGGCCGAACACGCCTTCACCTTTCCGCACTTCGCCCAGTCCGGTTTCACAGGCTGACAGCACCACCAAGTTCACTCCGGCCAAGTTCATGGCTGCCACTTCTTCCGCAGTCAAGATTCCATCCTGAAGCCCTGCCTCAGCAGCGCCGCTTCCTTTCAAATTCGCTCCGGCGAAAAACAGTCCAGATTGAAGCAGGGGGCTTTCACCAACGAAACCGGGGCCAGCTGTCTCCGGGGTGCAGGACCCTGAGATGTAATAACCATGGGTAGCCAAATGTAAAACTCTTGCACCGCTGCAATGTAACTTGAAAGCGTCCTCAGTAGCCAGCGGGCCAAGAAATTCCTGTGTTGGCTCCGTCGTCGATGCATGCCATCGTTCCACGACACTATTCACTTCCGATCTGGTTTCCGGCAAGGGGCCAAGCTGCATATCTCTAAGAGTCATGCAGCCCGAGGTGTTGCCTCGAGACAAACTCGGCATGAACGAGCTGATAGCTGAAGCTATTGTGCCGGACAAGGTTTTACCCGTTCGTGCCGCCACCGACGCATCATAGTCCGGATCACCCATAGCCAACAGGCCCTTCCCTGTCGCTGTTGTCACGGGCGCACGGACAAGATCTCGCCCGGACGAGATATAATGGATGGGATACTTCTCGATCAGATACTGTCCATCAGGAGCGTTAAGCCCACCAAAGGAAACCAAACAGAGCGCATCGTCAGGGGACAGAAAGACGGCACTCAGCCCTGTTAATTGTGATTCAAATGGCTGCCAAATCAACCGGTATAGTTTTGACGACACGGCTCGATATTCCTCGATATTCAGCGACCGCACGTCCGCCATATGGCGGCGGTATTCAGTGATCGCGCTGTCAATTTCTGCCACGCTGCCTAAGTCAGCCGCAAAAGCGCGACCATTGCTCTTCACCACCACAGCCAAATAGCGAGCCTCGCCGCCAGTGAGGTCAGTGCTTCGTTCATAGCGCATGAATTCCACTAAGCTCGTTCCGTCGGGCAGGTCCGCCGATACTTGCTGAACAGCAACTTGAGTAATGATGTTTTCACCCCGGAACTCAGTTCCGCTACGAGCGAGCGCCTGCTCGAATTTCTCTTTCCGTTCCGTTGCGCGAGAAACATCCATCTGATAGGCCCAAGAACGAGCAGGATCCGGGCCTTCAACGTAGAGTTTTGAAAGCTCAGTGCGTGCCTGATTAAGAGAATCGACAAGCGCCGCTATGGCGCTAACGGATTTATGTCGAACGAAAATGCCATCCGTCACCAAGCCCTTTGTAGAAAACACTACTCTGGCGATTTCTTCACGATAGGTATTTTCTCCATTCGGCGCTGCCAGCAGAAAAGACAGGTAGTTCGATGCTTCCGCCTGCAGGAATTTCGAGTAGTCCAACGCGCTTCGCTCCGCAAGTACTCCAAATCCCTCACTAAAGTTCTTTCGGCGGATGACGTAAGCTTGTTTTTGGAGCTCAATCGCTTGATCAATATTCTGTCGTGCGAACGCGAGCATTGCCTTTCCATGCAGAATCTCGGCGGCGACATTATGTTCTTTGCCCGCAGACTTTTCGATATTGGAGAACGCCGCGTCGTAGGCTGCTAGTGCGTCGTCAAGCCGCCCCTGGAGCTGCAACACATCTCCGAGTGTCTTTCGATATCCAGCAACCTCAATATTGTCCGCCTTCACAGAACTTTCGCCGATCTTGATTGCTCGTCGGACAAGCGGTTCGGCATCCACATAGCGGCCCTGATCGGAATACAGTCGAGCCAGTTCGCTTAACGTCGCCGCCACTCTGGGGTGATCCTGCCCCATCACTCGTTCACCAATCTCCAGCGCTTGTCCATAAAGCGGTTCGGCTTTCGCGTATTCTCCCCGGTCATGATACAGTTCAGCAAGATTCTTTACCGACTGGATGACATCCGGATGATCCTCCCCGTAGGCTGCGCGATTTGTTTCAAGCGCTCGCAGGTACAGCGGCTCGGCATCCTGATAGCGGCCCTGAACATGATAAAGTGCGGCGAGATTGTTAAGCGCGGAGGCCACCATGGGGTCGTCTTGACCTTTAGCGGCCTCCATGATGTAAAGGGCTTGTTGATACAACGGCTCCGCTTCAGCATATCGCGCCGCAAGAAGTAACAAGTTGGCCAAATTGTTCAAGGCAGCCGCAAGATCAGGATGCTCCTGCCCTAGCATCTTTTCACGAATGTCTATAGCCTTCCGGAACAGCGCTTCAGCTTCCACGTAGCGGCCCGTGTTCTTATACAGAACGGCGAGGTTACCCACGCACAAGCCGATCTCAAGCGCACCCGAACTATACTTTCGCTCCCTGATATCCAAGGCTCTCTTCCAAGCCGCTTCCGTATCCGCGTACATTCCACGATAATAGTAACATAGTCCCACATCAATCAGAATTGTGGCGACGCTCTGGTCATCAACTCCGTTCTCTGCTTCGGCCATTTCAAGGGCCTGTTTCAATAGGGACTGGGAGTCTTCATAGCGCAAATCGGACATAGCAGAATCAGACTGGGCGACCAGGTCTTGCCAAGTCACCGAGAAACATGGAGCAACGATTCCCAAAAGCGCTCCAAAAAACAACGCAAGTTGACCGATTCTCATGATTTTCCTTGGCTTAAATTTCTACTCATTTAGAAAATACAATGAAAAGCGATACTTTGCAAGCCAAAGGAATTAATCTGACAACTTTAGGCAGATTTTCCTTTGCGACTGCGGGACTGCTTGGTATTAGCAAGGCAAAACAGAAGGAGGATATCTTGAAGAGACAAGTGCGCCTCGTTATGTAAGAATTAATTGATACAAAAGGGAATTACTTTATTGTAATTAAAAGAGTAAGGAAGAATGAGAAATGAGAGTTTTTCATTGACAGCCAGTTTGGTAAAGCGTATATTTAGATAAACAGATACACTATTCTTTTATGTTATTCTCCCATTCCGCAGCATATGCGGTTCGCGCCCTGATTTGTCTGGCGCGCCAGCCGAAAGACAGCCGTTGGCTGGCGACTGATGTTGCCCGAATGGAGGGTATTCCGCAGCCTTATCTCAGCAAAGTACTTGGCGCGCTGAAGTCACAAGGAATCGTGGACTCCATACGTGGCCCGAAAGGGGGATACGTTCTCATTCTGGATCCCGACTCCATATCGTTGATGAAAATTGCCGAGGTATTCGACACTGACAAACGGTTGAGTTCGTGTTTATTGGCCTATGGTGACTGCGGAGCATGCGCGCAATGCCCGATAGGAGATCTGTGGGACAACACAAGAGATTCCATTCGGGTCTTCATGGAAACGACCACAATAGGTACACTGGCTCAACGCAGCCGGAGTATCATGCCTGACGTTAAGTCTTGAGGCACTCTCAATGATAAATCAAAATCAAAATGTCAGATTAGGACAGAGGCTGATCGACCGTTACGGCCGGGTTCATGATTATCTCAGGATATCCATCACCGACCGTTGCAATTTGCGCTGCACCTATTGTATGCCTTCTGCAGGCTTGAACTGGAAGAAACCCGAACTACTCCTGAGCAGCGACGAGATCGTAAAAATTGCCAAAGTCATGGCAGGTCTAGGCGTCAAGAAAATCCGACTAACCGGAGGTGAGCCAACAATTCGTGCGGGTCTTGCTGATCTGGTTGCTCGGCTGGTTGAAATTGATGGAATTGATACTGTTTCCCTCACCACCAATGGAGTTCTCTTCGCTCACCACGCTCAAGAATTGAAGCAAGCAGGACTTAGCGGTGTCAACATCAGTCTCGACAGCTTGGATCGTGACAATTTTGCTAAGATCGCGCGACGTGACTTGCTTGATCAGGTGCTGCATTCTATTGACGCAGCACTTGAGCATGAATTCGCTCCGGTGAAGATTAATATGGTTGTCATGGCGGGAGTGAATAGCCACGAGATGCTCGATTTTGTCGATCTGGCGCGGTCGCGACCACTCAATGTGCGCTTTATCGAATACATGCCCTTCAAGGGCAATCAATGGGATCCGACCGGCGTGGTGTCTTACGCGGAAATGCGCGAGGAAATTGACAAGACCTACGAATTATATGCGTTGCCGGCTACGTACGTGGCCAATCGTGTCGCAGAAGATTTCATGATTCCTGACTTCACAGGAAGTATCAGCTTTATCGCCTCCATGTCTCGCAGCTTCTGCGCAACATGCTCACGTTTACGGCTGACCTCGGATGGTGCGCTCAAGGCTTGTTTGTTCTTTCCTGCGCAAGCACAGCTTCTCGAGTTGCTGCGGAGTGGTGCAACGGACGAACAGCTAACACAAACAATTTCTCAGGCTGTCTTAGCCAAATCGGAGGGTCATCCCGACCCATCGAAGCTGACGGCTCTGAACGACCTTAGTATGATTGAAATAGGAGGATAATAAATGGCTGACGGCATTCACAATTCCGCTGTTTCTTCCCAGTCAAATAACGGAGAAAGTGCGGGCAGCGGCAGACTCGGTGCGATTTCGATCAGCACCCGCCGCGGTATTCCGAAAGCAAACCGGAATGAGGCACGCCTGATAGAAAATTGGGGTATGGAAGGCGACGTGCACGCAGGAGACTGGCATCGCCAAATTAGTATTCTGGCCATGGAAAGTGTTCAGAAAATGCGCGACAAGGGCGTACCTGTTCGCCCCGGGGCCTTTGCTGAAAATCTGACGACCGAGTTTATTGATATTCCGAATTTGACCATTGGAACGCGTGTCACGGTGGGAGAGTCTGAATTGGAAATTACTCAAATAGGAAAAGAGTGTCACGCGAAGTGTGCCATTTTCTACCAAGCGGGAGATTGTGTCATGCCGCGCGAAGGAATTTTTGCGATTGTAAAAAAGGGCGGAGTGATCAAGGTCGGGGATACGGTTGTTATTCATACGCCGAAGCCCGACGTTCCTCACAATCAATCAGCGTCAAACGAGGTCGCCATATGAAGTGGTTCTTCATAATGACGCTGGCCTTCGGGCTTTGTCTCTGGAACGGCGCGATTGCACAGGAAACAGACACTCTAACCGCGCAAGTTGACAGCGTGGAAGTCACAAACCCTGCCGGGCAAGTAGACGTCATCGCACAAAAATACTCGCAAAAGTGCGCCGGTTGCCACACGATCGGCGGTGGAAAGCTGACAGGTCCTGACTTATTACCTACACGTGTTTGGCCAAAGGCTGAACTTGCCGATATGGTTAAACTGATGGAGGATCGGGTTGGCCCATTAACAGACGAAGAGATTAGCGAGTATGTTGAGCTGTTGCAGGACGCACGCGCGGGAGACCGCGTTCGTATTGCGCAAGAACTGGCAAGCAAAGCCGTGGCGGCGACGCTTGAGCCTGCTTCTAAAACGATAGGTCAAGAACTGTTTGACGGAACCACGCCACTCGCAAACGGCGGCGTGGCATGCATCACTTGTCATCGTGCCGGAGCGCAGGGTGGATCATTAGGACTGGACCTAACGGACTTGCATACCCGGATGGGAATAATCGCGATGACCTCAGCGATTCAGCAAGCACAGTTTGTCGTTATGGCAGGGACCTACAAGAATAAGCCGATAACGGCACAGGAAGCTGTTCATCTCGCGGAATACATGTCAAGTCCCGAGCTAATGCCCGCTTCAAGTATCGAAGACAACGCACCGACGATAGGTCTTGTGGTGGGTATTCTCAGCCTTCTATTTATAGTTGGAATTTTTCGCAATCGCTCGCGCCACACGATGCCGCGCTTACGAGGTGTATCATGAGCTGGATAACTGATCTATTTGATCCCAAACAGCGGGAATGGGAAGATTTTTACCGCAACCGCTGGTCATACGATAAAATTATTAGAAGCACGCATGGGGTCAATTGCACAGGCGGCTGTAGTTGGGATATCTATGTAAAGAACGGCATCGTCACGTGGGAGATGCAGGCGTTGGATTATCCGATTATTGATAAGGATATTCCGCCCTATGAGCCTCGCGGCTGTCAACGAGGAATTTCATACTCTTGGTATATCTATAGTCCGATACGCGTAAAGTATCCGTATGTTCGCGGCGCCTTGATTGACATGTGGCGCGAAGCCAAAGTGGAGTTTCCGGACGATCCCGTCGCGGCTTGGGATTCGATTGTTTCCAATCCTGAGAAGCGAGCGATGTATCATACGGCGCGCGGCAAAGGTGGTTTGCGCAGATTCAGTTGGGATGAAGCGCTCGAAATTCTTGCTGCCGCAAACATTCATACAGTCAGAAAACACGGTCCTGACCGGATCGTTGGATTTTCGCCGATACCAGCAATGTCCATGGTCAGCTACGCCGCCGGATCGCGCTTCATGCAGCTCATGGGTGGCGTTTCTCTTTCTTTCTATGACTGGTACTGCGATTTACCACCTGCTTCTCCGGAAGTTTGGGGTGAACAAACTGACGTTGCAGAGAGCGCGGATTGGTTTAAGTCGGACTTTATCGCTGTCGTGGGTTCGAATGTGTTGATGACGCGTACACCTGACGCACATTTTCTGGTTGAAGCCAGACATCGCGGCGCGAAGGTTGTTGTTTTCTCGCCGGACTTCTCGATGGTCTCCAAGGTCTCGGACGAATGGGTGCCGATTCATCAAGGACAGGACGGCGCATTCTGGATGGCGGTCGGCCACACGGTTCTGCGCGAATACTACATTGAAAAGTCAGTGCCCTATTTTGTCGGCTATCAGAAGCAGTTCACGGATGGCCCGATTCTGGTCGAACTGAAGAAACAGAAAGACGGCACATATAAACCGGGCCAATATCTCCGCGCATCACAAGTCGCCGACACAAAAAGCATTGACAATGCGGAGTGGAAACTCTTCATGTTTGATTCGGCGAGCGGAGAACTAAAACTGCCGTTAGGGACAGTCGGCCACAGGTGGCAAGAGAAAAAAGGCCAATGGAATCTCAAGCTCGAGGATGAGCGCACGGGCAAGGAATTTGATCCGCTATTGACGCTCGACTCTGAAAAGAATGAATTGATCACAGTGTCATTTCCGGAGTTTTCGTCAGAGTTAGGTGACAAATCAGTTTCGGCGAAGGTTCCTGTTCGAAAAATCAAGACCGCTGACGGCGAAACATACGTCACCACAGCATTTGAGCTGCTCTTGGCGCGCTACGGAGTCAGCCGAGATAAATCCGCACCTGCTCCGTATGAAGAGCCGGAACATGCCTACACTCCCGCCTGGCAGGAGAAATTTACGGGCGTGTCCGGCGACGTGGTGCTGCGCTTCGCGCGCAATTGGGCTACGACCGCCGAAAAGAGTAACGGGAAATGCAGCGTGATTATCGGCGCAGGTGTGAATCACTGGTATCACAACAATCTTATTTATCGCGCGGTTATCACGAACCTCATGCTCTGCGGATGTGTTGGCAAGAACGGTGGCGGTCTAAATCACTATGTTGGACAAGAAAAGCTCGTCCCGCAAACGTCATGGGCACCGATCGCGTTCGCGACGGATTGGGCCGCGCCGCCACGTTTGCAAAATACTCCGTCATTTCACTATGTAAATTCTGATCAATGGCGCTACGACGGAAAATTCGAAGACGTTTGCCAGGTTGATGACCGTTCACACTGCATGGCACATGGTCATGTTATAGACAAGCAAGTGCAAGCTGTACGTTCCGGTTGGCTGCCGTCTTATCCTCAGTTCGATCAATCATCGCTGGAAGTTGTTATGGAAGCACGGCAACACGGCGCGACGGACGAAGCGAGTATTGTCAAGAACGTAGTCGAGCGCTTGAAAGCCAAGAAGCTGAAGTTTGCAGTAGAAGATCCGGACTCGTCCAAGAACTTCCCGCGTGTGTTCTACATCTGGCGCGGCAATGCATTGCTGTCATCCGCCAAAGGTCACGAATACTTCCTTAAGCATTACTTGGGAACGCATACAAATCTCATTGCCACGGAACGCGCAAAAGAGCATATCGAGGATGTTACATGGCATGACAAAGTTGAACTCGGCAAGATGGATCTTGTGGTGGACTTGAATTACCGTATGGATTCATCGGCGCTCTATTCAGATATTGTATTGCCCGCCGCAACTTACTACGAGAAGAACGATCTGAACTCAACGGATATGCACAGTTTCATTCATCCGTTGCAGGCTGCTGTCCCGGCGTGTTGGGAATCAAAGAGCGACTGGGACATATTCCGCGAAATCGCTCGCGTGACGGCAAAATTTGCGGAGCGATATCTTCCTGATCCCATTGAGGACGTCGTAACGGCACCTCTCGCACACGATACACCCGCAGAGATAGCTCAGCCCTCAATCAAAGATTGGTCCAAGGGCGAATGTGAAGCCATTCCCGGCAAGACGATGCCTAATATCAAAGTCGTTAAACGTGATTACAAGGACGTCTTCAATAAGTTTATCAGCCTCGGGCCGAATTTCCGCAAGGGCTTGGGCATGCACGGAATACAATTCGCGGTCGAGGATATGTATGACGCATACATGGAGAACAATCCCACAGAAAAATGGGGGGGGGGAGAGTATCCGTCACTGCGTGAAGATTTGCTAGTCTGTGAAGCCATTCTCAATTTTGCCCCTGAGACAAACGGCGAGTTGGCATTCAGGTCGTACAAAGCTGAAGCCATTAACACAGGTATAGACCACTCACACGCCGCGGAGCGAACGCGCTCTGTCCGCGTGACGTTCGACGACATCGCAACCCAGCCGCGAAGAATTCTCACGACGCCGTTTTGGTCGGGAGTGACAAGCGATGAACGGACGTACTCAGCCTTCTGTCAAAACGTTGAAGGGCTGATCCCGTGGCGAACAATGAGCGGTCGCCAGCACTACTATCTCGATCACGAGGCCTACATTGCCTACGGCGAAAATCTTCCGACATTCAAACCTCGCGCGTCTCGCGAAGTGCTCGGCGACCTGGATATGTCGAAACCTGCTGGCGGAACATTGGTGCTGAACTATCTTACACCGCATGGCAAATGGTCCATTCACTCAACTTACGGCGACACGCTTCGAATGCGGACACTGAGCCGCGGTCATGATCCGATCTGGATCAACGACAAGGACGCACTCTTGCTGGGAATTGTGGATAACGATTGGGTCGAAATCTTCAATGACCACGGTGTGGTTTGCACGCCCGCTAATGTCAGCGCGCGCATACCGCGCGGAATGTGCTTCATTTATCACTCGCCTGAGCGGACATTGGGAATTCCGAAATCCCCCGAGCGCGGCGATCGGCGGGCAGGTGGGCACAACAGCTTGACACGCGCAAAGCTCAAACCGTTGCTCATGATCGGCGGTTACGCGCAATTTACGTACGCCTTCAACTACTGGGGTCCGACCGGAGTGAATCGCGACACGTTTGTTGCCGTTAAAAAACTCGAAAAAGTAATCTGGTAAAGGGTGAAAAATGGATATACGAGCACAAGTCTCCATGGTGTTTCACCTCGACAAATGTATCGGTTGTCATACGTGCAGCGTCGCTTGCAAGAATGTCTGGACCGATCGACCCGGCGCGGAATACATGTGGTGGAACAACGTCGAAACGAAACCCGGCACGGGTTTTCCGCACCGCTGGGAAGACCAGGATCGTTATAAGGGCGGATGGAAGCTTAGCGACGATAACAAGCTGAAGCTCAAGTCGCAATCGAAACTCGGCGGGTTGTTGAAACTCTTCTACAATCCGAATCAGCCGGGTTTGGAAGACTACTACGAGCCTTGGACGTACGAATACGAAAATCTCTTTGACGCACCGGCAGGTGATGATCAGCCGACTGCAAGACCGATTTCACAGATCACCGGTGAAGAGATAAAGATTGAAGCCGGACCCAATTGGGACGACGATCTTTCCGGCTCGCCGATTTACGCCGCCAATGACGTAAACTACGACAAGCTCTCCCCGGAAGAGCGCCAGCAGCTTTTTGAAATACAGCGCGTGGCGTTTATGTATCTGCCACGAATTTGCAATCACTGCGCGAATCCAAGCTGCGTGGCCTCCTGTCCGTCGGGTGCGCTCTACAAGCGTGGTGAAGACGGAATCGTTTTGATCAACCAAGAAGTTTGCCGTGGCTGGCGCGCCTGTATTTCGGCTTGCCCATACAAAAAAATCTACTACAACTGGGTCACGGGAAAATCTGAAAAGTGCATTCTCTGTTACCCACGCATCGAAACGGGACAAGCGCCCGCATGTTTCCATTCGTGTGTTGGTAGAATTCGCTATCTCGGAGTCTTGCTTTATGACGCGGACAGAATTGAGTCCGCCATGGGGACCGCCGATCCGATGCTGGTCGAAGCCCAGCGCGACGTGATTTGCGATCCGAACGATGAAACGGTGATCGCATCCGCGCGCGCGAATGGAGTTTCCGACGAAATGCTCGAGTCCGCTCGCAAGTCACCGGTGTATAAGTACGTCAAGGAGTGGAAACTCGCGCTGCCGCTTCATGTCGAGTACCGCACGATGCCGATGCTCTTCTACGTACCACCATTACTGCCTGTCATGGGCAAGGACGGCGATCAACCGTATGATCACGCAGAAGACACCTTCTTCTCGTCGCTCGACAAGTCTCGATTGTCTATTCAGTATATGGCGAAAATGTTCAGCGCCGGCAATGAAGCTGTCGTGACGTCGTCTCTAAAGAAACTGATGGCCGTGCGCTATTACAAACGGATGCAGGAAGTCGGCGACATCAGCGACGATCGTGTCAAGCGGATCATGCGTGAAGCTGGAACGACACCTGAAGAAGCGGAAGAGATTTATCTGCTCACCGCCGTCCCCACTGTGCATAAACGTTATGTGCTACCGCCTCTTCAACGCGAAGAGGCAATTGAGACGATGTGCGACGTGCAAGATTGTAAAGGCAGTTGCGGGTTTGGTACGCTGTCTGTTCCGGAAAGGAGGGTTAAATGAGCATGAGACAATTTGAACTACTGTGCGACGATTTCGCAGCTTTGTTGAGCCATCCACAGCAAGATCATCAATTGTTGCTGGACAAAGTCTTAGGCTCCATTTCAAACAGAAAGTGCCTGAAAGCTTTGCGCATGTATCAAAAGGAGATAGCTGGACTGACGCCTGAGGATCTTCAGGATTTGTACACACGCACGTTTGACTTGACGCCACTCTGCTCGCCCGCTCTGAGTGTGCATTTGTTCGGCGTGGAAAGCTTTAAACGGTCGCATCTCATGGTGGGATTACTGGACATGTATCGCCAAGGCAACTACCCCGCTGCCGGTGAAACGGCCGATCACATGAGCACTGTGCTCGGCTTCCTGTCGTATACGTCGCCGGAAGAACGCAGCGAGATCGCTCGTTTCATACTATTGCCCGCATTGAAAAAAATGACTGAATTTCTCGAGTCAAAATCTAACTTATACGCTTACTTGCTTTCCGCCACGTCGGCGCTGGTAGTTGCCGAGACCGGAAAGGAGGCTACCTATGCTTGAACTATTCGCATTTGTTGGATTGCCTTATGCGGCGATAACGGTATGTATTGTCGGCATCGTCTGGCGTTTCAAGAAAGATAGCTATGGCATTACGTCGCTCTCCTCACAATTTTTGGAAGGCAAGAAACTGTTATGGGGCTCCGCGCCCTGGCACTTCGGAATTTTGATAATCTTTTTCGGGCATTTAGTCGCATTCCTGCTTCCCGGAATGTGGCAGCGCCTGATGGCTGTACCCTTTCTCCTCGCGGTTGCAGAAACTGTAGGCATTGCGGCTACCGTGCTTAGTCTGATTGGCTTATCAGTTCTTTTCTTTCGCCGCCTCACGACGGGACGCTTGCAGAAAACAACTAACATCGGCGACTTCATCGTCACGACTCTTCTACTGGGACAGGTCGTCTTGGGGCTAATGGTCGCGCTAGGATATCGCTGGGGCGCAAGCTGGTCAACAGGAACTCTTACGCCGTATGTCTGGAGCCTGGTCACGCTGAGTCCGGACGTTTCAGTCATTCGGGATATGCCGGTGATTATACAAGCGCACGTCGTGGGGGCGTGGCTCATTTTACTGGTTTTCCCGTTCACAAGATTGATTCACATGATCTCGGTGCCTGTTTATTACTTATTCCGCTCTCCACAAAAGGTTGTCTGGAACAATCCGCGCCGGAACGAACAAGCGGTTGCGGTGCGTGTCACCCAAGAATCGCGGCGTCACTTCCTCAAAGCAGCTATCGGAATTAGTGCAGCAGGAGTGCTGCTTTCCATTGGCGTGTTTGACAAACTGGGCAGATTTTTCCAAATGCCGGGCTTGCATCTCGACGAGGAAGCGAATCTATTGGAAACACGGCTGCGTCGGTTGCAATTAACGGCAGAGGAAAAGGAGCTCGAACTTGAGCGCCTGCGTAGTGAATACATTTACGTTTCTAAACTCTCCGAGTTGAGCGATAAAGTAGGTAAATACTTTATTGATTACGCGATGCGCCCGGGCTTGGCGTTTCTCGGTGAGGATGGTTGGCCAGCGCTACTGTCGGCGAAGTGTACTCACCTGGGATGCACGGTCGGTAATCAAGTGGATGCGAGCGGGCGCATTCTCTGTCCTTGTCACGTGTCATACTTTGACATCAAGACAGGAATGCCCAATCAGGGTGCACCAGCAACTGCTCCACTCGACCGGATAGGTTGGGTCCTACGAGACGAACAAGGCAATGAAGTTGCAACCGAAAGCCCGCGCGGATCGCGCACAGGTCGAGTGGATCCGGAGCTTGCGCAGTCGTATTTGCTTTACATTGTTAAGTCACTTTCGGCGGAGGCGTGATGAAACAACCGCTTCTCAATAGAGCTTTTGATGCCCTTGCGTCGCGCATGCCGCTCGATAAACTAAGCGTTCGCCACATGATCATGGAGAAGGAAGTCCCTGTTCATCGGATGTCGTGGGGATATTACGTCGGTGGACTCGCGCTATTCTTCTTTATGATTCAGGTTTTCACGGGCCTGCTTCTCTTATTCTACTACGAACCGACGGTCAGCGAAGCTCATGAATCCGTGGAATACATCACGCATTTCGTCACGATGGGCGCACTAATTCGGAATTTGCACGCATGGTCGGCGTCATTCATGATATTCTGCGTTATCGCTCACATGCTGACGTCATTGGCCATGAAAGCTTTTGCCAAGCCGCGTGAGATAACATGGATTGCCGGCGTTCTACTGCTTCTGATTACCTTTGGCTTTGGCTTCACGGGTTATCTCTTGCCGTGGAATCAAATCGCAGTCAACGCAACAAAAGTCGGCTTGGCTTCAATAGATCAGATAGGGCAATATCTTCCTGCGGCGCTGTCACATCTTGCCGAAGACGTGCGGGTGACGATTCAGGGGGCACCTGCCATCGGCCAAGCGACACTGAGCCGCTTTTTTGCATTGCACGTGGTTATTCTGCCATTAATGGTCTTCGGCGTCATTGGCCTGCATCTCTTGTCCGTCCAGCTTCATGGTATGAGTCCGGGAATCGAAGATAAGCCCAGGCGCAAAGAGAAATTTTTCCCGTTCTTTATTCTGAAGGACCTAAGAGAGTGGGGCATCGCCTTTCTCGTGGTGTTTACTTTAGCTTTGTGCCTGCCTTTTGACTCGCTGTTCCCCTATCCGCTGCTTGAGCCGTACAATGCGTTGGGCTCGACACCTGACGGCATTAAACCGGAATGGTATTTCTATTTTGTCTACTATCCGATGGAATTGCTGCCGTTCTGGATTATCATCGTCGTAATGACCGTGGCCACGCTTGGGCTATTTGCAGCGCCGTGGATATTCAAAGGCGCCAGCCACAAAACAATGAGATGGATCGCATCAGCCATCGCTGGCTATATGATCATTATGACATTGTTTGGCGAGCACATTTATCTTGCGATTAAGGGATGAAGCTCATGATAACAATAATTGCATCACTCATTACATTTGCTCTTGTAGGCAGCTGTTTCGCATATCCTGAGTTTCAGCGCTTTTCCGAAGAGAATTCAGGCAGGCCAATTAACTGCGCAATGTGCCACGCCAACGCAGACGGCCCAGAAGGAGCCTCGCGTGGGCAAATCGGAAGTTTGACTCCGGACGAGTTGAATCGCTTGAATGCCGCACGTGGAGCATTTGCACCCGGAATGGTCGTGCAGAGTCCTGTCTTGAACGAGTTTGGAAACAACATTGTCACAAAGCTTGGAAAAACTAAGTTCTTAGAGCTTCGTGCTCATCCGGAACAGTTGGCGAATGTATACGGATTCGAAAGCGATTTGGATAAAGACGGCATTTCTGACGCACAAGAGTATCTCGATGGAACACATCCCCTAAACAAAACGCATGGCGATCCTTGGAGCCTGTTCCTGTACAATTTGAAGCAGTATAAGCTCCATGTGATACTGAGCGTCCTTGCCACAATCGCAGGGTATTTCGGACTCAGTCACTTGCTATACGGTTTAGCAGTGCGCGCCGAAGCTGATATAGTGAGCGAAAGCGGCAACCGTTAACAACAGGGAGGTGGAATGCAAGATCGCAGAAAGGCAATCCAGGTACTGATCCTGAACACCATCGCGTTCACCATTTGCTTTGCAGGATGGATGATGAACGGCGTGTTGGTTACTTACCTTGTTGACAACGACGTATTTCTTTGGGACAAGGCGCAGATGGGTTGGCTGATTGGTATTCCGGTGTTAACTGGTTCTCTGATGCGTCTTCCAGTTGGAGTGCTGGCCGATAAGTATGGCGGACGGCGCGTGTACACGTTGCTTATGCTCGCTTCTGCCATCCCCATGTTCATGACCGGGGCGGCAAACGAATACTACCAGTTTGTGTTTGCAAGTTTGGGATTTGGATTGACCGGCGCGTCATTCGCCGTAGGTATTGCCTATACATCCGTTTGGTTTTCAAAGGAGCGACAGGGTACTGCTCTCGGAATTTTCGGCGTCGGTAACGCAGGTTCGGCGCTGACGAGTATGTGCGCGCCGTTTATCCTCCGCTGGTTGACGGACGGTGGGACGAATATCGAAGGATGGCGCATGCTTCCGAAACTTTACGCGGTAGCGTTGGTCATCATGGCGATCATCTTCTACATCTTCACGTACGAAAAAGTAGCCGTGCACTCAAAAGGCTTCACATTGAAGCAGCGTCTTGAGCCGCTGAAGTATATGCGCGTGTGGCGCTTTGGGTTGTACTACTTCCTCGTATTTGGTGCATTCGTCGCGTTGTCGCAGTGGTTGATACCGTATTATGTGAACGTGTACACGATGAGCGTCGCATCTGCCGGTCTAATGGCCGCGATCTTCAGTCTGCCAGCCGGTGTGATTCGCGCGCTTGGTGGCTGGATGTCAGATAGGTTTGGCGCGCGTCGTGTTATGTATTGGGTGCTTAGTGTGATTCTGGTCGGTTGCGCACTCTTGGTTGTGCCACGAATGGACATCGAATCGCCCGGTTCAGGAGTCATGGCCATGCGCGATGGAACGGTGACCTTCGTCTCAGATAGTCTGATCAAAGTGGATCAGCGTGAATACAAAATTCAGCCTGAGCCGACGGAGTGGAGATCGCATCAAGAAAAAAACGCGTTTCTTATTTTTCCGGCAGGAGAGTTCTGGCATCGCACAACGGTCGAAGTGGGGGAGAAGGTTACCAAAAAGCAACTTCTGGCGAAGGGCATAACACACCTCCACTTTCAGGCCAACATCTGGATATTTATATTCCTCGTCTTCGTCGTAGGTATCATGATGGGAATCGGCAGTGCCGCAGTCTATCGCTATATCCCGGATTACTACCCGGAACAGGTTGGAGTCGTTGGAGGAATTGTCGGTGTGGTCGGCGGGCTGGGTGGGTTCGTCTGTCCAATTTTATTCGGCTACATGTTGAAGTGGACAGGGCTTTGGACGACGTCGTGGATGTTCCTAACGGTACTTGCCTTTGTTTGTTTGATCTGGATGCACTATGTAGTTCAGAAAATGATGCACGTGAAAGCGCCGGCTCTGATGCGGCAAATAGAAGACCGCCACGACCATCCAATGGAAACCAAGCCTTCCTAATTGTCTTTGAAAACGGAGATACAATGGCTAAAAAACTCACAAATGGGAACGTCGAAGATACATCCCTTTGGAAAGGAAGGAAAGAAGGGCGCCTATTGAAATTCGTAGATTTCAATTCCCTGCTTGCTTTGCGAATCCGCCGTCTGGATGAATTGGTTCATCGTGACCACAAAGATGCAGGAACTCGGATTTCAATTTGATCCGGATCCGACAAAAAACAAAGCGACGCTATACACGTTGTACGGTATCGCACTCGTAAACTGGTGTTTTTACCCGCTAGAATACGGAAATCAAGTGCTAAGAGAACTCTTTCAGAACACACACTTCACAAAATAGGATATCAAATGGATATTTCACTCGAAACTCCTGTCGGTCAACTGGTTGTAGAAAATCCCGGCCGCGCGCACATTTTTCAGAAATTTCAAATAGACTACTGCTGCCATGGAGGACACGCTCTTAGCAAAGCATGTGCAGAGAAAAACCTCGACCCTCAACTCGTCATTTCCGAGATGAATGCACAGGAAGTCAGAGCAGATACAGGTGCTGAACCGGATTGGTCAAAGGCGACGATGTCAGACTTGGTGGACAACATTCTGAGTCAACATCACGACTATCTTCGCAATGTGTTGCCATTGTTGGGACAAATGGCGGAGAAGGTGTATCGAGTTCATGGTGAGAATCACTCGGAGCTTAAAGATATTCTCGAAACCTACTCGGCGATTTATGCCGAACTCGATTCGCACATGTACAAGGAGGAAAACATTCTCTTTCCGGCCATAAAGCAATTGGAGAAAGGTTCGCTTCCCGCATCCGCTGCTGCCCAATTGCTTGGACCCGTCAGCGTGATGGAAGCAGAGCACGAATTCGTGGGACGCGCTCTTGAGCAAATCCGTGAATTGACCAAGAGCTATTCTCCTCCGGCAGGAGCCTGCAACACTTTTCGTGGATTGTATGCCGGTCTGGAAGAACTTGAAAAAGACCTGCATTGGCACATCCACAAGGAGAACAACATTCTCTTTCCCAGAGCCTTAGCTGGTGCGCAATAGCAGATAGGCACAAGCTCCAAGTAAAAGAAGCCCTTAGGAGATATCCTGGGGGCTTCTTTGCATCAGCGCGCCGCTAAACTAACAGCCTTCTTTACGTTTCTTCTTGACGGGTGTATGTGGCGCGGCTGGTGTAGTCTCCTGTAGTCATAGCTGCGGAACATTCACTTTAACCGTGGCGCGGTACTCGCGCAGACATTAAAGTACAACTAAAGCACGACAAACATCTTTGACTCTATTGGGAGAATCACTCCGTTGCAGCTCTGGGTTCTCCGGTAGATTCGGGAATGGAAATTCGTCCTTCCACAGCCCGTACGTCAGTCAAGTGATTTGCTGGCCAGAAGAGTGGAGGGGGTGGAAAGAATACCCACTGCTTCGTTCTGGTCGGCATTCATGAAAATCTTGAGCACTTTGCCATCCGTCACTGCCGGTACATCAATAACGCGCACGACATGATCCAAATGTTTGTAATGCGGAAGCAGATCCAGAAGAACGCTCTTTGAGTTTACGAGTAATGCTTCATTGAAGATCACTGAAGGGTCGTCTGGGTAAAGAGGCAGGTAGCGAATTCCAGCTTCAACAAGATCTTGAAAGAAATGCGTTCCGAACGACAGATCCGGAGTATAGTGGCCCATCTTGCGGGCAACTTCAATCAACGCTGCCGTGTTATTGATGTCCGAGTAAGTAACGTCTACACCAAGTTTGATATCGCCGCGACTACCCCAGCGTCCGGGCCCAATCAAAATGAATCCGCGCTTGGGCAACAATTTATTCAGTTCACTGACGGCTCTCCCCACGGCACGTAACTCGTCAATGCTTTCTAATGACGAGTAGCCTGCCGGGTCAACATAGACGATATAGCTCAGTTCTGGCACGGTTCCGTTAGACACAAACTTATGTGCAGTGAACACGTAAGCGCTTTCCGGTAGGTCGCGAGGAATAACCGCGGGAACACTGTCATGCGAAGCACTCTGCGGACGACACTGCAAAAGGTGAAGATTTTTTCCGTCTGAAGCAAACTCAATATCCACGGGCGTCTGCATAGCCTCTTGTAACGTGGACACTATCTTATGCAGTTTGTCGAGAAATGGAGTTTCCTCAAACAAGGAGAGAAAGGTAACAATTGCCGACTGGTTTTCGTGGTCAATTCCCGTTACGGGCACTCTACGTAATTGATCACCATCTATGACTGAAACAATGTTCTGTAAATCAGGTAAGTCATCGCCACACTCTTGAAGGAAACTACTAAAGTCAATCGTCTCAAACCGATTCTCCAGAAGATTAATGACGTCTATCTTGGCAGGTGAATAGCGCATCATCTCATCGAGAGAAACATTGACGCGCAACTTGGGCTGGCCAGGCGCGGCAAGGACCGGATAGTCGTCACTTAAACGATCAACAGCTCGGGTGCCTAAGCCCGGCACGATGCGCACCAGTCCATCTTCACGCTTGATTCGTGGGGACCATCGAAACTCATTGTTGCTGAAAGCGACTCCGGCCCATGACGGCAGATAATACTTTCCGACGCGGGTTCCGACTACCTCCTGAATCATGACGCTCATTTCCTCGTGGAAATCAACCAATCCGCGTTCAATTCTATATTCAATCGGATCGGGGCCAAACGTGGAAGAGTAAACCTCCGCGATCGCGTCGGTCAGCGCATTCAAGCGTTCAGTTTTGCTGCCCTGATTTGCGAGAAATAGACTTTTGTATTTGCCCGAAAAGGCGGCGCCAATTCTGTCTTCCAGCAAGCTCGAACTTCGTACAACTAACGGAGTCTCGCCAAAGTCATCAAGAGCCGTCGAAAGCCCTTGCAGCATTTCAGTCGGGAATTTTGAGTGCTTGAAGAGCTGAATGATATGGGGATACTCTTGCCGAACTTGCGAGACATCTTTATATTTCTGCTCGACAACTTCTTCCAAGTTATTATAGTGGACGAAAGCCGTCTGCGCGTCCGACGCCATGTACCAAGTCTTCGGAATGCGAATTTCTGCTAACTCAGGATTCTTTTCAGCATACGTTCTAATGATGCTCTGAGCAAGAATCAATCCAGCACTCTTACCGCCGAGTCTCCCGTGACTGCTAGCCGGATGCACGATTCTCGTCAGCAGATCGTGAAACTCGTACAAGTTTACGAATTCTTTTGCGATACGGATATAACTCAGGTCATCCGAAAAAACGCGCCGGATCAGCGCGACGCGAATGCTCTTTCGCGTAAACTCGGAGAGGTCAATCCCGTATGGCGATAATAAAATGTATCGGCGAACCGCGCTGATAATCTCGGCGAGATCAGCAGAGGGATCTGACAGAGCCTTAAGCAGAAATCCGGCCCGGTCATCACGCATCCAATCCTGCACGTGCTGCAGGACATCTGAGGCGGACATGTGCTCGGAGGCTAGACCAAAGATTGAATTAGTGATTGACTCAATGTCACTTGATGATTCAATCTGCTTGGGCATATTGTCACCTTCGATCGTATTAAGATACGATCCAGTGCGTCCATGTCCGAGTTTGCGTAGGAGCTCGTTCGCGGCTGGAAGCCCAGTACGGCAGAGCAGGATCAGGAGCTTTCGCGCGATGCGAAAGTATAGCACTTGATTCGTGCTAGCTAATAAATCAACGGCGATTCTCCACTCGCTGGCGGCAGGTGCTTGTCCAGCGTCGCGCGTTCGCTCAACTTCTTTGAGGATTCGACTCAGATTTCGGTGCTGAATAAATCCGGAAATTCGCTCGGAAATGGTCTTAATCAGCCGAACTTCTTCATTCAAAAACGGGCCAGAATCGGCGGCAGGCCGATTCTCAATATAGAAAACTTCAATAGTACCAATCGTCAATTCTTGAACAACGATATCTGACGACATTGACCACGGCGACTCGACAAACCAAGGCGACAGAAATTCTTGATCTCCGTATCGAATTCTACAACGACAGATATCTGAGAATTGCCAGCCCGTTGGAATTATCTTCACAATATCTCGCAAAACGTCGTCGAGTTCAGTATTATAGTCCTTCAAAATCTCGTCGACTTGATAGAGACAGCTAAGTTCCCTTGCACGCTCTGTCAGATCATGCAGAAGTTTATCGAGATCTGGATTAATTTTATCCATGTCGAGTCGGTCCTCTACGTGTTCGCCTGTCCGCGATGGTGGTGAAGGACTTGCATACTCGCAGCAAACAGACGAACAATTTTTCTTGAATGACGTTCATAGTCCCTAACGAATTCCAGCCAATTGTCCGTGAAGAGGAGTCATGCAGCAGAAAAAAGCAAACACTCTGAAACTTGTGATATTGTGAAAAAGTAAGATTCTTGACTCGTTGCAACCACTATGCCGGGCAGCGTGATTTTAGCAACCACCCGTACGGTGGAAATTAGGCCACGCAAAGAGACATATCATTCCATCCGTCCGCCATGCCCCGTCTGCGTCCCTATATGGAACCGGCCACAACAGTGACCGGTTCCATCATTCACTAGGGAAGATTTCGTGCTAAGTTGCAAGGGATTTAGCTATACCCATCCGCGATCCTTGCAAGCTCGCGCCACACGATCAACCGCGATGGTGTAGGCTGCGTCACGCATATAGAGATTCTTTTTACGGGCTAACTCGCTGACGCGGAGATAGGCTGAAGTCATTTTTGTGTCGAGTTTACCTAACACCTCGTCCTTCTCCCAGTAGTAGTTCATGTTGCACTGTACTTGCTCAAAGTAGCTGCAGGTCACACCGCCTGCATTGGCCAGCAGGTCGGGCAGCACGAAAATCTTACGAGCATGCATGACCGCGTCGGCTTCCGGAGTGCTCGGACCATTTGCCCCTTCTGCGACGATCTTCACGCGTTGAGAAATCGTACCGACATTGTCGGCGGTAACCTGGTTCTCCATTGCTGCCGGAATCAGGATATCAACTTCCTGTTCAATCCACGCTTCCGCGGGCAATACTTCGTATCCTGCATCCTTGGCCTTGTCTTTATCCACGCCGCCAAATTTATCAGTAATTTTACGGAGCGCGTCAAGATCAATACCGTCTTTCTTCCGCAGCGTTCGTGCGACTTGATCTTTTTGATCCCAATATGCTATGGCAACAACAGTACCACCCAATTGGGTGTAAAGTTTAATAGCATGCTGAGCGACGTTGCCGAAGCCTTGAACGCTGGCGATGGTGTCCTTGGGATGAATGCTCATTTCTTTCAAGGCTTCACGCAAAGTATAGATGACACCGAATCCGGTGGCTTCAGTGCGGCCCAACGAGCCGCCCATGCCGACCGGCTTACCGGTGATGAGCCCCGGATATCTTCCGCCATGAATGGTCTCGTACTCGTCCAGCATCCACAGCATGTGCTGCGCGTTGGTCATAACATCCGGTGCGGGGACATCACGCACCGGGCCAATGTCCTTTCCAAGCTGTCGGACCCAGCCTCGGCAAATTTGCTCCTGCTCTCTCTGGCTCAAGTTGTGGGGATCGCAAATCACCCCGCCTTTGCTGCCGCCGAGCGGTATATCAACCACGCTGCATTTCCATGTCATCCACATCGCCAGAGCGCGCACTGTGTCGAGAGTTTCCATGGGATGGAAGCGGATGCCGCCCTTGCCCGGACCGCGGGCATCGTTGTGTTGCACTCTGAATCCACGAAAGACCTGTGTTGAGCCGTCGTCCATCCGGATGGGAATGGCCACTGTGTACTCGCGTAGAGGTTGGCGCAATAGCTCGCTGGTGGCAGAGTCGAGCCCGAGCGTCTTCGCGGTTTGATCGAATTGTGCTTGCGCCATAGCGAAAGCGTTGAATGATTTGACAGCCATGTCTGAGAATCCTCCGAATTAGGTTGTCGCACAGAATTTGACAATGTTTATCAGGTTATCGGCGCGAATTGTTTATTATTAGCAGCTTGAACACTTTATGTGAAAACTTTCTTAAAAGGTTTAGCTTCAACTTAATTTACGAAAGAACGGCATAGTAATCCACTGCTCACAATGGGGCCGCCAGATCTACCTTCATGCGAAACATCGGGTTCCAATTACGTGACTTTGGCACACTAAGTTTGAGAATTTCTTCACAAACGTCTGGCCTCTTCCTTTTGACCAGCACAGCATAAATTTGCCTCGGGTGAGCTAACGCCGTAAAAAATTTGACATCCCAGCCATCAAATCAGTTTTCCGACTACGCTGGAACTTGCAAAGCGGGTTGGCATTGAAATGCTGCGAATATAGATGTTCTGACGAGGAGTCGCAGGGATCCTGTCTGTTCCTGCCTCGATGGCCAGCGGGAATCTGCTTATCGTACAGCGCACAAATTATAACGCTCCACGATTTATTCGCCCGCGCGGTGACACAACTGACGTAAGCGCAGATTCTTCGCCTCTCGTTCTGCGAGTTGGGTGAACGTAAGTTCGAAACAAAGCCCTTAGGAAATCTCCTAAGGGCTCAATTTTTTCAAAAAGACTTGTGAGTCAATCTCAGCGAAGCAAATGCTTCTCAATTTGCTTGAGGTCCGTGCCGGTCACCTTCTGTTTCACTGTGCCGTTGACATCAAATAACATCATCGTGGGGGTCTCTTCAATACCCAGTTCGGCAATTTGTTGTTGTGATAAACTGAATAGATCAACCTGTCTGACCGCAAGGCTCGGATACTGACTTGCAAAATTCGCAAGAGTCGGTTCAAACTCCTGGCAAGCACCGCACTGCTCGGACATGAACTCAACCAGCGTCATACTTTCTTGGCTTACAACATTGGCAATTCCACATTGGGTGCAGCCCGATGCGTAGCGCATATTGGCAGGTCGAAGTCCTCTGGCCATTCCCATTTCGCGCGGAATCACTCCAGTCACAGCACGATTCCGCCCGACATCAAAGCTGAGTCCGATTGAATAGATAGCATCAGAGACCAGCTGCCCGCCGTTGACGAACGCGTAAACAGGAATCTGCACACTTGGCTCAAGCCGCACACCTGCGGATTTCAATGTTGCCTGAGGAATAAGATATCCCCACAAGCCTCCGGTGTTTTGTACCATCGCACCCTGATCGAAGTCATGCGCGGCTGTCAGCACGGCTCCGGATATACCCGCCTCGAGCCACGAGGACATAGGATAGGTCAGGCCCGCCGTTCCCTGATATTCGTCTGCGTAGCGGTACCCGTGAACATTGGTGCCGCCCGACAGTCTGGTCACAGCCGAAACATTCGCACCGAATCTGCCAACTTTGCGAGCGGCAGAAATTCCGAGCAGAGGATCAACTGTGCCGTAGCCGGGTTGCAATACCGGATCACGCGAGTTGCCGAACCCCCAATCATGATCAGGATCCGAGCTGCCTGTAGCCAGTCGCAAGCCCATCGTCATGGCCACAACCGTTTGATCCGAATTCGTTGACACGTAAGGCAACCAAGTCCCCGAAACTAACACGTCTCCGACTCCAGAAAAATCCCGAAGGAAGCGCTCGCCCGAACTCAAATCGGTCTTGGGGGCCAGAATACTGCGAATAGGCACAAGGCAATGCAGTCTTAGGCGGGGCGCAAGAGCATAGGACGCCCGCAGATTAACCGTAGAGAATTCTGTAATTTCTTCCTTCGGATTCTCCGTCACATCATGGCCGCGGCGCGCATGATTACTCAATTCATACTCGTAACCTATCCCAAGTTCCAGCATTCCTGGGTCAAAGCTCTGAGTGGCAAGAAAACTCCCGACCGGGAGGTTCGGTGACGCTCACTTGACTTGTCCAGAGGCAATTTGGCCCCAAGTTAAATAGAACAGACATACCGTCACAAATAGAATGGAACGATTCATAACAATTCCCCAGAATTATTAATAGATTAAACGGTCATTTTGTCCAAATATAAGGCAAAGCAAGCCAAAAAGCAATATCCGCACAGGTCACTTGTATTTTTGGACGTACAGAACCTGAGCTAAAAAGCCACAAATGCGAGCTTTGCCGCAGCAATCACCAGCACAAAGGCCAGCAACCTCCTCAGGCCAACAGCACCAAATCGCCGTGCGCCCAGCCTCGAACCAATCAGCCCCCCCGCAAAGGCGGCCAGCATCAAGCCGACCGCCGGGGCAATCACCAGCCGATCTGTCGCCGCCCGTCCGGCCAGCCCCGCCAGCGAGTTAACCAAAATAAACATGGCCGAAAGTGTTGCCGCCGATTTGACCGTCGTCCAACGCGACAGAACAGCCAGCGGACTCAAGAAAATCCCTCCTCCAACTCCCACAATGCCCGATAATAATCCAATCCCACCGCCCGCGCCGAGAAGCATCAATGGTTTCGGTGCGCGCAGCTGCGAATCGTCTGTGGCACTTGAAGCCGAGGCCAACCGAACTGCCGCGAATGTTAACGCGAATGCCAACAAGAGCTTGTAAAGATTGTCTCCTACTGTCAATGCGCCGCCCACAAACGAAAGCGGTATGGATGCGATGACCAAGAGCCATGCGAATTTAGGCAGTTTGTGCCCGCCTTTCCAAAACGACCAAAAAGCCAGTGACGACACCAAAACATTAAGCAGAAGCGCCGTACTCGACATTTCCTGAGCGGGAAAAGAAAACAGACTGAGAATGGCTAAGTACCCGGATGCACCGCCGTGGCCAACTGCCGAATAAACAGCCGCAACGAAAAAAATCAGCCCAAGCAACGGGAGTGCCGCAAGACCTGTTTCGATCACGAAAGATTCCGCGCGAGTTTCAAGATTGGCTGCATTACGACCAACCTATTGATATAGCACAAACTGCACTCCCGGCAGGCAAACTCCCAGCTTCACCTTCAAACACAATCAAAGAATCCGCTGCGGCCAATCCACCCATCATGTGAGACTCTTGTCCGCTGCACGGTGTGACAATAGTCCGATCACCCGAAGACGACTTCCTAGCCCGCACGAACTCGGTACGTGCCGAGCGCTTACTGATTGCTGAGGACAACGTTGCTAAAAATGTTTCAAAAGGCTCGCGTATGTCTCCCATAATTTTCAATAGTGCCGGACGCACAAAAAGTAAATAAGTCACCAACGCTGACACCGGATTGCCGGGAAGACCAAACAACGGATTGCCTGCCACCTCGGCAAATACCGTCGGCTTGCCGGGCTTGATGGCGACTTTATCAAAATGAATTGTTCCGCCTAAATTTGTGATCGCCGGTTTGACATAGTCAACGTCTCCGACCGATGCTCCACCGGACGTAATCACAATATCGGCATCGCGAAACGCACTGACTATCCGCTCGCGTGTGGATGTCTCATCATCGGGACAAGTAAATGCCGTAACGTCATCGATGCCTAACTCACAAAGCGCTGCGGTTAACGCGATACGGTTTGAATCATAAATTTGTGCTTCGCCCAAAGGCAATCCGAGGTCAACCAATTCGCTACCGGTTACAATCACAGCGATGCGAGGTTTTCGATACACAGTGACGTTCCGACAGCCAAGCGTGGCCGCTAGTCCAATCGCAGGCGGTGTAAGTCGTGAGCCGGACCTCAAGCAGACTTCGCCCTCGGCAAATTCCTCTCCGGTTCGACGGATATTCTTATTGCTCTTGAGTGGCGCAGTCAGTTGAATGAACTCGTCCTTAAATTCAACATCCTCAACCATCACAACTCCATCCACACCCTCGGGCAACATCGCTCCGGTAAATATTCTTACCGCGCAACCTTGTGTCACAGGAGTAACAGCTCGATAGCCTGTTTTCACAGTATCGATGACTTGCAATCGTATCGGATTGTTTGTACTGGCCGCCGCAACGTCGTCTGTTCTAATTGCGTATCCATCCACGGCGCTGTGATCAAATCTGGGCAGTTGAAAAGGCGTGCGAATATCGGCGGCAAGAATAAAATTCCTCGCCGTAGCGAGCGGACGCGACTCAATTCCCAATGGTGAACAATGTTTGAGTACGATGGCTTGTGCTTCTGGATAGCTAATCACAACTCTACTCTGGCTTCTTCGGACGCTCGTGTCCGCCGCCCCACATCATCGGAAACGCATGAAGCAAGCCGGGAAACAACGCATCAAGTGACTCCTGCACTCCGCGCTTGGAACCGGGCAAGTTAACTATCAACGTATTGCCCCGTTGCCCCGCAGCCGAGCGCGAGAGCATAGCAAACGGAGTCCGCTCTTGTCCATAAGCGCGAATAGCTTCCGGTATTCCCGGGATCGCCCGCTCAACAACTTCTATCATAGATTCAGGCGTCGAGTCACGGGGGCTGAACCCCGTCCCGCCAGTCGTCATCACCAAATCGAGATGATCATCGTCGCAATATTTTATCAAGGTCTTGACAATGGTTGCCCGATCATCCGGAATGATTTCATAAGCGACAACGTCAAGTTTGTGTTTCTCCAATCGATCTCGAATAAGCAATCCGGAAGTGTCGGACTTCTTCCCTGCGGCGATGGAATCCGAAAGTACAAGTACCGCGGCTTTCAAAGGCGAAGCGAAAGAGTCCTTGTAGCTTGACTTTCCCCCGCGCTTCTCAAGTAGCCGCACACTAACAATCTCCATGCCGTCATCAAACATCTTCAGCATATCATAGATTGTCAGCGCGGCAACTGCGGCGGCAGTCATCGCCTCCATTTCCATACCTGTACGGTAGATCCCTTTGACCGTTGCCGTCATGATGATTCTATCTGCTTCAATCTTATGCTCTACCTTGAAAAACTCAATCGGCACCGGATGACAAAATGGAATAATCTCCGAAGTCTTCTTTCCGGCCATAATCGCGGCCACTCTTGCGACTTCGAGCGGATTTCCTTTGGGAACGGTTCCAGCGTGTATTCTGGCAAGCGTTTCCTGCGAAACCGTTAAAACAGATTCCGCGACGGCGATTCGCAATGTTGGGTTCTTATCGGATACGTCAATCACGGGTATGAAATGATCTCCGGGCTATTTTGAATAATTTGAAATCTGTTGATCAACGTCCCGAACTTCCTCTGGCGTATTGGCGCTGCGCAGTAGAATCCAGTCATCATGCAAAAGTGGAATCGTGCGCGCCTTAGCTTGTGCCAGTAGCTCCCGCAATGACGCGCGAGGCTGTGTAAGAAGCGGCTCTGTAAGTGCTGATAGACTTGCCGGATAAAGACCGGGAAGCGGCGAGATGTTTGCATCGTACGGATTAATGAATACCGCCGGACGCTCGTCAAACTCGACAAGCAATCGCTTCAACAATCCCGTATTGAGCAAAGGTTGATCGCACGCGACAACCAGGTAATGGTGCGCAAGTCCGCTCAGAAAAAGTCCCAAAAGTGCGCCGACCGGCCCACGTTCCTGAACAGCATCAGGAAGCACAGTCACGTCTTCAAGGCCAGAAAGGTCGACCCCCTCTGCATGGCCGACCACGACGCACGGCAAATACAGGCCATGGACGGCACTAAAGACATAGTCAAACAGCGTCTTGCCCGATGAAAGAACCGCCCCCGCTTTGGGCACGCCCATCCGCGAACTTTTTCCTCCTGCCAGGATTGCAACTGCTGCCTTTTGTGGTGGTGTTCGTTGTTTCATCTTCCGACCAAAATAGCAATTCAAAAATTCACTTGCCAATCACTTGCGGCTAAAAATCCGAAAAACAAACACGAGCACCCAGAGTTAACGTACTTTGGTAGGGTGGTGGGTGCTGTTTCCCGAATATAGCACAAAAATTAAACAACGTCAATCGGCAAGCGCAGGAGAGGCCGAGTCTAAACCTTAAAAAGCCCTCAGGGACGATCCCTAGGGCTTCTAGAAGCGCAAGCTGATACTCAGTTATCGAACGACGGTTCGGGGTATCACATGGGGAAGCCGGCTGACAAACTCGTTATTGAGCGCGGACGAGAATTCCGAAAACGAGTGCAGGGAGATAACATTGCGCCCCTGCTTTCCGATGAGGACAACCTCATCGTTTACCGCTACATTCGGTATGTTCGTTACATCCACCATAAACATATTCATGTTGACCACGCCAACCACCGGAGCCGACCGTCCTTTGATCAACACGTTGCCGCGATTGGACATTTCGCGCGGATATCCGTTCGCATACCCAATAGGGATGACGGCGACGGTCATGTTCCGTGACGCCTGATAGCTCGTACCATATCCGACGAATTCATCACGCTTAACATGCTTGACATGCACGACGTCCGTCATCCAGGAAAAGACGCGCGTTAACGAATCATCTTTTTCCTTTCTGACTTTCGCAAGATGCAAATTATAAATATCCATGCTCGGCCAGATGCCATACGCCGCCGTCCCGACGCGCACAAGATCAAGCACAGTTTCAGGCATGGCGAGGGCTGCGGCAGAACTGGCAAGATGCGCTTTCTGCGGGATGAATTTGCTCTTTGCCAGCCGCTTACGAATCTCATTGAACACATCAATTTGTCGACGGATTCTGAAGTGTGTCGCCAGACTCTCCGCACCCGCCAGGTGCGAACACAAGGCGACGAATTCGATATGTTTCGCTTCGCTCTTAAGTAATTTCATTGCCTCAGGCAAGTCATGGAGATCAAGTCCCGTGCGATTGCCGCCGGTCTCGACTTCGAGATGAACTCGAGCAGGTTTACCGATCTCCTTGGCAACTTTCACGACTATTCTTAGTCGCTCAATATCAAAAACAAAAAACTCGATATCGTTTTCGATTGCCCAAGGAATATCTGAATCGTACAGGATGCCCATAATCATGACCCGCGACTCTTTGGACTTATGTTCTAGAACGCTCTGGGCTTCAAAGCTCGTCGCCGTCGCAAAGAGTCGGATTCCTGCAGACTCAGCCATGGAAATTACTTGCGGCACACCGTGTCCATAGGCATTTGCCTTTACAACCAAAGCGATCTCCGGGTGTGATCCGACAATCCCACGAACGAAATCGAGGTTTTTGCTCATTGCAGACTTGCTGAGCTCAATACGCGATGAATGTTTTACTTTTGCGAACATCGCACCCCGCAATGGTCATTACTCACTCTATCCATACAACGTCCTTACCCCAGCTCTCTCTGGCCATATCACTGACTCTTTCGACCAATCCATTTGGCACCATGTAGGCTTCGCCTTCTTCATAGGGATTATAATGAAAAGCGTAAAGTCGTGAGGCCATTTGGTCGAAAGGTAGCGACGATTCTCCTGCCCGCTCACCGTGCCCGGACACTGAAGGCTGAATGTTTTGACCCCAACGTTGCCGGCCGTCATTATTCGGATTAAAAAAGTACGCTCGGAGTTCACCGTCGGGGTCTTCAGATATTCGCAGCAGTGACACGGCATGAAGTCCGAGCATTTTGCCGTGCACATTGGTAATGATCAGTCCGACAGGGTTCGGGTAAATTAACTCTGCGCCGTCATTATACTCTGGATGATGCGTTGCGTAGTATCGACGCAGAAAATTCTGATGCCCCTTTACCGCGCCGGTCAGCGTGTCGAACGCGCTCACGAACCCGGTTGAAACCCATTGACCGTACAATGCCGGATTCACCCAACGATGCGGATCGTCGGGCCGTCCCGCGGCAAGCTGCATCATCTGTGCGTAAATCAAGTCGAGATGGGGGACGAGCACCGCAGATAACGGATCAAGATCGGGATTCACATTGCGGCCTAATTTTTCGAGCACAGGCTCTTCGGAGACCACGTCAATACCTTCAAATTTTATCTGCACTATGCCATCTCGCACCGCACTAGCAACCATCCCCAGCAACAGTCCCGGAGCATGTTGAGACCACAAGCTGATACCACGAGCCGCTTGACATGTTGGTTCATTGCACTGACCAATTCCGATCGGTCTACCGAGAACACCGATAGCACCTGCCAATAAAAGCGCATTCGGCGTCAAGCCTGCGGATTTTCCGACCACACACTCAAGCCGCTGTGCCACCGGTGGCAAAATTGTGATATCCACCAATCTCGTCAGACCAGCGCTGACTTCGTGACGCTGCAACAGGGGCCGCTCAAGCAATTGCGCAAGGCCCAAGATTGCAAAGGTCGTATCAGGATAAATACACTTTCTCACAAGTTGCGCGACTAACTCTTGATGGTCACTAAAACTCGCCATGCCGATGTCGTTGAGCCCCAATGCGAGTCCCAAATGATGAGGCGCACGTTTGGCCAACCATCTCAGAAGAACCGCAAAGTAAGGACTGCCAAGTCCCGTCGCCTTCAAGGAATCAGAAAAAGCCTTAGCTTCTTCCTGAATGGCTTCGTCATCCATTCGGCTGAGCATTTGCTGGTAAGACACGACGTCTCCAGCATCGCGACTCGCGTCGGACACTTGTCCTACAGCCCGAAAATATAAGTCAAGGCGCTTCATAGCCTCGTCGCCCACTTTCAACACAGGTAAACTTCGCGCCTGTTCAATCAACTTCTTGGCGTGCGCCGTGAGAATTGGTCGCTGAGCGCAAATGGCATCAATTTCGTCCACTAGAGTCTCACCCAGTCCCTCCATCGAAATAGATTCGCGAATGATCCGGAACAATCGCTCTACGCGCGCATAAACGGCAGGTCGTATTCGCGATTCCTCCGATGCTTCAGGGAACATTAAGTTCATGTTTTGTACACAGACTTCGCGCAGAAAACTTGCGGCGAACTCCTCGTCCGCACGATCATCCTTCACCGCACCGGATGCAAGCACAACCATACGCAGCTCGCTTAACATCTCCACAATTGGATAGACACCTTCACTCACCAAGCCATATCCGACGAGCGGCGGTAGCAACTTGCTCGGATCTGCCCAGGGTCCGCCGTGAAACACGTCTGCTTCAAGCATTCGAGGAATACGCGCAAGCAATTGCCTCATGCCATCATCACTGTCCGCCAGATCGCCGGCAAGCCGATAGACTTGCTCTTGATGACGCGCTTTCGCAAAAGGCGGAGCATCTGCAAGCTGGAGTATCGCGTCATCAAGTGCTCTTAGCCTCCGGTCATGAACTTCCGGATCTATATCCATGTTCATGTCAAGGGGACTCGTTAAACTCATGCGTAGAAATCCAGTTCTTCAAAGTGCAATAAGACCTCACGAAGTTGGGCAGGGTCATCGCCAAAGAAATCAATTTTCCCGTAGTGGTTTCCAAACCCTTCACGATCTGCGATTTTCATAGGGATAGGCTCGAACAGGTTGTGTTGTAGATAGTACGGCTCTTTTTCAAGCTCGGCAGGGATAGCAAGAGCCTGCACAAACTTTTTCTTGGGAAACACCAGCAAGTTTCCCGCGTGCCCCTTGCGGCCCCTCACTTCATCCGGGAAGTATTCGGCAAGTTCTTCTTCGGTTGTCTCCGGATCACAAACTAAGATCTGGCCGCCAAACG
>CAZHAK010000010.1:0-90573 GCA_964530625.1 uncultured Alphaproteobacteria bacterium | reverse complement strand
GTCTGATGTTTTGGGGGGAACATGGGGGGCTAACGCTGGGGCCTGGAATCTGCTGCGGATGGCAATCCGCACACGTTGAACTTAACCGCAATTTCAAAGCGCGTCGTCATCCTGAAGGCCGCTGCGGCCTGAAGGACCTCTCTGGAAACCGCTTCGCTTGATAAAATCAATCCAAATCACGTTCTTGTTCGCAGGTCTTTGGAAACATGCTGGGCAACTTAGCTCGAAGACCACGAATATGACGCGAATTCTATCTGTTACACGATCCAATTCCCCATGCCCCCACCCCTTATTCACGACCTTTGTGAGCGGTATGAGCGCAATCGCGACTCCTACCGCTCAGACTCGTACAACGAAGCTCAGGCGCGGCAGGAGTTCATCAATCCGTTGTTCAAGCTGTTGGGCTGGGATATGGATAACGAGCAGGGGTATGCGGAAGCCTACAAAGATGTCGTGCATGAAGACGCGATTCGGATTGGCGGAGCGATGAAGGCTCCGGATTACAGTTTTCGGATTGGCGGGCAACGCAAGTTTTTCTTGGAAGCTAAGAAACCACGCGTGTCGGTAGTGGATCAGAAAGATCCGGCTTATCAGTTGCGCCGCTACGCGTGGTCGGCGAAATTGCCGCTCTCGATATTGACGAACTTCTCTGAACTGGCGGTGTATGATTGCCGTTATCGTCCGGAGGTCGGTGAGGCCGCCGGCAAACATCGTGTCGAGTATTTCACATATGAAAAATACGCGGAGAAGTGGGAGTACCTGTCCAGCACTTTTTCCCGCGACGCGATTTTAAAAGGCTCGTTCGATAAATACGCGCAGGGGATGAAGGGGAAGCGCGGGACGCAGGAGGTGGACAGCGAGTTCTTGAAAGAGATTGAACTGTGGCGCGATTTGCTGGCGAAGAATCTAAAACTGCGGAATAAAGACCTTTCGATTGAGGATTTGAATTTTTCGGTCGGGCGAATCATTGACCGGATAATTTTTCTGCGCGTGTGCGAGGATCGCGGAATTGAAGAGTATGGACAGCTTGAGGGATTGCTCAAGGGCGCGGGGGTCTATGACTCGTTGGTCAAATTATTCAAACGGGCGGACGAGCGATACAATTCGGGACTGTTCCATTTTCAGAAAGAAAAAGGGCGCGCGTCTCATCCGGACACGCTGACTCCGGGGCTGACCGTAGACGACAAGATTTTGAAAGAGGTGCTGCGGACGCTCTATTATCCGCAGAGTCCGTATGAGTTCCGCGTCTTTCCGGCGGATATTCTGGGGCAAGTGTACGAGCAGTTTTTGGGCAAGGTGATTGTCAACACGGGCCGCTCGGTTGAAGTAGAAGAGAAGCCCGAGGTGCGTAAGGCGGGCGGTGTCTATTACACGCCGACCTATATTGTAGATTACATTGTCAAGCACACGGTAGGGAAATTGGTTGAAGGGAAAACACCTGAGGAAGTTTCCAAGTTGCGTGTGCTTGATCCGGCCTGCGGGTCGGGGAGTTTTTTGATTGGGGCTTATCAGTATTTGTTGGATTGGCACCTCGAACGATATGTAGAGGCGGCAGGCGTGCCGCCCGCGCCAGGCAAGACCGACATTACCAAACGCAGACCGACCCCCCCTAACCCCCCTGCGCAGCGCGGAGGGGGACAGAAGATCTACGAAACTCCGGCGGGATGGCGGTTGACGCTGGCTGAGCGGAAGCGGATTTTGCTTAACAATATCTACGGCGTGGATATTGACGGGCAGGCTGTGGAAGTGACTAAGCTGTCGCTGTTGTTGAAAGTTTTGGAGGGGTCGAATGCGGCGGAGGTGCAGGGCGAGTTGTCGCTCCGGCATCATGCGTTGCCGGATTTGGGAGAGAACATCAAGTGCGGGAATTCGCTGGTGGGGCCGGACATAACCGCCGTTGTGGGTCTCCAGACCCGCAATCGCGGAACAAAAGAGCCCGCCGTTGTGGGTCTCCAGACCCGCAATAGTGGAAAGACGAGCGAGCTAACCCAAGAAGAAATCGCTCGCATCAATCCGTTTGATTGGCAGGCGGAGTTTAAGGATGTGTTTAAGCAGGGTGGGTTTGATGCGGTGATTGGGAATCCGCCGTATGGTTATGAGATTCCCGACGCACAGCAACGCTATTTTGAAAAGCAATATCATTTTCAAGACTACCAGAAGGATTGGTATCTGCTGTTCTTAGAGAGATACAAGTTACTTCTTCGCCCGAAGGCGCAGCTTGGCGTCATTGTCTCTAATACTTGGCTCCAGAGCATTACCTTTAGCTCAATAAGAAGTTTCCTTGCATCCCAATTCAAATGGCGAAGAGTCCTACTCTTACCTAAGAAAGTTTTCAAGGCCACCGTTGACACACATGTCTTGGTGTTTGAGAATGCATTACCCGATAAAGGACAACTTCACGTTGATAGGAGAGAGGGATTTGAGAATCGAGAGTTTCTGATGCTATCGAGAGAATTGATTCCGCGAGACGGTTCCGTAATCAACATAAGCTCATCAGACTCAGAACAGAGACTCTTTGATAGAATTATTACAGCCTCAGCGCGGCTTGACTCACTCTTTGACGTGTTCAACGGAGTTAAACCGTTCGAGGTTGGTAAAGGTACACCTCCGCAAACAAAGGAGGTTGCTAAGAACCACGTGTTCGTTGCGGAAGGGAAACGGCCATCGAAGGAATGGAGCCCACTCTTACGCGGGAGTCTTATTCATCGATATAGAACACTTTGGGACAATGACTATTGGATAAAGTACGGCCCATGGCTAGCTGCACCGCGCGACCCCAAGATTTTTGAGGCACCATTCAAAGTGCTAGTGCGCCAAACAGGGGACTCGCTCATTGCAACTACGAGTATGGCAGGTTACATTGCTCGAAACAATCTGCATGTTATTCTGCCGGGAAGTGATGGACCGTTTTTGCAGTATCTGCTTGGCTTAGTAAATTCACAGCTACTTGGCTTTGTTTACGAAATCATGAATCCTGAAAAAGGCGAAGCTCTTGCAGAAGTCAAGAAGCAACATGTCTCTCAACTTCCCATCCGCACGATCAACTTCAAAGACAAAGCCGACAAGGCTCGTCATGACAAGATGGTGAAGTTAGTTGAGCGGATGCTGGAGTTGAATAAGAAGCTGCCGGAAGTGAAGACGCCGAATGAGCGCGAGAAGATGGAGCGGCAGATTGCGGCGACGGATCGGGAAATTGATTTGTTGGTGTATGAACTTTATGGGTTGACGGCGGAGGAGATTGCGGTGGTTGAAGGCAGGCCCCATCCCCCGGCCCCTTCCCCGTGAACGGAGAAGGGGAGTTCAGAGAGGTCCTTCAACCGCGGCGGCTTCAGGATGACAATAACTTATGATTGCGGTGGTGGAGGGGAAGGCTTTCCTCACGGCGGCACCCGCTGCGGGTGCCGCACGGAGAAGGGAGGGGAGCGCTTTCCCACTTGACTTTTTGAACAAAAGTTCATATATTGTCGATTCACAATGATTCCCCGCCTCAAACTCCTCGCACCTTCCTTCACAAGTCGAAATTTTAAGTTTCTATTTAACAAATACTCCCGTTCCGCCAATTGTTAGGATTAAACGCAGAAACAACCGCTTACGAAGACTGACCCACCCCCGTTTTGTGCTCCCCGTGAGTAGCGATTCCCGCCAAAAACCCCTAAATTACATTTCAGTCTGAATTCCAGCCCCCATCCCCTGATACATGAACATCGGCCTCATCGGTGCGCCCCAATCCGGGAAAACCACCGTTTTTCATCTATTGACCGGCACGGAGCCTGATCCGGCCGCCATGCACAAGCGCGAATCGCTCCGCGCCGTTACGCAAGTCCCCGACCCGCGCGTGGACAAGCTCGGCGAAATGAGCGACTCGCGCAAACTCGTTTACACCACCGTCGAATATCTCGACACGCCCGGCCTCGAAGAGGGCGCGTCCAAGCAAAGCTGGTTCGAAGGCGTATTCAGCGGCGAACTCAAGAACGCCGACGCGCTGGCGCTGGTCGTGCGCGGTTTTGAACTCGATGGCGCGCTCGAATCCGCCGATCCGCCGCGCGACATTCGCAGAATCCAAGATGAACTCATCTTCAGCGATCTGATCGTCATCGAAAAGCGCTACGAGAAATTGCAGAAGCAAGTGCGCGTCAAAACCCCGACCGCGCAAGAGACCATGGAACTTGAAGTCTTAGAGCGCGCCAAAGCCCAACTCGAAGACGGCAAGCCGCTGCGCGTACTCGATCTTGGCGTTCACGAAAAGAAAGCGCTGCGCGGATTTCAACTCTTAAGCGAAAAACCGGTGTTGGTGGTGCTCAACCTTGCTGAGGATAGTTTAAGCACCGCCGCAACTTTCGCCGATAAACTCACCGCAGAATTTGCCGCCGACGGCATGGCAGTTATCGGTCTGTCCGCCGCCATCGAAGCCGAAATCGCGCGCCTCGACGACGAAGAGCGCGAGATTTTCATGGCCGATTTAGGCGTAAGTGACTCCGCGCGCGATAGAGTCTTACAGGCAAGCTACAAGTTATTGGGTCTCCAAAGTTTTCTAACCACCGGCGACAAGGAGACCCGCGCCTGGACCATCCGCCAAGGCGAAACAGCAGTCGAAGCCGCCGGAGTCATTCACTCAGACCTCGCCAAAGGATTCATCCGCGCTGAAGTCGTGCACTACGACGATTTCGTCAGCGAAGGCGGCTACGTAGGATGTAAAGCCAAAGGACTGCTAAGATTGGAAGGCAAAGAGTACGTCGTCAAAGACGGCGACATCTTAGTCATTCGCCACAGTGGTTAAAGTATACTTCAATAATGACTTTCAAAACCCGATGCAAACGCATCGGGTCTTTTTTTGCAATAGACATAATTTTGTAGCCATCATGCAACGCGCAATCCGCGCAACCCGCGAGAACTTAGGGACGAATCGCCGCCTTTCCACGAATTCAACTGAATTGCATTCCGCTAACTCGCAATTTGCTGGCCCGCACTTTGCAAATTCTCTGCGTGATGCAAAGGAATAACTCGATTACGTTGGAAACGGAAAACAGCAGGCTTAACTACTGATGAGTTCGCGGCTCCCGAATCTGCTGATCAGCAACGAGCTGATTTCGCAAGAACAGTATCTGATCTTCAAGTCGCGCCAAAAGGACTCGGGCAACACGGTGATCACCGAGTTGACCAAGCTTGGCGTGATTTCCGAAGATCAGATTGCGCAGTTCATTAGCAATTACTATAGCCTTGAGTTGGTAGATCTCGAGGCGAATACGATTTCCGAGCAGGTGCTGAAGCTCCTCTCTAAGGACTTCATTCAAAAGTATCAGGTGCTGCCGATCAGCCGCTCCGGCAAAACGCTGCGAGTCGCGCTGGTCGATCCGAGTATCGACTTCGTGCTTGAAGACATCAAGTTCATCACGGGCTTCAATGTTCAGCCGGTTGTTTGCACGGAGACTCAGTTTCTGCGCGCGATAGAGCGCTACTACCAGATGGGCGGGACGCTCAACAAGATTCTCGCTGACATGGGCGAGGACTCGGGGGTCGAAGTTGTCAATACCTCGAACGACGCGGAGCTTGAGCGACTCAAAGAAGAGATTGAAACTGCTCCGGTCGTCAAACTTGTGGACGGTATTCTATCGGACGCCGTAAACAAGAGGGCGTCCGACGTTCACCTTGAGCCATACGAAACCCAGTTCCGCGTCCGCTTCCGTGTTGACGGTGTTCTGGCTGAAGTGATGTCGCCGCCGAGTCACTTGAAAGCCGCGATTGTTTCGCGTATCAAGATCATGGCGAATCTCAATATCGCCGAACGCCGAATTCCGCAAGACGGTCACATCAAGATGAAAATCGGCGAACGCGGTATCGACTTGCGCGTTTCGACGCTGCCTACTCTGTTCGGCGAAAAGATCGTGATGCGTATTCTGGACAAGTCGAATCTGACACTCGACCTGAATTCATTCGGATTTCCGGAAAAGGCGCTGGCAGATTTCGAGAGAGCGATTCGGATGCCGCACGGCTTGATTCTGGTGACGGGTCCGACCGGATCGGGTAAGACGACGACGCTCTATAGTGTGCTGTCAAAGCTCAACACTCCGACGGTGAATACGATGACCGCGGAAGATCCCGTCGAGTACAACTTCGGAGGTCTCAATCAGGTTCAAGTTAAAGATGAAGTCGGCTTGACCTTCTCCGCCGCGCTTAAATCATTCCTAAGACAGGATCCCGACATCATCATGATCGGTGAGATTCGTGATTTGGAAACCGGGTCCATCGCCGTGCGTGCGGCGCTTACGGGCCACTTGGTACTCTCTACATTACACACAAACTCCGCATCCGCGACCATTACTCGTATGGTTGACATGGGAATCGAGAAGTTCTTAGTCTCGTCGTCGGTTAATCTTGTGCTTGCGCAGAGATTGTTACGAAAAATCTGCAAGAAGTGCAAGGTTCCTGTGGAAATTCATCCTGAAGCACTGCGGGAAGTTGGACTTGATCCCGACAAGTTGCAAGGACATACATTCCATCACGGATCGGGTTGCGCGGAGTGCAATAACAGTGGTTATAAAGGACGAACGGGTATTTATGAAGTGATGCCCATGTCACCGAAAATCCGGGAGATGGTCTTGGACGGAAAGAATACGTTAGAGATCGAACAGACCGCAGTAAAAGAGGGAATGCTGACGCTGCGCATGGATGCATGCGAGAAATTCAAGGCGGGCATTACCACGATTGAAGAGGTGTTGAGAATCACGGGCGAGGGTCATTAGGTATGAGTAGTAGAGTTAGCATATATTTGGAAAGTCTTGTACTGGATGAGTTGCTCTTTCTTGAATCGGAACTGAATCGCCGCAAGAGTAAATTCAAAACCGAGCATGTCGTCATGGCCGTTCAGTCAGAGCAGAAGGTTCTTACTACGTTTCGTCGCGAAGTTGTCAATCTATTCGCTAAAGACATGCGTCGTTATGTTAATGAGTGCGCGGCCGCAGGGAGCGGCGTACAACTCGCGTATTCGCCAGATATTTCCTTGCTGCTGTTCAGTCGAGTGGACGGTGCGGCAACTGCGGCTTCTTTACTCTTGACGGGGCTCGCTGAGCTTAACGGAAAGCACGGAAACGACGAGCACCGCATTGCCTTGAAGTTAGGACTTGCCTGCGGAGTAGACACTCTGGCCGCAGGTTCAATGCGCTCGGTGCGGCAATCTGTGCTAGTCAGACTGGCGAGTCAATCAGCTTGGAAGGCGCCTGCCGGAACGATGCTGATGGATGAAGCAGCGGCGCACTCCTGGACACCCCGGCACGAGCCAGTGCGTGTGCCGATTGAAATAGAAGGTGCCTCAATCTTTCGAGTCACACCGAACTCCGCGACGCCTTTAAAACCGATTGCGGATGAGGACGGGCTTGTAGAATTTTTAGAATTCGTAAAGAGTCGCGAGATCACGACGCTCAAGTATTCATTGCTGCGTGAAGAAGGCGAGAACAGTGAGAGGGGAGCATGGTCCACGCAGGTCGCGACTGTCTCAATCACATTGGAAGCATATGACCCTCAGCAATTGCGAAATATCACGTTCTCCACAAAGTGCGCTTTGAGCGACTATTCGGGAAACGTTGAGCGAATCAAAAGAATGGTCAGCGACCGGGGATTGGGTCTGGTAAAACATGAAGAAGCGACTTCACTTTCAGCGAGTCAAAAGGAGCATAGATGAGCAGTTCCATTGATATTAGAAAGCTCCTTGAGGAGTTAATTGCAGCGCGCGGGAGCGATTTGCACGTGGCCGTCGGCAGTCCTCCGCGTGTACGGGTTGACCAGCAATTGGTATCATTACAATATGACAATTTGTCACCGGAGGATTGTAAGGCGTTGGCTTACAGCATTCTCACCGACAAACAGCAGAAGAAGCTTGAACTGGAATATGAGGTTGATTTCGCGTTTGGTATAGAGGGACTTTCGCGCTTTCGAGGCAACATCTTTTTTCAGCGCGGTTCACTAACTATCGTTATCCGCGCGATTCCGTTTGCAATTCCGCAAATCGAGCAGCTCAAACTGCCTCGCATCTGTCAAGCGTTTCCCAATAAGCCCAAGGGCTTAATCCTTGTCACGGGACCCACGGGTTCTGGAAAGTCAACAAGTCTTGCTGCGATCATTGATCGGATCAACACAGAACGGCCCGTGCATATTATCACCGTTGAAGACCCGGTGGAATACGTTCATGCTCACCGGCGAGCCTTGATAAACCAGCGAGAAGTTGGCGCAGATACAAAGAGCTTCGCTACGGCATTGAAATATGTCTTGCGACAGGATCCGGACGTTATTCTCGTCGGTGAAATGAGAGACCAAGAGACCATTCAAGCCGCGCTTACCGCAGCGGAAACCGGTCACTTGGTGTTTGCTACACTGCACACCAATTCAGCGACTGAATCCGTGAACCGTATCATCGATGTTTTTCCACCCCACCAACAAGGGCAAGTGCGCGCGCAGCTTTCGATGTCATTGGAAGCTGTCATGACCCAGAAGCTAATTCCACGCAAGTCCGGTACTGGTGTCGTGCTTTCGGCTGAAGTGATGATTCTAACTCCCGCTATCCGCGCGCTAATCCGTGAGAATAAGGTGCACGAGATGTACGGTATCCTGCAAGTTTCTCAGAAATATGGTATGCAGACATTAAACATGTCGCTTTACGATCTCGTAATGACCAAACAAATAACGCCTGAGCGAGCGCTCATGGTGGCTAACGTACCTGAAGAGTTGCAGCGGATGATGGGATCAGCCGCGCCAACTCCGGCATCAACTGCGCGACCCACGTTACAGTCGCGATAAGTTACCAAGGAAGAACACATGCCAGTATTTCTTTATTCGGGTCGCGGCGCAGGCTCAAAAACCGTTAACGGTGAAATTGAAGCAAGTGACAAGCAGGAAGCGATGTCCAAACTTCGTATGCGAAGAGTGGTCGTCCAAGAGTTGCGCACAAAGCCGAAGGAATTGAAAGTCGGGGGAATGGGTGGAGCGGTCGGCGTCAAAGACTTAAAGATCTTCGCCCGCCTATTCGGTACCATGATCAATGCAGGTCTTCCGATAGATCAGTGCATTCAGATCCTGGTTGATCAAATGCCGAACAAGAAGTTTCGCCGAACTATTGCCGAGGTTCACAATCAGGTGGCTGGCGGCGAGTCACTTTCCGAGGCAATGAGCAAGCACAAGGCCGTTTTCGATAATCTCTTCGTGCACATGGTCGCAGCCGGCGAGGCTGGCGGTGCCTTGGCGATGGTTTTTCATCGGCTTGCTCTGTACCTCGAAAAGGCCGATGCGCTGAAACGGAAGGTCAAAGGCGCGATGATTTATCCTACGGTGATTGCCTGCGTGGCAATCGGCGCAACGATATTTCTTCTGATGAAAGTCATTCCGGTTTTTGCGAATATGTTCAAAGACCTCGGCGCAGATTTGCCCAAGCCGACTCAGTTCGTCTTGGCACTATCTGATCTGTTACAGCAGACGTTCCTCCCAGGACTAGGCGTGCTCTTCGTGGCTTTCATTGTGTTCAGGAAGTGGCACAAGACTCCGGGTGGAAGATCCGCTGTCGACAAGTTTCTGCTGAAGACACCTGTCATCGGTTCTGTTATTCGTAAAACCGCCGTTGCCAGATTCACGCGCACGCTGGGCGTGTTGATCTCGTCCGGTGTTCCGATTTTGCATGGACTTGAAATTACGGCGAAGACTGCAGGCAACGTGGTGATTCAGCGAGCCGTTGACAAAGTGAGACGGGAAGTCAGCGAAGGCCGCAACATCACACAACCTTTGATGGAGACGGCTGTTTTTCCAGCAATGGTTTGCCAGCTTATCGCGGTCGGTGAGCAGACGGGACGATTGGCTGAGATGCTGGAAAAGATTGCAGACTTTTACGACGAAGAAGTTGACGCGGCCGTCGCGGCAATGACTTCTTTGATTGAGCCGGTCGTGATTGTCCTGATGGGCGCCGTGATCGGTGGCCTGCTGGTGTCCATGTACTTGCCGATGTTCGATATGATCGGCGCGATTAAGTAAGTTAACTTTGCGGGACGTGGAGAGTCTATAAATGTTGCGAGAAAAAATCCTGCTGGTGGACGACGAGCCCGGCCTTTCGGCATTCCTTGAAGAGGTCGTTCGAGAAGAAGGTTTCCGGGCGCACAAGGCTTGCTCGGCAGCTGAAGCGTTGACTGCACTTGAGGAAGACTCCTTTCATCTGGTCATTACTGACTTGAGAATGCCTGAAATGGACGGCCTTGAGCTGCTGCGCAGAATTCGCGAGCGCGACCCTGAAATCGGTGTGATTGTGATGACGGCATTCGCGTCGCTCGAAACAGCGGTCGAAGCTTTGCGCTTGGGCGCGATGGACTACATCACTAAGCCGTTGCATGTTCAGGAGATTCAAGTCGTACTGCGAAAGGCGGCGGAGAGTCTTGAATTGAAGCGAGAGAATCGGCGTCTCAAGGCAAAGCTTAACGTCGAATCCAGCGAGCCTAAGATCATCGGAAACTCCACAGAATCTCAAGCGTTGCTTGAACTTGTTCGCCGAGTCGCTCCGTCTGATTCCACGATTTTGATAACAGGCGAGTCCGGGACGGGGAAAGAACTAATTGCACAGGTGCTGCATCACTATTCCGAACGCGCTCGCAGTGAATTTGTCACTGTCAATTGCGCCGCACTTCCGGATACTCTATTGGAAAGCGAACTCTTCGGGCATCGGCGCGGGAGTTTTACGGGAGCGGTTCGTGACAAGGACGGCCTGTTCAAGGTTGCGAGCGGTGGCACGCTGTTCCTTGACGAGATTGGCGACATGTCCCCTGCCCTGCAAGTCAAGTTGCTGCGTGCGCTGCAAGAGCGAGAGGTACTGCCGATTGGCGCGACCAAGCCTGTCAAGATTGACGTGCGAGTCATTGCAGCGACAAACGCGGACTTAGAGCTGAAGCAGCAAACAGGTGAATTCAGGCCTGACCTATATTATAGATTGTCTGTGATTCCCATTCATATCAAACCGTTGCGTGAGCGGGTCGCTGATCTTGAAGATCTGGCCTCCTATTTTCTCGAGCGGGCATGTAAGAAGTTGAATGTGAGTCTCCGCAATTTCTCACCGGACGCTTTGCAAAAGCTGAAGCACTACCCTTGGCCGGGCAATGTTCGTGAGCTTGAAAATGCGATTGAGCGGATGGTGATTTTGAGTGATCATGATCAAATAGAAGTGTCGAGCCTGCCGGAACGCTTTGGAACGGAGATGACCCAGTCGAGTCCGAGCTTTGCGTCACCTCCGGCGACACGAACCTTGGATGAGATGGAGCGCTCTTATCTATTGCAGGTGCTTGAGGAGTCCGGTTGGCAGAAGAAGAAGGCGTCCGACATACTGGGAATTGATCCTTCGACGATATATCGGAAGCTTCAGCGCTACGGAATCAAGCCTCCTAGATGATCAACAGGGTGGGGCAAAACAAACAAGTTTGAAAAATCCGAAGTGCCATATCAACAACCTTGCAAGCTGCAATGTGTCTGTTGTAATGGAAGTAGTTATTTATCAAGCGGAAATCTAGTTATTCATAATTGGCATATGGGTTGCTGAACTGTAGACAGAACTCATATGTAACCAAGTGTCCGTTTAACGTATGTCAGGAGACAACCATGTTAAAAGCAATCCGTAACAAGAAGAACCAAAAAGGTTTCACGCTCATCGAACTTTTGGTCGTGATCGTGATTATCGGTATTTTGGCCGCCGTGGCGGTTCCGCGCTTCATGGGCGCGCAGGATCGCGCTCGTATCGGCGCAGCTCGCGCTGACCTTGACCTGTTCCGTCAGGCTCTGGGTATGTTTGAAATCGACAACGCCGACTATCCGGCGGCAATGACGCTTGTCAGCGCGCCGACCGTGTTGGTCGACCCGCAGGGCAATCCTTATATGTCATTGCCAACAGGCGACAACTTCGCCGCGTTCACCTACACATATGATGGCGCGTCAAACCCGACTTCCTATTCAATTGCGGTGACTTGCCATGACAACCAAGGAACTGTGCTGGACGCAACGCCTGAAGGCATCCAGTAAAGTTAGCAGACTCTAAGCGAAAACCCGCGGACAAGTGGCCGCGGGTTTTCCTTTTGCAACATGCAAGAATTGGTTATTGCAAGACTGCTAACGGCAAATTCTACAAAACAAACAGTTGAACGCGGCAAAACAAGTGCATAAGAAATTGCGAACCACATAGAAATTAGTGGATTGTCCGGTAGAAAGTGCATGGCACATGCATTGCAAAAGGTGGTAAGGGCTGAAGTCACGCGCGTCGTGAGGTTGCGAGCACGCGAATCTTACAGAGTTCCTTTAACTCTCTTAAAAAATCGCACTCGAGATCACACACAAAGTTGGATCAGCAGTAAGGCCGCGACTATGACCGCATTCCAATCGCAGGCCGCCGTATTCGCTCATAATAAGTTTCAATCATGGATAAAGCGCAAGGAGTGCATGTGATGCAGCGCCGTTTGCCATTAGGATTTTGGTTGCCCATGGGTACGTTGCTCAGCGTCGCCCTGTGGTATGGTTGTGAACAGAAAGGTGATCTTAGTCCCGTGTCTTCTGCACGAGACAATCTCGCTTTCATAGATTCAATCACTATTGATCCGCCCGTGATTATGCCGCTTGCCACGGCGTGGGTGGACGCCCGTGTCGTCAACGAGCAGGATGAACCTGCGCCCGGAGAAAATGTGCGCTTCACCGCCACACGAGGCAGTTTCGGCGACGCCGGACCTGATGTCACCGTGGCCACGGACAATTACGGTCATGCGCGCACAAGTTACACCGCGCCCGCAGATACCGGCAATGTGTCGCTTCACGTCGAGCTTGTCAGTATGCAGACCGCGCAGACCCGTTCGATTCGAGTGAGTACCGAGGGAGTTGATCCGAACGGACTGGTAAGCGTGGTGTCGGATGACGATACGTTGTTCGCCGACAACGGTGCCTCTACCACTCAAATTCGCGCTCGCGTGCGCACTGCGAACAACAATCCCGTCGGGGGAGTGGAAGTCGAATTTTCGACATCACGCGGTGTGATTACGTCGCCCGGGATCACCGACGCACAGAGTGGAACGGCGATCGCGACCTTGACTTCAACTGAGTCCGTCGGGGCGGCGATTGTTATCGCTCGCTATAATGACAACGCCGACACGGTAGTCGTTCAATTCCTCCAGCCTTACGCAGCTTCTTCGATACAAGTGAACACTTCGCTGTCCACAATGACGGCGGGGATGGACACGTCTGTTATCAGCGCGCGCGTGATTGATGAAAATGGTCAAACGCTGGGAAGCAATGTCTTGGTGACGTTTACGGCTAACTCCGGGTCGTTCTCCGCGCAGGCGGTCACGACGGTGAATGGCATAGCCACGACGTCGTATCGCGCACCGGTGACGGCAGGCAACGTTACTATTACCGCGTCCACCGGAACGATCAACGGCGCGACTGTCATTAGTGTTCAGCCGGGCGCGTTGGCGTCACTGGCTGTTTCGATGGGCACGGATTCCCTTTGGGCGGACAACGCAAGCGAAACTACCGTACGCGCGCTGGCTCGCGACACATACGGAAATCCGGCATCCGCTGGCACGATTGTCGCCTTTAGCAGCGTCAACGGCACCATTACCGAATCGGCTTCAACCGATGCCTCAGGATATGCTAACGCGACATTTCGCGCGGGATTAAATCCCGGCAACGCCACAGTAACCGCCACTAACGTATCCATTACAGGAAGTGGTTCGGTTTATCTTAGGGCAACTGTTCCTAATGCGATTTCCATGACCGTCACGCCGCGTCAATTGATTGCTGATGGCCAGAGCACGTCTACTTTGCGTGCACAGGTTCTTGACAGTCAAAACCGTCCCGTGTCCAACGGAACGGTTGTTACGTTCACGTCGGAGTCCGGACAATTGGACGGATATAGTACTATTACGGGCGGCAAGCCGCGGAATATTTTTAAGAGCGGAATGTCCAGCGCGTTTGATCGCGAGGTCCGCTTGGACAGTTACACTGCGCCGAAGAGTGTGCGCGGCCCGGATCGTCGCGGCGATCCCATCAGCAGCATTTTCAGCGCAGTCACCACAGGCGGCTATGCTCTTGCGACATTGACAAGCGCTACAACTGCCGGGACGGATTTGATTACTGCTTCAACCGTTGAGCTGAGCGCTGAGCAGACGGCTACGTATGTGGCTGGCCCTGCCGCGACCGTGGAAGTCACTCCCGGCACGGCGCAGATACCTGCGGATGGCGTGTCCAGTACGCAGGTTGTTTGCCGCGTCTATGACGCCTTTGGAAATCCGCTCGGCGGAGGCGTCGCCATTTCGGTCAGCAGTACCATCGGTACTCTGCTCCCGACTTCCGGATTTACAAATTCTACCGGAACCTTTACGACTAATCTTACCAGCACGCGTCAAGTCGGCAACTGTGCTATTGTGGCGAACGCCGGTGCGGCTAGTGGCTATGGTGAAGTTGAATTTTCGGCGCCTGATGTTGCCGGACTCGTACTGACAAGCCCAACGTCTTCAATTCTTGCCAGCGGAACTTCGTCCACGGTTATCACGGCTACGGTGCGCGATGAACATGGTCTGCCCGTTAGTGGTCGTGATGTCAATTGGACTTTAGGCAATGGGATTGGCCGACTCACAATACTAAGCGATGAAACGGATGCGCAAGGTCAAGCCACCGCGCAATTCTACAGCGCTGCGTCAGTTACAGATGCTTCACAATTAGTTAATGCCATGGTTGAAGGTGAGAGCAGCTCCTTTGCAGTGACCATGCGCGGTGTCTCGATAACCGTGGGACTTGATACCGATGCGCTTCCCGCCAACGGCACAAGCACGACGAACGCACGTGCGACAGTTCGTGAAACATCGAGCGGAGTCGCCGTGGCTAACGGCACAGTAAGATTTGCTGCAACGGTCGGATCGATTCAGCAGTTTGCGGAAACGAACTCCAGTGGTATTGCATTGGCTGTCTATCAGGCAGGAGATGAACCCGGTGACGTGCAGATCAGCGCGTCCTACGGCGACACTCTACGCGCACAGACTTCGTTGATTCTTACTAATACGGAGGCCGAAGACATTGTTCTGACAATAGGCAACCGCTCGCTACTCGCGAACGGCGTGACCACAACTCAGGTTTCGGCTTTAGTCGTGGATGAGGGCGGCAATCCTGTTCCATCCACGCCCGTTGCATTTACGTCCATCCTGTACGGAAGTTTCCAACCAACTACAGTGATTACCAATGAAAATGGTATTGCTACGTCGGTTTTCTCGACCGTCGCGTCGGCAAGCGATCTTGCCGCCCCGATTGACGTCGCGATTGAGCGCGATGCGAAGCAAGATACACTGACACTCTTAGGTGTTTCGCTGGACGTCACTAGTGATGTTACGATGCTTCCAGCGAACGGCGCGGCGACTGCAACGATTACAGTTAACCTGCGTGAAACCAGCAGCACTATCGCCATTCCCGGCGCGACTATATTGTGCGGCGCTTCGATGGGATCAATTCCTGCGAGCGGTGTGACATCAGAGTCCGGTGTGGTAACGTTCAACTACATAGCAGGCACACAGGTCGGCCAGGCTTCGATCATTGTCCGTTACGGCGCGCAATTGCGGGATACGGTGCAGATTCAACTCTTCTCGCCGTCGCCCTCGGGCTTAGACCTCGAGGCTTCGCAGTCGTCAATTCTTGCTGATGGCGTGAGTTCGTCGGCCATGACTTGCCGACTGCTTGATCAGAGTGGTTCGCCAATTAGTAACGTCGCGGTTGTCTGGAGCGTGAATGGACCCGGTAGTTTGCTATTGGGCACGACGTTCACCGATTCGTTGGGTTGGGCAAACAATGCGTTCCGTTCAGCAGGCAGAATAACAGATGCTTCCACGACAGTGCGCGTGAATTCGCAGTCTGCCGCGGACTCTGTAGTGATTGATTTGCGTGGTGTGACGATAACATCCAATGCGCAATTCACTGCCATGCCCGCCAACGGAGTCTCGACTAATCAAATACAAGCACATGTACGTGAAACTACGAGTCTGGTCGCGATTTCAGGCCGTGAAGTGTCGTTTGGCACGAATTTAGGTTCTATTCCGAATAGTATTGTGACGAACGCATCGGGCATCGCATCCGCTAATCTTGTCGCGTCAACCGTTAGCGGAAACGCTCAAGTGATTTGCAGTTTCGGTTCGCAGTTGGGTGACACGTCGATGGTTAATATGTATTCACCGACGCCGCAGCAGATTGCCGTCGTTCCGCAATCCAGCTCCGTGCGTGCCGATGGCGTGACTTCCATGCCAGTCAGCGCGACTGTCTTGGACGCGATGGGCGTTCCCTTGGCAAACACTACCGTGACGTGGACCGCAAGCGGATTTAACTTCACTCCAGTCAATACGGTGACGAATTCGAGCGGCGTGGCAACGTTGAGTTTCACACCAGAGGCTCGCGCAACTAATTTGATCAGCACATTGACCGCGGTTTCGGGAACGTCACAGGGCACGGCTGCCGTGACTCTACGCGGTGTAACTATTTCAGCTAACGCGGTGCCAAGCATGGTCATCGCGGACGGTATCTCTCTTTCCGCAATTAGCGTACATGTATATGAAACGGCTTCGCAAATCGCCATTCCGGAAGTGACCGTGTTCTTTGGGACGAATAGTGGAACGATTCCGCAATCAGCCGTAACCAACGCGAGCGGCGTGGCTACCGTGAATTTGAGAGCTTCCACGCAGACAGGTACTGCGGTGGTCAGCGCGACATATGGAGCAACCTTGACGGCACAGACAAACGTGACGTTTGCCGCCTCAACGCCAACGACGTTGTCATTAACCGCGTCACCGACAATTCTGTTTGCCGACAACAACTCATCCTCTGCACTGACAGCCAACGTGACCGATCAGAACGGAAATCCTGTTCCGAACGGTACACAGGTCCGATTCAGCATTCCGCCGCTTTCGGGAACGCTTGAAAACCTTCGCACAACCGTCGGCGGCGTCGCCAACAACACGCTGATCTCCAGCACTACGCCTGATACGTTCTTTGTGTCCGCGTGGGCTGAAGCAAATCCGCAGGTTCGCGACAGCGTACAGATCATCTACCGTGTCGGCGATCCGGCCGTAGTGATTTTGTCGGCGGCGGTTGACAGCCTGCCCGCAAACGGTATTGCGACGGATAGCATCACCGCACGAGTCACGGATGCCGTGGGTCACCCGCTCTCCAATGTTGAGGTGCAGTTTACCACGACTATCGGAAACATCACCGGAAGCCGAGTGACCAACTCACAGGGCAATGCACAGGTACCGTTCAGCTCATCGCAAACGGGTACGGCCACGATCACTGCTACGGCGGGAACAGCTTCAGCAACCTACACTGTATACCTGCTGCCCGGGAATCCGAATAGTATCCAACTCAGCTTCAATCCGGGTTCAGTCGGTGTCCGAGGAAGCGGGCGCAATGAAACACTGCTGGTGACCGCTACTGTTCGAGACGCGAACAATAATAACGTCATTGACGGTACGCCTGTGTACTTTAACATCAATAACTCGCCGGGCGGCGGAGACTTCCTGTCGAGTGTTGGTGCTATCCCGACGATTAACGGTCAAGCGACCGTTGCGTATAACAGCGGAACAGTCAGCGGAACAGCGCGAATTCGGGCGTTGTGTGCGGGCATCAGCGCAGTTTCGACTGAAATCCTGATCTATGCCGGTCCGGCTTTCATCGAAAACGTAGCGGACGGATGTCTCTCCAGTCATATGGCAATTGGCGCGTCTCCATGCAATATGTTCGGCATGGATATCGTTGGCGAAAGCGTCGAAGTGGTCTGTCTGATCGGCGATCAATACAACAATCCAGTGACGCCGGGAACGGCAGTTTACTTCACGACTTCCGGTGGCGTGATCACTACCGCAACAGGTTACACGGACTCAGCCGGCTTCGCGCGAGTCAGACTGTACAGCGGAAATCCGTTACCCACAGTGAGTCGCTGGTTGAACACATTGACTGATCCAAATCTTGGGACAGCGATTTTATGCACGAACGTACCGAGTCAGAACGGTGTCGCTAAGATTGTCGCGCGCACGGCAGGTGTCGATGCAACGGGTGATAGTGTGTGGGTTTGGGCCACGACGAACGTTACCTTTGACTATAGTCAGCCTTTGCTTAGCATTCGTGAAGTTACTGTGAACGGTGATCCGAATGAGCGCACGCTTCGCATCGGTGAAAATGCCCTTATTCGATTCGCGTTGTACGATGCTAATTATTGGCCGATGGTTCAGGGTACGTCTGTTAGATTCAGTGCAAGCACCGGCAACGTATATCCTAGTGAAATCGTGATTGGTTGTCCGGGTGACACAAGCTATACTGTCAGCTTCTTCAATAATCTTACGACGAACGACGACGATGCCGCAACGCCAGTCCTCATAAATGTTGAAGCAACCTACGGCGCGGCTTACGCTTTTACGGAGACATTCACATTGCTGTCACAGTTCCCAACAGCGGCTCCGCCAGTAAATCGTGACGACGAGATAGTCCAATAAGCGAGGCAATCATGAAACACAACAATATAATACTCTTCAGCCTCCTTGTGTTTGTCGTCAGTTCGGCTGACGCAATGGTAGGCGGTCCGGCATTCTGTGTCGGCAACGCAGTTACCAGCATGACCGTTGAAGCGGAGCGCGCGTCCTATAACGTGCCGATGTCCTCGGAACTGTCGGGCAGCGGTGGGACTCAGTCTCAACGGCTGTTCTTAACCGGTCGCTACGGATTGGCGGACTTTCTTGATATTCAAGGGAAGCTTGGTACCGCAAATCTTGACTTTGACGATTTTGACAACGGATTCTCGCCCTTCTCGAGCAGCCTAAGCCTAGCTTGGGGCGCCGGATTGAAGGCCGGCCTTCCAATTACAAGCCGCTTTCAAGTTAATGCTGGCGTCTCGTATATTGGTTTTAGTGCCGAAGGCGACGTTACGCGAAGCGGACGAAAAGTTTCAAACAAATATCTGTGGCAGGAAATACAGCCGTCTGTCACCGTTGGCTATAGAATAGCTGAAGTCACTCCCTATATCGGAGCGAGCAAAACCTATCTGAACGGTAAACGAGACTTCACCGTTTCATATGCAGGCCAAATTCTTGAAGCTGCCTCGGGCAGCAACACATACTCCGACGGTGAGCAGCCAATAAGTCCCTTAATTGGACTGGAATGGCATCTGCCGGACGGTTACTCCATTACAGGAGAAGCGGCAAGCGGCGAAAACGGCAACTGGAGCATTTCGCTTGGTCTGTCGCAGGCACTCCGTTAATCTACTCCAATAAGGGGGTGAATGATGAACGTGAAAAGAATCGCACGAAAATGGCAAGCGGGAGTTAGCCTGCTTGAAGTCTTGGTCACCGTGTTTATTGTTACCGGTGGTCTTGTGGTGGTCATGTCGTCTTTTGTGGGGATTGCTAAGACAAATCGATACGTCGAGAAAATGGAGATGGCCAACAACCTGCTAAGGTTGGAGCTTGAGACCGTGCGCAACAATCAATATGCGAACATTTTATCGGCAGAATCCAGTTATGGAAGCTCGTATGATGATCAGCCAGACTACCGGAGACGAGTAGTGGTTGCGGACTTGGGAAACATCAAGCGGGTCACGGTGCAAATCCTCTTTGACGGCGACAAACACTTGGCACAAGCGACAACAATGGTAGCACAACTGTAAAAGGACACCTTACTGATGAACCGGCAAATGCATAGCGGCAAACGGGCAATGCGCAGGGCACAGAAGGGTGGCTCCCTAATCGAGATGACAATCGCCATGACACTTGGCACCGTCATTCTCGTCTCCCTTTTTTCATTGTACTATGTGGCAGCATCCACAGCGGCAAAAGAGGAGAGTAGATCCGCAGCAACCAAAGAAGGGCGGTTGCTCGCGATGAAAATTGTCAAAGACGTTCGTCTCATGGGGCTGTTTGCTACCGAAGATATTGACGGCGACTCAAACGACATTGACAGAGACGTTCCGAGCCTTGCGTGGAGCAACAGTTTCCATGAACCCATAGAGTATGCGTCGTCTTACGAGCTGGTCTTCAGTTGCGATATTGACAACGACTCTTTGACTGAAACCATCAGTCTATTCCACAATGATAACGGAATCCAGCAAGACATTTGGGAGTGGGAGCGCGATTCGGTCGAGTGGGGAGCGCGGAACTCCCGCATGGTCGGAAACAATGTTGATGCGGTACTTTTCAGGTACTTTGATAACAGTGGGGACGAATTGCCGCAATCCGGCCCGATACCCGTCGGCGGATACGTTTTGACCCTAGGTCAGCGATTGCGCGTCACCGCAATAGAGATAACTCTGGTCGTGCGCTCGAGTGAAGAAGAGCAACGAGCTTACAGCGACATCGTCATGCTGCCCGATGGCAGGTATTGGTACGATAATTTTCGCCGTGAAGTTTATCGCTTCATGGTGCGCGGACGAAACCTAAATCTAAACGCCTCTTAACGCCCAAGGATGAATATGAAGATGCGACATCCAAAACTCGAGGGCAGCAAGAACGGGCACAATAGCCGGCAAAAGGGCATGATCATGATCGCTGCGGTTGTGATGTTAGCCGGATTAATGTTTATCGCAACTTCCTCCTCGCTGAATTCATTGGGCACGGCGAAGGTGGAGACCACGGCGCTTGACGAAACCAGAACATTCTATGCGGCTGAGGCTGCGATTGAATGGGGATCCGCTGAGCTTAAGCAACTTTTGTTGATTAATCTCGACCCGGAGCAGTCCGTGCTGGATTCATTACCGTATCCAAACATGGATGGATACACTTACGATCTCTTTGATGTCACAAAAGAGGGTGTACCGACGCAGGAAATCATCACGGCGGGCGACTACATGGGACTGATCGGCTATGTGACGCGCTACAATGTCATGGCGAGGGCTTTGTCGGGACGTTCCTCCACGACGATTAACAGAGAAGTTCAGCATCAGTTTATTCCGCTCTTTCAATTCGGCGTATTCTACGATGAGGATTTAGAAATCTTCCCCGGCCCCACAATGACCTTTGAAGGCCGAGTGCACACGAATGCAAACCTTTACATGGGCTCAAACTCCGGCATCGCCTGTAATTCCTATGTGACGGCGGGAGGAAGATACTGGCACCATAGAAAAGATGGCGCTCACGACGATCCTGGCGGCCCCGTCAATGTTAAGGACCAACTCGGCGTTTACCAAAATGTGTGGCGCGGGTCATACTGGTTGGATAACCGTCGCGCGGATTGGGCCACTGAGGCGCTCTCGCTTTGGGGTGGTCAGTTTCGTGACAGAGCTCATGGTATGACAACACTTCGTTTACCTTTGCCACCTGCCGCTGACCAACATGAAATCGTTGAACGCGGTGACACACTGACTGACGGGCCACAGGAACGGGATTCCAAGTACTGGTACAAAGCGGGTATACGTTATGTTGATGGTGTAGTTAGTGACAGCGCAAACAACGTCATTGCGACACCAGCTTTCTTCACGTACGTGGCAAACCAGTTCTACGACGACCGCGAAAACGTACACATGGACGTGATTGAAATTGACATTGGGCGGATGTTGGCTGATAGTTCCTACCCAGCAAATCGCATTATCTACATAAGTGACAATCGCGGTGACGCTCCTGCGGTTAGGCTAACAAATGCGACTCAGCTACCTCCGGGCGGATTGACCGTTGCGACGGACTTGCCAATGTATGTTTGGGGCAACTACAATACGGGAGTCAAGCGCGGCACAGCGTTACTTTGCGATGCGATCACGTTTCTATCCCCCGCATGGTTAGACTCACGCTCGACACAATCGTTAAATAATCGAGTGGCATCGAACATGACTGTCAATGCGTGTATTATGACCGGGCACGTTGCCTCAATTGATGGCGGCAACTATAGCGGCGGTCTTGAGAATCTGCTCCGCTTCATTGAGAAATGGGGCGGCAAGTGGGTAACCTATCGAGGTAGCATTATCGATCTTTGGTTTAGCCGCTACTCCGATACTCCATGGGGTTATGGTGGATACTACACCGCTCCGAATCGAGATTGGGGATTTGATACGGATCTGCTTGATCCGGACAACTGGCCTCCCGGAACGCCGAAAGTGCATACTGTTCAACGTGGCGCGTGGCGACAGATTAGTTAAAGGACGAAGAGAATGAACCTGTCTTTCAAGACACCCAAGAAACCAGAGCACAAGGCGCGGCTCGCGTTGCGAAACTCCAAGTGGAAGACCGCGCTGCCGATTATTGAAGAACTCACACATGCGGCTGAACAGAACTACGCGCAGTGGAATCTGCTTGGTGACGTTCAATATCGCTCCGGCGATCTGCATGGAGCGAGTGCCTCATGGCAGCGCGCGCTGGATGGATATGCGCAAGAGAGTCTGCATGAAAACGTCTTGGGTATCGGTCGCAAAATGACTAAGAGATGTCCTGAAGAGACAAGTGTTCATCGCTCTCTCTCGGAAGCGTACTTGGGGCTTGAATACTACGCGGATGCCATTTCGGCGTTTCGTTCGTTTATCAAGCTCTCAAAGACCGCGACTGTCACAGAGAAAAAAGCGTGGTTCCGCAAGATCATGACCTATGAGATCACACAGCCGCATTTGCTTGAGGAGTTGATGCAACTCCATGACGAAAGTGGGCTGGAAGATATTGAGCTTCAACGGGATCTGCAAGCCTACTTGGAAAGAATGCATACGCAATCTGAGATTCGCGAAGAAGTGATTGAAACGCCTGACATCGGCGTGGTCGATGTTGAAGAAACGATGACTATCGAAAGTCAGAATAATGGCTTGGCAAGCATTGAGTCAGATTGGTCGCAGGAAGGAATTTCATTTGTGCAGCAAGTAGAGTCCAGCTACGACTCGCGCTCTGCCTCGCAGAGATCTTCCTCTCAAAGGGAGACCGCGCCGTCGAGCGACTATGAGATCCCAGAAGTTTCCGTAGAAAGCGATCTTCCGGTCGGTCATGGCAAAGACCACTACGATCTGGGTATTGTGTACGCAGAAATGAAGCTGTGGGATGCCGCAATTACTGAATTCCAAACTGCGAGACGTGACCGAAGTATTCGCGGCAAAGCGACCATTGAACTTGCGAACTGCCTAAAGCATTCCAACGATCCCCATCGCGCCTTGCGGATACTCGAGGAGGAAACTAATTCATTGGACGCAGAATCTGATGCGCAAGATGAGTTAAACTACCATATGGGCACACTGCATGAAGCACTCGGAAATGCGAGCGCAGCAATTTCATGTCTCGAAAAAGTCGGTGTTGGCACGCCACACAGCGATGATGCGGCGTCACGGTTAACAAGTCTTAGGGCACAATAAAAAGGATCCTACCGGGCAAAGGGCTTATGGAACTCAAAGGGCTACTTGAACTTCTTTTTACAAAAAAAGCATCCGACTTGCACATGCGCGTCGGGAGCGTGCCCGTTTTAAGAATCGACGGCAACCTATTCGGCACTCGGCCAGAACCGGTAACCGAGCGTGAAATGAACGCGTTGCTTGACGAAACGCTGACAACCGGACAACTCGATCGCTTCATGCGAGAAAAAGAGCTTGATCTGGCTTTAACTGTACCAGGACATGGTCGAGTTCGCGTGAACGTATATTTTCAAAAGGGGACACCCGCGCTGGCTCTTCGCGCGATTAAGACTGCAATTCCGAGTTTCAAGGAGCTTGGACTTCCGCCGGCAATCGAAAAAATGTGTGGAAGCAAACGCGGAATCATTTTGCTCACCGGTGCGACAGGATCAGGAAAATCTACGACAATGGCGGCCATGGTTGAGCATATCAATCAAACCCGCAGCGTTAACATCTTGACAATCGAAGATCCGATTGAGTACGTGTTCAGCAACAAGAAGTCGCTTATTGCTCAGCGTGAAGTTATGATTGACACCGACTCGTTTCTTGCTGCGCTGACTCATGCGCTGCGTGAAGACCCGGATATAATCATGGTCGGTGAGATTCGTGACCAAACGACGATGAAGATCGCGCTCCAGGCTGCGGAAACTGGTCACCTTGTCTTGACGTCATTGCACACGTTGAATGCCGTTGAAGCTGTCAATCGTATTATCTCATTCTTTCCGCTCAATGAGCAGGCACAGGTTCGCACGATGCTTGCCGGATCACTTCAGGCCGTGATTTCTCAACGCTTGGTGTCAAAGAAGGAAAGCAAAGGCCGTGTACCGTTGGTTGAAATTATGATCAACACGGCGGCCGTGCGTGAGTGCTTGGCGCAGCAGGACAAAATGCATGTGATTCACGGATTGATCGAAGACGACAAGGGTACGTACGGTATGCAGTCCTTTGATCAGTCGATTCTTGGATTGTTCAATCAGGGAATCATCTCGTACGAAACGGCAATTGAAAATGCGAACAATCCAAATGATCTTGAAATGGCCGTGCGCGGCATCAAGTCGTCCGCGTCAAGATTGGCGGAGATATAAGCATGAGCACGAAACGCACTGCAACTCTACTTGACGTGCTCGAACGCTGTCGCGTGAAGAGGTTCACAGGCCGTGTTTCTCTCGATTCAATTTCTGACGAACTGTCTGTCTGGTTTGTGCGTGGAAGCTTGACTCATGCCGAGACGTCCACGGGTGAAACCGGCTGGAAGGCTCTTGAGTCCGTCAAGTCGGCGCTGACTGTGACCGCCAGGGAACTCGCCGGGGAATTGCCGCCGCAAAGAACCATCCGTGTTGAAACGGTCAGACTGATTAACGCGATGCGGTCGTTTCAAAAGGTCAAGCCTGCTGCCGTGATGCATGTCCCCGTGCCGTTCCACGCGAGATTGCGCATAAAGTTCGCTGAATTACAGAAGAAAGTCTCAGGTCTTCAGTCGTTTGAAACGACTCGGCGCAGCGACGTTGACGGAGTTGAGACTCAGGCACCGCACGGAGACTTAGATCAGCGGCGCACGATTGTCGAGAAAGATCCACGCGGATCACGTTGGACATATTGTTTTGGCAGCGAGCGACTGGTCGTGACTGGAGACGAGTCCGTGTCTACGACAGAGTTGATGTGGGCTGGAGCGGAACTGCAAAGAGAGATGGATCGCTTAAGAAAGAGCGCGGTTGAAAATGAGCGGTAATACTTCCTTAGACACAAAACTTGAGCAGAGACTTAAACGGGCCAGTCTAATCAATGAGGATGACATCGGTCTGGTTCGAGACTTGCAAAAGGACTCGCCCCTCTCATTGGCCGAGGCACTGGTCGAGCTGGATTTATTGTCAGCGGCAGAAGTAAGCAATATCATTGCTTCGCTGTACGAGGAGCGTTCGGTCAGGCTTGAGGACGTCCAGATTGATCTTGAAGCGGTCAAGCATGTCCCTCGAAGAGTGGCGATGGAGTGTCGCTGCATTCCTATTCGGAAAAGCGGTAATACGTTGGTCATTGCGGTTTCAAGCGCCGACTCGAGACGCGTGCGTGAATCGCTGCGCGCAGTTACCGACTTTGAAATTGTGATGCTACTTGCCGAGCACGATGCTATCGAGCACGCACTTTTTGTTCACTATGGTGACGCGCAAACTAGGAGAGATTCAGCAGGCGAGCAAAAGACAATACAACCGCAAGGCACGCCGGTTTGGTCCATTCGATCCCCGTGGCGTGACACGTTTGAGACACTTGTTGAGCATGGGGGAGTTGCCCGCGCGCGGGAGCTGGCGAAGCAAATTGCTTCTGGCGGCCGCGATTCCTTCCATATGCCGGTTATGATGATTGGCCCCACTGGGTGCGGAAAGTCGCATGTGCTTGCTGCGGTCAAAGACTATTGCTTGGTAAAAGACCCGACGCTGAAGGGCATTTTATGCACGGGTGTAGAGTTGAAATCGAGCATTGCCGACAATTTTGCAGTAGGTACTATAGACGCATTAAGATTCGAGCTACGGGACTGCTCCCTTTTGCTAATTGACGACTTTGAGGCGGCGTGGGGAAATGAAACCGTCGAAAATGAAATTGCCACTACGATTCAGTGTTTGAACAGGGCAGGAGCTGCTGTTGTCGTGGCGATGAGCAATACAAGCTTTGTGTCGGGTCCTGCTACGCAAGCGCTACGTGAAATGCTGGCAAGCGGGACGGAGGCCCACATGGCTTTGCCTGATGCCGACGGGATGTCAAAGATATTGAAGGCGCGCTGTTCGGCAAACCTATCTCCTGTTTGGCAAGATTTCGTATCAAATGCAAATGAGAACGCACGAACTTGGCAAGCAATTAGAGACTTCAGCTTGAGTAAGGCAGCAGAAAATAAAGGCTCGTCAACAATTTTGAGCGTGTGACATGGTGAAAGTGCTGATGATTGATGATGATATGAGATATCTTGAGATTCTGAAAATTATGTTGGAAGACGACGGCTATGAAGTTCATACCGCCACAAACGGCACTGAGCTCGACAAGTTGATTGACCTGCATGAGCCGGATGTGGTGCTAATGGATGTGCTGATGGGTACTGAAAATGGACTTGTATTGGCGCATGATCATCGGCAAAAGGCAATGTCGTCGAAAACACCCTTTATATTCATCAGCGCATGGACAGGTGTCAAAGACATACCTTTACCAACTAACTCCCTGCGATTGTTCAAACCCTTCTCGCATTCTGAACTGGTGAGAGCGGTAGATCAGGCAGTTCGGCGGAACACTACACTGGTAACTTAGGAATGAGCAACCACACTGAAACGATGATGACAGATGTTACTGCACTGGGAGAGGCTGTATGCGCGTCTGCCAAAGATGTCATGTACATCATTGATAAGGCTGGAATTGTCAAGACTGGCAACGACCGCCTTTGGTCCGAACTCGGGTTGACGAAATCCCAAACGGGCCACGTCTCGTTACTTGCGTCAATCGTCGAAGATGAACGCTCCATTGCACTGCGTACGTGGCACACGGAACTCGCGCACAAGAAAAGTGAACGATTTATTCGCAAGTTCAAGACCGCCAAAGGAGAGCTGAAGGTCTACAGCGTTGTCGAGTCTCCCATTGTCGCCGACAATTCGCCTTCTACCATTGTCGGAGTCGCACGCGATATCAGCGAGGATACGGCGATCGAGGAAAAGCTATGGAGTGCGCAAGAGCAAACTCAGGCAACTCTGGAGTACGCGGTTCGCGCGTCAATGGGATTAATCAAGGGGTATATTTTCTCGCTTCAGAAGTTGGACTCGATGCCAGCTGGAAGCAGGGACAGATTCAGCAAGATCATCGCCGAGGAAATCGACACAATGGGTCGAAATGTGGAAAACATTTTATCCTGTAGGGGAACGTGTCAGAGCAATAGTGAAGAATGCGTGTTCGACTTAGTAGAAGCGGTGTCTGAGTCTATTGATTTTTACAAGAGCGAAAGCGAACGCCGTCAAATTCCGCTTCGCTTTGAGAAGCCTAAACGTGAGATCAGCTTCTTTGGGCAGCCGCTTACCGTGTCGAGAATTGTTTGCAGCCTCATCAACTGCGCGTTGCTTCGAATAACCCATTCTGGCGAGATTCATATTGAGATTCGAGATTGCGACGAGTATGTGGAAATCATCATCGGTGACACTGGTTGTGCTGTCCCTCAGGAACAAGTGGATGAGATCATGAGCAAGGCAAGTAAATCGGGTAAGCAAGACAACGGTACACTTGGCAGCACATTTGATTTCAATATCGCCCGCCTGTTGGCTGATGCAATGGGTGGCGGAGTCATTCCAAGATCGGGCGAGAAGGCCGGACTTGAGTTCACAGTTATGTTGCCGCGCTCTCTTTATACAGCAATTCAAACTGACTCCTGTATGACCGCGGGCGCGACTTCGTCAAGTTAACAGACAGAACTACAAAGGCAAGAAATGGCAAAACGCAGCAAGTTTGGTATCGGCATCGACGTAGGAAGCAAGAGAGTTAGACTTGCGATGCTGAAAAATACGAGTGAAGGCGTTGCGGTCGAGAAGCTCGCGTGTGTCGATCTTCCGCAGGACTCCATCGTGGACGGTACTTTGATGGACGGCCCTGCTGTCACCGAAGTTTTGTCACAACTTGTCAAAGAGCACAAACTCAAGGGCAAGGAAGTCGCGTTGTCGGTGGGTGGTCGCCAGCTCATGATCAAGACGATTACGACCGATGATATGTCGGACGAAGAGCTGCGCGGTGCTATCGAGTACGAAGCAGATTCCAATTTGCCTTTCAATATCGACCAAGTTTCTTTAGACTATGCGCGCCAACAACAGGATGTAGACGGGGGCCGTATGGATGTCCTGCTGGTTGCGGCAAAGAATGATGTGGTCTTTGACAGTATGGAACCACTGCATTGGGTCGGTATGAAACCGAAACTTCTCGAGGCAGCACCGTTCGCCGTTCAAGCTGCGCTGACCGAAGCGGGTTACCTTGACGAAGAAGGCATCGTCTGCGTGCTTCACGTCGGCTTTCAAACCACGGAAGTGATGCTCTATGATATGTCACAGTTTGAGGCGAGCCGAAGTGTGCCTATCGGCGGCAAGGCCTATGTAGAGGGCTTGATCCGGCGCTGTGGATTCGGATTTGAAAAGGCCATCGCTCTGTTAAACAACACAGCTCCTCCGCAAGAAGAACAAGATGCACTGGACGCCGTGGCGCGTTCTGTGAGTGAGCGGATGGCGGAGCAAATCGAGCGCAGCTTCCCTGAATTCCTTGGAGTGCTCGCGGAAAAGCCGATTTCGAAAGTATTGTTGTGCGGAGGCGGCGCTGAGTTGCCGTTCTTACAACCGGCAATGCGGCAGCGCTTCGGTGTCAGCGTTGATGTTGTCAATCCCTTTCGAAAGATGGGAGCTCCGGGAAAGAACGTCACGGTTCCTGAGGGTGGCGACGCAGCGGGATATTCGTGCTCTATCGGTTTGGCCTTGCGCGCAATGGGTGGCGATCATCCGGGCTTCAATCTCATCTATCGAGAAGACCGCCCGGAGGCGAGGCGCGCAAACTACCTCGGTGCGAAAACGATTGTTCCCATTATGGCAGTCTCTGCTGTGCTCCTGGGTTCTGCCATTATTCATCTAAGTCAGCAGAACCGACTAAACGCGCTGGAAGCACGTCTCGCAGCAATTCGAACCGAAACCGACTTGTATCGCGACAAGATTGCGATCGTCGAGGACTTGACTGTGAAGCGAGCAGACGTATCCGCGCGAATTGATGTCATTCGTGAGCTGGATAGGAATCGGTTCGCCCGCGTCGAAGTTCTGGAAATGCTCGCCAGCAGAATGCCATCCTTGACGTGGCTGACCGAGGTCAAAGAAGCTTCGACACCGAATGGCGCTGGCATTCATGTTTCCGGGGTTACCAGTTCCAACACAAAAGTCGCTGAATTCATGACGGCATTGTTAAAAGAAGAGCGGGTTAAAGCCGTGGATCTCCTCGTCACGCAGATTAACAAGATTGCAGATACTGAAGTCACTGACTTCACTTTGCAGGTGGCGATTCCTGAAGTAGAAATGCAGACGATGAAAGTGCGGAAAGAAAACTTGCTGAAGAAGGGCGCTGAGGCCGTCAAGGAAAAGAACAAAGCCCTCGATGAGATGAAAAAAGAGTCAGGCAAACATTAAAGTGTACATAGACACGGCAGGAGGTTCCATGCGGAACGTATTTTGGGTGAGCATAATGATTATCGCCGCCGGCTTGTCGGTATCTTGTGAAAAAGACATCGACGAGGACAATAGCTCGGCAAGAGTGTACGGCTATGTCTATCAGGCGCGTGGCGATCAGACAGGAGTCCCGGGAGTCAGGATCATTATCGAAAGCGACATTGATTCCGAAACTCCGTATCTCGGACCCGATCGCTGGTTTGAAACAGACGAAAACGGGTTCTTCGAAGGGTACATGTTTCTGGGGTCGAATCCGGAGACGGGCGAATATACCTATGTCGCCGATTTCCAAATTCAATACTTCTACGACGACTTGCCAGTCGGAGCCGCGACGGGCGGGATAACGTTGTCGCCCGGGTCGGATTTTTCGATGCCCCCGCGGTATCTGACTAATTAGAGGCGGATATGTCAATCAATCTTCGCAGCCCTAGCACACAGAAGACGCTGATCGTCATCTTTCTGCTGTTTGGTGCGGTATACGCCTACGCGAATTTCATGTATCTGCCTAGGCAGGACAAAGCGGCGCTGCTCGAAAAAAATATCTCTGAAGAGCAGGAGACTCTGGCCAAGGGAAAACGAGTTGCCGCACATTACCAGACGGTTCAAGAAGACTATGCCCGCTTGATGGAGAGCTGGGATGTCGCAATTCAGTTGCTGCCGACTGAGCAGGAAATGGATGCGCTCCTGAAGAGTATTTCAGAAGAAGGCAGCAAGCGAAATGTCAACTTCCTGCTGTTTCGTCCCATGGAACCCGTTGAACAGCCATACTACTGGGAACATCCCATCCAAATTCGGACATTGTCTCAATATCATGACCTTGGAAGATTTGTTTCGAGTATCGCGGGCCTTGAGCGGATCGTCAATGTTCGCAACATGAGGTTGCAGGCATACAAGCCTAACAAGGGCCGCAGTCCCAATACCGTGGAAGCAGAATTCTTGGCGACCATATACGTCTTTAAGGAACTTGGCTCACCAGTGGAAGTCAAGGAACCGGAAGACGACAAGAAGCTCAAGCGCCGCAAATAGACTGGACGTAAAACTATGAAATCAATACTTCTATTGCTTGCGCTCTTGCTTGCCGCACACACCGGATTCGCAGATAGCGATAATCCTGTAAAGCGCAAGAAACTCGCGCCAAGTGAAACCCCGGCTCCCATGCCCGATGTTCTAGATCGCGAGGGCGAAACCTTGAATACAGGAGTTGCGGGTCTTGACTCGCTGAATGTGCTGCCGACTGAGTTGGAAACCGAAAGTAATGGTGGGACGCGCCGCGTGAAGCTTGAAACTAAAGTGTTCAAGCGACATGAGCCCGTTCATTACAACGCATCAGGAAATCGCGACCCGTTCAGAGCCTTGGTTAGCGACGAGAGAAAAGAAGGCGAGATAAAGACGGACCTGCTAAGAATGGAGGAGGCCGTGCTCACCGGCGTCGTTTGGTCCGACGGTAAATATCTCGCGATGGTTCGTGATAAAGAAGGCAAGAGCTTCTTCCTGCGAGAGGGTGACGCCGTGTATAGCGGCAAAGTACTTTACGTCGGTCAAACGGAAGCGGTTTTTGAGGTGAGTGAATTCGGCGATTATGCCCGAATTACGCTGAAAGTTCAAGGATAATTAATACGGAGTCCGCTCCGGCAAACATGCGGAAGGTGCAATCATGCAGCGGAATTGGATTTTAACACTTATGTTGTCATTGCTGGTTTGCTCACCGGTACTGGCGCAGTCAAAAGACACGGGATATGAACGCCGTATCTCTATGAACGTCGAACAGGCGGACATTCGTACCGTGCTGCGAAGCATCGCCGAGTTTGCGGGCACGAATATCGTGGCGGGATCAGAGGTGACCGGCCCGGTAACCGTGCTGCTGAACAATGTTCCGTGGCGTGAAGCACTCGACAACGTCTTGAGCATCAACGATTTTGTGGCGGTTGAAGAAAACGGTGTGATTCGTGTCACGACCCACAAAGATATTGCCAATGCAGCGCTTCTCGAAGCACTCATCACCAGTGTCTACAAAATCAAGTACGCGCGCGCCGAAACGCTGAAAAAGACTTTGACAAAGCTCTTAACGGAGCGCGGCAAGATAGAGTCTGACACTCGCGCAAACACGTTGATTATCACGGATATTCCGACGGTGATCTCCACCATGAATACGATCGTTGATCAACTGGATCAGCCGACGGCGCAGGTCTTGGTGGAAGCAAAGATTATTCAGGTCGATGCCGCCCGCAGCCGTGAGCTGGGTGTGAACTGGGGCTTTGGCAATCTGGAAAATCCGACCGCAAACACCAAAGCGGGCGCTGAGGTTGATCTGGGCGTGAGCAATCCGACGGGGTCTTTCACGTTCGGGAAACTGCAGAACGGTATTAACCTCAATGCAACGCTGAGCGCGTTGGAAGAGGACAACGCCGCCGAAGTCCTGTCTCAGCCCTCGGTGTTGATCAATGATAATGAATCCGCTACCATCACCTCCGGCAAACGGATTCCCATCAACCGTCTTGATCAATCGGGGAATATCGTTACGGAATTTTATGATGTCGCCGTGAAACTCAGCGTTACGCCGCATATCAATCCGAATAATGAAGTCCTGATGACTCTGAATCCTGAGGTCGCAGATCTTTCGGGTGAAGCGACGGTCGCGGGTGGTATAATCATTCTGACATCTGAAGTAATGACAACACTGTTGGTCAAGGATGGTGAAACAGTCGTTATTGGCGGTGTCATTCGCTCAAAGGAAGGCACATTCAACCGACGGGTTCCGATGTTGCACGCAATCCCGCTGTTTGGCCGTCTGTTTGAATACGAAGTCCAGACCTCTGATAAGTCGGAAATTCTCGTCTTTGTGACACCCCGAGTGATTCCCGCTGACATTGCCACAAAGTAGTTTGCGTCGCAAGCAAATGTGCTTCCTCTGAGGCCAAGCTACAGATTTGCACGAAACTACGCATGATTTGCGCTGAGAAAAGTCCTTGTAAGAGGGCTTTTCTTTTGTTTTTTATATCTTTAACATATCAAATCCGGATGGCCTAGGTTATGCAAAAAGTTAATGAAAAAATTGACTTTCTTGCACAGTATGTTTAGCTTTTATGTTGAAAGATTAACGAGAGTTTGTCTCGATTCCCGGATGACAGGGTCTTTAGCCGGGAATGTTTGTTTTGGGCCCTAAAAATTGGAGTGTAGTGGATGAAGCTGAAACTCGTTTGGTTCATAGCTATGGTTCTGGGGATCACATTGGCAGTGACAGCCAGCTCACTGGAACAGTGGCAAGGGGTTGACTATCTGAGCGGCCGCGCCATCGTAGTATTTACGGAAGCGGCAGAAGGTTTAACGCCGGTTGTCAGCGAAGCCGGAGTGGTTGAATGTGGAATCGCGGAACTTGATGATATTTTCATGGAGTTTGAGTGTAGCACGATGGAACGGCTGGTTCCGGATGCCATCCTGAAGAGAGTGCCCACGGCCAGTCCGGACGCCTATCGCATGTATATTCTGACGTTTCGCCCCGAATACCCGGTGATGAGTTTCCTGGGGTCGTTGCTTGCATCGTCGTATGTACTATATGCAGAGCCGGACGCTTTGCTGAGAACATTTCGTACGCCGAATGATAACCAATTTGCCACTCAATATGACAAAACCATCATGGGTGCGCCCGCGGTCTGGGACTTGACGACTGGAAGTTCTGATATCATCTGCGCGGGCCTTGACACGGGCGTGGATTGGCGTCATCCTGACCTCCAGAACATCCTCTGGGTGAATCCGGGCGAGGACCTGGACGGCAATCAACTTCCGTTCACAAACCCTGACTACCCCGGTGACATTTTTGACCTAAACGGTTTTGACGATGATGCCAATGGTTACCTTGACGACTTCCTGGGCTGGGACTTCATCCAATCTATCGGCGGTTGTGCGGGCGGTGAAGACTGTGACAGCCAACAGGACAACGATATGTACGGTTTGGAGCCGCATGGTACACACGTCGCCGGAATCATGGTTGCAGAAGGCAATAATGGAATCGGTGTCGCCGGATTCTCATGGGTTGGCAAACTGATGGCGCTACGCTGCGGTTACCGCGCTTCCGACGGACAAGGCTACATGCCGCAGTCGGCTACGATTCCCGGTACGTATTATGCCGTCGCCAACGGCGCCGACATTATCAACATGTCCTACGGCGGTCCCGGATTTTCCCAAGCGGCTTCGCAAGCCGCCACTTCAGCCTGGCAAGCAGGATTGATCTTATTCGCGGCCAGCGGCAACGAGAACGTCAACAGCATTCATTATCCCGCCGGTTACGCCGACGTGATTTCAGTGAATGCCACCAACAGCACCGACCACAAAGCCAACTTCTCGAACTACGGTACGTGGACGGACATTTCCGCTCCCGGTGTAGGGATCATGAGCACGGTGAACGGCGGAGGCTATCAGGCGTGGGATGGAACCTCTATGGCTTCCCCGAATGCCGCGGGTGCCGCAGCTTTGCTTTGGGCGCTGTTGCCTGACTTTAACAATACTGCTTTACGCGACTTGATGCTTCTATCCGCGGAGAATATTGACGCGTTGAATCCCAGTTATGTTGGACAGCTTGGTGCGGGGCGCGTGGACGTCGAAAATGCTGCACGCCTATTGATGCCTAACCTGACGATTGTTTCCAACGATTTGTCCGATGTTACCGGTGACAATGACGGACGTCTCGAATCGAACGAGTCCGGCACGTTGACATTGGAAGTGTATAATACCCCGGGGTGGGCGACAGCAACTGGTATTGACCTGAATGTCACCTCGTCAAATCCTCTAGTTACCGTTACTAACGGAAGCCACTCAATAGGAAGTATCTCAGCCGGTCAATCTGCCACCCTGGATGTCAATGTTGCGGCTGGCAACGTTCCGGATGCGTTTTGGCTGACACTGGATGTCGCCATTGAAACGGATGAAGGATTTAGCCGCACCGTGAACTATACCATGAGAGTGGGCCGAGGTCGTGTGCTTGTCGTGGACGACGACGGTGCGGGCGATTTTCAGCGTTACTACTACGAAGAATTGGAAGAAATGGGCGCATATCCCGATCTGTGGTCAAACAGCTTGGACGGAACCGTTGGAACTGCGGAAATCGCGGAGTACCAAGGTGTGTTTTGGGTCTGTGGAAATGAAACTTCCAATACATTAACTGCCGAAGAGCAATCCCTGCTTACGAACTACTTGAATAACGGTGGCAATCTGTTCCTCAGTGGCCATGGCGTAAGAAACGAAATTTCCGAACAAGCGTTCTTCGCGGACTATTTGCATGCAGCTGCTGACGGCAACCAGAATAACGGCGACCGTCAGGTGCGCGGCGTTGCGGCAAACTCCACTTTCAGCGATGTCTTGTTGTTACTGCAGGGTGGCGCGTGTGCCAATAACGGCACCATCGGACCGGATAAGATCACTCCGGCAAACGGTTCCGTTGCGGCTTTCGAATATACGACAGTAGGCGGAACCGGCGCCGTGATGTTCGACGGCAATCACAAAGTTCTCTACTGTGCGTTTTCGCTCGAAGCCGCTTGCGGATTGGCCGGCACAAGTCATTACTCTGTTGTGCTGGACCGCATATTGGAGTGGTGGGGTGTTGCGTTGCCCGTAGGCGATCAGGAGCCTGTCGCCGTTCCATCGTCGATGCGTTTACTCGGCAACTACCCGAATCCGTTTAACCCGTCTAGTGAGATTCGTTTTGAAGTCAACGCGCCGGTGCAGGTGCAGTTGAACGTGTTTGATATTCAAGGCCGGCTCGTGACGGAACTTGTGAACGACGTTATGCAGCCCGGGTCGCACAGCGTTCGTTTCGACGGTGTCAGTCTTGCCAGTGGTGTCTATTTTGCCAAACTGTCCAGCGCGGGTTTCGCACAAACGATCAAAATGGTCCTGCTCAAATAGCTTGATACAGCTTGGATCTTTTCCCGGGGATCTTTTGAGTATTACGAAAGGGAACGAACGTGAACAGACTGCTTATGCTGTTTCTGGGACTGGCGCTGTTGCCTGTTAGTGCGCTCTCCGGAAGCGACTATCCCGAAAGTACTGAATGGCTGCCGGGCCGACTGCTTGTGAATTTCTCAGAGAACGTCGGAGAGATTCAAACTCAGGAACGTTTGAACGGCGCTCTAAGCCTCGATAACGCAGGTATAATAGATGAAACACTCCAGAGATTTCAGGTCTCTGGAGTGTTTCGTATTGTACCGGATCAAATTTTGTCACGGATGCCAGTCGCACCGGATGCCGCGCGGCTTGTGTCGATCAACTTTCCTGACACTTATGATGTCATTGAAGTCAGGGATGCGTTGCTGTCCTTGTCTGAAGTCATTTACGCTGAACCTGATTTCCTATTAAAGTCTTTTGAGACGATTCCCAATGATATTTCATGGAATCAGCAATGCGACAAGCGGCTCATGGGCTGTCCGGTTGCCTGGGATTACAGCACAGGAAGCGAAGAACTTCTGGCGGTTGCAATTGATGGCGGATTCTGGTGGCCGCACCCGGACGCTTATGATAATCTATGGGTGAATCCGGGCGAAGATCTCGACAACAACGGTGTTGTGTACACGGACACCGACTATCCCGGCGACATTTTCGACGTCAATGGATTTGATGATGACGGCAATGGCTACGTTGATGACCTGATCGGTTGGGACTTTATCAACGTGGGTGGCGGAGGAGCGCCCGGTGAAGATGTCGTCACGCAGGACAACAACACCATAAGTATTGGCAATCACGGCACACATGTTCTGGGACTGATTGGCGCGCGAGGTAACAACAGTATCGGCGTGGCCGGGGTGTGCTGGAATATCAAGATAATGGCCAGCCGTGCGGGATACGTTCCCTTGACAGGAGAAGGTGTCGTGGTGACGTCTGCAGCCATCGCCTGTCTGAGCTGGGCAACCGCGTTGGGAGTTGATCTTGTGAATATGTCTTACGGCGGACCTTCGTTCAGCAATTCCATGAACAGTGCCATTCAGGCTGCATGGGCGAGCGGCGCCGTGCTGTGTGCAGCTGCTGGAAATGACGGCAACAATCAGGTGCAATATCCCTGTGCATATGACAACGTCATTTGTGTCGGAGCGGTGGACTGTGACGACGATATACCCACGTTTTCAAACTTTGGTACTCATGTAGATTGTTTTGCACCGGGCGTTAGCGCCTTTTCGCTCAGTGTCAATGATGGCTACGCTTCGTTGAATGGCACCTCTATGGCCAGCCCCAATGCCCTGGGGATTTTCGCGTTGGTCTGGTCTGTTCTGCCAGACTTGAACAATGGTCAGCTTCGTGATCTCGTGCTGGAGAATGCTGTGGATATATCCGCTCTGAATCCCGGCTATAATCCGAACGAGTTAGGATTCGGTCGTGTTGACGCCGAGACGGCGTTGGGGGCACTTTTGCCGAACTTAAACGTCGTCTCCGCAGGAGTCTCCGGTGACGACGACGGTGACAATCGTTTGGAACAAAACGAAACAGGGCAATTGTCCTTGATCGTAAACAATCTTGCTGGATGGTTCAATGCGATAGACGTTGAAGTCCGAGTGACGTCGTCTGATCCCAATCTTACTCTGAGCAATACGACTTACCTGATCGGTAATCTCGCAGGGGGACAATCGGCCGAACTTACTAACCCGATGGCGATGATTTCGTGTGCAGGAAATGTTGATTACGGATATACGACGTCCCTGCAAGTCGAGTTCGTTCTCGAAGAAAATCTCTCCCTGACTCGTACCGCGACGATGCGAGTCGGACGTGCTCAGACGGTTGTCATAGATGACGACAACGGCGCAAACTACGCGGAGTATTTTTCGGCGGCCCTCAATACCAATGGATACAACTATGACGACTACTCCACATTGCTGAGCGGCGCAATCAGCTTGGCGGAATTGGAGCAATACGACTACGTTGTTTGGGCCTGTGGAAATGAGCAAAGCAATACACTGACGCAGAGCGATCGTGAGGCGTTGCAATCGTTTTTGAACGGCGGCGGGTCGCTCTTGCTGGGTGGACAGGGTATCGACGTGGACGCGGACGTGCGCAACAGCGCTTTCTACAGCGACTATCTTCATTCGCAGAGTGGGGGAGCGTCAGGTTCTACTCAATTGACTGGTGTTGGTGGCGACCCGATCTCGGATAATGCAAACCTCATTTTAATCGGTGGCGCGTGCGCAGGCAACGGAAGTGTTAGCCCCTCGGTCTTGTCCGCTGTGAATGATGGTACCGTTATCTACACGTACAACGTGAATGGTTTGGGTGGAGCAGTGCGGTTTGAAAATTCTACCTATAAGTCAGTGTACTTCGGTTTTGCGCTTGAAGCGGCGTGCGGAGCGGTTGGTTCCGTTCATCACCGCGAAATTGTGCGTCGAGTGATGAGTTGGTTTGGTGCGCCTGTCAGCGCGGATGAACTACCGGACATTGTTCCGTCAGATTTTTCAGTTTCTGCCGCGTTTCCCAACCCGTTTAATCCCGAGGCAAACGTACAGATTGATCTGGCTAAGTCTTCTCGTGTTCGTGTCACTTTGCACGACGTTCTTGGCAGGCAGGTAGACCTGATCGCGGACCGCCAAGTCAGTGCTGGAACGCACACGATTAAGATTGACGGCGACAATCTGCCCAGTGGATCGTACTGGCTGAATGTGTCGGCAAACAATGTGAGCAAAACACAGCGTGTAATATTGCTCAAGTGAGTTATAGTCAACAGTACAAAAAAAGCCCCGCAGCGATGCGGGGTTTTTTGTGTGCAAATGAAATCCCGTTAAAGCTTGTCGCCCAACTCGTAGCCTGAACCCGTTGTGGTTTCAAGATATGCGGCCAAGAGCTTGACACACGCCTCAAGATCATCCTTGTGCGCCGTCTCGACGGTAGAGTGGACATAGCGCAAAGCAACCGAAATCGCGCCCACGGCTGTATTGCCCGACACCATGCGCATGCCGCCGCCGTCTGTTCCGCCGCGCGGCAGTATCTCATATTGCCACGGAATTTTTTTCTTGGTGGCAATGTCTTTCAGCTCCCGGACGATCTTCGGATTTGAAATCATTGATCCGTCCAAAATTTTGATACACGCGCCGCCGCCGACTTTCGTCACGTAGTCCTGCGCCGCCGATCCGGGAATGTCGGACGCGATGGTGACATCCAAAGCAATACCGACGTCCGGCACGATGTCCCGTGTAGCGGCAATCGCGCCGCGAAGGCCGACTTCTTCTTGAGTCGTCGCAACCGCATAAATGTTAACAGAATTCTTTTTAACGAGCTTTAACGCCTCGATCATTAGCCAAACACCAAAACGATTGTCGAGGGATTTTCCTGTCAAGCAATCCCCAAGCTCGTCCAGCTCACGAGCCATCGTAATCGGATCGCCGATTTCGACCAGCTTCTCTACCTCCTTTGAGGAACGTCCGAGATCCACGAAGTAATCCGTCACTTCCAGAACTTTCTTTTTCTCTTCGTCCTTGAGAACGTGAACGGGCCGCGTGCCCATGACGCCCAGTAAACGCCTTTTGGCTGTATGCACATAGACTCGCTGGCTCATGAGTGTCCGCGGGTCAAAGCCGCCGCAGGGCTGAAACCGCAGAAAGCCGTCCTTGTCAATGTGCGAAACAATAAAGCCGATCTCGTCCATATGGCCCGCAAGCATGACCTTCTTTTTTCCCGTGCCCTTTTTGAAACCGGTCAAGTTCCCCATCGCGTCATTCGACACCGTTAGACCGAGCGCTTCAAATTCCGATCGAATGAGCGCCCGGATACCCTCTTCTCGCCCTGATACGGCGTGGGACTCGCACAATTTTTTCAGCAGCCTAAAATCCATTGTCTTCCTCAAACTGTAAGTTTTCTTGTCACCATCAGAAAAATAGCCAAAAACTTAGACAGACGCAAGTAAAAAGGCTCTGCCGTTTCGCAGAGCCCTTCGATACTCCTGACATTTGCCTTAGTCCATCTGCCTGCGCAGGAACGTCGGAACCTCAAAATCATCTACTGAGCTTTCGCCGTCGTCGCCTACGATGATCGGCTCCAGCCGACCATTCACTTCGCGGGTCAGCGGTTGGACATTCAAAGGAAATGGTTCTTCGTAACGTTCGATGCGAATCGGTTCGCGCCGAACGGGTGACGTGATTTCAACAGGCGTGTGCGACCGGGCAATCGGTGATGTCCTGAATGCCTGCGGTCTTTGGTTCGAGGATGCGCAGTTAAACCCCGTGGCGATAACTGTCACTCGAACTTCATCCCGAATGTCCGTGTCGATCACTGCTCCGAAAATGACTTCCGCATCTTCACCAGCCGCTTCCGTGATCACCGTCGTGGCGTCCGCGACGTCCAACAGTGTTAGGTCGCTGCCGCCCGTGATGTTTACCAGAACGGAACGCGCGCCGTCAATTGAGACTTCTTCGAGCAGAGGGGAAGAGATTGCCTGTTGTGCCGCTTCCACCGCGCGATGTTCACCGACTCCGACTCCAACGCCCATCAACGCATCGCCCTTTGCGGCCATGACCGTGCGTACATCGGCGAAGTCAAGATTGACCATACCTGGTTCGGTAATCAGGTTAGATATGCCGCGTGTCGCGTGCAAGAGAACGTTGTCGGCGAGCTTAAACGCATCCACCAACGACGTAGAGCGGTCAACAAGCGAGATCAGCCTTTGATTTGGAATCACGATAAGCGTGTCTACTTGCTCGCGAAGCTGTTCAATTCCATCCAGAGCGTGTGATAAACGCTTTTTACCTTCAAACGCGAACGGTTTAGTGACGATACCAACTGTTAACGCGCCGATCTCACGCGCGATTTGCGCGACGATTGGAGCCGCGCCCGTGCCCGTGCCACCGCCCATACCCGCCGTTACGAAAACCATGTCCGCACCCGTGAGCGCTTTCACTAGTTCTTCGCGATTCTCTTCAACCGCCTCACGACCTACTGCAGGATTCGCGCCTGCGCCCAAGCCACGTGTTGACGTTGCACCGATTTGGATTTTACGTGGAGCCGCGTTTGTTTCAAGAGCTTGCGCGTCCGTGTTCACCGCAATAAAATCTACGCTCTTCAAACCCGTCTCGATCATCCAATTCAGCGCGTTGCCGCCAGCGCCGCCTACGCCAACAACCTTCATCTTAGCGCCAAGAGAGTTTTCCGCGAACATGAATTGCATGGCTGCCATTGATGTACTCCTTCGAATTTTAATAGCTATTAGAAAATTTCAGAGAAAAACTTGCGCACTTTAATCGACGTGCGTGCCGTCCACGATTCTGCGTTGTGACCGGACGCGATCATCTCCGCAATCTGACGGTTGCCGTGACGAACGAGGCCAACCGCGGTCGCGAATTTCGGACCTAAGTAAAGATCGCTCGCGTCAAACGAGTTTTGCGGCGCGCCAATCCGAACCGGCAGTGCGAAAATCTCTTCAGCAATCTCAGCCATGCCGGACATCGACGCCCCGCCACCCGTCAGCACGATGCCTGCGCCGATCTGTTCAAGAACGCGAGTCTTCTTGAGTTCGTCGCGAGCAATCGTCAATATCTCTTCCACGCGTGGCCCGACAATAGAGACCAACATCGAGCGGCTCAATTCACGAGGTTCGCGTCCGCCGATTCCAGGAATTTCAAGAAAATCGTTCTGACTGATCGCCCGATGATGCGCCGACCCGTGTTCAATCTTAATCTGCTCTGCGGATTCCATCGGTGTGCGCAATCCCATCGCAATGTCGCGTGTGATATAGTCTCCGCCGTAGCCTATGATCGCCGTATGGCGAATCGCCCCACCTTGATAGGCCGCGACATCGGTTGTGCCGCCGCCAAAGTCCAATAGGATTACACCCAACTCCTTTTCGTCGTTTGTCAAGACGCTCTCCGCGGACGCGAGTGGCTCCAATATCAAATCGTGCACGGCAACTCCCGCGCGCTTGCAGCAGGCAATTATATTCTGTGCTGACGAAACCGCGCAATGAACAATATGGACGTCGGCCTCAAGCCGTACGCCTGCCATTCCGATTGGCATGCGAATTCCGCCCTCCGCGTCAACCATATATTCTTGTGGCAACACATGCAGTACTCTGCGGTCGGGAGGCAGTAATATTGTTCGCGCTGCCTCAACCACTTTGTCCACATCACCAGTTGTGACTTCACCAGTTTGCTCGCCGCGCCAGCGCGTGATCGGAATCACCCCGCGCGAATTCAAACTCTTGACGTGTTCGCCTGCGATGCCTGCCCAAACCGATTCAACCTCGACGCCGGCCTTTTCTTGAGCGAGGCCAATCGCCTCCGCAATGTCATGCGCTGTTTGCTCGAGGTTGACGACTACTCCGCGCCGCAAACCGCGAGACGGAACACATCCCACTCCCAGCAAATGCGGCTCACCGTCAGGATTCGGTGCGGCGATGATCGCGGCGATCTTAGTCGTGCCGATATCTAATCCGCACAATATGTCTTGTTGTGAATATGAGTGCTTCATTGCGTTAAGAGTCCTCCGCCTGTGTGCCAGGCAAATGAAGTGTAACGTATCCGGGAAGCCGCAAATCTACTACGGCATTCGATTCTACTTTGTCTTGGAATTTCGGAGTCATGAGCAGTTCGTTCAGAGCAAGCCAATTCTCCGTCGAAACCTCCGGCGACAGGCTAAGCGTCAACACCGGATTCATGAGAACCGCACCCCATGTTCCGTTGACTCGATACATCTCAGCAAAATTGCTAGCGACATCCGGAGTCAGCGAACGAACCCGAACAAGTTCACGAGCTACAGGATAAAGCGGGTCGCGTTCCGACATCGGGCCGACTTGTCGCGCGAAGGGAACATCGGTGGACAACCAAGGCAATGTGTTTCTCCACGATTTGTCCGCGCACGGCAATAAGACATAGTCTTCGCTTAGAGCAAGCTGAGAACCGTCATGCACCAACGCGATGCCTGTGCGTTCGGTGACGTGAATTTTCAAAGTATTCGGGGGGTACCGCGTGACTTCCGCGTTCTTAATCCACGGGCTTTGAAGCAATCTTGCAGCGATGATATCCGTCGAATAACTTGCTAGGGGTGATTTCGTTGTACAGCCTGATAATTCAAGAATGGAATCAGCAGAGAGTTCAACTCCTGCGATGATCTGAATATCCGAACAAGTCCACGAAGTCGTTCGCATTGCCAGAGTCTCGACGGCATTGCGCATTAACTGGTTTGTGAGGATCCCGATCACGATGACACCCAGAAGGCCGATCGCCCAGAGCAGAGCCTTCAGTCTTGTCTTGCGTTTTCGCTGTTGTAGTTTAGAGTGCGAAGGGGTCTGCATCGAATCCGACGGGAAGTATCTCGTTTTCAAGTGTCACATTGAACGTACTATGTACGCGACGGCGAACTGTTCGAATCAACTCCGCGATTTCAATTGCCGTACCAGCGCGATCATTTATAAAGATTCCTGCGTGTCTGGCTGATACCATCGCGCCGCCGATGCGAAGGCCTTTGCAACCTACCGCTTCAATCAGCCTGCCTGCGTAGTCACCCGGAGGGCGCTTGAAGATTGATCCTGCGCTGGGGAATTCAATTGGTTGTTTCTGCCTTCGCAGTCCCCAAACGCGCCGCATCTCAGAGTAGATACCAGATTGTTCAGCTGTCTTAAGCTGATACCGACTCGTCAAAACAATCATGTTCTGCAATTCCGGGGCGCTGCGATAACCAAACGAGATATCACTCTTCAAGTAGGTTGCGATGTCGAGAGAAGGTGTTATCACACGAACATCGAGTAGTGAATCCGAAATTTCGCCTCCATATGCTCCTGCGTTCATGATAAGTCCCCCGCCCACTGATCCGGGGATTCCCGAGAGGGGCTCAAGTCCGGTAAAAGAGTGCTGAGCTGCGAACGTCGTTAAGAGCAAGAGTCGCGCGGCTGGGCCGGCGGAAACAATGTCGCCTTCTCCTCTGATTTCGGCAAGTTGACCATGTGCGCGAATGACCATCCCGCGTATGCCCGCGTCGGATACCAAGATGTTTGAGCCTAAGCCCATATAGAAGTACGGAATCTCAAGATCGCGAGCTGAGCGTAATAGTGTTAGAAGTTCTGTTTCACTTTGTGGTTCAGCAAGGATATCCGCGGGACCACCGACGCGAAAGGTCGTGTGAGGCGCAAGCAATACGTTCTCGCGCAGTCTGCACGGCGCCAACTGAATCAACTTTTGAAGTTTTGCTTTCACACTAAGCTTGACGAATCAAGTCGTCAATGTAGCGGGATATGGAACCTGCGCCCATTGCGATGACAATGTCGCCGTCAGTAATCTCATTGCGAATCTGATCTGGAATAGATCGGTCGCTTGACACCATAACTACCGTTGTACCGTTCACTCGCAAGGGTTCCGCGATCAAGTTGGAAGTCACGTTAGGCAACGGACTTTCGCGCGACGGATAAATTTCCAGCAACAGCACTTTGTCAGCAATTCCTAATGAATCCGCAAACTCCAGGGCGAAGTCGCGAGTGCGCGTGTAAAGGTGCGGTTGAAATACTGCGACCAACCGCTTGTCTGGCCAACATTGCTTTGCGGCCTCGAGTGTGACTCGCACTTCAGTCGGGTGATGTGCGTAGTCGTCAAATATCAATGCGCCGTTGACTTCTCCCTTTCGCTCAAATCGGCGATGCACACCGGCAAAACTATGAAGCGCGTCGCGAATCACTTTTGCAGGAATACCCGTTTCCAAAGCGATGACGATTCCCGCTGTCGCGTTGGACACATTGTGTTGCCCGGGAACCTGAAGCTCAAACTTGAAGCGCTCTAATTCCGGAGTCTGAATGACAAACGAAGAACTTAGGCCTGAGAACGTTTCGTCACAAATGCGATAGGCCGATGATGCGCTGCGCCCGTAGGTCAGCATCGGGCGCTTGATACGGAGCATAATTTCCCGTGTGTGCAGGTCATCTTCGCACACGACGACCAATCCGTAAAACGGCACCTTATTCGCAAACTCGACAAATGCGTCCTTGATGCTCTCAAGATCGAAATAGGTATCGAGATGCTCAGCCTCAATAGTCGTGATAACCGCAAGAGTAGGGGAGAGCTTCAAAAAGGAGCGATCAAACTCATCGGCTTCTGCGACAAGGAATTCGCCGGTGCCCGTTGCCGCCCCCGTACCGAGTGCGCGCACCTTGCCGCCGACTATCACTGTGGGCGCGAGCCCAGCATGCGCAAAGATGGATCCGATCATGGAGGTGGTCGTCGTTTTACCGTGCGTGCCGGCCACAGCGATACCCCGCTTCAAGCGCATCAACTCGCTAAGCATTTCGCTACGCGGAATCGTCGGAATCCGATGCTCGCGCGCATAACGAACTTCAACATTCTCCGGCCGCACCGCGGAAGAAAACACTACCACGTCTGCACCGTCTGCTTGCTCGGCTACGTGTTCGAAGCTAACCTTGATGCCCAGTGACACTAAGCGGTCTGTGACATCACTTTGAGAAAGATCTGATCCGCTGACTTGAAAACCCATTGACGCCAAAACTTCCGCGATCCCGCACATGCCCGCACCGCCGATTCCGACCATATGAATGTGGCGAACATGACGAAATGTTGTGGGGAGATTGCTCATGAGTCTATAGAGGAGAAAACAATTTCTGCGATTTGTTTGGCCGCGGTCGGGCGTGCAAGCGAGTTCATAGCGGCGGACATAGAGTCGTACTTCTTCCTATCCGTCAAAATAGTTTTACAGCCTGTCAACAAAGCTTCGCCGTCCAGCTCCTTGTCCTGAATCAAACTCGCCGCCCCGGCTTCTTGAAAAGATTTGGCGTTTGAAGTCTGATGATCATGCGCCGCATGAGGGAATGGAATCAACAGTGATGGCAATCCGAAAAGAGAGACTTCAGACAGAGTCATCGCACCTGCTCGACAAACCACCATGTCTGAGTCTGCGTAGCGTCGCGGCATATCATCAAAGAAGGCCGCTGCTTGCAATTTTCCAGTGTCAGTCAAGACTTGCATGGTTGAAGATAGCGCGTCAGGCGCTCCCGATCTGCCAAATTGCCAAGTAACATTTGCAAGACTGCACAGCTCCGCAAGTGATTCCGCGACCGCATTGTTGATCGAACGCGCTCCCAAAGATCCGCCGGTTATCAAAATGCGCGGAGGATTACCTTGAGAGTTTGTCCTGCTTGTGCTCGCGAATTCTACAAGCTGTTTTCTCAGTGGATTGCCCGTCAATATCGTCGAAGCGTTTGTCAAATGCTGTGCTGCTTGGGGGTAAGCGATACAAACTTGTTTGGCCCATCCCGCAAAGCGCCGTGTCGTCAGTCCTGGATACGAATTCTGCTCTTGAATTACGAAAGGCAATCGCAAGAGTCTCGCTGCAAGCAAGACGGGTGCCATCACAAATCCACCAGTTCCCACAACCACAGCGGGTTTGATCTTTCGTAACAATTTCAAAGATTGTGCGACGCCGATCGCGGCGTTCACCGCGCCTTTCGCTCTATCGGCTATGCTCTTGCCGACTAACCCACCTGCTTGGATGACACGGAACGATTCACCAAAACTTGGAACTATTTTGCTTTCCAATCCACTTGCGGTGCCAAGAAAAACAATTTCAATGTCACCGCGACTTTCGCGTAATGCTTCGGCGATTGCGAGCGCGGGATACACATGCCCACCCGTTCCTCCGCCTGTCAACACGACGCGCATAGCGTCAATTCGAAAGCGGTCGTGCGGAGCCTTGCCGCGTTGCCGATATGTTTTGCTGCTTTGCGATGTTCATCAGTACACCGACAGCTGCAAGCGACATCACCAGCGAAGTGCCGCCGTAGCTGACAAAAGGCAATGGCTGACCAGTCGCCGGGAGCAATGCGAGGTTCACGCCCACGTTAATGAGCATGGAGCAGGCAAGGGAAGCCGTGATCCCTGCCGCCAGATAGTATGAGAAACGATCTTGAGCTTTTAGCGCAATCTTCCATCCACGCGCAATGACTACAATAAACGCGCTCAAGAGTAGCAGCGAACCGACAAGCCCGGCTTCCTCACCGATTATACTGAAAATCGAATCGTTGTACGGCTCGGGAAGATAATAGTGCTTTTGTGTGGATTGACCAAGCCCAAGACCGAACATGCCGCCTTGACCGATCGCAATCAACGATTGACGCACATGGTACCCGGTTTGCAGTGGGTTGGAAATTCCGTCAATGAACGACTGGATGCGTTCCATCATGTACGGTTTGAATAGTAGAATTGCTCCAATTCCCAAAATACCGACCGGAACCGTTAGCGCGAGCTTTTTCCACTCCAGTCCGTGCAAGAGAAATAAAGTGATCACAACACCACTTATCAGAATGACCATCGAGAGATTCGGCTCAATCAATATAAGGCCGAGTGTCAGCGCAGTCACGCTCAGAAGCGCGAGTAACTTCTGCTTTCGTTCCGCTGGAAAGGACGACTCGTCTATTTCTGACAATCTTTTCGACATGTACGCGATCATCGCGTACTTTGCAAGCTCCGCAGGCTGGATGCTCAGCCCAAAAAGTATAAGCCAGCGTTTCGCCGTGGTTCCCGGAAGCATGGGTAAAATCAAGACGACAATCAAAGCTGTAATGGCAATTAACAATGCAGGACGAGCAAGCTTTTCAATCAACTGAAAGCGAAGATGATACACAACAATCAGAGCAACGATTCCCGCACCAAGTCGTTGTAAGTGATTTGTTAGAAACGCTATTGAATCGCCGTTTGTTGTTTGCCAAGAGTGCGCGGCCGATGAAGTAAAGACAAACACCACACCCGCGATGCACAATGCCATCACCGCACCAAGCAGTGGATAATCTATTGAAGGCGTGGATTGGTTCAACGGAGAATAAACCGTTGCAATTCGTGGCTGATTCATAGCTCGTATACAAGTTTTTTAAACAACGTCCCGCGCTGCTCATAGTTTTCGAACTGATCGTAGGAAGCGCAGCCCGGTGAAAGTAGAATCGTATCTCCCGGATGCATGACGGTACGTGCGTGCATCAAAGCTGACTCTAAGTCGTCGCAAAAATGAACTGAAGTTTCAGGGACATCTTTGCTGACTTTCTCGCGCGCTTCGCCAAAAACGACTATCTCTCGAATGTTGTTTCCAATCAGGTTTGCAAGCGGCGCAAAACTCTCACGCTTTGGCCTGCCACCGAAAAGCAGGATAACGGGGCCGTCTATCGCGTCAAGCGCAGTCAATGTCGCGATAAGGTTTGTGCTCTTCGAGTCGTTGAAAAAGTGAACGCCGTCCAGCGTTCGCACCCATTCAATGCGATGCTCAACTGCCACGGCCCTTGTTAAGGCAGTGTGGATATCAGTCTCCGATATACCAAGACAGCTGGCCGCCGCCGCAGCGGCGGCCGCGTTCAGTAAATTATGTGTTCCGACCAACTCCCACTCGTCATGCGACAGTATTATCTGTCCAGTCGCGGACGCTACATGACCGTCACGTACAATCCAGTCGGCTGATGAGTCTTTGCTGAATGTGATAGGCGCAGCTTTGAGTGTATGCGCATTTCGCATCAAGAAATGATCATCCCCGTTTAATATCACGAAATCTGACGGGCCTTGATTTGCTGCGAGCTTGAGTTTCAATTGCCCGTATGTTTCCAAATCACCATGACGGTCGAGGTGGTTTTCAAGGACATTTAAAAGCACACAAATGTTTGGTCGTGCAGTTTGTGTAAACTCCAACTGAAAACTTGAGACTTCAACAACAAAGAGATCAACGTCGGTTGAAGGCAGGCGTTCACTCCATGCAACGCCAATATTGCCGACCGCATCCACCCGTAGCCCCGCGTGCTCGAGAATTCCCCTGATAAGAGTTACAGTCGTCGTCTTGCCGTTGCTGCCTGTCACTCCAATCCAACGTCCGTCGTAGCACTGCGATGCGAGTTCAAGCTCCGACCAGATTTGTGTGCCTCGCTTGCCAAGCTGCGCTTGCCACTCTTGCTTGACCATCGCGCCGGGCGAGACAATCAAAACGTCATAGTCTTCAGTGAGCAGTCGTGCATGACTTCCCGTTTCCACTTCGACTCCGCGGGCACGGAGGGTATAAGGGAGTGAGCCGAAACTCTCTGCCGGTTTGCTGTCGGAAATTAGCGCGTTCCCACCGAGCCGTTTTATAAGTCCTGCCGCACCAACCCCACTTCTTCCCAAACCTAATATTCCAAACCGTCGGCCTGAAAGATCCGTGATCATTATCTGACCTTGAACATCGTCAAACTGATTAGCACAAGCAACACTTGTACAATCCAAAATCGAACGACGACTTTTGTTTCATGCATTCCAAGCTGCTCGAAGTGATGATGCAGCGGTGCCATTCGAAACACTCGCCGCCCCTCTCCGAATCTCTGCTTCGTGTATTTGAAATATGCTCGTTGCATCAAGACGCTCATCGCTTCGGCGACAAATATCCCGCCAATAACGATTAAGAAGAATTCTTTCTTTAACAAAATGGCCATAGTCCCCAGAGCGGCGCCAAGTGCCAACGCTCCTGTGTCGCCCATGAAGACTTGTGCCGGATATGAGTTGAACCACAGAAACCCGAGCCCCGCGCCAAGTAGAGCAGAACAAAAGATCGTCAACTCGCCCGCGCCGTCAAGATAAATGATGTTGAGATATTGCGAGAAATTTACGTTTCCCGTCACGTAGCTGATCACAGCGAAAGCCGCCGCCGCGATGGACGTAACACCAATTGCAAGTCCGTCCAGACCGTCTGTCAGATTCGTGCCGTTCGATGTTCCCGTAATAACAAACATCACGACGATGGGATAAAACCAGCCGAAATCAAACATTACATGCTTGAAAAAAGGCACCGTTGTTTGCGTGATATTGAAATGAAAATTCTGTCCGAATAGATGCGAGTAATTCAGCAAGAATATCCCGATCACGATGCCCAGCCCAACTTGGGCGACCAATTTCTGGCGCGCAACCAATCCGGCTTTCTTCTTCTTTACCGTCTTCAAGTAGTCATCAAAAAACCCGATTGCTCCCATCCACAAAAAGGAGAGCAGAGTTAACAAGACATAAAAATTGGTCAGGTTTGCAAGCAGGAGAGTTGGTATAGCGACTGCAGCGAGAATCATCAAGCCGCCCATTGTCGGAGTACCTGCTTTGTTGAAATGCGTCTGCGGCCCGTCCACCCGAATCTCTTCGCCGATTTGATGCGCCTTCAGTTTTCGAATAAGCCACGGACCGATTAGAAACGAAATTAGCAAACCCATCACCGCCGCCAAGGCAGAGCGAAACGTAAGGTAGCGAAACAGATTCGCACCAATGATTTCATCCCGTAACGGTACCAGTAGGTGATAGAGCATCAGTCGAAACTATCTTCAAGTTTCTTCACGACTCGATCCAAAGCCATACCGCGCGATGCTTTAACCAAGACCAGATCATTGGGCCTAATCAACTGTGTTAGTGTGGAAAGAGCTTGGTCCACATTTTGATAGACACGACATTGTGCATGAAGCAAACTTGCTCCGGCTACGTACGAAAATTGCGGGCCAATCAAAACAGCAAGTGTGACTCCCGCGCGATCCAATTCTCCGACAACCTCACGATGTGCAATGTCGCTAATCTCGCCTAACTCAAGCATGTCACCGAGAATGGCGACTTTGCGTCCACTTTGCCTCATTGACAAAGTCTCGAGCGCGGCGCGCATACTTGACGGACTTGCGTTGTAGGAATCATCAATTATCGTCAAGGACTTGAGCTTGCGAATGCTGGCACGGCCGCTCGTTGGCACGGCCTGTGAGATTCGTTTGGCCGCCTGGTCGGAAGGAATGTTATGATGGAGAGCGATTGTCATTGCTGCAAGCGCTGCTTGTGCCGCAGGTCGGCCCGGGACTGACAATTTGATTCTCTCCCCTTGCACAATAAAGCCTGCGCAAGCATCGTGATCGAATTCAAGTCTTTCGCCATGAACATAGTCGCTCTTCCAGTCTGTCGTTGGTTTGCTGAATCCGTAACCGACTCTGGTTCTGCAGCTCGAGCTCGCCCGAACGCATTTTTCGTCCTCGAGAGGAACGAATGCGATGTCCCTTTCTTTGACAAAATCGTAAAGTTCGCCCTTGCCGATCATGATATTGTCAATGGAGCCGAAGGACTCCGTGTGTGCGTCAGTAATCGCCGTCACTAAGCCGCTGTCAGGTGCGGCAATCGAACACAAGTGCGCAATGTCGCCGACGCGTGCTGCGCCCATTTCACAAATCAGTAGCTCTGTCTCGAGTGGTGTTCGCAAAATTGTCAGAGGCACGCCAATCTCATTATTGAAGTTTCCTTCGGTCGCGATGACTGTAAGCGCGTTTCCGACGGCCGCGCTGGCAAAGTCCTTTGTAGTCGTCTTACCGACAGAGCCTGTCAATCCTAAAACTTTTCCAGAAAATTCTTTGCGCCAAAGTCTTGCGGCTTCAGCCAACGCATCAATCGGTTCGTCCACATGAATCAGTTTTTGGTCCAGTGCTTGGTTGCCCGTTGAGAAGGATCGCTTGACAACTGCCGCCGATGCTCCCGACTTCAACGCATTCGTAACGAATTCATGCCCGTCACGCGATCCACGCAACGCCCAGAATACATCTCCTTGCGAAAGTTTGCGGCTGTCAATGCAAATGTTGAGCGGCTGCTCTTCAAAACTGTTCGCGTTGTCCCCGAACACTGTCTTCAGCCAACCCAGGGTCGGTAAAGTCATGACAAATATCCGCCCGCGCGCAGCCAATCGCGAATAACTTCTGCGTCATCAAAAGGATATCTCACTCCGTGGACTTCCTGGTAGGTCTCGTGACCTTTTCCGGCCACTACTACGACGTCACCGGTTCCTGCGGAACTAAGGGCATGATAAATTGCTGCGCGTCGGTCAACGTTTGCATTGGCATGATGCGACGGTGCGATTCCGGTCATCATATCATTCAAAATGGTCTGTGGATCTTCCATGCGCGGATTATCCGATGTCAAAAAAATCCGATCGCTCCATTTTGCAGCCGCCTGTGCCATCAAGGGCCGTTTCCCTTTGTCGCGATCACCGCCTGCGCCGATCACGCAGTGCAAACTTCCCTTCGCAAGATTGCGAACCGTAGAAAGAATCTTTTCCAATGCATCAGGTGTATGAGCGTAATCCACCAGCACTATAAAAGGAGCAGAGGAGGAGATCACTTCTGCTCGACCTCGGACAGGCAAAACCTTGGGTAGCGCACCAATAATTTCGTCCATGCTCAGTCCAAGTGCTCTGGCAGTGGCAATCATCGCGAGCGTATTTTGAACATTGAACAAGCCGATCAGTGACGTGTTGGCGACATATTCGCCGTCAGTGCAAACGACTCTAAATTGTGTGCCATCAGCGTGCAATTCTATGTCACTCGCGCGAAAGTCACAACGGCTCTCGATACCGTAGGTCAGTATCGGTGCTGAAGTATGTGAAATTAAATCGCGCGACTCAGGATCATCCGCATTAACAACCGCGCAACCGATTAACCGTGCAGATTCAAAGAGCATCATTTTTGCGCGCCGATAGGCTTCCCACGATCCGTGAAAGTCAAGATGGTCACGCGACAAATTCGTAAACACCGCAACCTCAAACTGCAAATCATCAAGCCTGTGCATGACCAATCCGATTGACGTCGCTTCCATGGCGACATACTCTGCGCCGTGCTCGATCATACCTTGAAAAGCCTGCGCAAGATCGGGAGCTTCCGCAGTGGTGCGTTCGCTGTCAAATCGATACTCATCATAGGACATTCCAAGCGTTCCACATACCCCGGTGGGTCGTCCACATATCGTCAAAAGTTGAGCTAAAGCGGTCGTAACCGTCGTCTTGCCGTTGGTTCCGGTAACGCCGATAAGCTTCAATCGCTTCTGCGGATATTCAGCAATTGCCCAAGCCGCCTTCGCCAATGTGGCTCGAGAGTTGCTCACAATGAGTAACGGCGCGCCAGACAACTGCGAGACACTTTTTTCAAGGATCACCGCGACTGCTCCGAGCTTCAGCGCGCTATCTGCGTATTTCGCTCCGTCGTCTTTTTGTCCGCTTATCGCGACAAAGACATCCCCTGGTTTTACCTTGCGCGAATCATAGCTTATCCCGCAAACTTGTTCTTCACCGCCCGTATTGCAAAGCTCGCCGTCAACGATGCTCGCAAGTTTAGCGAGAGACAGCATATTGCGCCGTTCGCTGAGGCTCCGCGGTTACAAGACATTCGTAGCCAAGCGGAACCAATTCTCCAGAAGGTGGATACTGCGATATCACCACGCCGACGCCGACCAGATTCAGTGTGAGTCCCGCAAACTCCATCTGCCTCGCCGCTGCACGTAAAGGTAAACCGATCAAATTGGGCATCATCACTCGGGGCACGTCAGCAAATTTCACAGTATCATATTCGAAGACAGGATGTTCAATTGAGTCTTCATTGGTATCTTGCGCCAGCGAATCCGCGAGTTGCAGCATTTCATTGTCAGGTTCTGGTAGTAGCTCGGGATGACGCTCCTCAAGAATGTTGTGAGCAATGGACGCAAAGACTGGAGCGGATATCTGTCCTCCATAATATCCCGCGCCGCGAGGATCGTCCACGACGACCAGCAAAACGTATTTCGGATCGTCAGCAGGAAAGAATCCGGCAAACGAACTGACGTAACGATCGGAATAGTAACTCTTGGCCTCGAAATCAACCTTCTGCGCGGTGCCCGTCTTGCCGGCAATCTTAACTCCTTTTAGTCTTGCCGCCTTGCCTGTGCCGCTGTCCACAACCTGAATCATCATGCGGGTTAACTCGCGGGCGTTCGCTGGCTCCATGATAGGTCGTATCGCTACGGGGTCAAACTTGACCTGTTCGCCGTTGGGAAAATCGAATGCGCGAATCAGTTTTGGTTGCATCAACAGCCCGCCGTTTGCGATTGCGGCATAGGCCGCCGCGAGTTGCATCACAGTAACCGACACCCCTTGTCCGATGGCTAAATTTGAACGCGTCGGGCCGCTCCAATGCGCGGGCTTTGGAACATAGCCGGTCGGTTCAAAAAGCAAACCGATGTCAGTCTTTGAGCCGAAACCAAATCTCGTGATCCAGCGATACATGTCTTCGGCGCGCATCCGCTCCGCTATCTTCGCGCAACCGATATTCGAAGACTTCGCAAGGACATTCGTCACTGAAAGCGAACCGTAGGCATGTACGTCACTAAGCGTCTTGCCGGGTACACGATATTTTCCGTTCTCGCAATTTATCATCGTTGCAGCAGTCACGACGCCCTCTTCAAGCCCCGCGCTGACCGTGACGACCTTGAAGATCGATCCCGGTTCAAACAAATCCGTGATCGGCCAACAACGGCGATTCTCTCCTTCTGTGTCCGCGGGTGAATTGGGATTGAATTGCGGAAACGTCGAAATCCCCAGTACCTCGCACGTATTGGGATCCAGAAGCACGGCACAGGCCTTCTCAAAACTCTTGTCTGCCAGACCGTCTTCCATACAGCGGTCGAGAATAGCCTGAAGCTGAAGATCAATCGTTAAATAGACATTAGCCCCGGAGTACGCAAGTCCCTCTTCCGTCGCGCTCATGACCGCAGGCACGGCGCGCCGTGCGTCATTCCAGACCAATACGTCGCGCTTGTCTCCGTTAAGCAACGAGTCCAGCGCCCGCTCAATCCCATCCTGGCCAAGCCCATCAACATTCGTAAAACCAACCGCCGTCCCTGCGGCCACCGTCGCCGGATAACTCCTGCGCGCCTCGCGCACGAATTCTATTCCGGGAAGATTCAGGTCTTCGAGTTGTTGCTGGATTTGCCAGTCAACCCGCCGAGCCAAATATGTATATCCCCTTGCGTCAAGTTTGCGACGAATCGCAGGTTCGGGCAAAGGCAAAAACCCCGTCAATACTTTCGCAACACTGTCACGATCAATAGAATCACTCGGTCGAAAACCGACGGCATAAGACAACGGTAGCGTGACCGCCATCGGCATCCCGTTTCGATCACGAATCTCGCCCCGAGGCATCGGCTCATGTGCGGTGTTATACATCTGACGTTGTGCCAGACTTTTCCAACGCCCATGTTCGATTACCTGAAGCTGCACCAGTCTTCCCGCAAAGGCAACCATCGCACAGACAAATATCCCGACCAGCAGGAGTTCGCGGCGAAGGTGGCGTGAAGGTTTACTCGGAAAGGGTGGAAGAGCCATTCTTCGGTGAGGCATTGGTTGTGCTGTTTAGCGAGGCGATGCTGATTGTATCAACGTGTCCCGCTCGAGATTTCCATCCGTGAGTTAGACTGGCCCAAGCGGCTACTTCATTGTAGGGTGCAGCTGCTTCGATGGATCCAGTCAAGTGCGAGATCTCTTGATCAAGCTGCAAGAGCTGAGTTCTTTGCCGAGCAACATCAATCGTCAATTGCTGAACCGTGAAATTACGCCACGCGACCAACATGGCGACAACCGCGACCAGACCCAAGAACCCCAATAAACGAAATAGCGCGGCCTGCTTGCGCAAGACGCGAGGAACACGCTTTGGACGATATACGGATGCTGGAACGGAAATAGTGGACACGATTGGAATGCTGCTATGGTAGCTTTTCGATCACCCGGAGTTTGGCGCTGCGGGATCGAGGGTTTGCAGTTATTTCTTCCAGGGAAGGGAGGAGCGGTCCGCGTATCGGGAATCGCGCCTGCGGACGAGGCGAAGGTGCGAGAATGTCCGGCAAAATTGGAGTAGAAGGGGATGCCAGAGACTTCATAAACTGCTTGACGGGGCGGTCTTCCAAAGAATGATAGGTAAGGACGACCAACCGTCCGTGAGGCTTCAGCAATTGCCATGCTGCGGAAAGTCCCGCTTTCAACTCCTCAAGCTCCTGATTCACTGCCATCCTCAAGGCTTGGAACACTCGAGGCAGTGACTTATGAGCGGTTGCGGATACGGACTTGCGAATAATCTCGGCTAACTGGTCGGTTGTGGTTATCGGCGACTCCTGCTGTGCCTTCACGATAGCTCTTGTGATGCGCGCCGCTTGGGGTTCTTCACCCAGCGATTGAAGCAAGTGCCTTAGCTCGCGTTCATCCAGCCGCGTCAGTAGCTCAGCGGCCGTTTCGCCGGATTGTCCCATCCTCAAGTCGAGCGGGCCGTCGGCGCGATATGAAAAACCACGGCTTCCTTCGTCAATCTGATGCGAAGAGACACCGAGATCCATCAAGATTCCCGAAATTTTTGAGCCAAATTGCGGGGATAACTTGCTCAGTGTCTCGGAGAATCGTATATTCCAAAGTTCAACGTGATCCGGTAGGTTCCGTTTCGCCTCGCAGATGGCATCAGGATCACGGTCTGTGCCGATCAGTTTGCCTGTTTCGCCAAGCTGATTGAGAATCAGCAGCGAATGCCCTCCGCCACCTACCGTGAAGTCCGCGTAAACCTCGTTCGGATTTGTGATCAGCCACTGAATTACTTCCTGTCCCATGACGGGAACATGGTAGGGGATTAGTGCAGTCATCAGGGTCTTAGGGTGTCAACGAACATGAAAAAATTTCCCCTGCGGCCATCTGCGGTGACCGCAGGGAATCCGTCCTGGCCATTGGCCTAACGGATGGCGATTTCTGCTTCGATGGGATGCGAGGAGGCAAGTGTGGCAAGGCGGTCTGCGCGCCATGGCTCTGGTCGCTCTACATTCAGGTGGATAACTGCACAGCCACGGTAGCGAAAATGGTCAATTGCTGCTTGGAGTTGAGCCAATGCCAATCCGGTCAATTCCCCCTGTATGCGGATTTCTGCTTCACCATGTGATTGCTTCGTATGTAGGTGTAGTCCCATTCTATCCTTTGCCTTTGTCCTTATCGGCCAGCATTCCCCAGGCTGCGGACTTCGTCAATCTGACCTTGCCCATTCTGGCTTGGTACGCTTCAGCATTCCAGATTGTAAAAAACTTCTGACGCCCAAAGAAGACTACTTCTTTGCTGATATTTGCTTGTTTTAGAAGAGTTTGAGGGATGGTGACGCGACCTTGGGCGTCGATCGGACGGACCGCGGCTTCAGACAGCAACACCAAGTCGCGATCTATGCTGTCGTCCAAAGCGAAATTTGCCGTATCATTTTCCGAAGGCGCGTAAATCGCGTTAAAATAATCTACTGGAAAGACGTTTATAAAATCTTCGCTCCCAATAGTGAGCACAACATGCCGCTGAGTCTCGCTCGGAAGTGCGTTCCGGAACTCTGCAGGAATAGACAAACGGCCCTTCTCGTCAACCGATGTCTCGTGTTTACCTACAAATGGTAGAATGCCCATTTAGGATAGACTTACCGATTTCTTCTTATTCTTTCCACTTCTGCCCACAAGATAAGCTCGGTCTTCTCGAAAGTCAAGGGTTTTCATGGATATTTTAATATCTGAGCCAACCCTTTAAGAGCATGAAATATTTATTCTTGGGCTTTTAGCAGCGGATCGTCGAGTCACCCTTCATTCTGCTGAGAGGCTTAGCCGCCTCTAACCTTTCTGGCCATGCCTTCGCGCTGGCCTTTTTTGCGCCGTCCGGAAACAAAAGCGGGCATGCGGGACTCCTATAATCATCATTGCGCATAACTTTGGGATCACCATGCAAAAAGTTCTAAGTATTGGAGCCTTGTTTTTGCCGATAATCGCGGTATTGAGCCTGCAAGGGTGTAAGAAAGACTCGGATGCCAAGCCAAACCTCAAACTTAGCACCGTTGAACGCGGTGACATGACTCAAACCGTAGTCGCAACGGGCAGTATTCGCCCTTTACATCAAATCGAGATTCGGTCTACGACAGGTGGCACGATTCGCAAGTTTTACGTCGAAGAAGGCGACTGGGTCACCGCTGGCCAGAAGTTACTGGAGATTTCGCCCGATGCGTCGCCTGCAGAACACGTGCGAGCGCGTCAAGAATTGAGAACTTCGCAAGTTGAAGTCCGGCAAGCGGAAGACGATCTTCGAGTCAGCAAGGAGTTAGCCGAAAAGAAGCTCGTTCCTGAGCAGAATTTGCGTGACGCCGAGCGAGTTCTGGAGCGCGCAAAGGCCCGTCTCTCGGGTGCTGAAGCCGAGTGGGCTCTTATTCAACGTGAACAGATTGGCGACCGCCAAGGAGAGATGGAAATCGTTCAAACTTCGACGACGGTCGTGGCCCCGATTACGGGACTAATCTTTACCCGCGAGCTTGACGAAGGTGCATCCGTTACTCCGACCACGTCCGCGTCAGGTGGCACCGTAGTGATCACCATGGGTGACCATACGAATATCGAGTTTCGAGGTGATGTGGATGAAGCCGATATTGGCAAGCTGAAACCTGGTCTAACGGCCAACGTTACCGTGCAAGCATTTCAGGGAAAGACCTTTACGGGCGAGATCTATCATATCTCGCCAGTTGGCCGGTACAGTGACAAAGAACAGCAGATCGTATTCAATGTAAAAGCATCCGTTGAGAACCCGGACGGAATGTTGCGGGTCGGCATGAGCGCAACCTCGAGAATCGTGGTGGATGAGCGCAAAGATGTCCCGATTCTGGATGAGATGGCGCTCTTTTTTAAAGGGGACTCGGCATTTGTCAAGATTGTCACCGATACCGTCAAAGGAGCAACAGAAGAGCGAGCGATTTCACTGGGTATCTCTGACGGTATTCGTACGGAAGTGACAAGCGGATTGGAAGGCGGCGAAATCGTAAGCGCCGGAACTGTCCAAACGGAGGGCTAGATATGAGCTTTCTCGAACTCTTCAGGCAAGTGTTCAGTACGCTTGGCATGAACAAGCTTCGCAGCGCGCTCACGATGTTCGGCATCACTTGGGGAATTGCCTCGGTGATGCTGTTATCAGGTTTGGCAACAGGATTCTCTGAAGACTCCTTAAGCGGGATTCGTTCACTTGGCAAAGACGTCGTCATTGTCTGGGGCGGCCGAAAAAGTCTGGCCACCGGCTCTGCTCGCAAGGGCGAAACGGTGCGATTCGATGAAAAGACGGTAGATGCACTCGCGGCCAAAGCCCAGTTGTTCGACTTCTCGCCCGAAGTGTCGGCGTGGAGCACGGAAATGCGAGCTGGGCCGAGGCTGTTTAACACACGTTTGGCTGGCGTCGGCGAACGATACGGCGACCTGCGCAACGTGATTCCCGACCACGGTCGCTGGATTTCACGACGCGATATCAACGAAGCTCGCCGAGTCTGTGTGATTGGCGATGAAGTCCGCAAGAAATTGTTTGGCGAAGGCGCGGATCCTCTGCATGAGCGCGTCCTAATCGGCGGGCGAGAGTTCTTAATAGTCGGATGGAAGTCGAACAAGAAACAAAATTCAAACTATTACGGGCCCGATAACGACGTCGTTTGGATTCCTTACACGACACAGCTTGCGCTGTATGACCGCTACTGGTTCGGAAACATGATTTTCTCGCCCAAAGATGTGAAGTATCACGAGTTAGCTGTGGCTGAGTTTAAGAACATCGTAGCCAAGGTTCACAAATTTGATCCGACCGACCCCGAAGCTCTCAATTTATGGGATACGCACAAGAGTGCGATGGAGACGGCGAAAGTGTTTGAAGCTATCAACGCGCTGATGGTTGCCATCGGGGCGATTACGCTGATGATCGGCGGACTGGGTGTCATGAACATCATGCTCGTTTCAGTTGTCGAACGAACGCGTGAAATCGGTATTCGACGCGCGATCGGCGCCAATGCCTTTGACATCGTCAAACAGTTTTTCTTTGAGTGTCTGATTATCACTGTCGTGGCAGGTATTGCCGGAATGGTCGTAGGCTGGGGATTGATTGAACTCATGAACAGCGTGACCTTGCCCGAAGGCGTCGCTCCACCTATCCTTTCTGAGAAAACAATGATTATCTCTGCTGTTATGATCGGCTTGGTCACAATTTTCTCCGGCCTCTATCCGGCAATTCGCGCCGCCAGAGTCAATCCCATTCAAGCGCTCCACCATGAATAGCAAACTGCTTATCACTGTTTTGCTGAGTCTGCTGATCGGGGGCTGCAAGTCAGACGACGATGACGATACATCCGTTGAACGATCGTGGAGAGCGGAGTTCTTAGTTCCCGATGCGACGAATCCGCTTCTGTCACCTGACGGCAGCGAGTTTCTTTTCTTGCGTGATGGAGAAGGACTCTTTCTCTGGCATGACGGCGTTGAAACTCCCGTCACACCTGAAGGTGTTACCGCGCGCCCGGATTTTTCATGGTCAGTATCGGGTGAGAGCTTGTTCGCATTCTCTGTACCCGGTCTACCAGGCGGAGAAGCTGGCATCTTTGTGAGCGGCATGGGGGGAACGCTAACTCAAATTTGGGATCGTGGTTCATCACCGGTCTATGACGCGGCCCACGGCTATGTCTACGCCGCTGGACCAGAAACTTCTGAGACTGAATCAGGAATCTGGAGACTATCCACGGTGCTTGATACTTTTCCGCTGCGCTTAACAGAAACCGGAACCTCGCCTCAACTTGGAGATAGCGTGTCCACCCTTGCCTACTTAGGTCCGGTGCCAGCGTCAAACGGTGCAACATTGACCGCGCGCAGCCTGACCGACTTGAGCTTGCTAAGCGAAACTCCTTTCGTTTCAAGATTTCAAATCGCAAAGGAGTCATCCTATATGCTTGTTGAAATTGTGGTAAGTTCTGAAGGTCTTGCCATGCCGCCTGCGGTTTACAAAATGACTGTGACCACTCCGCAAACCATGACGCTCATTGCTCACCCCGCAACGCACATGGCGCTGTTGGATGACGGTTCAATTCTCTTTAATCGCTTGGAGGGCGATCAGTTTGGCGCGTTGGTTCTGCACACGAATGATGATGAGTATGTTTTGTCGGACACGCTATTCGCAGCGAATGCAAATCTCCCTGTTGCTATTCTCGCTGTCGGACTTTCCGGCATCACGCGCCTGACCGAAAACTGATAACAAATACTCTACGACATGAAAAAGCCCCGCTCGGTTAAGCGGGGCTTTTTCGTATCCTATTACAAGGTGACTAATAGGGCGACTAATAGTGTGTCACAACCTTTTTTTCCTCGGACTCACCGGCGATAAATCGGCGTACGATGTCAATACTTTCTGTTTTGATCTGCTGCTCGTTCCCCGAAAATATAACGCGACCCAAGTGCAGCATCACAATACGGTTTGCAATTTTGAAAGCTGAAACCATGTCATGCGTCACAATAACGGATGTGACCTTCAACTCTTCTTGCATCCGGATAATCAAATCATTGATCGAATCCGCCGTGATGGGATCCAATCCTGTCGTCGGTTCGTCATAGAGAATGTAGTGCGGCTTCATCGCAATCGCGCGCGCCAAGCCCACGCGCTTTCGCATTCCACCGGATAATTCGGACGGAAAGAGTTTTTGCGTCCCGCTCAAACTGACCAGATCAAGACACTCAGCCACTCGGTTCGCTATTTCTCCTTTTGTCATCGTGGTGTGTTCAAGTAAACCCAGTCCGATATTTTGCTCAACGGACATGGAATCGAACAACGCCGCGCTTTGAAAAAGTACGCCGAACTTCATGCGAATACGATAAACGTCGGCCCGCTTCGCATGAGATATCTGATCGCCGTCAACGAATATCTGACCTTCGTCGGGATCTAGCAGACCGACAAGAAGTTTCAAGAATACCGATTTGCCGCAACCGGACTGCCCGATTATAACCAGCGACTCGCCAGACTGGATGGTCATATCCACACCGTTCAGCACAACTTTCTGGCCAAAACTTTTCTTGATTCCGCGTGATTCAATCATTAGAATAAAATCATCGCAAGAAGAAAGTCTAACGCTAAGACAGTGAGCGAACTCCATACAAAGGCCGTAATCGTCGCGTTGCCTACGCCTTCAGCTCCGCCTGTCGCGGAAAAGCCGACGTAGCATCCGATCATTGAAGAGCTAAGCCCGAAGAAAAGTGATTTCAAGAGACCGGAGAACACGTCGTACACCTCAAAGAAAGCCGGTATTAGTCCGAAGAACTGAGCCGATGTCAAACTTAAAAAGACCGTCGTTACGAACCATGCCCCCATTATGGCGATGAAATTCACCTGCGTGACGAGCACGGGCATCATTATGGTCATCGCCGCAATACGCGGAACGGCAAGATAGCGAGTACTTGAAATAGCCATAGATTCCAACGCGTCAATCTGCTCCGTGACTTTCATCGTGCCCAGCTCGGCCGCAATTGAGGCCGCGACTCGACCCGAGATCACCAGCCCTGTCAGCACAGGCCCCATTTCTAGCACAATACTTTTGAAGACACCCGGCCCGATCATGTCAAATGGCATATACCCTTGCAATTGATAATGAAGTTGCCAGCCGGAGACCGCGCCTGTAAACAATCCGACCAATAACACAAGCGGGAGGCTGTTGACACCTAGCCGCACACATTCACGAATAAAAAGTTTTCGGCGAGTGAATATCGCTCCCAATTCAGTCGTCACTCGACCCATCATGATACCGAATCTGCCGACCTCAGTTGTGAAATCAAGCAGATTCTTGCCAATCATGTGCGCCGGTCCTGCGAGCACAGCCAATAACGCGACCGGTTTGCTCAAAACTTAGTACTCCGCTCCCAATGAGAAATAGTAACGAGGTTTCGACGTGTCCACTCCATCCGTTGACCATGCGACGTCCCAGCGCAGTAACAGGAATCCCAAGTTGGATCGCCAACCAAATCCGTATGCGGCCTGCAAATCATGCAAACGGCGTGTACCGTCGTCGTCAACGGACGTTATTCTGAACGAATCATTGAACCAAGCCGCGCCTATGTCCGTAAATAATGCTCCGCGTACATCGCCAAGCGTGATCGGAAGCGGCCAGCCCATCTGCAAATAGCGAATCAACGGAAAGCGGAATTCTTGATTCGTCAAAAAGTAACGATTACCCGTGCCGCGTTTTTCAAAGTAATCCCCGCCGCGGAAGGGTGTCACGAACGACGAGAAATAGAAATCGTTTATCTCTTCCGTGGGAATCTCGTTGTTTTCAAACCGGCGATTGATCCAATTAGACACTCCACCCATAAAGAATCGTTGTGGCTCCGGTCCACCACTTATTCCTGCAGCCATCCTCGACGCCCACGAATAATCCCGGCCCATACGGAAATACTGCCGAATGTCACCCTTCGCAGTATAAAACTCGGAACTCCACACTTCCCGATTTGTTCGGTCACCCTGCAAATTTGGGCTGTAGGCCGTAGATAATCTGTATCGAGTTCCATTGACTGGCCCTGTGCTGCCCCATACTACGGTGTCGTGAACATAACCCAGTTCTGGAAGAACAATTCTGCGCCGCGCCGTCTTGTAATAGTTGTAGTACCCGTTCTGATCCGGTAGCCACTCTGCGCGATCGATTCCATATCCGCCGATAATTAACTCTGCGCGAGTGTACTTGGAAAACGGATAACTCAGATCCAACTGCAATTGCAACGTTTGATCCCGCACGTTTCCGGCGTCAAGATAGTACACATATCGAAACAACCCGATACCGTAATTGATGCGCTTCGGCAAATAGTAGTATTGCGCGGAAAAATTAGAATTATCGAGATTGTTGAAATCGTAATAGAGATCCGTGTTCAGAACAATCAGATGATTGCCAAGCACGTCGCTGAATAGAATCTGTCCCGTGCCCTGCGCGCCGAAAAATGAACTATACGCCGCCGTCGCGTAGACATAGTCCGGTGTAAACTTTACCTTGTACTTCTTGCTGAAAAATCCGCCGCCCGCTTTTCGAGTATTAACCGTGTCGGCAAGCACCCGGTCATCATGTTCCACGGCTTGACCTATTCCGTCGGCAAATACATAGCGCGCGAACTCGCGTGTATTCTCCTTGAACTCCATCGTCTCGGACGTACTCTCCGCTTGTTCGCCGACAGGATCGATTGCTTCCGGGGATCCATGCATCCTGAATGCAGTCAAGACAGGCGTCTTCGCTTCAATCATATCTGGCGACTTCAACAAATAGATGTCGTAGCCGCCTTCATAAAATGACGTAAACACTAATCGATTGGCCTGTCGCGAATAGCTCGGCTGAAAGCTGCCGGTCAATCCGTTCGTAATCGCCACCGTCTCGCGGCTGGCAAGGTCCATGCGATAGAGATTGGAAATGCCGCTCGCGTCAGACACATAAACCAGATACTTTCCGTCAGGCGAAAGAGTCGGATGTTTCTCCGTAAACTCACCTTCTGTTAAGCGTTCGCAAGCGGAATCTGTCAGGCTGATTCGATACACGTCCATCGTACGATAATCAAACTCCCATATATTAAACGCCGGATCGTAGCCCGTGACGCGCAAGGAGTCTTTGCGATCCGATGTAAAGTAGAGGGTTGTACCGTCCGCACTCCAGGCAGGATCATCGTCACTAAAGACGTCGTCCGTCACCTGAACCAACTTGCCGGTCTTCACTTCATAATAATAGAGATCCGACTGACCAGTTTTCAAACCAACAAAAGCGATTTTTGATCCGTCCGGAGAATAAACAGGATTAAACACGCCCTCCAATTTAGGTCTGAATCGCTTCACGATGTTGCGTTTATCCACATTTAAAATGTTAATCGCGTCCAGCGCGCCGGCCTTCGAGGCAAATACGATAGACTCACCGTCCGGTGACCAGGAAATACGCGCGTCAAGCCATTTGAGTTGTTCAAAATCTCCGCTACGCTCGCCTTGAAGTAAGCGCCTTGATTTACCCTTATCGATTTCATGTAGCCAGATATCGAAATAATCGGAGCGATCAGACAAAAACGCGACTCTCTGACCGTCAGGCGAAATCGCGCCCCCGTTATTCACATAGTTGTGGATGTCACGGTGATTTGTGATCCGCTCGGCAAAATCCTCCGGAGTTTCGTAGTTCACCACTCCCGGCCAGTAAATCTTGCGCAACCAGTTTTGCCATGCGCGATTGAAGTCCTCCATCGAAAGCCCCGTTGCGCTCTTCAATGAACGCGGTAGTTCACGTGAAGACTTCACCTTGTTCACCAGTTCGCCGACTTTTTCTTTACCGTAGCGGCGATCCAAATAGTAGAACACGGACTGGCCGCCCTTGTAGGCAAAATAGCCGCCCAAGTAATCAATGGGAGGAAGGTAGCCCGTAATCGTCGCGTCGCGCATGAACATGTCGGCTTCTACGTCCCAACCTCCGCGAGATTCATATTCCGCCAGACCTTCCGTAAACCAGAGGGGCACGTCAGAGGTCGCCACACCAATTAGAATGCTCTGGAAACCTGTTCCATAAAAAAGCCGAAGATTCACCGCATGAGTCAACTCATGATGTATGACGTGCCGAAAGGATTCGTAATTTCCCGTATAAGGCAACACTACGCGATTCTTCAGGAACTCCGTAAATCCTCCCAACGACTCGCCCTGAATCGACAGCGACACATTCGTTTGTTGAAAACGATTGTGTGAAGCATAGATGATAAACTTCACTCGTCCTTCGAGAGTATAGTCCCAGCTCGATTCAATTAGCCGAAGGGCTTGTTCAGCAGTTTCAGCCGTAAACTCCGCAATTCTTTCCTGACCCGAAGAATAGTAGACGTCAAAATGCTCTGACTGAATGTATCTCCAGTCGAAATCCACGTACTGCACTTTGTTCTTGCCAAACCCTTGGGCGAACCCCGAGCTGAACAAGCACAATAGAGCGATGAGGATAGTAAGAGTTTTTGACATATGTACTCCGAATCGAAACGGCGAGGTCACTTTACGAAAACTCCTAGCTAACTACAGAAGTTTCCAAGTTTTGCGAAAAAGCGCCCCGAGCCGGTAGCTGCGGGGCGCATGTTCATTTCCCAATCTTACCGATTTTTCACTTAAGGGCCGATTACTTCAGCGACCATCTCGAGCAGTTCCTCGCTCTTAATCGGCTTTGTCAAGTAATTGTACGCGCCCTCTTTGATGACCTGAACTGTGTCCTCTATCTTCGGATAACCGGTCAAGATCACGATGGTCGAGCCCGGATCAACGGACTTGATTTCGCGGAACACATCTATTCCACTCTTGCCGCGCAGCTTCACATCGAGAAAAGTCAGAGCGGGCTGCTTCTCAAGGTGCAAGGCTACAGCCTCGTCTCCATTGGTTGCGGTCAGCACGTCATAGCCTGCAGCCTGCAAAAGGTCGGACATAACCTGCAATATCATAGTGTCGTCATCAACAACGAGCACATATGATGACCTCGGTTTGGACTCGGTCGCCTTTTGCTTTACAATGTTTTGCCTGATCTCGTCGAGATTGCGCTCGTCATAGAGTCGCCAGCCTCGCCAGTCCCGGCGTACCTTGGTAATTAATCCCTCGCGTTCCCACTTAAAAAGCGTGGACTTTGAAATCTGCAGGTTTTCGCAGACGTCCTTAGAGGAGTAGAACTTGCCATCCTGAGCGGTCATAGCACCTCACTATAGTAGTTATAGTTAGTAATATAACCAACCCTGCCGCCGTTGTCAAGCCAAGATGACTCGAACTCAAACAAAATCAGGGCTTCTTGGAGTCCGTTTCGTCTCCGGAGAGGCCCTCTTTGAACTCGCGGGCCCCACGGCCTAACCCTCGCATAAGCTCGGGAATTCGCTTGCCTCCGAACAGAAGCAGCACGATTGCCATGATGAGCAGTATTTCAACCCAACCAAACCGCATGTTGTGGACCCTTCAGGTAGTGACTCAAATTTCGGAACTTCAGCTAATTAAACGATTCCCTGCGCCAATTTCAAGTGGGTTAGGGCAGACTCGATTTGACCACATAAAAAGCTTGCCCCATGGACGAAATGACTCCCGCGTCCGTCCAGGACGTATCAACGGTCGCTCCGACTGCTGTATCAAAGGGACCCGCCGGGAGGGAGGCTCGATAAATTGTGTAATTGGGTGCTCCCGTTGGCGTCCATTTCAAGATTGCGTCGTTTCCGGAGGCCAAGATCACCACAGTCGGTGGCAACAGGGCAAATCCTTCGGCCCTTATCATTCTATGACCTTGCCGCGAATTTGCATGAACACCGTCTTCAGGGTACCACACTTGATCACAGGCATCCCAGACAAGGGATCGGTCCAGCGCGGCCCCTCCGTGGTCGAGAGCGAATGCGCCATATTGTTCGCTTATGGCAAGATAAAAATCTCCCGCGACCGTCAAAGGCAAGTCCCCGTCCTCCAGGAGAACTGTTCTTCCCCAACCCGGGCTGGTTCCAGCATTGCCACTCAGCAAATTGGGCAGAGCACCTGAGGTGAAGCTGCCGAGAGTGTCGCCCGGAAAACCGCCGGGGCCGTTCGCATCCAGAACAAGAACCGCAATCAAGCCGTGAAGTGAATCGGGTTTGCGTACAGAAAGAGCATAGTTCGCCGCACACAGCACAAACGGTGTGACCACCGGAGTGAACCTCACGGCCCAAGTCATCCCCACGTCGCCTGACCATTGATAGCTCTCTGCAGTTTCGTCGTCATAGCTGACCAAAGTCAGACAGGCTGGCTGAACGACAAGTTCGAATGTGTCCGTCTTGGCGACCAGCGCTCCCACGTCCTTGACACGCAGGAAGTAGTCGAAAAACCCCGACGCCAAGTTTACGGTGCCCGAGTATCCGCCGCCGACCGAGGACATTTGTAAACTGTCCTGACTTACAAATCCATTGGATGACCAGAATAGATAGGGATTCAGATACGCACCGTCATCCTGCACGCTGCAAAAGAAATCAACATTGCCGGGAGTCTCGTCGCAAACAGGATTATGAAAAATGACGGGCGGCTGATTGTTGTTCAGTAGTTTGATTCGGAACATGGCCGACGTATCACCTACTGCGGGAGCTTGCGCACTTAGCACTCGCACACGAGCCGAATCCGTAACCGGCCCCGTCGCCGTCCATCCAAACGAACCAGAATTCGGAGCGGACATGGCAAGCACCTCCCAGCCTGGTGAAGAAGGTATGCGGTTCAGTTCCACTCGCACGCTACCCGTCACGGCCACCGCTGTCCACTGAATGCTGACTCCCGAACCGATGGCAAACGAGTCGCCATTCACCGGTGTAAACACGGTCAACTCCCGATCAAAAATCGTGAAGTCTCCGTCCGAAATGTCCGTAAACGGCGGTGCGTTGTCAAGCACAATCTTCACACGAGCCTGCGTCGTCGGCGTACCGGAAGCCACCCACGAATGCTGCCCGTCATTGGCCGTGCCATTCACCAACGATTCGTATGCTCCGCCTGCGCCCGTTCTGCTTAGCGACAATGAAACCGTTCCTCCGTAATTCTGAGCTGACCAAGAAATAGACACCGTGTCGCCCTCGCCAAAGCTCTCTCCGCCGTTCGGAAAACTGAGCACCACAGTCGGCGTTGGCGTAACCTGTCGCACAATATCCATATATACCGGAATATGATCCGAGCCTGCATGCAGTGCGTTCGCGATACTGTCCGGCACCGCGAAATTGGTTCCGTTGTTGATCGCTTGTTCGAAATGAAGGCCGTCATTCCCGTACTCTGTGTAGCTTCCATCAACAACTTGCCAACTTGGAAACCCCTGAAACGGATAAGTAGGTAGGAGGAAATCAAAGCGATCATCCATCCCGCCGGTCGCTCCCCCGTCGCCCTGGTTCGTCGTGCGCGGTGACTGAGTATGTAAAGCCGCAAACGATACTGAGCCATGCCACGATCCCGGCTGATTGAGCACATCATAGAGCCGCCCGTCATTGTCCGGCTGACTCTCCAATAGGACCTGATACGCTCCCTCTGTGCTAGTATATAAATTGAAGTCACCGCCGAAAATGTAGTGGCCCGGTCCAAGCGTATTCAAATGATTGCGCACAATCGTTGCCTCAGATTCGCGCTCCGATTCGAATCCCTGACTGGCCTTTAAGTGGGCGGAGTAAATCCTGAAATCCAGAGAGTCTGAATTGACACCCGCCGGCCGTATTACATAACCGTTGATGTCTCGCAAGGCGGTTGTCAAAATTATCTGACTAAGAAAACTCACGCGCACTGGCTTATAGAACAACGCGTTGTCGGTGTCCGGCCCGTTTGAGAACGGAGCACTTGTATAGGTTCCCGGTTGGCCACTGTTCAAAACTTGATCCAGAAACTCGCTTACTCCTGATGACGACTGCATTTCCTGGACAATCAGCACATCGGGGTTTATCGCCCGCAAAACTTTGCGGAACTCGGGATTTCTTGAGGCAGAGCTGCCTCCCGGGTAGTTCAAGATATTGTAGGTCGCCACTCGCAGCGTGTCGTAGGTCTGGGCAGTTGCCGTTCCAAAGAGACAAACTACCAAAAAAAGCGCAATTTTCATTCTATCAATCGGAAACTTCAATGTGGGGGTCAAATATACTTTTATGGCCTGAAAGGTAATCTCGTAATGTAACACACAACTGACCGGTTTGCAAGCACCATCCTCTAAACCAATAATATACTTGACCTTTAGCGTGGGATTGGATATATTAAAAGTACGTTTCAAGCAAGCCTAAGTGCAACAAAGGCAGTCGCCGCGCCGGGTACCGACCTGAAGCTGAGGCTGTTCCAAGAGGAAATGGTAAAACAACCCCAAAAATTCACGCCGATTCGACTTTCCGACGATGAGCCATCCGGATCCGTCCGATTTGAGTACATCCGGATTGAACACGGCAACCGGCCTCTCCCATGGGGCGAGCGAGCTCAATGGATTCCAGCGATTGACCTCTACGGAAATGAGCAAGTGGTCGTCCTCGAAGTTCACATTCCGGACGTTGAGCCAGAAAGCGTATGCGTAGAGTATGATGCTAATAGAATTCGCATTTCGGGGCTGAGGAATGACGTTTCTCTGTCCGGACGGCGAGAGTTTTATCGAGTTGAAATTCCGCGCGGCAATTTTCTGAGAGATATTGCTATTCCGGAAGGTCTGGACGTGCAAAAATCAGAAGTTTCAATCGAAAATGGAGTCTTGAGAGTTGTGCTGCCGTGGATCAGTCGTGATTGGGCCGTGGCCGTTCGCACAACACGTTTTCCAGAGGAATGGTTATGACCGAATCCGTACAAAAACCCGCTGCTCCCGCAAACATGCCAAACGGAATCGGCGGCAACGAGCCGATTCGAATTCCCGAAACGTGTCCGGCTCTTTTGCTGAATGATGTCCTGATCTTTCCCAATACCATTGTGCCCCTGGCCATTTCTTCTCCTGCGATGATTTCCATGATCAACGACGTGCTTGCCGGACATCGGATTGTTGCCGCATTTTCCCGAGCGCAATCTCCCCGCAGTGACAAACCTGAAGATCAATTCTACTCCACCGGTACTGCCGCGCACATTATGAAAATGTTCCGGATGCCCGACGAATCAATTCGAGTTCTGATTCAGGGCATGGTGCGTGTTCAGCGGCTGGAAATCCTCAAGACTGATCCGTATTTGCTGGTAAAGATTCGTCCTATGGCGATTCCGCGTGAGAGCACGATTCAAATCGAGGGCTTGACTCGTACTGTGATCAGCGACTTCACAAGATATGCCGAGGAGCACTCGCTACCCGATGAAGTCCGCATAGCCGTTCACAACATCAATGATCCTGGCGCGTTGGCAGATATCGTGGCTTCCAATCTTAACTTGTCGCTGGCGGAGAAGCAAGAAATCCTTGAGCAAAATGAGCTTGAAGCCCGGCTCTCCCTTGTCGCAACTCACCTTTCTCGCGAGCTTGAGTTGCTCCGGATCGGAACTGAAATTCGCGGTAAAGTTGAGAAGGAACTCGAAACCAATCAAAAAGAGTATTACCTAAGAGAGCAGCTTAAGGCAATTCGTCGCGAGCTGGGTGAAGAGAGTGAATCCAGCGGAGAAGTAGAGGAGTTTGAGCGCAAAGTCGCCGAAGCCGGCCTGTCATCACAGGCGGCAGAGGCCGCTGGCAAAGAACTCGATCGCATGCGCGTGATGTCCGTTTCGTCCGCCGAGTATTCTGTATCGCGTACTTATGTAGAGTGGCTCGTCAGCTTGCCGTGGGTGAAAGCCTCTGTGGACGAGCTTGATTTGAGTCAGGCCGAAAAGGAACTCGACGAAGATCATTACGGGCTCGGTGAAGTCAAGACCCGCATCGTGGAGTATCTCGCTGTGCGGAAACTCAAGCAGGATAACCGCGGACCGATTCTTTGCTTTGCCGGACCCCCGGGAGTGGGGAAGACCTCGCTCGGTCGGTCTATTGCGCGCTCTTTGAATCGTGAATTCGTGCGCATGAGTTTAGGCGGAGTACGAGATGAGGCGGAAATCCGCGGACACCGCAGAACCTACGTCGGCGCTATGCCGGGCCGCATCATTCAGTCCTTGCGCCGTGTTAATGTCAATAATCCCGTTATCATGCTCGACGAGATAGATAAGCTTGGAATGGATTTCCGAGGGGATCCCGCCTCAGCTTTGCTGGAAGTCCTGGATCCGGCGCAGAATAACACTTTTTCCGATCACTATCTGGATGTCGAGTTTGATCTGTCGTCGGTTTTCTTTATCACGACCGCAAATGATATCGGACAGATTCCTGGCCCGTTGCGTGATCGAATGGAGATTATTGAAATTCCCAGCTACATTACCGACGAAAAGATTCAAATCGGGCTGCGCTATCTCCTGCCAAGACAGATTGATGAGACTGGCTTAAAACCGTCGCACTTGAACATCAAAGAAGACGGTATGCGTGCGATCATTCGCGGGTACACACGAGAAGCGGGCGTGCGCAAACTTGAGCAGCGCATCGGCGCGATTTGCCGCAAAATTGCCCGCACGGTCGCCGACGGCAAGCGCCGCCGCGTCACCGTGACTTCTAAGAATGTGTTCCAGTTTCTCGGCCCTGCACCGTTTGCAGAAGACGGCTTGCCTGAGTCTCCACAAATCGGAGTCGCGCTGGGACTGGCTTGGACTCCTGTTGGCGGTGAGATTTTGGTTATCGAATCCACCGCCATGCCGGGAACGGGAAAGCTACAAGTTACAGGACAGCTTGGTGACGTGATGAAAGAATCCGCCCAAATCGCTATGTCATTCCTGCGCGCACACGCTGACGTGCTGAACATTCCTGCCGAAAGCTTTACAAAAAAGGACGTGCATCTACATGTTCCCGAGGGCGCACAGCCGAAAGAGGGACCGAGCGCGGGAATTGCGCTTACGTCATCACTTGCTTCGTTGCTTTCGCAAAAGGCTGTGCGAAACGATCTGTGCATGACCGGTGAGATCACGCTGACAGGCCAGGTTTTGCCTGTGGGAGGAATCCGCGAGAAAATTGTCGCTGCGGCGCGTCGTGGAATTACCACTATAGTGATGCCTAAGGCGAACGAGAAGGATCTCTTCTATGTGCCGGAGAATATCAAGTCCAGGCTGAAATTCCATTTCGTAAGTGATCTTGAGCAAGCATTGAAAATAACGTTGCGACCTTCAAGCAAGAAACGTGTCGCGAAAGTCGTTGATGCTTAGCCTAAGCGTTGCGCGGTTACGCGAATGGTCATTCTGGTCGCTGATTTTTCCGTCACGTTGTGCGTATTGTTCAAAAGAAATGCCGGGCTCATGCGTCCTCTTTTGTGACGCGTGTTGGGCGGACTTGCCGCGCGCAGAGAAAACTCCAAGTGAACGAGTCCCTAAACATTGTGACAGAGTTCACGCCGGATTTGCCTATCGCGAGGGCGGTATCACACGCGAGATGGTTCACGCTCTGAAATTTGACGGACATACTTCGCTTGCTCCGAGAATGGCCGAGTTTATGATTCGTACATTGCCCGCAGGATTTGTTGATACGGATGACGTATGGGTGCCCGTGCCGCTTCATTGGATGCGATACGGCGACAGATCATTCAATCAAAGTTTATTGATCGCTCGAGAACTATGCGCGCGAACCGGCGGCGACGTGATTCAATTGATTAAGCGCACGCGCAACACCCCGGCTCAAAGTGGACAAGGTTTTCGAATGCGCGCGCTAAATGTCAAAGGCGCTTTCCGTTATTCATACAAAGGAGAACCTCCCAAGTCAGTGTTGTTGATCGATGATGTTGTAACAACCGGGGCGACCGTGTCTGAATGCGCACGTGTATTGAAAGCGGGCGGAGTAGAACGTGTTCGAGTGTTAGCTTTCGCTCGGGCGGTCGCGTAGTGATCAACAATTCCATAAAGGAGTTCGCGGAATGAACGTCAAGGCTGCCTTGCTGTTTATAGCGCTGACCTACGGCTTCTCGTACGCCGCCTTTTCACCCGACGTGCTTTATGTAAAGACTCGCAGTCCCTTGCGTGTGTCCGCCTTGGATGGACAACTGAGTACGGAGTCAGCAACTCTCAACGACGTATTGGCGACCGTCGCCAGCGGCTCGTTGCCGTTTGCTGGATACGCGGCGCTTTCCCAACCGCTCGAACGGATCATTGAAGTGCGATTTGAGTCTGGGGCCGACATCTCACCAATCGCGACTTTGTTTCGAGCGGATGATGAAATCGAGTGGGTCGCCTTCAACAACCACTACTCAACCGTTCAAGCGCTTGACGAGCCTTATACACCTAATGACAGCTTGTATCCCGAGGCGTGGTGGCTTGACAAAATCTCCGCGGGGCTTGCATGGGACATTACTCGCGGCGACCCTAACGTCTTGATCGGAATCATTGATACTGGTGTTGATCATGAACATCGAGATCTTCGTGACAATATCTGGCGCAATCCGAATGAAATCCCTGAAAATGGCATTGATGATGACGACAACGGTTTTATTGATGATGTGATCGGTTGGGACTTCGTTGACGCGCCCAGTTTGCCTTCGGGCGGTGACTTTCTTGTGCGCGACAACGATCCAATGGATGACTTCGGGCACGGCACGTACGTGGCAGGATGCGCTGCAGCGTCGTCCGACAATTTGCATTGCTATCCTTCTATTGGATTCAACTGTCGTATCATGCCGCTTCGTGCGGGTAACGCAAATGGCACGTTGGAAGAAGACGACATCGCCGCCGCAGTGTTGTATGGCGCCGCCAATGGCGCGGCAGTTATCAATATGAGTTTCGGCGACGTCGTCGCGTCACCGTTGCTTCGAGAAGTTATTCAAGTCGCGTTCCGCGCGGGAGTGGTTCTCGTTGCCTCGGCGGGCAACGCCAGCAACAACGGTATTCACTATCCTTCCGGTTTTGCCGAGGTTATTTCTGTCGGAGCAACTGATTTTCTTGATCGTCGCGCCGGGTTCTCGAACCTAGGTCCATCAGTGGATATCATGGCGCCCGGTGCGGAAATCCGCTCTACGATTCTCGGCGGCGGGTGCGGTTCCTGGATTTTTCCTTCAGGGACAAGCTATGCTTCGCCGCTAGTTGCTGGACTGGCGGGGTTGATGCTATCCGTCAACCATAACCTAACACCAGACGATGTGCTTGATATTTTGAGATCGAGCGCGGATGACATTAATACGATCGGTTGGGATTCGTTAACTGTCAACGGCCGCATTAACGCGCGCAGAGCTGTCGAAGCTGCCGCGTTTGGCGCAGACGCTGTGGCCAGAATTTTTCTGCCTGTGACAGACTCCGGCGTGCGCGGAAATTTTGCTGTTGTTGGCGACGCAAAGGGCACCGCGTTTTCTGATTATCTCCTCGAATACGGACTCGGTGAAAACCCCACGTCGTGGACGCTCGTTACATCTGGTAACCGTCGCGTACAGAATGATACGCTCGGCTTGATTCAAGCTCCGGCGACGGATACCGTGCTGGTCATCAGATTGACGACGCGAGCCACCAATCAAAGTCAATCTGTAGACATGGGGCACACCTACGTCCAGAATGCGTCGCCGCAGATTGATAGTATACGGACCCGGTTGGTTATTGACGGTCCCGGTTACGGACTGCAAATTACCGCGTGGAGCAATCAGATTTGCCGCGCGACTCTGCTAATGACGAACGCATCCGGTGACTCAATTCGAGAGGATTTCGGATACGTCAGCGATGAACATGTCGCGGTGATTTCGCAAAGCCGTTATCCCGGTCATTGGCAAGCCGTGCTTCAACTCACGAACTTGCTCGGCGAAATTGCGCGTTCCGATCCGTTTTCATATTCGTCGGTGCAGAGTTCAATTTTACCTTATCTGTACAATCCCTTCGCCACAACGGCTCCTCACGGAATTCTTGGTAGCTTCACAAGTGATTACGATTGTGACGGCCACCTAGAAATGTGGCTCTTGCCGGTTGATCAATTTAATATCGTTGACACGCTGGAAGCCTATGAGTGGGCGACTAATGACTTCGTTGAAACAGAAAATACGTACGGTCCTCACATTCCGCAGTGTTACGGCGACGCGGATGGTGACGGCCTTTTTGAAATGGGAGCGCGCCGTTTTCAGGAGTCACGCATTTGGGAACAAACGCAACCTTGCGGCATCTTGAACAACATCGTCTTTGAGAGCACACCTGTATTTTCTGAGTTTCTGATCAGTCGTTATGTGACCATTGACAGCGCTTCCGGAAGAGATGACATACTGGCTCGAACGAGAATCGGCACGATGTCGCGCTTTGCTCTCTTTGTTGTGGATCCGGATTTCAATTTAACAATGCGGGATACGCTGCCGAATTACACCGACGGCTTAAACAGCATGGGCCCCCCGGGAGCCGCTGTCGGCGATTTTGATCAAGATGGGTTGCTTGATATTATTTACGGTGACTATGACGGTGATCTGATCTGGTGCGAGTGGACGGGGAGTGAAATTCAGCAGGTGTGGACGACTCGGATGCCTCAAAATGATGCGACGTCATGGTTGGCCACGGGAGACTTTGATTGCGACGGCGTTGATGAGCTTGTTGCCGGGTGCCGCTCAAACGCTGGCGCATCCTCAGAGAGTCAACGGCTGTTGCAGGGCTGGGATTATTATATTTTCGAGTCACATGGCAACAATGAACTGACTGCCGTGGACAGCGTCGTGATTCTGGGCAATGAAAACGTATCGGTCAATCCGGCCAGCGTTGCCGCCGCAAACGTCAACGTGGACGGCTGCGCGGATATTCTTGTTTCCGCCTTCCCCGATTTCTATGTGATTACTCGAAATGAGACTACAGGCCGCTATGAACCGGAGTGGCACTACTTCCCGTCTAAGGCTGGTGGTATTGTCGCCGCGGACTTCAACGGAAACGGTATATATGAAATTTTGATGTCTGACGGTACTCGACAGCTGCGTATCGAGAACTCTGTCGCGATGGCAAACGCGCCGTATCCGCCCGTGCTTGTGGGCCATCCGCAGAACGAGACGACGCTAAAATTGAATTGGACTCGTGTGCAGGGTAGCACTGAGTACAGGCTCTATATGGACGCTTTGCCCGAGGACAATTTTGAACTGGTCGGGTCTTTCTCCGACACATTCTACGTTTGGACGGATGCTGAGCAGAATCTGCCTTATCGCTTCGCCGTCGCAACCTACGACACGACATTCGAGCAGCCGCAAAGTACTTTGTCAAATATTTTGACCTTGATTCCGAATTCTCCGCCTGCGGCAAACGACACCGCTGAAGTTGTCGCCCCCAAAACGATTGCCGCTACTTTCAATGAGGCGATGAGTGCTTCTGTCTTCATTCAAGGGAATTGGCGCCTTGCGGATGGTGACATGCCTGCGGTGATAGCCGAATCTGAGGGCATGAGGAAAATCCTGATCGTCTTTGACGCGCCGTTCGCGCCAGGCACATATCATCTCATGCTCAGAAATCTGAGCGATGCGCAGGGTACGCCGCTGCCCTTGTCCGAACAAAATGTATTTTTCGTCGTAGACGGCTCCGCGCCTAATTCTGCATATGTCACCACGCACCGACTCGTTGATTCACCAGTTGGAAGCCACATTGAGATCGAGTTTTCAGAACCGATGCTCGCGGATGCCGTGCAGCCTGACCGCTATACAACAGTAGATCCACGTCGAGGAAATACTCCGACACCCATTCTGAGTGCGCGTTTTGTGAACGCTGAGCAAACTCTCGTCGAGTTACAGCTCGACGAAAGATTCCCAGTCGGCGCCGTCGGTGTTGACGTGCGCATTCAGATCCAAGAGCTTTCCGCTATGAGCGGCAATATCCTTGAATCGACAAGTTTGCTGATCGGACAGAGCGCACAGACTCTTGATCAAGCGTACGTCTATCCAAATCCGTTTCGAGGCAAAGGTGCTGCCGGTACGGGGGGGGTCTTCTTTGCCGCGCTGCCGAACGAGGCAACCATTCGTATTTTCTCAATCCACGGGGCGCTGCTAAAAACGATTGATCACAACGGTCCCACGGGCCATGCCGAATGGGATTTGCGTACGTCGAGCGGCGACAAAGTCGCTTCCGGAATATATCTATATACGATTGAATCCAGCGGCGATAAGGTCACTGGCAAGATCGCGGTCGCGCGGTGAAGAAAGTTACCGTCGCGTTAACAGGCGGAATCGGAGCCGGCAAATCCACCGTGGCGGAGATGTTGGCGGAGTTGGGCGCAACCATAATTTCGGGTGACGAGCTTGGCCGTAAAGTCTTGAACGAGGAGCCAGCCGTCAGACAAGCTCTTGTCGAACGACTCGGCGACGCTATCCTTCATGAAAACGGAACGCTCGACCGTCGCTTGATCGCCCAACGAGTTTTTTCAGATGAGTCGCTGAGCCGCTGGTTGACTGCGCTGACTTTCCCCGGTATTTACTCTCGCTGGAGAAAGTTACGAGACGATGCAACCTCAAACGTCATCGTATTTGACGCCGCGCTGATCTTTGAGTGGAAAATTCAAAGTGAATTTGATGTGGTGGTCGCTGTTGTCGCTGCTGAAACTGTGACACTAGCGCGCTCGGTAGGCCGGTTTACACAAGAAGACTTCTACAGCCGTCGCTCTGCGCAAGTTCCCGATGCTGAGAAAATGAACGGCGCAGACGTCGTCATTCATAACGATGGATCACAAGTGCAGCTTCATCAACAAGTTTTACAACTCTGGAAAAATATTACAACACTCCTGATTGCATGACCAAATTCCTAGTCAACTCCCTGCTCACGATTCTCCTCGCGGCATCAGCCTTTGCACAGGAGTTTTCGCTGTCACAATTCCTTAATGTGCAATCCGCGACGCGTCCCACGATTAGCCCGACGGGCCGTGAAGTCGCCTACATCAGCAGTATTAGCGGGGAGCCGCAAGTTTGGCGGATGCACGACCGCCCGAGCGCGCCGAGGCAAACGACATTTGAATCGGAAGGAGTGGACGGTGTGTGGTGGTCGCCCGTGAATCCGACGCACATGATTGTCGCCGCATCGCTTGGCGGAAGTGAAAAATCCAAACTCTTTCTAATTAATCCGGGCTACACTCCACTAATTCCGATTACACCGGTGGACGACAACGCCATCTATCGTTTCGGTAGCTGGTCGCCGGACGGTTCGATGTTGTGTTACGCGAGCAACTCGCGCAATGGTACCGACTTCGACATTTTCGAACATCAATTGCTTGAGCCTGAAGCGCGCGTAATTTATGACGGTGGTGGGCATATGACCGCTGTCGCCTATTCGCACGACAACCGGTTTCTTTTAATGGTGCGCGATCACTCAAACGTTAACTCCGATTTGTTGATCTATGATCGCGAGACAAACACGACAAGACTGCTCACGGAGCATTCCGGTGACGAGCGCTATGAGAGTCCGCACTTTGATCACTCCGGCGCGAATATCATAGTGTTGACCAATCGTGAAAGAGAATACGTTGGAGTCGCGTCGTATAATCTGGAGTCTGCGGAGTGGACGTGGTTGGAAACACCGGACGCGGACATTGATATGCTCGCGGTAGCGCCCGACGGAAGCGGATACGGATACGTTGTAAACGACAGGGGTATGTCGCGCTTTCATTACAAAGACATCGCGAAAGACCGTCGCGTTGACGGCTACCGCTTTCCGAACGGGATAATCAGGAACATGACGTTCTCATCTGACTCTAAACGCATGGCGATCTCATTTGGCACCGCCACGAAGCCCTTTGACATATGGCTGTATGAACCCTTGCCGGATCTGTTGGTGCGCTTGACAGAATCCGCGACCGGAGGCGTCCCCACAGAATTGTTTGTTGCGCCTGAGTTGATTGAGTACGAGACGTTCGACAAAAGAAAAATTCCGGCATTTTTCTATAAACCACAGAACGTAACGTCAAAAACCCCTGTCATCATTTCGATTCACGGCGGGCCGGAGTCACAAGCCCGCCCCGACTTGTCCGGTCTCTATCAATACTGGCTCTACAAAGGTTACGCGATACTCGAGCCGAATGTGCGCGGCTCTGCGGGATTCGGCAGAAGCTATCTTGCTCTGGACAATGTCAGAAAGCGAATGGATTCCGTTAAGGACATTGAGTACGCGGCCAAGTGGCTTTCGAAGCGGAAAGAGATTGACAAAGACAAGATCATTCTCCAAGGCGGCAGCTACGGCGGCTTCATGGTGCTCGCGGGTTTGACCACCTATCCCGACTTGTTTGCCGCAGGAATTGATGTTGTAGGGATTTCCAATTTCGTTTCATTCCTCGAGAACACCGGTGACTATCGCCGCGCTCTGAGGGAAGCGGAATACGGATCACTTGCCACAGACCGCGAATTCCTGCAAGAGATATCCCCGCTCAATCACGCCGACAAAATCAAAGCGCCGCTGTTCGTGATTCAGGGAGCCAACGATCCGCGTGTCCCGCAATCCGAAGCCGATCAGATTGTCGAGTCCATTCAGAGTCGCGGAGGAATCGTCGAGTATCTATTGTACCCAGACGAGGGCCACGGACTTCGCAAGACCGAAAACAAGTTGGATGCCTATTCCAAAGTCGTCAAATTCCTCGAGAAGTATGTGCCAATGAACAACTAAGAGATCGTATTGCGGATGTAACTCAATGGTAGAGTATCAGCTTCCCAAGCTGAAGGTTGCGGGTTCGAGTCCCGTCATCCGCTCCAAATGAATGAAGATGCGCGTAGTGTCAGTCTTGCAAACTCAATGTTAGAGTGCATGTTAAGCAACATTGCGCACGGCAGGCTTGAAGATTGAAGACGATTAGGTGGATCGGAGTTAGACTATTTCCTTGCGGCGGCACCGCCGCGGGTGCCCCTAACCATGAATGCTTGCAATACCAGCTCCGTGACCCAATCAAAAAATTCAAAGTAACGCCCCATTACTCCCGCACTATGATGTTATGAGCTTACCATGCCCTTTGTGTTCGTCCAACGAAACCCTTAGTATTGCGAACCTCGCAGGGCGTGAATCTGCGCGTTGTATCCACTGCGATTTGGTATATGTGCATCCTGAGCATCATCTGTCCCCTGAACACGAACTCGCCCGCTACGCAACACACAACAACAATCGGAGTGATGAGAAGTATGTCGCATTTCTTGAGCAATTGCTGGTTCCGTTTGTGCAAGAGTTGCCGCCCGAGTCCACTGTGCTCGACTACGGCAGCGGCCCCTCGCCGGTCATGGCGGAGCTGCTTCGTGAGCGCGGCTTCGCAATCAACATCTTTGATCCACATTTTGCTTCGGATGAAGCGGTTCTTGAGAACGTCTACAACGGCATCATTTGCAGCGAAACTGCTGAACATTTTTATGCGCCGCGAAGAAATTGGCAAATCATGGCGCGTTGTCTGAATCCCGGTGGCATCGTCGGCATCATGACGCTCCTGCATGACGACGAACCGGATATCGCACACTGGTGGTATGTGCAGGATCCGACGCACGTGGTTTTCTATTCGGCCAAAACCATGGGCTGGATCGCCGAGTGGCAGAATTGGCGCATCCTTTCGATTAACAGCCGCGTGGTTATCTTTCAAAATCAAAAACGGGACTCGCAGTGAGTCCCGTTTTCGTAATCATGCAACGAGAACCTAAATTGCTTTGGTCATCTTTATCAACCACTGTTTCGCCGCACCCCTGAGTTTCGAGCCAAGCAGTTTCCGCACTTCCGCGTGATAACCGTTCAGATACTTCCGTTCTTCGCTCGTGAGTAACTTGGCGTCAATCAAACGCCGGTCTATCGGACAGAACGTCAGGTTTTCAAATGTCAAAAATCCCGGACGCTTTTTATCGACCGCCGCATACACGAGATTTTCAATTCGTATGCCGTACTCGCCCGCAAGATAGAAGCCCGGTTCATTTGAGAGCACCATCCCGGGACGAATCACGTCATTAGGAAAACGCGGCGCAATGGAGGCCGGGCCTTCGTGTACACTTAGATAGTGCCCGACACCGTGACCCGTGCCGTGCAGGTAATCAAGCCCTTCCTCCCACAGTGCGCGCTTGGCCAACACTTCCAATTGCGGTCCGCGAATTCCGGCAGGGAAGGGAGTGGTCTTGATTGCGATGTGCCCTTTCAATACGCGAGTGAAATGCTCCTTTTGCTTGCGAGTCGGCGAGCCGCAACACACGGTGCGCGTGATATCGGTCGTGCCGTCGGGATACTGTCCACCCGAGTCAATCACCATCAAGCCACGCGCTTTGATTTGCTTGCTCGTCGCTTGCACTGCCCGATAGTGAATCACCGCGCCATTCGCGCCATATCCAATAATCGGAGAAAAACTCGGTCCTCTATAGAGCGAACTCGCTGAACGCGCACGCTCCATTTCCACTTCGAGTGAAAGCTCGCTCATCGGTATCTTGCCGATGTTTGCATCCAACCAGGACAAAAACTTCACCATCGCCACGCCATCACGAATATGCGCGGCGCGAAATCCGCGAATCTGATGCGGACTCTTCATCGCTTTCAAGAGCGTGATTGGCGACCGCTCCGTTATCAATTCGCTTCTACCAAGCAGCGAAAATATCCACTGACTTGCGGTGGCGTCGTGCAGCCAAACCTTGCCGCGACTCCTGCCGAGTTTCTTGACTGCGTTGCCAAAGTTTTCGTAACGGTGAAGCTTCACCTGCTTCCCTAAATGTCTGCGTACGGCGGGAGTCACTTTGCGCATGTCCACATAAAGATGCGCCGATTTCTCCTGCAAGATTGCATAGGACACGAATACAGGATTATATTCCACATCGTGACCTCGCAAATTGAAGAGCCACGCAATCGCGTCAAGTTCATTCAACACATGCACCCTCGCACCGCGCGCTTTCATCTCGCGCCGTACACTACGAAGTTTTGATGAAACGGTTTCACCGGAATACTTATTCTCGTGTACCTCGAGTTTGTCCGACGGAATCTCCGGAGGAGCCGCCCAAACAGAATCTACCAGATCGTGCGGTGTCAGGACAAGCCGCAATCCGACTTCGTGAAATTCAGCTTGTAACGTGAGATATCTTTGTCTTGTGATGACTTGTGGATTAACTCCGACCTTGCTTCCCTTTGGAAGCTCCTTTGCAAGCCATGCCACCAAAGAGGGCGTGCCGGCAAGCCCGATCCTTTGCAGACGAATGCCAGAACCCGCAACTTCCCGTTCCGCCTGCAGAAAGTAGCGGGAATCAACCCACAACGCCGCCGTCTTGCGAGTGATACAAACCTCGCCGACAGATCCTGTGAATCCACTGATGTAAGCGCGCCGCTGCCAACGGGATGGCACGTATTCACTATTGTGAGGATCAGAGTTGGGCACGATGTACGCTTGCAACCCCGAACTCTTCAACTGTTCGCGCATTGAGATGAGTTTTGCTTTAGTTTTCAAGTTAAGCCTCCTATTCACGAAAGATAGCTGGAAACTCCTGAAAAATCAAGGCTATTCCTATGAACATATGAATAAACCTCAATTTTCTTGTTTTATTGGCGTGTACTTTGCCCAAAGTTTGCGGTTTGCAGGTTTCCCTTTCTTTCATTACACTTATTAGTCAGCAAACTATTTCCTAAATTAAAGTTACATGAAAATCAGCGTTTTTGGACTTGGATACGTCGGGTGCGTTTCCGCCGCCTGCCTCTGCGAATCAGGGCACGAGGTTTGGGGTATTGACGTGGATCCTGTCAAAGTAAACTTCTTACTTGAAGGCAAGAGTCCTATTGTAGAGCGAGAGTTGCCGGAACTGATCGCAAAACATCGAGAGTCCGGACTTTTAAATGCAACAACTTCAGTTGACGAAGCTATTCGTCACTCCGAGATTTCATTAATCTGCGTAGGTACTCCTTCATTGCCGTCGGGTGCGTTGAACACGGTGTATGCGCGCCGCGTCTGCGAGCAGATCGGTGCCGCCATCAAAGAACTAAAGCGGCCGCACACGGTCGTTATTCGCAGCACACTTCTCCCCGGCACAACCCGCAAAGAACTAATCCCGCGACTGGAGAAATCTTCTGGTAAGTCCGATGGCAGCGGTTTCTTTGTGGCGTACAATCCTGAGTTTCTACGAGAAGGAACCGCCGTAGGCGACTTCTTCGAGCCTCCAAAAACTGTTGTTGGTGCGGATCACGTTTTGGCCGCAAAGCAAGTGGCTGACCTGTACAAAGGTCTGCCCGGCGCAGTTCATCTGTGCAAAATTGAAGAGGCTGAGTTGGTTAAGTATGCGGACAATTCGTTCCATGCGGTGAAAGTCGTCTTCGGAAATGAAATCGGTGCCGTTGCAAAAGCCGTGGGAGTAGACAGCCACCGCGTCATGGAAATTTTTTGTTCGGACACCAAGCTTAACTTATCGCCTTATTATCTAAAGCCCGGTTTTGCTTTTGGAGGCTCGTGCCTCCCCAAAGATGTGCGCGCGCTTTCAGCTTGCGCACGACAAAACAATTTGGAAACTCCGCTGCTTTACTCGCTTATGGCCTCAAATGAAGAGAGCGTGAAGCGAGCTGCCAAAGCGATTCAAGCATTCGGCAAAAAGAAGATCGGAGTGCTGGGTTTGGCGTTCAAAGCCGGAACGGATGATATGCGAGAAAGTCCAGTCGTCGAGTTGGTGGAAACTCTGCTCGGTAAAGGTTACGACATTAAAATCTATGATCGCAATGTTTCGCTTGCCAGGCTGATGGGTTCGAACAAAGCCTATATTGAATCTGCGATTCCACATCTGGCAGAATTGCTCTGCGAACGTGCGGATGACATCGCTGCGCATTCCGACATTGTGCTGGTGACATATAAGGATGCCGAGTTCTATCCCGTATTAGAAAAACTCGCCCGGCATCAAGTGGTCTATGATCTAGCCCGCGTGCCCGGCGCGGACAAGATCCATGCGGAGTATCATGGCGTCTGCTGGTAAGGTTCTGGTCTTAGTCGAGAATCTGTCCGTCCCGTTTGACCGTCGTGTCTGGCAGGAGTCGCTTGCGCTCGCTCGATCCGGCTATCAAGTCAGCGTGATCTGTCCCAAAATGGTGGACAGAAAATCTTTTGAAGTCCTGGAGGGCGTGGCAATCTACCGCTATCCGATGCCCTATACGGCCAACCGCGCCATCGGCTACACATGGGAATACTCATGGGCCATGCTCTGGACCTACGTCTACGCGTGTTACGTTTTTTTTCGCCGCGGATTCAAGGTCATTCATGCCTGCAATCCTCCTGATCTCTTTTTTCTTGTCGCGCTCCCCTTCAAACTCTTCGGAGTGAGATTCCTCTTTGATCAACACGACCTTTGCCCTGAAACTTTTGAATCGAAGTTTAACGGGAAAGGCGGCTTTCTGTTGAAAATCCTTCGAAAGCTTGAATGGTGGACGTATCGAACGGCCAACGTAGTGTTATCCACCAATGAGTCCTATCGCAAGATCGCCATCGCGCGTGGCAACCTCTTGCCTGAGCAGGTTTTTGTTGTGCGCAGTGCTCCCGACCTGAAAAAGTTCTCACCCTTGCCACCCAATCCTGAGTGGAAGCGTGGAAAGAATTTTCTGGCGGCGTACCTCGGTACAATGGGCGCGCAGGACGGCCTGGACTATCTGCTCAAGAGTGCCAAACTCATCACGCAAGAGTGGGGGAGAGATGATATTCATTTCATGCTGATTGGCGGAGGCGAGAACCTTACGGTTCTAAGGCAGATGGCAACTGATCTCGGACTGGATGGCACGGTCGAATTCACCGGCAGAGTCTCAAATGAACAAGTCCGTGAAGTCTTGTCCACTGCCGATGTGTGCTTGGCACCGGATCCCATCAATCCGCTGAACATGCATTGTACAATGAACAAGATTCTTGAGTATATGGCCATGTCCAAGCCCATTGTTTCCTATCGCTTGACCGAGTCCGAGTATTCCGCGAAAGAAGCTGCGATCTATGCGAAGGACAACAATGTAGAGGATTTTGCCAAGCAAGTTCTGGTGCTGCTCGATGATCCGCAACAAAGATCAAAGATGGGAGAATTCGGAAGCAAGAGACTACGCGACGAACTCTCCTGGGAGCACAGCATCCGGGAGCTGCGTCGCGCTTACGATTACGCTTTCGGTCGATCATAAAAAATCGGCCGCGCTCAAAAGAACGTGGCCGATAAAATCATACATGCGCGACGTCTACTGCGTATCCGGCGTTTTTCCAAAAGCGACCCGGGCCAGCAGCGCCATCAATGCTCCGCCCACCAGAGCAAACCCAATGGCCAGCGATACTGTGCTTGGTTTTCGCCCTCCCGATGAGTTTCCCGATACGATGCCGCCGGTATTCTTCTTTGTAAGGACGATGAACCAGTCTTTCACCTGGCCGGATCTCAGAACATAATGAACGAATCTGTCATCAGCGAATAGCAAACCTTCACCCGGTTTTAAATCTGTTAGCTTGCTAGCCTGGTCGCGTGGAATCCCGATTTCTCCCGCAGCCTCACCCGCTGACTCACGTATCTTAATATCCGCGTCTAAAACCTTCTCCCATGCCTTGGGAATATTTGCCATGCCGCTCGACGGAATACGCGCAAGGCAAAAGAAATCTACAAGCTTCGCTTCTTTTTCGATGTCCGATTCTTTTTCTGATCCGGCGCCTTTCCTGAACTGAGTTGCTGGCCACAGAGCCAGAACAAGCAAAACTAATGTTGCTGCGATCCAAAATTTTACCAAGGTGCTCATACGATTTTTCGTGATGTTGTCGTTTGATAGAAGATAAGCAAGATCAACGAGAAATCAAAAAATCTCGATGGTCTAAATGAGCCGCTTCCTGTGGAAAATCACCAGCATTCGCACCTTATCAATTCTGTTAACGTATATAAAACAAATAGATAAACCATCGGCAGAAGATTTGCGACATCATGATGCGAAGTCAAGACATTATGCCCCTGTTGGCCGGAAACTTATCAGCGCCTTGCAGCGTAAGATTTAGTAAGCGACATACGTGGGGGGCAAAGCCTAATGAGTCCGGCTCTATCGCGCGATGGGCCGGACTCGACAATTCTGGACCTCAAGAGGTGACTGAACAATGGCCCTAATCTTGCCCTATCAAGGTAAAACTCCAGTCATTGACCAGTCGGTGTGGCTCGCTTCAACCGCGGTCGTCACTGGCGACGTACATATTGGTTCAGAAAGCTCTGTATGGTTCGGAGCGGTCATTCGTGGCGACGTGAATTGGATCCGCATTGGTAAGCAGGTGAACTTGCAGGACGGAGTGATCTGTCATGTCACGATTGCCAAGGCGCCGCTGACCATCGATGACTCCGTTTCCGTAGGTCATGCCGCGGTCGTGCACGGATGCGATTTGAAGAGAGGCTGTCTGATCGGAATCGGTGCGCGAGTCCTCGATCTTGCCGTCGTCGGCGAACGGTCTCTGGTTGCCGCAGGCTCAGTGGTCTTGGAAAATACGATTATTCCGCCCGGAGAATTGTGGGCCGGAGTGCCTGCTAAAAAGAAACGGGAATTGACCCGCGAGGAGCAGCAGGGTTTGCTGGATACGGCCGCACGATATGTCCAGTATAGATTACATTATATTGGCCAGGAGGCAGAGATTCCCGCCGAATGGCTCCCAAAACAGTAGGGTATTGAATGATTACAGGTATTCGCGCTAAGACACAAGCCTCCACTGGCCTCATGGACACAGGTGTTGTGAAGTGGTTTTCACAGAAGAAGGGTTTTGGGTTTATTGAATCCTCAACTGGTGTAGAGATTTTTGTTCACTATTCGTCCATCAAGGGTCGCGGCTATCGCGTGCTGGAACCCGGCGATAAAGTGAAGTACGAAGCGGTGCCCGGTCCTAAAGGGGATCAGGCGTATCATGTGGAGTTGTTGTCCTGATTCCCAAAGATGGGGAATCGCGAGGAGGCTTTCGGCATTTGGCCGGGAGCCTTTTTTGGTGTCGGGCGTGTGGTTTGCTCTAAGTCAGATTTAGGTTATGAATTGCCCGTTGAGGTTGTGCTAATGAAACGTCGTGTTGTAATCGCTCTGCTTGCGTTGTCCGTCAGCGTCACAAACTTCTGTGCTGCCGCTGACGTGCGTCCCAACAATAGTGATCCGTTCACGTGGCAGAGGATCAGCCGGAGTGAATGGAGGCTTGAGTTCACTCTGCCGCAACTCGCGATAGACAGTGTCGAACTTTCCGGCGCAGAGTGGGCGGATGTTCATGCCTTAGGCCTTCCCGTGCATTCCACACCTGGCCTTCCTGCATTGCCGTTTGTTTCGATTTGGATTCCTGCCGAAGTCAGCACAGGCGATTTTGAATTGATCACGGATGAGTCACGGGTGATTCGATGTGCGCATCCGTTGCCCGCTCCGCAAAACCTCGATCGTGCAGTGCAATCCAGCTTAACTTATCTGCCGAATGAAGACGCCTACACCCAATCATCTCCGAGCCCTGGTTCATTGCTGGACGTGATTCATGTCAACAAACTCGGGCGATCGGACTTAACGCAAGTAATTATTAACCCGCTGCAATATACGGCGACTTCCGGTACACTGTTGATTCATGAGCGTGTGCTGTTTCGAGTGACTCTGCCTCGGGGGCAGAGCCTCGATAATCGGGACGCCAACTCTGGCTACGAAGAACAATTCATCTCTGATCTCGTGCGCCTGCCGCCTCCAACGTCTCCGCCGTCTGAGATAAATTCCGCGCGAATGTGGATTGTTACCGAGCAAGACTATGTTGAGTCCCTGACTGAGTGGCGCGCCTTCAAACGCGCTTGCGGCATTCCGACTGAAATCGTTTTATACTCTGACGTCGCAACTTCTGCGGCGGGTTTGAAATCATATCTGCAGTCCCGCTACAATGACGCAGAAAGCCCTCCTGAGTATCTTCTTATAGTGGGCGACCATCAGGACGTCCCCGCGTTTTACGGCGTTGGGTCCAGTCTAACGGATCATCCCTATAGCTGCCTCGCCGGAAATGATTTTCTTTCTGACATCGCTGTGGGCCGCCTGCCCATTGGAACAGTGACTCAGCTTTCGCATTGGCTGAATCGCGCCTTGACATATGAGCGCGACGGTCAAGCTTCGCTGTCAAACGATGCAACGGTCTTTTCAAGTTCGGTGGCGCTCGATCCCACACATGGTCAACGCGTCCACTCGCTTTTTATGCAGTCGGGCTTGAACTCTACTCGGTTGCAACAGCCTCAAACCGGCGCGCTTCCATTGTTTCTGAGTGCCATCAACGCCCAGCCCCTTTGGACATTCTATATCGGACATGGCAACGCAACGGCGTGGTCTTCTGTTGCGCCGCATTTCACCGAATCGTCTTTGCCGGATATTCAGGATTCACGTCCGGCAATGGTCGTTTCGGTGGCCTGTGCCACCGCCGACTTTGACGAGTCCCAAAACTGTATTGCAGAAGAGTGGACGTTCGATCTCTTGAGCGGCGGCGCGTTATGCTATGTCGGAGCAACTGAAAGCACGGCTTTTTTCTACAGTGACACCATCGGATTGGCGACGCTCGATGCGGTCTTTGAACGCGGTTACACGAGCATCGGTAAAGCGCTTGACTATGGCAGGCTGCGTTGTGCGACCGCGTTTCCGCAGAGTCCCGGTGGCCTAACCGAAGAAACGATACAACAGTTCATACTCTTGGGCGACCCTTCACTGATGCCCTACACGTTGTCGCCTCGCGCCGCAAGTGTGAGCGCGCCGCAAGTGCTTCCTGTCGGCACAACACACATTCCAATTACCGTGACCGCAAATGGACAAGGAGTGGAAAATGTAAATGTGACTTTGTCCAGCGCCACGGTTCCACCCAGATTTGTGAGCACTAACGAAGAAGGATTCGCGCTTGTTGCGCTGCCCTTCACAACGGAGCACGAATGGACGTTAGTTGTACGAGGAGCCAACATCATTCCGGTTGTTCGGACTATATCCGTAGTGCCTGTCGCAGGTCCGTTGGTGCAACTGCAAACCGTTGAACTGGATGAGTCCATTGGCGACATGGATGCGAACCCCGATCGCGGCGAAAGCGGTACGCTCCGTGTGTTGCTGCGAAATGCCGGAACCGCGAACTCGCTTGCTGGAACTCTTAGACTCGAGTGCAGCAGCAGCGCTCTCTCTGTAACACCAACTACATTACCATTGCCATCGCTTGCTCCGCAAACAGAAGATTGGCTCGATGCAACCGCTCAATACGCCATCTCGCCAACAGTTTCGCATGGAACGGCGGCGGTCGTTCAAGCTTGGATTGGTAGCGGTGTGGACGCGGTGTTTGCCGGAAGCCGTACGATTCAATTGAATGCGCCGCGTATTGAACTCGACTCGCAATACTTGACCGAACTCGAAGGTGACGGTGATGGCCAACCGGAAGCAGGCGAGTTAGTGAAACTTTCGCTTGTGGTGATCAATCAGGGTGGAGAGCCCATGCGCCAGCCGGTTGCCGACTGTTCTCCCGATCACAACTATTTGCATATCCAGAACAACCGATGGTTAGCGGATTCTATAGACGCGGGACAGACGGACACTATCAGCTACGTGTTCACCTGTGATTCAGTTACGCCCCGTGGTTTTGCCTTCGAATACAACGTTTCCTTATCTGCGGGCAACTCGCCTGCGCAGTCATTCTGGGGACGGCATCGAATCGGACGCGTTCCCGTCTTGCTTTACGTTTTGGACGCACAGCCGCAGCAGTTGGCAGGACTTGAATCCGCTTTAAACGTGCTCGGTGTGGAGTACGAACGAGTCACGACTCTTCCCACTGATTTGTCTCGTTATGCGTCTGTTTGGATCTTCTGTGGTGTGCATCCCAATCAACAGCCGCTGTCCTCCCAAGCCGCGCAGAGAATCACGACATATTTGAATGACGGCGGCGCCTGTTACTGGGAAGGCGGCGATGTCTGGGCGTTCGACTATCAGACAGCCTTGCATCCTTTGTTCGGAATTGACGGAGTCTCTGATGGTTCAGGCGATGCGGGACCGATAGAGGGCGTGCGGGGCAGACTGACCGAAGGGATGGCCTTCACTTATGGCGGCGAGAACAGCTTCATCGATCGCATTCGCGCTCGGGGTGCTGCTTTCAGTGTTTTAAACAATGCTCGCAGCGGCGCCGTCTATGCGTTGTGTGTTGCGAACGCCAGCGAGAATTATCGCACTGTGGGCAGTTCAATCGAGTTGGGTGCTCTGCATGACGGTCAGCCGCCATCCACTCGTGTGCATTTGATTCGTGGAATTCTTGAGTGGTTCAATATCCCTGTCTTGCATGACCTCAGTCCGCCGGTGATAACCCACGTTCCACTGGGAGTCTGGCACAACGGACATCGTCCGATTCCTATTTTCGCGGATGTGCAGGACGACAGCGAGATAGAGTTCGTTGCCTGTGACTACCGCGTGAACGGTAGTGCCTATGAATCTATCATGCTCCAATCCGGCGCAAGCGGCTATCTTGGCTACATTTCTGCACAGTCCGTAGGCTCTCGAATCCTTTACCGTCTGCGAGCAGCGGATCGCTCCTCGCCACAAAATACTACTGTTACGGATGAGTATCAGCTTGATGTTCGCAATTTTGCCGAACGTGTCGCGAATCTCATCCCGTCCACTGAGTCATTGAACTGGAGCCGCAAACGAGGCTCGAACGGCACGTTGTCAATCTCGAATTCGATGGATAATCAAGTGTCGGTTGTCTTGATGGGCGGAGAAGAGGGGCGCGTGGCAACTTACATTACTGAATCTCAAGACCTCAGTGGTTTCTCTAATCCTGAGCTTGTCTTCTGCAGTAAGCTTGCGGGACAGGTCCGCCGCCAACCCGCAGCGGCAAGAATTCTTGCAAGCACCGATGGTGGCGAGACGTTCCCGCATCTGCTTTGGCGCGAAAACCTATCGGTGGACGGCCACCGTGTGTGGGTTCGCGAGGGTAATTTGACGATGCTTGCAAATCAAGACGATGTCATCGTGAAATTTGTCTATTATGCGGATTCATATTGGGAAATTTCCCGCGCACAGTTCCGCGAATCCAAGAATTCGAGCAGTCCGGTACGCAACCTCGTAGTCGTTCCCGGAGCAACGATCAGCTTGCATTGGTCACCTGCCAGC
>CAZHAK010000009.1:0-104185 GCA_964530625.1 uncultured Alphaproteobacteria bacterium | reverse complement strand
CCCGATAGAACAGCGTCGTGGTGATCGGGCCGCCGTCATCGGTTACCAGAGCCGTAAACGTCGTCAGACCCGGCTCCACATCTCCATGAGGATCATGCGAAATCACAGGGGGTTGGTTGACAAACACAATTGAAAACGACGCGTCCGAAATATCCGTCGCCGCAGGCTCATTAACCGAAGTCAAGCGAATTCGCGCATTTGCAGTCGCCGGACCGCCCAAAACAATGTTCGTTCCCGCATTGGGAACCGTCGCCACAAACTCCCAGGAACCACCGGGATAATTACGATTTAAGTCAATCGTCACGTTACCCGTAACACCATTTGACGTCCAACTGATCTGCTCGCTTGCCGCACCGTTCAATGTTTCACCGCCGTTCGGAATCACCACCATGATAGACGGCACAAAAATCGTAAAATCCTCGTCAGATTCATCCATTGCGGAAGGAGCGTTGATACTGGTCACGCGTATCCGATTAGTCGCAGAGGTTGTCGATCCGGCCACTGTCCAAGTCTGATTGCCATCGTTTGCCGTGCTGGCAAAAAGGGTTTCCCATGCGCCGCCCGGATATGTCCGGTTCAGTTCAATCAAAATATTGCCGGTCACGTTTAGCGACGTCCAAGTAATGGATTGGTTTGATCCAGCATTCCAAACCTGCCCGCCGTTAGGTTGCGTCAAAGTCACAACGGGCACATTCGAGTTGGAGATCGTGAAGCTCAAATTATAGAGCTGAATCGCGTTGGTAGAGCCCTGATACACCCGGATGAAGTACGTACCTGCTCCGGGGAGTGACGTATTGGAGATTGTTTCCGCCAAGCCAGCGCCGTTAGAGCTTGCTTCAGCCAACACAGTTGTCCCGTTCGTGCCGTAGAGTCTGAGGGACAGATTGACGTCATCCGTTGTCCGTGTGGTATCACCGGGCGAGCATGTGCAGGCCTGTGTTTGGCTGCACTGGTCAAAGAACAATCCGACTGGTGACACTGTAACATTGACCTGCTTATTCGTCGTCACGGTAAATGAGTAGTAGTCCTGATCACCGTTATCATCAATAGACATCCCGTTCAAAGTTGTCGTGCCGTTGGAAACACTGCCGAACAGAGTCGCCGTTCCCGCGCTGTTGTTCGTTTCTGCTGAGTCTCCATATTGCCTTTGCCCGCCGCGTATATCATCATGCTGCGGCCCGTCATACGCTGTACAGATAAACGGCTCCATCAAAAACTGGCAGTCATCAGGACACACATGAGACAAACCTATTCCGTGTCCGGCTTCGTGAGTTACGACATTACGGAAGTAACGATAGTCATTGGAACTCGATTGCCAATTCTCTGCGTTGTCCAGCACCATGTCTCCGGTATTCGGAAAATAGTTGTAAGCCAGCACGCCATACGTGCCATCCATCGGAATCGCTGAGATACGAATATCACCGCGCACACCTAAAACACCCGAAGACGAAAACAGAGAGGCACCGTCATCATTCGTCTCTTCGATGTACGTCAATCCGGTCAAATTCTGCCACTGATCAAACGCCTGTCGAAACTTTGCCTTACCCGCCGCAACACTGCCGAACTTACTCGTCATCATCGCGTGGATGTTGTTTGTCTGATTGCCGAAACCGTTCGGCGGCGGCGAATCCGGCACCGTCACGCCGTCCGGCACAAAACTGTATGTCAGCACCGTCGGATCACCCTGTCCACCCGTAGTTCCCGAAGCGGTGGACGTCCAGCGCGAACTACTAATATATGAGGCAGGGTTGTTGTAAATTCTGTTCATTAACGCGGCAACGTCTTCTTCAGACGTTCCCGGCTCAAAACAAAATGACCTCGGAGCGATATCCGATTTCCAGGCCGGCTTCATATCCAGCGCGGTCGAGGCCGCCCACTGCGAACTCTCGATCGGTGTCTTTCCACAAACTGGGCAACCATCGTGCGCGAGGCCGAGTTGCGGGGTTATCAAGGCAATCATTCCCGCCCAAATGAGCGGCAGTACGAATCGTGTCAAGCTGTTTTTCATCCGTGGACCCATAGGTTTCATCGTGCCAAAATTAATGCTAAACTGAATCAAGCTATACCCCTTAAGCGTATAAAATAGGGCTTATCTCGTCAATAAGCAATTATTTCGGCAAGAAGATGTAATTCTTTCAGACAACTTGCTGAGGTCAATATTATTGAGTATAGTCGCAAGGAATCTGCCAACCGGCTTGCATTCCCGTCAGCTTCTCCGTACTTTTACTCAATCAACAAACATGCTGAAACATAGTTTATTATAGTAATAACAACAGTTTGAAGAGGTTCATGCCATGCACCAAACGATCTACTCCCTTGCCGCGCTGCTCTTGGTGTGCCTGATTTGGATAACGGCTCCTGCGCCATTGCCCGCTCAGGTCGGCCATGACCACATTTCGACTGAATTCTCTGTCTCCGGCCCCTTGGCCGTCTGTTTTGCCGAGGGCACCGACCCCGACTACATCGCCGAATGGACTCGCCGCATGACCGAACGGGTTGGCACACTTGACTACAATCTGAGTGGCCGCTGGAGCAACACGGCTCACGGAGGCACCGGTTCCCAGGGAGACGGTATCACGCTGACTTACAGCTTTGTCCCCGATGGAGTGTCAATCGATGGCCAGCCCAGCCAAATCTACGCCACGTTGAATCAGCAATTCGGTTCTCCTGCGGCATGGCAAGCCGTGTTCGCTCAAGTCTTCGACCGCTGGTCCGAACTCACAGGCAATACCTACATATTCGTCGAAGACGACGGCGCGAACTGGAGCCAAAACAGCCCCGGCATTATCGGTTCGCGCGGCGATGTTCGCATTGGTTCTATTGAGATTGACGGCGGCAGCGGTGTACTCGCCTACAACTTCTTCCCCAATCGCGGCGACATGGTACTGGACGCTTCAGAATCTTGGAATTCACTGACCAACAACTACCGCTTTATGCGCAATATCGTCGCGCATGAACATGGCCACGGATTGGGAATAAGCCACGTCTGTCCGATTACGAACAGCAAACTGCTCGAACCGTTCTACTCTGCCGCTTTCGATGGCCCGCAGCATGACGACATCTTGGCAGGACAACGAGGCTACGGAGATCCCTTTGAGCCGAACGACACACCCAACGAAGCGTCTGAACTCGGCCAAATTAATGGCACTGAGGTAGTGGAGAATGCCAGCTTAGATGACAACAGTGATACCGATTGGTGGCGCTTTTCTGTCTCGCAGGGACGTGCACTCACAGTTACGCTAGCCCCGGATGGCTACTCATACTTAGAAGGTGAGCAAAATAACGACGGAAGTTGCCAAGCCGGAACGCCTTATAACACGGCGGACAATCAGAACCTGAATTTCACACTCTATGCCGGGCCGGATACGACGCACTTGATCACAGTCGCAAATCAGGGCATCGGCCTAACAGAGGAGCTGTTTCGCCATATTGTTCCCGCAAACGTGACCGACCTGAAAATTCATGTTTGGGGTGCAACGAACAATGAGATTCAACTCTACCGTCTGACCGTCGAAGTCGTAGATCCCGCGACTCCCTACTTGCTGGGATGCCCCCTGCAAGTGGACACGACCTTGCTGAACGATCCGGTAATCGGAGCAGTTTTGCTCGCGAATCCCTCGCAGGGTGGTGAACTTTCGGTAACCACGATCAGCGTAACCGGCCCCTTCGAGGTGAGTCCCGCCGGTCCGATTTTGCTTGAGCCAAGCGCCGAAATTCCCCTCGTCGTAACCTATCTTGCCGAAGAGCTTGGCACCCAGACTGGAACCCTGACCGTTTCGCACAGTGGCCCCGGAGGAGACCTGATTTGCTCAGTTTCCGGCACAGCAATAACGTCCGAGATCGTTTTCTTAACGGGACAAGTCGGCAGCTTTGGTGATGTTCCGGTCAACACCACGGACAGCGTGCTAATAGGGATCCGGACACAAGGCAACGTTCCCCTGGTCATAAATTCAGTTTCCACGAGTACACCGTTCAGCCCAAATTTCTCGGGCCCGGTTTTTCTTCAGCCCGGCCCTCTCTTAAGGATCTACCCGCATGTCGTGCCGACAGTGTTAGGCGAAACACGAGGCTGGCTGATTATAAACCATTCGGCCATGTCCTCGCCCGATAGTGTCGAGCTGATTGTCAACGGAGTTGTAAATCTTTCATCGGACGATCAATCGTCACTGCCAACAGAGTTCTCACTGTATCAAAACTATCCCAATCCGTTCAATCCAAGCACGACGATTACCTTTGATCTTCCGCAAGCTGCGCCGGTAAATTTAAAGCTCTACAATTTGCAAGGTCAGCTTGTGCGCGAACTCATCGCAGAGCAATCCTATTCGCCCGGTCGTCATGCAATCGAGTTGGACGGCACAGCACTGGGAACCGGCGTATACATTTATCGCTTGGAAGCGGCGAACTTCCGAGCCGATAAAAAACTCTTACTCCTGAAGTAAACAGTCTCGCCGAGCGGGAATCAAGCGCGTCAGCGCGGTTCCCCGCCGGAATACGAATCAAAACATGATGCCGTCAGAAAATTCCGCCCGCTACAAAATCTCGTCGAAAGTTTGTCTGGTTCAAAACCTCGGAACAAACAAGACTCTCTTCGGTGGCAACATGATGGCATGGGTGGACGAAGCCTCGGCGATTTTTGCTCGCGAGTTTACCGGCGAACGCTTCATGGTCACACGGAAATTTGGCGTGTTCGAATTTCATCATCCTGTCCACGAGGGTGACATCATCCATTTCTATTGCCTGAATCCGCGCATTGGCCGTACCAGTATCTCCTTTGACGTCGAGGCCGTTCGCATAGACGGCACAGTTGTCGTTCAGACCAGCGCGGTCTTCGTAGCGCTGGATGAAAACGGCAAGCCCATAGCTATCAAGAAACGTACTTAGTCGCGATCCTCATTCCCATCCCATCTCTCCATGAACAAAATTCTCCCTCTCCCGGAATCTAAAGCGATGTCCAACGGTCATACACGAAACGGAGCGTCCCTCGGCGTTCAACCGTCTGAGTTATTCGGACAAAATGTGTTCTCGCTTACAGTGATGCGCCAAGTCTTGCCCAAGCCCGTTTACAAGCATTTGCTCGCGATTCAGGAAACCGGTGTGTCCTTGGATCCTGCGACTGCGGACGTAGTGGCCGCCGCGATGAAAGATTGGGCGATGGCGCGCGGTGCGACTCACCACTCGCATTGGTTTCATCCACTGCACGGATTGACGGCAGAAAAGCACCAGTCATTTCTGATTCCCACACAAGACGGTGGAGTCATCACAGAGTTTACCGGCGCGAATCTCTTGCAAGGCGAACCGGATGCGTCAAGTTTCCCCTCAGGTGGCACGCGCTCGACTTTTGAAGCGCGGGGCTACACAGGTTGGGATCCGACCAGCCCCGCTTTTTTGATGGAGGGCCGCTATGGAAAAACTCTGTATATTCCTAGCGTCTTCATTGGCTTCAACGGTCATTCGCTGGACAAGAAAGCTCCACTCTTGCGTTCAATTGACGCGCTCAGCAAATCCGCCATGCGGGTCTTGAAACTCTTTGGTCACGAAGTCAAACAAGTCATCACCACCGTCGGCTGCGAGCAGGAATATTTTCTCGTTGATAGACGTCTCTATCTTGAACGGCCCGACCTGATGAACTGCGGACGCACACTTTACGGCGCTCGCCCGCCCAAAGGCCAGGAGATGGAAGATCACTATTTCGGATCAATTCCAGAGCGTGTGCTGGCCTACATGGAAGACCTTGAAGTAGAGCTTTACAAGCTCGGAATTCCCGTCACGACGCGGCACAATGAAGTCGCGCCCGGACAATTTGAATTCGCCCCTGTTTTTGAACGCGCGAATATCGCCACCGATCACAACATGCTGATGATGTCCGTGATGAAGCGCGTCGCCGCTCGCCACGATCTCGCCTGCTTGACTCACGAAAAGCCCTTCGCGGGAATAAACGGCAGCGGCAAACACAACAACTGGTCCATGGCCGATGATCACGGCAACAATCTGCTCGAACCGGGTTCAACCCCGCAGGAAAATGCCCAATTCCTTGTCTTCCTAACCGCCGTTGTCCGAGCTCTGCATCTTCACGGCGATCTGATTCGCGCGTCCATCGCAACACCTGCCAACGATCATCGTCTGGGAGCGCACGAAGCTCCTCCGGCGATTATCAGCATTTATCTCGGAGACACCCTGACCGAAGTGGTTGAAGCCATTATCGGCGGCAAAAAAGTCACCAAGAAAGATGCCGCCTATCTGAATATCGGCGTTACATCGCTCCCGTCTTTGCCGTTGCACGACTCCGACCGCAACCGCACCTCGCCGTTTGCCTTCACCGGAAACAAGTTTGAGTTCCGCGCCGTCGGCAGCGGCCAGAATATCGCGAGACCTAACACGGTCATCAACGCGATCGTTGCCGAATCCTTGCATTTCATGGCCGACGAGATCACAAAAGCGCGCAAGAAAGAAAAAGATTTCAATGCTGCCGTGCGCGGAGTTGTGCAAAAGGTCTTAACGGAACATAAGGACATACTCTTTGGCGGAGACGGCTACTCAACTAAGTGGCACAAAGAAGCCGAACGCAGAAATCTTCCAAATCTTCGCACGGCGGTGGACGCGATTCCGGCCTTCATCACAAAGAAATCCGTAAAGCTTTTTTCAAGCCTCGGTATCCTAAGCGAAGCCGAGTTGCACAGCCGCTACCAGATCAAGCTGGATACCTATATCAAGATGATTAGTATCGAAGCTGGGCTGATGTCCTCCATGGGCGCGACGCAGATTTTGCCTGCCGCGTTGGAATATCAACGCAACGTCGCAAGCTCAATCGAAGAAACTGAAGACGTGCTCTCCAAAGCCGCGCTCGGCGGCCAACGGAATCTGCTCGAGCTGCTCTCGCAATCGGTTGAGCGATTCATCAAGCGTCTCGAAGCTCTCGATCGGGCACGCACAGGCGTTCCTGAGTCAGATAATCACTTGATGGTTGCAACCTATTTTCGTGACACGATCATTCCGGCTATGCAGAGCCTCCGCGCCGCAGGAGACGAACTTGAAGTTCTCGTTGACAACAGACTCTGGCCGATGCCGAAATATAGAGACTTGCTTCATCTAAGCTGACAGCAAGCCATCCCCATGCGACAAGCCCTCGGAACAATCCGGGGACTTTTTTTGCCCTCAAGGGCCATTGCCGAACAGATTCAGACAGGCTTGAGTACTAATCTCTTGAATAATGTAGAATTACAGTGAAACTCATCTTGTCAAACTAAAGTTTGACTGTACGTGAACTCGACTAAATACTTTATAAAATAAGCCTTAACCCCTTGACAACAAGGTGTATCCGTTGTATTATTGAGAGGGTCCTGCTTGCCGTGTTCTGCTTCATTACTCTCTGATTTACAGGGGGCGGAGGGGTCACGGCTTTTGTTTGGTCAAATCAAAAATTCTCACTCTGCTGGACAATCGGGTAGATGTAATCCCGGAGGTGTCTAATGATTAAATTGAAAAACAAATTTGGTTGGTCAATTTTGCTGCTCTTAGTCTCCGCGACTTTCGTTTGGGCGCAAGGGGTCGGCAAGCTTTCCGGGAAGGTCACCGATGCAGGCAGCGGAGACCCAATACCCGGCGCTAATATCGCTGTCGAAGGAACGGCTCGAGGCGCAACGACTGATATCGGCGGCGAATTCTTTGTCCTCAACCTTCCCATCGGCCAGTATTCGGTGCGTATTTCAACCATCGGATTCGAGACCCAAGTGGTGCAAGGAGTGGTAGTCAAATCTGAGCAGACCACGGAACTAAAAGTCCGTCTGGCAGAGACTGTCTTAGAGGGCAAAGAGGTTATCGTCACGGCGGTCAAGGACGTGATCCAGCGCGACGTCGCCAACACGATCCGCACCGTTGACACCCGCGAAATCTCTGAGCTTCCAGTCACGCAGTTCTCGGATGCGTTGGCACGTCAAGCCGGCGTCGTCGGCAGCGGCACAAACCTTCATATTCGGGGTGGACGACGCGACGAAATCCTCTTTTTGGTGGACGGCCTTGCTGTGCGCGACCCGCAATTTCAGCGGCGCTACCTGCAAGTTCCCAAGTCATCCATTAGCGAAATGCAGGTGATGACCGCCGGCTTCAATGCTGAGTATGGTGAAGCTCAATCCGCCGTTGTGAATCTGGTCACCAAAGACGGCGAACCAGCCTATAGCGGCCACATCGAGCACGTCATGGATGTAGACGGTTTGGGCGGCGGGAAATTCGACAATCTTGGCTCAAGCAAATCTGAAGGCTTGCCGCATCAATCAGCCGACCGCAAACAAGGCTATCAAAATTACGACTACACTGAAATGTCACTCTCGGGTCCGGAGCCGATTACAAATCGGCTCTTGCCGCAACTGGGAGTTGAAATCCCCGGTCGTATGTTCATGTTTGCCTCAGGCACTTTTTGGAGTCGCAACGCCAACGAATTTGGCACAATCATCGGCGGCGACAGCTGGTACAGGCCTCAAGTCACGGACTTGTTTGGCTCCGATGTTCGCAAAGGAGAGGTCTACAATAACACAAACCTGAAGCTGACTTACAATTCCGAAAAAAACTACAAAATCAGCGCGGGCTGGATGAACAATCACGAGCGCAAGAATCCGTACTGGTTCAGATTGTCCCAAAGATTCCCCTACGATTTCCCGTTGAACGAGCAAACCCTCGGCATGTACGCGCTCTCCTCAATTCAGGGCAGAGCCTCCGATGCGGAAGACTACCCACAGTGGACACTACAGGATCTGAATGGCGATGGAGTCGTGGACGGACGTGATGCGGAACTTGCTGACGACGACGGAGACGGCAGGGTTGACGAAGAAGCTCTGAACTGGGTGGATGACGACGGTGATGGCCGCATAGACGAAGACTTGCAATCGTATGTCTACAACCCCGCTAATCACACTCGTGCCGAGATTATTCGCGATCAGCAGATGTTCGTGACGCTAAATCACAACCTCAGTGCCAAGACGTTCTACACGCTACGACTCGGCGTATATGATGCCTCAAGAACTCTCGCCGGCGGAGGCAAGGCCGCAAACGAATACGGAATCGCCTCGGAACCCTTCACCGACCTCCCAGCCGCGGACGGATCATTTAACGGCTACTATGATATCGGCGAGCCCTTTACCGATCTCGACGGCGATGGCATGTGGGATTACAATAATCCCGGCAACGCCTATCCGAGCGTCTATGGCTTCCATATTGCCGGTGACGGACTGGGCGGCAACAGCCAACAGCTTGTGCCTGATTGGGCGACCTTCCAGTCGCAAACATACACCGTCAAGTGGGACGTCACGTCACAAGTTCACTCGCGTCATCAAGCCAAAGGCGGGCTTGAATACAACTATTATAATGTCTCCGCCGAAGATCGTCCTTACCCCTCGATTAATAACGGCGGGCAAGGAATTTACACCGATGTGTATCGCTATTACCCGTCGTCCGGAGCTGCCTACCTGCAGGACAAAATGGAGTACCGCGATATCATCATCAATGCCGGATTAAGACTCGATTACTGGCGTATTGGCGGCGAGTCAATTCGCCAGCCCTTGGCTGAAGACCCCACGCTTGCGAACTATGTGGACTTCGATCCTCCCAGCAAGAGCGGTGAAGCTTATCTGTCACCGCGCCTTGGTATCGCCTATAGTGTTACGGAGCGCGATGTATTCCATTTCAATTACGGCTACTTTTATCAGCGCGGTCGTCACGATTATTATCTCTCGGGTGTTAACCAATTGCAGACTGGCGGCACTCCCGTCATCGGCAATCCCGACTTGAAGCCGTCCAAGACAATCGCTTATGAGTTGGGCGTCCGCCATCAATTTGCGGATGATTTCCTGTTGGATGTTTCGACCTACTACAAAGACATCAAGAACTGGATTCAAACCGCGTCGCAGAATCAATTGTTCTTCGATCTCGGTATTCCTTTGGCGAGCCGTCAAAATGCCGCGATCTACTATAACGCCGACTATGCCTCGGTGCGCGGTTTTGAGTTCAACCTAACGAAAGACTATGGCTCGTATCTCTCGGGTCGCCTGACGTATACATTATCGTGGGCCAGCGGCAAGAATTCCTATAGCAACGGATCAGACGTCACAAGATCCAACTACATCGAGCCCGCCGGTGAAACCCCGCTCGCGTGGGATCGCCGGCATCAAGTAGTCTTCAATCTCGGCACAAACTACCCGCTCAAGGGCAAAGCCTTCACTGCCGAGTGGCTGCGAACAGGCTGGACGATCAACTGGCTCTCCCAATTCCTATCAGGACTTCCCTATACTCCGACTCAAATAAACGGCAGCAATATCGAGGGCCAGGAGTTTGCCCGAAATTCTCCCTGGACCTATACCACGGATTTGAATATCGGTCGTCACTTCAAGATGGGCGGTCTGAGTTGTCAGGCGCTCTTTGAAGCTCGCAACCTGTTTAACACGAAGAACATTCTGGGTTGGGATCGCAATCAGAATACCATCGACACATACAACAATGGCGATCCGGGTTTCATTAATGACCCGACAAGCCCCAACGATGGCTTGAATCCGAAAAGCGGTCCGAATCCGGATGCGTGGGACAATCCGCGTCAAGTTCGCTTCGGTTTGGCCGTGGACTTCTAATCGAGAGAACAGCATATGAAATTATCAAAAACAGCGTTCCTAAGTCTCTCGTTAGTCCTGCTTGGAGCAACGGGAGCAGTAACCGACGCGCGCACGGTCACGGAGCCGCGCGGCCCCGACCGCAGCAGACTGGATGACATTGATCCCGGCGCGCGCGCTGACGTGATTGCGCATGATGTCGGCAACGTCAGGTTCACAATCGCAAACTACGGTGAAGCAGGCAATCCGAATAACCTGAACGGGTTTGCCGGGATGGAATTCCCTATCAATAGCGGGAACGATTTCCTGTTTTCAGCCGGCATCTGGGTCGGCGGCATTGCCAACGGCAACAGGCTGGTCTCCACCGCAACCGATGGCGATAACGGTACCGGTGAGTTTTATCCTAAAAACATCCTTGCCACGCCGTTTTCCAACTCCAGTTCAAATCCGGATTGGCATCTCTCTTCAAAAACATTGACCCGTTTCAACGAACGCTTTTTCGTCCTGGGCTCGAAAGACATCGATGACGACGGCGATTGGGACATATCCACAGACGACTGGGACGGAAACGGACGCGCCTCCAAGAACTTTGACGGAGGCCGTGGCCTGATTGGTTTTGATGACGACGGCGATGGATTGATAGATGAGGAAATCGTCAACAACCTCGACGACGACGGCGACGGCGATATTGACGAAGACACCGATGCCTCCGGTGATAGCAATCACGATGGCAACTGCAACTATGATCCCGAACCGCACATTGACGAAGATCCCGCCGGAGATATGGCCCGTGATTATGTGGACAACGATTTCGACGGATTGATTGATATGGAAGATCCAGATAACGACGGTGATTGCTGCCCCGGCCTTTTAGACGACGACGGTGACGGCTTCGACGACGAAGACGGCAACGCGCGCGGTGTTCAGGAATACTACTCGGTGTTTCAAGACGATATTCAAGCGGAGTATGTCTCAAGTCCTGATCCGGACGGCCACACACCCTTGGGCATTGTGGTCACGCAACGCACCTATGCGTTCCCCGAAGCGTATGCCGGGGACTTCATTCTGCTCGATTACCGCATTCGCAATGAAAGCCCACTCCCGTTGCGCAATGTCTTCATCGCAATGTTTGCGGATCCTGACATTCGTGCACAAGGCGAACCTGGTGATGCCGCCTCGCTTGATGACTTCAACTACTATGATCCCTCGCGTCTGATGGCGGTGCATTACGACGATTTGAACGATGATGACGGGCCCGGCCCCGGCGTCTTTGCGATGCGCGTAGTGAAAACTCCGGTGGCGCTGGAAGACCTGCGTGTGTCTTTCCGCAATTTTGACCGAGGTTCGGGTGGCGACCCCGAAACGAATGTCGACAAGTACGATATGATTTCGTCCGGGCGCATCGACCCGATCAGCCCTCAAGCAGGCGACTGGCGCATGTTAATCGCGTTCGGCGCCGATGCCACCGACGGGTTTACAATTCGTCCTGGCGAAACTCTGCCGATTACTGTGGCCTATATCGCAGGTGATGACACCGCCGACATCGGTGTCAACGCAGAGTGGGCGCTCGCCATGTACCTGAACGACTTTCAAGGTCCTTCCGCGCCAGACGCTCCCGAATTCGCAATTGACGTGTATGAAGACCGCACGCGAATTCGCTGGAAACCCAACGCGGAGATTTCCGTCGACGCAATCACCGGCGAATCCGATTTCGAAGGCTACCGTATCGAGCGGCGCACAGGCCAGATTGACTGGCAAAGACTTGTCGAATACGACATTATAGACACGCTGCCAGGCGAATTCGAATGGCAGAACTTCAACTACGGAATGCCGCAAGACACGATTCACTATCCAGACAGCACGTTCGAATATTTCTACTGGGATACAAACCTGATCCCCGGCCAAACCTACGAATACATTGTGCGGGCTTTTGACAAAGGCACCTTCGGTGCTGGTGTCTTGGAATCCGGTCGCACCGGAAATTCAAAATCCGTTCGCATTGCTGCGCAAACGGGTGGCACGACCCAAAGCGGATCACTTTCAGAGGTGTATGCCTATCCGAATCCTTACAAGGGCGGCCACCCCGGCGAAAGGATTCCCAATGAAACCCCAGGAGGCCTGGAGTTTGTTCGCAAACTTTTCTTCCGCGGTCTGCCCACTAATACAGAACCAGGCAAGTGTATGATCAGAATCTTCTCCCTCGCCGGAGACTATCTCGCCGCCATCGATCATTACAATGGCACAGAACAAGCCGAATGGGATATGTTGACGCGCAATGATCAGGAAATCGTTAGCGGTATCTACTTCTTCACTGTAGAAAGCGGCGGCGACAAATTCCTCGATAAATTTGTCGTCATCAAGTAAAGGAGTTCACGATGACGAAATATATATATCTTCTTGCATTTGGGATTGTCTCCTTTGGCGTGATGTCCTGCTCAGATCCACGCACGGCCCCCGTACTCGCGCCGGATCCTGCCCACACGGAATCCATAACGCTGTGGGAAAACGCGGTTTCAAACGGCCAACCAGTTAGCGCGAGCTTTGAAGTTCGTGCCCCGCTTGCAGCCATTGGCATACCCGGTGTGGATACTCCCGCGCGCATGACGATTGCAGCTTTCATCGAACCCGATTCGGATATTCTTTGGTACGAATCGGTTGTTGACGACTCCCTGCCTGCGTGGGACCAAACTTTCATTCGCTTGCTCGTCGCAATCGAAGTGCAAAATGGCGTACTGGATTCTGTAAACGGTATCCGGGCTCTCTGTGACACGATTCCCGAGGATTGCCCCGCTGATACCTCCGGTCTGATTGCTGCCGAACAGACTGCATTACAACTCCGCGCCACCTATCAGGACTCGGTGGAGGCCGCCGTCATAGATACAACTCGCTTGGGCGCTGTGCGCGATTCGCTTGGGCGAGTCGTAGATGATCGCTTCACATTGTCCCTTTGGATGGACGCGGACACCACAACCGCCTATCCCGAAGCCCTTCTCGACTCCATGGGCAGGCTCTTCGGCCAGCAGATTTATCTTGCAATGACCGACTCCGCGACAGGACTAAAGGGCCGCTCCTTCTCACTGGACATGGCTCGATTCGAAGGGGCTGATCTTCGAAAACCAGATCGTCCCATCGAGTTTAATTGGGCCACATGCTTCATCGGATCCACAAGGCCCTGCCTCTCCGAGGGCACACACACTCTGCACGCTCGCGCCACCGGCGCAGTTTCCAAAATAACCGCCGCCGTCGTTCTCGTCTATGCGGAGGAACAGCCATGATAAATTGTTACAATAGGACGGCCCTCGTGCTGGCCGCACTGGGTCTAATTTGTGTGAATTCATTTGCACTTGAAAAAGTCGGCACGACTTCAATGCAGCTGCTCAAACTTCCGATGGGCGTTCGCGGTATCGGTATGGGCAATGCTTTCGTGTCTGCCGCCGAAGGTGCCGAAACGATCTGGTGGAATCCAGCCGGCCTGACAACCGTTACCAAGAATCAAGTGCAGATTGCGCAAATCAATCTTCCCGCCGACATTCAATGTAACGCCATCTCCTACGCGCGCCCGTGGGGAGAATACAGCGCGGTGTCATTGCACGTCATCAATCTCTTTACGGATGACATGCCCGTCCGCACGTGGCACGCGCCCGAAGGAACAGGGGAATTCTTCAACGCGTACGATTTTGTCATCGGCGCGTCCTACGCGCAAAAATTGACGGACAAGTTCTCGCTCGGGGGGCATCTGCGCTATCTGAGAAGCTCACTCGAGGAACACAGCTACGACGGAGTAAGCGTCGATCTCGGAACTGTGTATCAGACCGGTTTACGCTCATTAAAACTTGGCATGGCCATTCAAAACCTCGGCCCCGAAGTAAAATACTCCGGCGAGTTCCAGGATTGGCGCGAAGCCGGAATCAACAATGAACCGATCCCTGCGGTCGAGAGCTTTGAAGGCGCCGCCTTGCCGACGATGTTCCGACTCGGTGTTTCGTTTGATGTCTGGCAGATGCTGGAAATGGAGGCGAGTGAAAACCACTCGGGTTTGTTCGCGATCGAAATGGATCATCCGAACGACAACAAAGAGCGCTTGAACTTCGGCGGTGAATACGGCTATCAGCAAACGCTCTTCCTGCGCGCCGGTGGAAAGTTCGGCTATGATGAAGAAAGTTTCTCGCTTGGCTTCGGTCTGAAGTTCGACGTCATGAACGATTATGCCTTGAATTTCGACTATGCCTATTCTCATTGGGATCGCATCACCGCCGCCGGTGACGGATTCCTGGACCAACCCCACCGGTTCGCGGTGGCCTTTGCGTGGTAAGGAGATAATAAATGAACTACACCATGACAAAGACAATTCTGCTGGCAGCTTTGCCGCTCATCCTGGCAAGTTGCAAAGTCTCAGATCCCGGTTCGGCGCTTGCCAATCGCCCGCCCACAACCGCGATTACGTCAGCCCCGCAAAATGGCACGACCGTCAATCACTTCATTTCAATTTTCTGGTCAGGCAACGACTCGGACGGCGAGGTGACGGGCTTTAATATGTACATTGACGGCGAACTGGTGGCCTTTACAACCCGTTCGGATAGCGCCATCTCTTTTAACTCTCCGGCCACTGGAGAAGTCGTTTCACACACATTCAAAATTCAAGCGGTGGACAATGACGGCGACGTGGACCCCACGCCTCCGGAGATTCAATTCAACACGAGCAACACAGCCCCCACATGCTTTTTCTCGAGCGACAATATCGTCGGCAACAACGCTACTGTTGGTCAGGGTTTTAGTATCAAGCTCGAAGCCGAGGACACAAATCGCTCAATCGTTTGGTTCTCCTTAAGCCTCGACGATACGATGAGCTGGACCGACTGGTCGCGCGATTCGACCTTCTTGTTTGCCGATCTCTCACTGGGCTCATTCCCAGGGGGCATGGTTCCTTTAGATAACTCGGTCCTGACAGCCGGGCAGCATACCTTGTACGGTCGTTGCCGAGACTCAGGCTTTGCGGTGTCGGGAATCGCTTCACGACGTGTAACGGTGACGCTGGACTCGCTCCCGCGGATGGACGTCGTGCAGGCGCGCTACAATTCCGGAGTCGCGTCAGACAGCCTTTACCCCGACGGCTCAATCTACTGGCAATTGAACGCAGAATTGGTGCTGTCCTTCGGAGCCTCGGCCTTTCACTATCGTGGCTTGATTCACTCTTACCGCTATCGTGGATCAGACGGCTTATGGTCTCAATGGGCGGAAGAGCCTGCGCTTGCCTTAACCAATCTTCCGATCGGCGACTACAATTATTCTTTTCAGGCTCGCGATATGGCAGGGTTGCTCTCAGACACAACAGAATTGTTCGTTCGCTTAGTCGGACAGACACTCTCCGATTCAGTTTTGGTCGTGGACGAGACTCGCAACGGCAACGGAGCGCCGACCCTCCCGACGGACGCTCAGGTGGACGACTTCTATGCCGCCTTGGTTGACGGATACAACGTACGTCACATAGATATGACCGTCAGGACTCCCGGCGCGTACGTGTCGCCGTTCGATTTAAGCAATATCGGACTGGTGGTATGGCATGCCGATGATCGCACGGACTTCCAGCTTGATGACAATCGCCGGATTTTGGCGGAATATATGCGGCGTGGCGGCCGTGTAATCTTCAGTGGTTGGGACATCATGAGCGCGATAGTGACAACCGCGGAGGCATCATTCACTGACTCTGATTTCGCGTTTCGCTATATGCGCGCATTTGAATGCAGCCGTGATCCCGCGCCGACATGGAGTACTGTTCGTGAAGCCACAGGTTTCACGGGTGAGAACGGTTTTCCGTCCCTGAGAGTCGATCCCGACAAAATCTTGCCGTCATGGAACGGCGCGATTCCGAGGTCGTGGACGTTCGATCCGCGCGGTGAGTGTACGATTATCGGCAGATTGACATCGATCACGCCGGACTACTTCCAAAACGGACAAGTAGCCGGCTACTACTACGACTTGAGTTTCCGCGTCGCCGTCTTCGGTATTCCGCTTTTCTTCTGTCATCAGCAGGATGCCGAAGCGCTCTTCGACGTCCTGATGCCCCGCATGTTAACCGGCCTGTAACTCTATAGACGAGAGGGAGCAAGCCAACGAACGAACCCGCCAAGTAATTTGGCGGGTTCGTTGTTTTAAGAACTTCGGTGATTGGCTATTCTCCAAAACAGCCGGCCTCAATACGCCCCCTAAGAAATCATTTAATATCACGGAGTCAAAATGCTTGCAATTTATTGCGAACAGATAAATGTCTGCGCGGCACGTGAAAATCCCACACCTAAGATTTTGCAGTTTTGCCCAAGAGAATCACACCCCCGCTAACCCCCAATCCCACAAATACCGGCTCAATTCCCAGCCAATACCCGCCGTCCATAGTCCAGACCCCGGACATCCGCCACACCAACGCCGTACTACCAGCCAGCAACATACTCGACATGGCGGTCTTCGCGCTCGGCGGAGTTTTCGCAAACCAAGCCAACAGAGCGGGGAAAAGCAGTGCAGGAGCGGCTATGGATCCAATCGCGTGCCACAACGTGATCACCGAGTCCGACATCCACGCCAACAGTAACGCGCACAATAACCCGAGCGCGCCGCCCAGCTTGAGCAACAGAAGTTCTTTGCCGGGCGCTCGGCCTCGCAAAATCACGTCACGCCCCAGAGCCGCGCCCGCGATAAACGTGTAACTGTCAATTGTAGATGCAACCGTCGCAATCAACGCCGCCAAAAACAATCCGAACAATCCCACCGGAAGAATCTTCGCCGCAAGCTCCGGAAACGCGTACACCGGCGAGTCAATATTTCCCAAAATCGCCCGCGCATAAAGCCCCGTCGCCGTCGTCATAAAATCGAACAACGCCCAAAATCCGATAGCAATCATAATCCCCGGCAGCACAAATTTCTCAGATTTCGCGGCAAACGCGCGCTCGTAAAACAACGGTTCAACCAGCGTCGTCGAAGCAATCACATACCAAACCAGCACCGCGCCCAATGCCTGCCCGCCCGTCGGAGTCAACAAATCGTTCGAGACATTCGCGCGGATAAACTCCAACCCGCCGTATTCCCGAAACAGCATCACCACCATCACCGCAAATCCGGTGTACATCAGCACAAATTGAATCTTGTCGGTACTCACCACGCTCGCAAGTCCGCCGCGAAACAAATAAAGTGTCGAAACCGCCGCTCCGAGTATCAGTGAAACGTGATACGGCCACCCGAACATCCACTCAATCAATTTCCCCAGCATCAACAGATACGCCGCAGGCATGGTCGTCAGAAAAATAACTCCGCCGCACACTCTCGCCGCATTCGTGCCATAGGCGATTTGAAATCGATCCGGTAAAGACAGCAACTCCGATCTTCTCGCCCGCTTCGCTAAAAACAGAGCGAAGATCAATGCATAGAGATAATATGGCAGTCCAAACACAAACCAATTCGAGAGTCCATAAGAATACGAATACTCGCTGACTCCCAAAATCCCGCCGTACCACGACGTGATGAGCGACATAGCAAAGGCAGGAAGCGAAAGCCTCCTGCCTGCAATAAGATACTCACTAAGCTGCCCCGTGCGCTTCCAGAATCCGGCAACTAACACGGCGCCCACGGAAGCCGCGACGATGACTAAGTCAATCCACGAGACGTGCGCAAGTCCGCCACTCATTACAATTCAACAGCCAGCGTCGTGTAAATCGCTCGCGGCGCGCCCACGATGTAAGTCGGACCATACCCCACCGTCTCATATTCCGTATCAAACAAATTGTTGACGCGAACACGAAGCTCCATCAACGGAACATTCCCCGGCAAATTTTTCAGCTTGTATCCCAAGTCAACATGAACAAGCGCGTATCCGTCAATCTCCGTAGTTGTGTCTTCACTGTTATCCGTAAACTGCTTTCCAACCAACCGCGCACCAATTGCTGAAAAAAGATTCTTGTAAGTATGCTCCGCTTGCACGTTAGCAAGATACTCCGGATCCTGCCCGATGCGATTCCCGTCCCGCGAAGTCAACAAATACGTATTCCAATCCACCTCAGAGTAAGTCACGAACTTGTGATCAGCCAGAGCAAGATTCCCGCTGAATTTCAGATTACGTATAGGTTCAATCGCTCCCACAAGCTCAATCCCCTGATGTCGCACCTTATCAGCATTCGCGGATAACAGATTTCCCAAATCATCTAACTGCCCGTTGTCCGTCACAATCGCGTCCGTAAGCTCCATCCGGTAATAATTCACTCCGACATGCGCGGTTCTCCACTGAGCAATCGCGCCGATCTCAAAGTTAATCAATTTCTCCTCATCCAAAGTCGGCCCGACATACTCTCCGCCGTTCACCCCGTTCGCAAATCGATTCGGCGCCAACAGCGGAGATGAGTAATAATCCTGCGCATTATACAAATCCCGGAACGCAGGTTCCCGTTGCGCAAGCGATACATTTCCATACACCAATGTCAACGGAGTGCTTCCCGTTGCCTCAAGCAGCCTGTAGTTTAGTCCGACTCTTGGCGTGAAAGCTGTGAACGATTTCTCCAGCGTCACGTCAAAAAGCTGGTCGTCTTTCATCTCATATCGCTGTGTCTTAAACTGCAAATCAACCATCGCTCGCAGCGGATCGATGATCTGAAACAAGTTATGCACATACCCCGCGTACACCTGTTTTTTCACTCGATAATCATAGTACCGATAGTCAGGCCCCGTGCCCTCCGGAACAACCGACGACCATAACACAAGCCCCTCGTGCCGCGCGTCATGCAGTCTCAATTCCGCGCCAAACACAGTCTGCCCGTACCCGTGTTTCCACGTCGCGCGCGGCACCCAACCGCCGTCCGTCTCGGCGATATTTCGTCGCCTAAGCAAGTCTCCCGTCAAAGAATCGGCGGACAAATCATAATAGTACTGCGACAAATCCCGATCCGCGCGAAACTGATCGTAATACCCATCTCCCCTAAAAATATAGAACGAGTTGTCCAATATCACGTTGTCCTTAACCCGCCAAGTGTCATGCACCTCATAATGCGGCTGAAAAAAATTGTCAATCTCACCCGCATACGTGAGCGGATTGTATCGGCGATCATTATCCTTATCGCCCGTAATCTCGCCGTCTAAATACTCTGTGGTCACGCCCTCATAAGCTAAATGCGTCTTTTCCGGCCCGCCGTAGAAAATGATTCGAGACGTATGCCGGTTGGAAAATCTCGTGGCCGCCAGATAATAGCTCCACGCCTTCACCCACGACCCGAAGCGATACCCGTCCGAATCCATCCTAGTCAAGCGCCCTGAAAATCCGAATCGTTTGCCCACTCGTCCCGAAGTGAATTGTAAACTTGCCCGCCGGGTATTCCACGACCCGTACATTCCTTCGGCGCGCAGCTTAGGACGATCACCCAACCCCGGAGTCTTCGTGACAAGATTAATGGATCCTCCCAGCGAAGCCGCGCCGTATAGCGAACTCCCGATCCCGCGTTGCACCTGAATATCCTGAACATCTTCCGCAAAATCAGGTAAGTCAATCCAAAAAACTTCGTGTGATTCGGCGTCGTTCAGCGGAATTCCGTTCAGATAAACTCCAACTCGATTCTGACTGAATCCTCTGAGTCGCAAATACGAATATCCGAAGCCGTTTCCTCCGTCGGAATACGTGTTAATACTCGGAAGCTGCGTGAACAATTGCGGCAAATCCTGTCCGTAACTACTCCTGTCCACAACCTCAGGCGGAACGTTTGAAAATGTGACAGGATAATCCGAAGTCGCACGCGATGTCGTCACCGTTACGTCATCCAGTTCATACTTCGGCACGTCACTAAACGCGTCGGCACTCGCGCTCCCCTTCACAAACGGTTTCAGTTCGACGTTGAACTCCGTTTGTAAAGCATCCGCAAGCACAATCAAAGCAGAGTAAGGCGCGTACCCGTCTTTGCTCACTTTCACCACAACGCTTGCGCTCTCGAATACTCGCGTACTATATCGCCCGAAACGATCCGTCTCTCCAATCAATTCCAAATCAACTTCAATCACGGCTCCTTCAATCGGCCTGCCGTTCGACCAATCCGTCACAATACCCGTCAGCGCAGACTGTGCCTGAGCACAGACGACCCATACCAAAACCAATACTCCAAGTCGCATCACCGATGCCTCCAAAACAAAAAGACCGTAGCCCGTTCAATTGACGGCTACGGTCTATCACTATGAGTTGCGCGGAATTCGGCGTCTCGGTTGACCGCACCGTTTCCTTCGCCGGCATTATCCGGATCAGGTTCAAGGGTTTCTCTCAGGCCGCTTCCGGACTGCTCCGTGCGACCACCCCTACGGCTACATACCCATATAACGAAAAGCTGGCGAACTTGTCAAGAGGCATACTTGCCTCTAAGTGTAAACTTTCACAATATAAATCTCAATCTATTGTGACTTATAGCACTTGACTCCGGCTTAGAATCCCCTTATATTCTAATCTGACTGGCAAAGTCATATTCAGGAAAAACCTATGTTAATCTCACTCCAAGCTGACTACGCCCTGCGTATGCTGATGTACATCGGCCACGGGTATGCTGAAGGCAAAACTTACGTCACTCGCGACATCGCTGAACACCAGCGCATACCGCGTGTATTTTTGACGAAAATCGTGGCATATCTTTCGAGCCAGGGACTGCTTGAAACTCATCGCGGCAAAGGCGGAGGCATCGCACTCGGTCGCAAGCCGGAAGAAATCAACATGTTGGAGGTCATTGAAGCTTTTGAAGGCAGTCTTGCGTTCAACGAGTGTACCTCAGACCCCGCAGCATGTGCCATGTCTCAAGAATGCGTTGTTCGCAGTGTGTGGCAGGATGCTGAGGAACACCTCCGCAGCTTCTTCCGTACAAAGACATTGGCTGACCTCCTAGAAATTGAGCGCAAGCAAAATTTCACGCAGCTACAACCCGTGTTTCAGAGTATCAGCAAAGAAGAAGTCCTCACAGGTAACTGATGCGGCGAAGAGGGGGTGCCTCTCTTCTTTGAGGCAAAACTCCCCTCACAAGAGCATGAACTCGTGCACAGATACCGGTTTCTGTTTTTTCATTTCATAATTTCATTTCTTTAACTTATACATTCGGAGTACCATTGAATCAGCTTGAAATCCGTGACCTGAAGGTCGCAGTCGAAGGCAAAGAAATTCTCAAAGGTCTGAACCTTAAAGTTCCGGTCGGAGAAGTTCATGCGATAATGGGTCCCAACGGTAGCGGCAAATCCACTTTATCTGCGGCAATCATGGGCCATCCCAAATATGACGTGACGAGCGGTGACATCATTTGGAAAGGCGAAAGCCTGCTGGAGATGGAGCCGGACGAGCGCGCCAAGAGGGGACTCTTCTTGGCGTTTCAATATCCTCAGGAAATTTACGGCGTTTCGGTCAATAACTTTTTGCGTTTGGCCATGACGGAGCGCTTTGGCAAGACTCCCAGCTTCAAAGAGTTCGACGGCGAAATGAAAAAGTGGCTGACACTATTGGACATTCGCCCCGAGTTTACCAAGCGCTATCTGAACGAAGGATTCTCCGGCGGCGAAAAAAAGCGCAACGAAATTCTTCAAATGGGAATGCTGAAACCGGAAATGGCCATCATGGATGAAACCGATTCCGGCCTCGACATTGACGCTTTGAAGATTGTCGCGCAAGGTGTTGAAACGCTGCGCGGTCCCGAGTTTGGAGCGTTGGTGATTACTCACTATCAACGTCTGCTGAATTACATCGTCCCCGATGTCGTGCATATTCTCGTGGATGGACGCATTGTTAAGTCCGGTGATAAATCACTGGCGCTGCAGCTCGAAAGCGAAGGCTACGATTGGATCAAAGCGGAAGCCGCCGCCTAAGTAGTCGTGATTTCGGACGAAACAGATTTCGCTGCTCGTGTCAAGCAATCGGTCGGTCTGGAACTCACTCTGGATGAATCAGGTCGTCCAAAACTGCTCTCCCCCTTGGGGTCGCCAAAGTGGCCGAACAGTCTCGCACATCATCGCACCGTTGTCATGGATACGACTCCGACCGAAGAAGGCGAGTTCTGGCCCGCGCCTCGCTTTGAAATTCTGATTGCAAATTTAGATGCACTCGGCATATCAGTGATTCAAGTCGGTGATCCGACTTCTGACCGGCTGTCGCGGGCAACCTACCACTACAAGAAGCTCTCGTCCGAAGATCGTGCCGGAGTTATCTCCATGTGTCTCCTTTGGATTGGCCTGAACACAACGTGGCGGATTATTGCCGCGGCTGTTGGCAAACCTCAAATCGTCATCGCATATTCCGAGTCACAAGTGATGCCGCGTTGGGACAACACCTTTGTTGCGAATGCAAAAGCTCACGCGCCAGAGAGCAAAGCGCTTGGCCCAATCTCTGTGATGTCAGTAGCAGAAGCCACGACCAACGCGTTGAAGTTTGTCGGAGCGTCCTTCGGGCTGTGAACAACTCAAAAGCGCGCTTCGGTAGTCCGCTTGTCAAGCTAAGCTACTTCATTCGCACGCTGCGCAGGTCGAATGATCCGATTGTGGTCACACACTGCGGTAAATTAGGTGACTTCATTGCCTGCCTACCTGTTGCAAGCTGGCTTCATAAAACTCGCGGACAAAAGATTCATTTCGCGCTCGCAAAATCCTTTGGCCTGTTTGAACAAACTCGCTCGCTCTTGCTCTTGCAGGAAATGACGCATGACGTAACACTCGTAGAATTCCCCGTTGAAGATTGGGAAAAGGGTGGAAGGCCCTATAAGCACGATCCGAATGAATACGGTGTCGCAACGCGCGAGTATTACAATCTCGGATTTCGCCGCACTCCGCGCCGCTTCGTACCCGAATATGTTGCCGAAGAGCACGGCCTCGGAGTGGATAGGAACTTTTTGCTTACGCTCGGAACGTATCAATCTTCAGATGAAATACTGATTAGCGACGGATTTATGTCTGTTGACGTTCCCGGCGCCGTAGCGATAGATCACGACGAAGACATTCTCGCGAACGCCCGCCGTATGGCAGGGGCGCGCGAAGCACACGTTTGTCAATCTGGCTTGTTTCATGTGTTAGACTGGGCCGGAGTCACGCCGACCGGGGTGTATGTGTATCCGCACTCCGTGAACATCCATTTGTTTTCAAATCGTCTTACCGATCACAACATCATCCGCGTCGACCGCGTTGTAAGACCGGGAAACTGAAGTCATGGCAAGCTACATCGTTCACAGCGGTTGGTGGTGCGACGGAACCTCGGTTCATCCGGGCGCGACGAAAAAATCCGATCCGAGAATTCGCTCGCAGCTGTTCTTCGATGTCTGGTACGAGTTCGTAACTCGCTTTTCCAAACCTGAGAAAATACTGATTGTTGATTCGGCAAGCCCGGTCAGGCCGGAACTCAACGGCAAGAGCGTGGAGTTCCTAAGTTTAAAGCGCAACTTCCTGCATGGCATGACCTGTGACACAAAGTATGGCGGCTGGACCAGGGCTTTTTTCACCGGCGCATTTTACGCTCTGATGAATGACGCCGAGTACTCCGTTTTCGTCGAACAGGATTGCCTCTGCGTAGGTAACGGAATAATCGAACGCGCAATTGACAATTTGGGCAGCAAGAGCATCACGTTCTCAGTCGGCGGTCCGAATCGCTCCGACCAAAGTTTGACGATAATGCGCACCGACTACATAATGGAGTTTGCGTCGGCGTTTTTCGCCATACCCGCGGATGATCGAGATATGGATACGGAAGACAAATTCCATAAGATAGTCACCGATCACGATGCATTTGTGCCCTTGCCGTTCGGCTTCGGCAGAAACCGCCCGATTGATTTCAAGGACAGCATGTTCAGCGCACAGCAATGGCGCCCCGACGAGCTTGCACAGCTCTTCTACAAGACCGAGTCTCCGTCATTGCGAAAGTTATTGGACTTCGACAACTCTGTCTCACTCAAACTTGATCGCTTCGTCCGCAAAGTCACCGGACGATAAGTGCTCACCCTCTTTTCTCTTTCGATTTAAACAACTGGAGATAAAAATGCCGCCATCAAAAGAATTCACCCTCGATCTCGACAATTACGATAAGTACGGATTCTCCATGCCGGAGAACAACATCGTAAAACTTGACAAAGGTTTGTCAAAGCACGTCGTCGAGGAGATTTCTCGCTACAAGAGCGAACCTGAGTGGATGTTGAATCTGCGCTTGAAAGGTCTTGACTACTTCTACAAAAAGCCGTTGCCCGAATGGGGACCCGACCTGAAAGTGATTGACTTTGAGAATATTCACTACTACATCAAGCCGTCGGACAAAGTCGCCAACGACTGGGACGCCGTCCCAACCGAGATCCGTGAAACTTACGACAAGCTCGGTATTCCCGAAGCGGAAAAGAAATTCTTAGCGGGTGTCGGCGCGCAATACGAGAGCGAAGTCGTCTATCACTCCCTGCAAGAGCAGTGGAGCAAGCTGGGCGTCATCTTTCTCGACACCGACACCGGCCTGAAAGAGTATCCCGATCTCTTCAAGGAATACTTTGCCAAAGCGATTCCCGTGGGCGATAACAAACTCGCCGCGTTGAACACCGCGGTCTGGTCCGGCGGAAGTTTCATCTACATACCGAAGGGCGTCCACGTCACGATCCCGCTCCAAGCCTACTTCCGCATTAACGCGAAAAACTCAGGACAGTTTGAGCGCACCTTAATTATCGCCGACGAAGGCTCAAACGTTCACTATGTCGAAGGCTGCACGGCACCCGTTTATTCGAGCGATTCGCTGCACTCAGCAGTTGTCGAAATCTATTGCAAGAAAAATTCCCGCGTCCGCTACACCACGATCCAAAACTGGTCGAAGAACGTGTATAACTTGGTGACCAAGCGCGCCATTGCCGAAGAAGGCGCGACAATGGAGTGGGTGGATTGCAACATCGGATCAAAAATCACGATGAAATATCCGTCAGTCTATCTGATGGGTCGCGGCGCCAAAGCGGACATTCTTTCCGTCGCCTACGCAGGCTCCGGCATGCACACCGAAGCTGGAGCGAAAGTCTTTCATAATGCGCCCGACACGACCTCGGTCATTTTGTCCAAATCCATTTCGCGCGGAGGCGGACGAACGTCCTATCGCGGATTGGTCGAAGTCGCCAAGGGCGCAACGAACAGCAAAAGCAGCGTCAGTTGCGACGCGCTCCTGCTCGACGACCGTAGCCGCAGCGATACTTATCCTTACATGAACATCAAGGAAGATCGAGTTGAACTCGGTCACGAAGCCACCGTCTCGAAAATCGGCGACGAACAAGTATTCTATCTGCAAAGCCGCGGCATTTCCGAAATTGAAGCCATGACGATGATCGTGCGCGGCTTCATCGAACCCGTCGTAAAAGAATTGCCGATGGAATACGCGCTCGAAATGAATCGTTTGATCCAACTTCAGATGGAGGGCTCCGTTGGCTGAGACTCGCACACAAACATTGCCGATGAGTTATCTCGAAAAAATATCCTCAGGACCTTCGCTCTTTTCATCCGATGATCGCGCGCAAGCCCTGAATCAGGCGCGAACCGCGGCCGTTCCCGCTCGTGACGTCGAAGAGTGGCGCAAGAACAACCCCGACAAGTTCCTCTGGAACAATGTCGAAGCCGCGTCGGATGCCACGCGCTTTGAAACCACAGTCAACGTCCGCAGCGGTCTCACGCAGGACGCGCTGATCGCGTCGCCAAAAGATCGCGAAATGTTTGCGGCGATGTTGAATATCGACTCGGATAATTTCGACGCGAAGTTCTTGCACTATCATCGTGCGCTTACGTCGCATCCGATATGTCTTAGGATTCCGGCCAACACCACGGGTGTCGTGATTGATCTGTCACACCGTCATGCGGGCCCTGGCTTGGCCGCGCCGACCACGTTGATTGTCGTAGAGCGCGGCGCTGAAGCCATCGTGTTCGATCGTTGGCAAACGGAGAGCAAAGACACGCCGATTATTGGCCGCACGGAAATTTTCGTGCAACAGGGTGCGCGTTTGCATTACTCTCACGACGAGCATACTCCCGTTGATAGTACAATCTATCGCACAGGCCGCATTCAAGCTGAGCGCGACGCCTATGTCAATTGGTCGGCCTTCACGACAGGCGGCGCCTGGCATGTTGCCAAGTTGCGCCTGGATCTGAACGGAGTAAACACCGAGTGTCATCTGAGCGGACTTTTCAGCGGATTGGGAAAAGCTCGTGCCGAACATCGTACGCATCAGCATCACAACGCCCCCAATGGTTATTCGAATCTCTTGTTTAAGACGCTGCTCGCGGGTGAAGCACATTCGATTTATCAGGGCATCATCACGGTTCCTCAGCACGCGCAGAAGACGGACGCCTATCAAACCTGTCGTAATCTGATGCTCGACCCGGGCACGCATGCTGAAGCGATTCCCAAGCTCGAGATCATCGCCGACGACGTCAAGTGTAGTCACGGCGCGTCCATTGGTACCTTGAATAAGGAACAGCTCTTCTATTTGCAGACCCGCGGCTTGAACTATCGCGAAGCCTTGACCGCCATCGGAATGGGGTACGGCGAAGAGGTGATTCAAACGGTGCCGGAGGTCTTGGAAGACGTGCGCAAAAGTTGGCGCGAGCGCGTGGCGCTTGCCGTTGGTCGAGCTTCCGGACACTGACAAAAACAACAAACGCCCCGACGCATAGTGGCGAGGGGCGTTCCTGTTTGCTGCGGGCTATAGGGGTCCCGCTAAAGTTCCTATCGAACGCGGCTCAGTTTGCGCCCGAGAATGTATCGTGAAAAATGCGTAACCTTGCACTCAATCCAGCCATTATGCGGATTGACCCAGGTGTCGAGCTCTTCAAAAGATCCGGTGCCCGGATTGTAATAAAAGTACGCGACATCTGCGGCGAACGTGCCTGCCGGTAAGTCAATCACGGTCGAGTCAATCCAGAAGTCCACGGAGTCTGCGAACACCATTCCGTCGGGGCCGTACTCAAGCTGGGAATACGTATCATCTTCAACAACGATATCGCATTCGACGTCCGGATGGTCTCCCAAACAGCCGGGGTAAACGAATAGCCCGACCATGCATTCAATCTCAATGTGCGTCGTGTCCGTATTTGTGACCCACAAGGCCGCTCTAAAATTCGAGTTTGTCGCGCGAGCGCGGCCAGAGTCACTCCACCAGAAAAATTCCGCACCGCCTCCCGGCCCCGCCTGCAACATCTCGAGGGTCGGGTTGGTTGGATAAATCGCTGTGTCGTCGCTGTCGTTATCACAACCTAAGCTGAAAAGAACCGCAAGACACACAGGCAAGAAAGAATTCTGTTCATATGCCCCACCTTCAAAGTATTGATTGTCAATCAATGCTGAGAATGGCAAAGAATGCGCCACAAATGTTTACGGATCAAGAATATTAGAGCATGAGTCAGAACACAAAGTCAGTTAAAGTTTGCACAATATCGGACATTCCTCGCAACGGAGGAAAGGGATTTCAGGTCGGATCACTTGAGTTGGCCATCTTTCAATCGGACGGTAAACTCTACGCGACAAGCGATATCTGTTCGCATGAACACGAGTATTTGTCAGACGGTTGGATCGAAGGGGATTGCGTCGAGTGCCCGCGTCATGGAGCCAGATTTTCGTTGAAGACAGGTGAAGCGCTCTCGCTTCCTGCCACGGAGCCGATTGAGACGTTTGAACTAGAACGGAAGGGGGACGACATTTTTGTCGCCATTCCCGTCAAGTATTTACAGGCTGAAGGAGCATGAGTGTGATCTTGGGTCGCGACGTCCGCAAGGACTTTCCGATTCTCAATATTAAGATCAACGGCAAACCGTTGGTCTATTTGGATAGTGCCGCCAGTTCGCAAAAGCCGAATGAGGTTTTGGCCGCATATTGCAAATTCTGCGAGTCCCGCTACTCCAATGTTCATCGTGGCATTCACACACTCGGCGAAGCGGCGACAGGCGATTACGAAGAAGCGCGCAAAGTGATTTCGAATTTTGTGCAGGCTCCCGCACTCGAAGGAGTGATTTTCACACGCGGCACCACTGAGTCAATCAATTTGGTGGCACATTCCTTTGGCAAAAAGTTTATCAAGCACGGTCAATCGATTGTCCTGACTCCGATGGAGCATCACGCCAACCTGATCCCGTGGCAGCTTGCCGCTAAAGCGGTCGGCGCGGAATTGAAGTTTATTCCCCTCAAGAGTGACGGTACACTCGACCTCGTGGAAGCTCGCAAACTGATTGACTCCAAAACTGCGCTGGTCGCAGTCACACACGTCTCGAACGTGCTGGGAACGGTAAATCCGGTTGGAGAGATTGTCGAAATCGGACACAAGGTTGGAGCCAAAGTCTTAATCGACGGCGCGCAGGCCGTCCCGCATATGCCGGTCAGCATTCGCGACTTGAATCCGGATTTCTACGCCTTTTCAGCTCACAAAATGCTGGGGCCGACGGGCATCGGATTGCTCTACGGTCGTCCCGAAATTCTCAACGACATGGATCCGTTCCTGACGGGCGGCGAGATGATCCGCGAAGTCTTTCTTGATCACGCGACGTGGAACGAGCTACCCTATAAGTTTGAAGCGGGCACTCCTGCGATTGCTGAGGCCATCAGTTTGACCGCTGCCGTCAAATATCTTGAAGATATCGGCATGGACAGAATCGAGCAATACGATAATCACCTGACTGCGCTCGCAATGGAAAAAATTTCCGCCGAACCGGGCGTGGAAATTTACGGACCCCGCGGGTATCGCGGTGCCTTGATTTCCTTTAATGTCCCCGGTATTCATCCGCACGATCTGGCCGCCTTGTTGGATCGCGAAGGCGTCGCCATCCGCGCCGGCCACCACTGCTGTCAGCCGCTGATGCGCTGGCTGGGTGTACAAGCCACAGCTCGCGCCAGCTTTTATCTTTACAACACACCGGAAGATATCGACGCGCTTGTGGATGCCATCCGCACGGCGCGCGCTATCCTTGCATGAACGATCTTTACGGCGAAATCCTGCTCGACCACTACCGCCTGCCGCGCAATAAAGGCAAGCTTGCCGATGAAACACATTCAGCCGACGGAGTGAATCCACTTTGTGGCGACGAACTGACGCTTCACTTAAAACTTGAAAACGGAGTCATCACGGACATTGCTTTCGAGGGCAAGGGCTGCGCCATTTCGATGGCGAGTGCGTCAATGTTGACCGAAGACTTGAAGGGTAGAAGCGTGGACGAAGTGAAACAGCGTGTACAGCAGTTTCGGCTTTTTATCAGGGAAGGGAAAGAGCCGGAAGGTGAACCCCTTGAGGATATTTTGTCCCTGGCCGGCGTCGCTCAATTGCCTGTCCGCGTGAAGTGTGCTACGTTGCCGTGGACGACGATGGAGGAAGCTCTGAAGTCGGTCGCCAAATGAGACCGAAAATTTGCAAAAAAGAGCCCCACTTGGGGCTTTTTTCCGTTTGGCTGCCTATGCGAATCTAATGGTCTGGTTTGCATAAAGCCATAGAGAACGCTATATTGGGTCAAGTCCTTGAATGGCCTGAAGTTTGCGCAAGCTGACTAAGCAATCCAATCGAGGACTAAATGGACTATACGTTTACCGATTTAAGAAAAGTCTGTCTCGTTGGCGTGGACACGATCACGTCGGCTTTCGCCCTGTCCATAAAAAGGGCGGGCTATAGTCGAATCATTTATGGAGTGGATGAGCCGTCCCAAGTCAAGTATGCTCTGGCCTGCGGGAGTGCGACAGAGGGTGGTCAGAGTTATCAGGTCGGTTTACGCGGCAGCAATCTGATTGTGTTGTCGCGAATTTGCCGCGAGCCGGCTGAGCGATTGGCAAACATTCTTGAGGCCGCGGATCCTCATTCCATAGTGCTCGACTCATCGGCTGTAAAAGGCCACGAGGAAGCGGTGTTTGAAGCATCCGGCAGAAAGAACGTTCACTACGTGGGCTTTCATATTGTTCAGGATCAGCTTCGCGATCCGAGTGAGTTGAATCCATCTCAGTTCTTTTTTGACAGTAAGGCAGTCATTCTTTCGCCTCGCAATCGTAAGGATTACCCGGCTTACAAAATGATTGCCAAAATCTTGGAATCTTCGGGAGCGAAAGCGATTGCCATGAGTCCCCAGGATTTTCGCAAGCGGATAGCGACGCTTGAGTTCATGCCCGACATGCTGGACTTTCTCGCACTTGAAGCTGTGATGCAAGGCAGCCCGGAGGAGAAGATTCCCGTGGACTATTTGGGTGAGCGTCTGATCAAGCGCCTGAAGCGGTTTGCCGGGCTGAATGGGTCATCGTGGTGCGAAGCGGTTGCCGGGACGCAGGATCACTTAGACGAGCTGTTGGAGTTGATTGAAGCATCACTAAAATCGCTTCGTCAGGATATTCACCATGGGAAGTTGAAAGAGCGGGTCAACGCGGTCCTTGAGCAGGGCGAGTATGTGCAACAGGAGGACACATCCACAAGCGACCGTGAGTTGATTGTCATCACGGGCGGAGTAACGAGCGTTAAGCAAAAGATTGCGATGGCGTTGGTGGGCGCGAGAATCTCGCTAGGGAATTTAGAAGAATTGCGCGGCAAGACCAACGGCGCGTACAAGTTGAGATTGGATAATGTCGCAGAGCGGGACCGCGCGACGGAAGCCCTGCGAGCGGCAGGAATTGAGGTAGAGTTAACGGACTGATTGGGAGAACGGTTTACGGATAAGGCACAATCCCCTGTCGCGGATCTCGTCGAAATGACGCTCCCCGATCCGCTGGCGCTTTTACGAGACGATTTTCATAAGGTAGCCCTACTCGGCGTGGGGTTGATCGGCGGCTCTATCGGCCTAAAACTGAAGGCAATGGAGTTCTCCGGGCGGGTGGTAGGGTATGACCGCAAGGATGTGCTGGAAGAAGCTCTGATGCGCGGGGCGATAGATCACGGAGTCGGTGATATTTCCGAAGCAATTGCCGGAGCGGAGTTAATTCTGCTGGCGATGCCAACGGAAGAAGTCATCAAGGTTCTGCCGACCATTTTGCGCACGGCTCCGGAAGGCGCTGTGGTGTCGGATACGGCGGGAGCAAAAGTTGAGATTTCAAAGATCGCGCGCGGCGTCAAAGATGCTCGCGCGATTTTTGTTGGCGGCCATCCGTTGGCAGGAAGTCAAAGGCAAGGAATATCAAATGCTCATCCGGAGTTGTTCGCCAGCGCCTATTGGCTTTTAACTCCAAAGGAAGACTTTCCCACTGAAAAATTGACAATATTCAAGTGGTGGATCCGGATGCTCGGAGCTTATCCGATTGTGCTTCCTGCCGACGTACATGACAGGATTATCGCTTCGACGACGCACATGCCGTTGCTGCTTGCGATGGCTTTGACGGATTGGTTAGCCACAGAGAGCCGCGAAGTTCCGTTAATGCAGAAGCTTGCGACGGGACATTTTCAGGGCATGACTGCATTGGCGTCGTTGCCGTCGGGTGTGTGGGAATCGGTGTTGGCGAATAATCGCGAACAGACGCTGAGAGCGCTGCAGGAATTTCGCAAACACTTTGACGAATTGGAAAAATTATTCAAGTCAAATCAGCTTGAAGAAGTTTGGCAGAGAGCATTTTCTTTTCAGAGAAAGCTTGCCCGTGAGCGGCCCGGTGATTGGGATTCGCAGTCTGAATTGACGGTGATAGTGCCGGATCGTCCGGGGACGCTGGCGACGATTGCGGGACTGTTGGCTGAGCACAATATCAATATTCGGGACATTGGAGTGATGCACAGCCGCGAGCGGCAGGGGGGATTGTTGCGGGTGACATTAGAATCGCTGGCGGATTCTCGGAATGCGATTCAGATTTTGAAGCTGCACGGCTACACGGCCATGCGGCGGGACTAGCCTACTTGAAAAGTAGGCAACGATGCGCTTCGCTGAGCGCATGAAATTATTGCGGTGGCCTATTGGTCACCGTTCTTTTTCGGAGTAGGAAGGCCCCATCCCCTAACCCCTTTGCTTCACTTCGTTCGAGCACAAGCTCCCGTGAACGGAGAAGGGGAATGAGACTCGGATTCCGGCGGCGCGGGGACGCACCGCTCGGCGAGTTTTGGACGATGCGGTGTCTGCTAAATTAATGATTCGTTTTCACCCGTTCTGAGCTACTTGAAGTTACTAGCACGACAAGGTTCTTGCTGACCTTCTTTACCTCCCCTAACCCCCCCGCTGAAGCGAGGGGGAAACGTCAGGCCGGACACGGTTGATCACTCCGCCGGGTTCCTCTGTGGGTGGTTTGGTTGGTTAGCTGTGCATAATATACGACATGAACGAGCGTTTGTCAAGTGTTTTTTGTGTTTTATTGGAGTTAGTAAACGTTTGTTCAAGATGAGATTAGGGAAAAAGTTGGGGGTTGGGGAGGCGTGCGGACGTGCTATTGCGGGTCTGGAGACCCACAGCGGCGAGGGGGTGTGCTGGAGGCAGGCGGACCCCCTACCCCCGGCCCCTTCCCCCGTGAACGGAGAAAGGGGAGGGCAAAATTGCGGATTCTGATTTTTGGATGTAGATTGGGGGAAACGAAAGGGATTTTATTATGACGCGAATTCTCTCTGTATTCAAATTCTTGAAGCGGGTGGGGTTTGCGTTTTTGGTGCTGGGGGATGTTGCTTACGGGCAGCCGGACAGCTTGTGGACGCAGTTTTACAGCAACTATCCCCAAGAGGGTCTTACATCCGTGATTCAGACGACAGATAGTGGATTCTTGATCACCGGACAGACTTGGGTATCCGTTGAGAGCGGATTCGACGGATGGCTAATCAAAACGGACCCGGATGGGGATACAGTTTGGACCAGATTTTCCCGGCTGCCGGGGAGCGATTCGTTCTTGGACGTCGTTGAAACGGAAGACGGATATTGGGTAATTGGGGTCGTACCAGACAGCTTGGACGGCGGAAATGACGCAGCACTTCTCTCGTTCAGCTCGCTTGGTGAGCTCCAATGGATGCACCGCTACTCTTGGCGGCGCACGATTAGCGTTGAAGGCTTCGTCCAGCTCACAGACGGGAGCTTCGTATTCACTGGAAACACGACGAGCGAAGGCGATACGACAACCTATGCACACTTGACGAAACTCTCACGGGACGGCGTGTTTCTCTGGACAAGAGAGTATATTTGGGAAGGGAGGCCAGCAGCTCACGGTGCGCCGTTTCCAAAGGACGTCGCCGAGACCGAAAAGGGTGGTTTCGTGATGGCAGGACTGGTGGTGTTTGCAGATTCTGGTTCAGGCATTGATCAGCAGGCGTGTTTACTAAGGGCTGATTCAACGGGGAATCTGTTGTGGAAACGGGATTACGGGGGAGTTGGCGACGCAGATGTTTTCTATTCTGTTATCTCCTTCCTCCCATTTGGCGGAATCGTTGCCTCAGGTACTACAGGAACGACTATCGGATGGTCAGATGATTTCTACGTGGTTCGCCTGGATACTGGCGGTGATGTTGTTTGGGTGAGAACCCTTGGTTGGAGGTTTTACGATGAGGCCTTTGACATGACAACACTCGAGGCCAGGAATGTTTTAGTGATGGGGATCAGGGATATGTCACCTTTTCAAAATGACTTCATTTGGCTGGTCAAGCTTGACGAACTAGGTGAAGTTGTTTGGGACCTTTCAATTGACCTTACTAACCCTAATAATGGCAGTGAAACCGCACACAGCGTCCGACGTACTTTGAATGGCGGATTTGTAATAGGTGCAGAGCGTTCCATTCTTGGTGACGAAGACCTTGCGGTAATCAGACTTGGACCGGACATCACGAGTTCATTGCCTGAACCCGGTGTGCCGTTACCTCAAGACTTTGCACTTTCTGTCTTTCCCAATCCCTTCAACTCAACATTAAGGATTTCGCTTGACGCGCCATTGCACTCAGATGTGAATGTGTTGTTGTATGATTTGTTGGGGAGAGAAGTGGACGTGGTGTATCGGGGGAGGGTTGTGTCGAATACGATTTCTTATGCTGCGCCTGCGGGGATGGCGAGTGGAGTTTATTTTTTAAAGGCGGAATCTCGGGGGGTTAGTGTTATGCGGAAGGTGGTGCTGCTGCGGTGAAGGATTAGGGATGAAGGATAAAGGATGCTGCGCTTGGCTTGGGGGCTTTGGGTTGCGCTTTTGGTTGGAAACCTCCTTTTGAAAGATCCTTCCAGGATGACAAGCGTTTTACATTCTCGGATTGCGAATTAGAATGGTTGCGTCCTTTGACAAGTTCCTTATCCTTTCAGGACAGGCGCCGGATGACAGAAGGGGGAAGACGGCCGGAGGCCGACGCAAGTGGTTAGGGGTTAACTATGTGGGATGAATTTGCGGAAGCCCCCCTTTGTCCCCCCATTCGTGACTGCAAGAATGGGGGGAGAGCGGAAGCGGAGAGGTCCTTCACTTCGTTCAGGATGACGAGTGTCAAATTATTCGTTTGCGTTTGGAGTTTGTGGCTCCTCTGAATAGGTCCCTACGGGATGACAAGCGGTGTCAAGTTGTGGTCAACGAATTGGATGTTATCGTCCTTTGAATCGGTCCCTGCGGGATGACAGAAAAGGGCAACATGTCGTGCCCCAATGGATCGTGAGTTTGACGAACGCGGGCGGGTCGGGGACCCGCCCCTACGGTTTCAATTTTCGATTAGAATTGTTCTTAGCGCGGGTTGCCTGTTATGGCTTCTTTCATGCCTGTGTAGCGGCGGCGGAGAAGTTCTAAGGCTGTGAGGTAGCGGATTTGGGTTTCCGCCATTTCTGCCATTTCTTCTTCGATGTTTACGCCGTTGACTCCGGTGATGTCATCGGGGATGGGTTCGCGCGAGACTTTGGCTTGCAAACCTGCTAAGTCGTTTGACGCGGGCATGTGGCGGCTGTCGGCTGCTGAGAGTTTTTGCCCGTCGCCATTCAGTTTATCGCGGAGCTGCTCTTCAAACTCGACGCGCACGCGCTGATAGCCGGGCGTTTCGGCGTTGGCGATGTTTTGCGAATGCGCGCGCTGACGCGTGGCCTGGGCATCGAGCATCGCTTTTAGCGTCATCGTTGCCGGGACCTGATTAATCAGCATGTTTTGGATCAGATTATCAGCCATAGGGTAGTCTCCTTCGGGCAAACATAGAGCAATTGCTGTGCCGCCGCTCGAAGATGCTATAGCATGCTGTGTAAGTGCGGAGATTCCAAGAGCAAAGCGGCCCGACTCAGGATTTGAGCCGGGCCGCCTTTGGTTTCAAAAAAGCGAACCTACGGGCAGGAAATTCCCGTTACCACGTAGATGCGTTTGGAATCAACCCCTCCGATAGTGTCATCATTGTAAGTTGTGACGGAGATAGGTGACACGTTCAGGAGTGTATAGTCCGCCGGGAACACGGGATTGGTTGTGTTTGTGGTGAACCAGACATTGTAGCAGCCGCAGTTGTTGTCCTGCGGAGCCGCCCAGCGCAATTGCACGTCGTTGGTTCCGGCGAGACGATAAGCTGTGACTTGCGTTGGAATACCGCACTCGGCGGCTACAAACGTAGTCAAGCGGCCCGTCAATAGCTGATAGTCCTGACAGAAGCAGCCGGAGGTGTCATACTGCGCGAGTATTCCCGTGACGTTTAGTGTGCCCGTGGGAATTGGTTGTCCGACTAAATCATCACAGGCGTTGACGCGGAATTGAATGGTGTCCGTTCCGCTTACGAGACGGTGATTGGTGTTGGCCAGGAAGGTGTCCAGGCCGCCGGTTGTATCAAAGGCGACATTCATGACGGTGACGTGACGGGACTCGTTGTTTTCAGGTCCACATGCCGCGGCATTCTGCGAAATTGAATTTGCAGGAATGACGAGCGCCGGAGGCAACGGATTATTCTGTGAGATGAAGGTCACCGTCACAGCTTGCAGAGCGAATTGCGAGAACTCAGTTGCTCCTAAGAAGAAGTCCAGCGTGCCTTCGATACGCACGGAGTCGCCGGGGAGTGCAAGACGTGTGTTGCCGATCAGATTGGTTTGCGCGGCTGTTCCGAAGATCAGAATCGCGCAGCCGTTTGATTCGACGTACATGTTGCGGCGACAGGAGTCGTTATAGGTGACGACGCCGTAGGTGACCAACAAGGAGTCATTCCAGACGGGAACGCCGCAAGTGTCTTGTTGTAAGATTTGACAGATGGTGACGGTATCGGGAATCGCGGGGGCACCGCAGATGTTGGCCGCTCCCGGAGTTCCGAGGTCGCCATTGTTAGCGCCAGCCCATGTTTGAGAAGCGATGCACCAGTTGGCGGGATTCGACGGATCGAGATTGGTTGCGGAAAGTTGCGCGCTTGCACCGGCGGCGAAGGGTAATCCGCTATAAGATTGCGAGGCCACGGTGACGTTTGAGGCGTCGCGCAGAGTGAGCGTTTCGCCTGTGTTATTCAGTGCCAATCCCCAGCCCGACGTGCCGTAGTGGTAGTCGTAATTTTCGGGCACGCCGCCGTTGGTTGCGCTGTCGCCGTTGCTGCAGAAAACAAAATAGCCGCCTGCCGCAATCGTAGGTGCTCCTTCGAGCGTGTCTGAGCCGGCGTTATCGGAGATAATCCAACCGGCCATGTTGACTGCGCTCGCGCCGCGATTGTGAATTTCAAACCATTCGCCCAAACTGTCGGCGTTACCGGCGAAGTTGGGATTGGGCATGACTTCGGTGAAGATAATGTCGAAAGCGGACGCGGCAATCGTGAATTGCGCTGTGTTGTTCGCGCCGATCGGATTGCTTGCGAGGTCGGTGACGTTGATGACGGTCAAAGTGTAGGTGTCGGGCAGAAGCGTCGCGCCGAAGGTCAGGCGGACGGTGTTGCCGTCGCCTTGCAGAACCGCGGAAATCGGATTGCCGACTCCGAGGTTTACGGAATAGTTTGTGACTGTTTCGGCAGAGACTTCTTCGACATCTTCATCGAACACAGCATCAATCTGACTGTTGGTGACGACGTTGGCGGCGACGAGAGTCGGCGGGGTGACGTCGGGTATACAAATTTGCGGAGCGGCACCGGGGCTGCAATTGCGGTAGCGGCCCGTGGCGGCGAAGAAGGTGGTGGATTCATACCAGTTTACGATATCCCAGCTCATGCCGACATCGCCCAAGCAGACTTCGATTGAGTTGCCCGCGTTTGCTCCGGCTAAGTCAGGATAGAGAGTCGTTAACGAACCGTGAATCAGTGTGCCGCCGGAAAGCGCGGTGAAGATAGCCAGATTGTCGCCGGTGTTGTTTAGGCCCCAGCCTTGCAGAGTGTCAATACAAACGACTTCACCAGTAATTTCTGCGATCGCGGTATCTGCCAGGACGAGATATTGACCGGCGTTGATCATTGTTCCGAGAGGAATATAGAGCGCACCCTCCGAGGCAGGCGGATAGGTTCCGGCATCCGAGACAATCCAGCCGCCGATGTTGATCGCGGCTCCGGTAGTGTTGTAAATTTCGATCCACTCGACGTCAGTGCCTGCGGTGTCATCATACATAATTTCGGTGATGACAACGCTGTTTGACGCGGCGGCGAGAATGGTGAAGTTGCCCATCAGGTTCGTGGCGTTGTTGCCCGCGAGGTCTTGCGCGTTGAGAATGGTCAGCGTGTAAACGTTGGGCGGCATGACCGCGAAGGTCAGATGCACGAGAGCGAAGTTCGCGCCGTCACGAACAGCCGCGCTGGGATTTCCTACGCCGTTGTTGACGGAATAGTTGGTGAGAGTTTGCGCGACGGTTTGGTTGACGGACTCATCGAAGAGCACGTCTAACTGAGTGTTGGACACGACGGTGATGCTGACGAGAGCAGGAGGTGTGACGTCACCGCCGCCGCAAGGAGTATTGGCGAGTCCGGGTGTGCAGTTACGGAAGCGGCCTGCTGCGGCATAGAAGGTTGTGGATTCCGTCCAGTCGGCGTCGGCTCCGCTCCATGTCGAATTGACGTTACACTTCTCGATGGAGTTTCCGGCGTTACCAGTAGAAAGATCAGGGTACGCGACCGTCAGCGAGCCGTCAATCAGCGTGCCTCCGGTTTGCGCGGTGTAGAGAGCGAGATTGTCGCCGCTGTTGCCGAGCGTGAAGCTGCCAAAATACTGGTTACAGACGATTACTCCGGGAATGCCGGTATCAGTTGCTTTTGTAAGTACGCGAAATGCGCCAGCGGGAATCATCGTGTTTGCCGGAACTTCAATCGCGCCTTCGGTCGCGGGCGGATAGGTACCAGCATCAGTCAGAATCCAACCGCCGATATTGATCGCGGCTCCGGTAGTGTTTCGAATTTCGACCCACTCGACGTCGGTTGAGGCCGTGTCGTCGTACATAACTTCGGTAATGACTACGTCGCCAAAGCTCTGCGCAAATGCCGGCAGCGCGGCCAAGCATAGGGCAGTGAACAGCCAAAAAGCACGCAACTTTCGCATCATTCTCACCTCTTCAAATAACTTCAGAAAAAACATTGTTTCTCGAAAACACATTAGACCCGCGCATAAAGCTACAGCCTTCAAGATAACGACAAAAGGGAGGGAAAGCAAGTGAACGATTTCACGAACCGGGTCGTTTGAGTTATGTTAATAACTCGTGCGGCGGGTGTTTAAGTGATTGGAAATAGGAGAAAAGTCAGAAGGATGAAGCCAGAAATCAGAAGTCAGAAGGCAGAATGGGTATGAGGCAAGAGGTATGAGGAATGAATCCAGAGTGGGGTTGCGGAAGAGTCTTGGGTGATGTAGATTGGGGGAAAGAAAGGGGCCCGATCATGACGCGAATTCTCTCTGTATTCAATCTTTTGAAGCGGGTGGGGTTCGCGCTTTTGTTGTTGGGACTTTTCAAGTCGGGGTATTCAGACTGGGGGAATGAGGTTGTTCTCTGGCAAAATCAAGAGGGAGTAGGTTCCGCCGGTGGCACCGCAGATGTCGCCATAGATTCTGAAGGCCGTGCGCACATCACGTTTCATGGCAACTTTTGGATAACTGAAGATGATCCTTTCCTACATGAGGGCTGGTATTACAGTTGTATTGATACATTGGGAACTCAAGTCGTGCCCACTACTCTTCTGACGGACAGCCTCTTTCGTGATGCTTTTAATGTGCGAGTTCTTCTATTTGAACCGGATAGCATTTGGCTGATGGCAATGACGGTTGATTCATCTGACATCGCAGCTTTTCGGTATGCGGCCTTGGACTGGCAAGGGAATCTCATGCGACCAGTGGGAGTTTTTACGAGTTGCAACGGTGATTATGCGTCACAGTGGTTGCTATTGAGTACGCCGGATCGAACGATTGTAATGACCGTGGTGAGTCCAGGATGGGACGACCTTCGTGTAATTGTCCAAGAGGCCGACGGAGCAAGACCGATTGACTGCGAAATCGCCTTTGACCAAAGACCGTGCGATGGCCCCACAGGTTTTGTGAATGATTCAGACACGCTGCAGTTGGTCTGGCGACAATTCCCGAGCTGGAATGCTATCTATACGAAGCGCATCGGCATACGCGATCCCATACCGCCCAATAGCATAGATGACTTCATTGCTTTAACGCCAGCCAGCCCGGGCTACGGGCGTGCTCCGGGTTTCGCCATTTCACTTAGTGACACACAGATGCTATTGCAAGAAGGGCACTTCGATATAGAGGAAGGAATCTATCTTAGAATCGTAGATCTTAGGACATATGAAACAGTTCGAAGTATACAAACTGGTCTCTTCGCAGGCCCTCACAATAACTTTGGTGTATTTGCTGATACGATGATAACCATCGTTGTTAAGGCAAGCGGTTGGTTCGGAGTCAAGATTCGCGGGTTCTATTTGGACGATTTTTCGGTTGCATTTGAATCCGATTCTCTTTGGGTAACAGACCAAAACGGTGGTCGGTTTACGGCAAGAGCATATGCAGCTTCCCCGTTCGGACATCATCATGTCGTGTATACCGTTCCTCCGGTTGGAAGCGCGGGAGGCACGGGGCAGACAGGATACCAGATGTGGAAAACAGGACCCTTTACGACAGTAAGGGAACGGGCAGCTGTAATGAATTTCGATTTATCTGTCTTTCCCAATCCCTTCAACTCAACATTAAGGATTTTGCTTGACGCGCCGCTTCATTCTGAAGTGAATGTGTTTTTGTATGATTTGTTGGGGAGAGAGGTGGATGTGGTGTTTCGGGGGAGGCTCTCGGGGAATACGATTTCTTATGCTGCGCCTGCAGGGATGTCGAGCGGGGTTTATTTTTTGAGGGCGGAATCGCGAGGGGTTAGTGTTATGCGGAAGGTGGTGCTTTTGAAATGATGAATGATGAATGATGAGTGATGAATGGGCGGAAGATGCTTCGCTTGGCTTGGGGGCTTTGGGTTGCGCTTTTTGTTGGTTGCCTCCATTTCTAGGTCCCTGACGGGATGACAAGCGGTGTCAAGTTGTGGTCACAACGAATTGGATGTTTACGTCCTTTGGATAGGTCCCTGCGGGATGACAAGCGGTTTGGGTTTATTGGGTAGAGTTTGGGATGGCAGCCTCCTTTTAGTAGGTCTTTACAAAAGATGACAGAAAAAGAGAAAGACGGCCGGAGGCCGACGCTAGTGGTTGGGATAAACTATGTGGGATGAATTCAGAAGCCCCCCTTTTGTTCCCCCAAATCTGCGGCAGATTTGGGGGGAGAGCGGAAGCGGAGGGGTCCTTCAGCCGCAGCGGCTTCAGGATGACAAGTGTGCTTGTTCGCTCTCGATAAGCGGGGCAGGTGAAGACGCCTGCCACCGCGATTAGACAATTTTGGATTGCCCGGCGAGGTCCTTACAGAGGATGACAGAAAAGGAAAGACGGCCGGAGGCCGCCGCTAGAAAATGCTTTGTGCGCTTGGGTTTTTGACCCCCCCTAACCCCCCCGTAGGAACGGGGGGAATCTCTTTTTATGCTGCGTCCATGACGCTGTCTACGTCCACGCTTTGGAGGCTTTGGGCTACGTCGTCTAACTCGAATGGTTTGGGCAGCAGCGCGTTGGGGCCCTCGGGTAGGTCTTCATTGGGCACGTCGGACAAGCCTATGCAGGGGACGCTGCCGCAACGAGCGCGCAACATCTCAATCCAATCGGCGGGTGAATCGAAATCGCCTAAATCAATCATCACAAACTCAGGACGAATGTCAGAACGCACTAAGTAAAGCGTCGCGTCGTCCAAGTTTGTAAAGACTTCGCACGGGTGTCCTAAGTGCTCGAGCATTTTTCTGGCGACGTCGCGGACAGTGGGATTGGTCACGACTAACATGCCGGGGCCGATGGGAATGATTTCCTGCACGGGCGGCTCCGGCTCGCGCTGGAGTGTTTCCGAGAGTTTCTCGGCTACGGACTGAGCATAGTCGGCAAGGTCTGCGACATTGCGGCTCTCTTCTTCGTGCAATCTGTCCACGACGACGAGTAAGGTCGGCTCGCCTTCAATTTTGATTAACTCATGCTCGAATGAACAGGGCACGATCTGACCGTCCCCGCGCTGCATCTGCACGGACGTGCGAAGATGTTCTTCGGTCCACGGCCAGTCGGCGAATTCGCTCATGTCTTTGCCGATTAGACCCGGATGCACGGCGCCGAATAGATCGGACGCGGCGATGTTGGCTTCCTGAATGGCGTGCGTGCGCGGGTCCACCAACAATACTGCCTCGCTGCACATGCCGCAGAGTGTATTGAAGTTTTCTTGCGCGTGTCTGAGCGCGATTTGCAAACTCTGTGAGTCGGATTTCTTTTGTCCGTAGAGCAGCATTCCGTCCGAGGTCGGCACAGGATAGAATTCAAAGAGCCGCGAGCCGAAGAGACTCTCGAATTTTGAGGTTCTGTTCGGATCCACGACCGTCGGCAGATAGGACAGCTCCAAACCGGGCAAGACTTCATGAAGCAGCGGCGAACTCGCAAGCTTGGTATTGATGTCAAGCGCGGCATGATTGCAATGCACGACACGGCCTTCCCTGTTGACTAACAACACGGGCAGCGGATTCAATGCATCCACGGCTGACACGATAGGAGCGATCTCCGTGGTGTCTGCGGCGGAGACGGGAAGATTTTCGACGAACTCGAGCGCGACGGGACCGGATTGATCCGCGGAGGCTGTGAGTTTGGTGGCGACGATTTCGCCGTCGAAATAATGTTTCTCTTCACGGCAGAGCAGCCAGCATCCGCCGTTGTACTCGGGAGAAACCGCTCTGAGCAAGAACTCTTTTAGCGAACCGCGAAAATCGCCGCCGATAACGGTGACGGAATCATCCGGTTGTCCGCCTTTAGGAAGATAAAGCAATTCACGCGCAGCAGAATTGACACGCAATAATCTGCCGCTTTCATCCACTACACAAAGAGGGGTGCGGACGGCCTGAAAGATTTGGCGAAACGTCACGGAGTCGCGAGATGATTTAGTTTCCTCTGGCTCTGTGGACTCTGTGATGACTACGGCTGCGCTGCCGGGTTTTTTGCGCGGACGCAGCATGACGACTAGCATCACGGTTCCGGCGGCCAGCAGAAGCAACGCTCCAGCGGCGGTGGTCGCGCTGGTGGGCGAGTTGATTTCTGAGACAACCAGAAGCGGCTGCATTCCGGGTACGCGAATGCGGGCAAACGCCAGAGGCAGGCCGTCATCCATTGTGACAAGGCCAGAAGTCTGCGAGAGCAAAATTCCCCACGTTCCGGCCCCAATCGGAGGGTCGGATCGACGGGCGGAGGCGAGATAGGTCGCCGTCGGGCCGTTCATCAGCACCCATTGGGCAGGGGGATCGCTGGGGATTTTAAACAATGACTGGGCATCCACCAGCGCCAAGAGCCTCCCTGGAGTGGGATTTTGGTCGTTTGAGGGGGGTGCATATTGCAACGCCAAGCAGCGTTTGGGACCTTTGGTTTTTTCCGTCAGGAGAATATCGGGGGCATCGGGCTGGGCAAAGTCGTCCAGTGCCTCGGCGAATCCGGTGCTGTCTCCCAAGACAGCATGAATCACATTGTTGGAACGCAGCAACACCCAACCTCGGGGTTGGGCGAGCCCGGTGGGCCAATCCTCGGTCATTTGCCCGATTTTATTCTCAAATCTCCAGACGGCCCAGTCGGACGGATGTTCAACGACTGCTGTGACGCTGTGTCGCAGCAGGACATCGCGAAAGGCCGAGCGTAGGGAAAGCAGCTGGGTTTCCCAGGTGGAGGCGAGGTTTTTCAGTTTGGCCATTTCGAGGTCCTGGTAGTCGCCTTCGGCTGTCCGCAGGTGTCCCATGGAGAGCAGTGCTCCTCCGATCAGTCCGGTTAGACCGACCGCAATTCCGATAATCTTGACGAATGCGCGCATGCGTTGAAACCCGTGACAAAGCGTTGAGTGTGAATTTTAGGAGAGTTTTGCAAAATCGGTGCCTTAGCAGACTGCCTTGACACTCAGCGGCAAAATCGGTAACTTTTGTGTTTACAGGGGGTGGGAGAAAGGCAACGGGATTAGCCCCGTGCGCCTTCTGCAATGTGCATCAGCAATGACCGGATGAAACGCAAGGGAGTGGGACATGGGAGGAAGACAGACGATTTTTTGGGGTCTGTTGTGCTCGATGGTATTGGTTTGCTGGGCAGAGCCGCCGACGATTGAACGTGCATTAACGTATGACGATCGGGGTGAGTTTCACAAAATTGTTTACGCCACTCAGGATAGTATTGCGCCGGGAGTTTATTTATCCGGTATTGGTCTACAACAGCTTTTTCAAGCGTATGTGGTGAAAGTAGATTCGCTCGGGGCGCCGATTTGGTCGCGGCTGTGGGGAACGACAAATTACATGTACAACTGTCTGTGGCAGAATGGTATGGGCACATTGATCGGCTATACGACGGAAGGCAATACAAACGACTACAAGCTGTTGTTGTTTAACGGCACAGGCTCGATTCAAGATCAATGGGTGTTCGGAGGCAATGCGCGGGCGGATCGTGCCTATGGCTCGATGTACTACGATAGCGCTCGAGTGCTTGTGGTCGGGTCTGTGACTCCGGGAGATTCGAGCGCGTCGGACGGGAGTATGGTGCTTGTGAGCGGGACGGGATCGGTGGAATGGTCGCGCACGTTTCATCATTCGGCGATACTTCGTCGCATTCAGAAAAATGAGTCGAACCAGTTTGTACTATTTGGCACGGCGGACAGTGTCGCTGGGCGGAACCGCGATTTCTGGGTCGGGCGGACGGATTCCGTTGGAAATCTGTTGGCAGAATATCGATATGGCGCCGGTCATTCCGAAGAGCTGTTTGACGCGGTGCGCGTAAACGCAAACTTGAGTTTGTTGGTCGGCAGTACGCGGTCATTCGGTGACAGCACGCGCACGAATATATTTGTGATGGCAATCAACGACAACGGAGACAGTTTGTGGTCGGACGTTGTGGGTGGATCTGAGAACGACGCGGGACTTTGTGTATTACCTGTGGCAGATCGCGACAGCGGGTTTGTCATCGGGGGATACTGGTCCGAGTCTTTGTTGGGCACGCGGAACGCTTTCCTGATGAAATATGATCAGGATTTTGACAGCGTATGGTCATTGACGCGCTATGACACGGTAAATGCGACTGAATTTCGCGACGTGGCACTTAGCGCAGATTTCCGGTATCATCTTGCTGGCACGCGATTCACGAATGCTCCGCACGGTTTCTATGTACAAACGAGTATTGATCCTGCCGCGCCTGTGCAGCATCAGCCCGATCCGTTTTCGTTATTGAGTCCTGCTGACGACGCATTTTTTACAGTGGATACGATACGTTTCACGTGGCAGGCCACAGTGGATCCCGATCCGGGAGATCACATCGCTTATGGGCTCTTGTTTGACACGGATACACTTTTTGACAATCCTCTGGCTATCGGCCCCTTGCAGAATCCGACCTATTTGCTAACCAGAACGGACGATATTTTTGATCGATACTGGCGGGTGGTGGCGCAGGATCAGCACTCGAATCTGAGAATTTGCAATGAGCGCCATCGCCACATTCGCAAGATTCGACCGGATTCCACGCAGGCATTCAATCTCTTGGGGCCGCCGAACGGTCAGGCAATTGTCAGCCCAGCGGCGTTATTTAGCTGGGAAGAAGCGATTGATCCGGACAGTGCGGACGAAGATATTTTCTACTGCTTATTCTTTCAAGTCGGGGATTCGATAAGTTTGATCGACACGCTTCCCGAGCCGTTTGCCAACGTGAATTTCACGGATCATCCGTTTATTCACCAGAGTGACACGGTCACATGGTGGGTGACTGCGGACAGTGATTATCCGGAGATGACCCGGATGTCCACGCAGACGTGGATGTTCATAAATTGGAATGTTTCCGTTGAAGAATTGGCGTTGCTGCCGGAAGAGTTTTCCTTGCAACCCGCATTCCCGAATCCGTTTAATGCGGCGGTGAGTTTGCGCTATACACTGGCGCAAAGCGGCGAGGTGAACTTATCTATCTTCGACGTGACGGGTAGGCTGGTGACCAAATTAGTCGAAGCAAGACAAGAGCCTGGTGTTCATGGTGTTCAGTGGCAGGATGTTCATGCCGCGACGGGAATATATTTTGCCAGATTGGTTCAGGGTGAAAATGTCACCTCGCAGAAGTTGTTGCTGTTAAAGTAGTGTTCGTATACGCGCTCCGGAAGGAAGGCAGTTGATTTGGTTCCGCGACTCTTGATCGGTTTCTTGGTAATAGCTCTTGCCGCGATACCTGCGACTGCGCAATCGTTTTCATCGCGAGTGCTGGCGCGCGACATCGGCAACGTCATCTCGATCGTAGCCAATGACTTTGACGGCGACGGTGACGTGGATTTGATTGCGTCGACGCTTTCGCAATCGATTGTGTTTTACTTTGATCATCAGCCGGTGGACACGCTTGTCGCCACGCAGTTGTATGCATCGCAAGGGTCTGGCCGTGACCTTGCTGCGGCCGATTTTGACGACGACGGCGACTTGGACGTCGCGTTTGCGGCGTACAACGAGAATCGGTTGGTGATGTTCCGCAACGGACCGGGTGCGACTCCGCTGGAGCGCTTCACTCAGGAGTCAGTTGCGACGAATATGAACGGACCCTACGCGCTCCTGAGTGGCGAGTTCAGCGGCGACGGCACGAGCGGATTGGTCACCACAGAGGCTTTGGGCCTGCACAGGATTCGCCTCTTTGGGCAAGTTGGGGGTGAACTCGAGGAGGTCTGGACGAGTGCGCTTCCGAGCGGCATTGATCCCTTGGGTCTTGAGATTGCCGACACGGACAACGACGGAGTTGCTGAAATTCTGATCGCCGGAACATCAGCGCAAGGCGGGCTGTTTGTGCTGCGGCGGAATCAGACCGGCGGTTATAATTTGACGCATGAAGTAACGGGTTTTTATTTGGTTGATGTCGCGGCGGCGGATTTGGACGGAGACGGCGCTCTTGACGTCGTAGGCTGTGATTACGCGACCGGAGTTTTGCGCAGGTGGGAACGAACCGGAACAGGATGGCAGGCGATACCGCTCCCTGGAGACTTAACCCATCCGCGTAGCGTTGTGATCGAAGATTTTGACGCGGACGGATTGCTGGATATTGCCGCCACGGGCGAAGGACAAAACAACGGCGGCGGGGGTGGTGTGACGTGGTGGAGACAAACGAACTCCGGATCATTTGTTGTTCAGAGTTTGATCGAGCAGGGCGGATTCTATGGTCTTGTCGCAGTTGACTATGATCGCGACGGTGATTTGGATTTGTTGACGACGAATCGCGATACGCAACAGATCGTGATGTATGAGAATTTGATGGGAACGCCAACGCGCATCATCGGGCATGTGACATCCGAACGCAGCGGGGCTGCCATTGACAATGTTCTCGTCATCGCTTTGGAGACCGGAGTGACCGGGTACTCAGACGGGACTGGCAGATACGAGTTAGGGATGATTGAGGGCGAGTTTACGTTGCGGTACAGCCATCCGTGCTGGGAGACGCGGACTGTATCGGGTGTGCAAACCACCGAAGGCGACACCACTTTTGCAGACGCGACCTTGCGCAGACCGGACATAGAGCTGCCCGTGACATCTTTGAATTTGTTCGTGCAAAACGAGCAATCTTCTACATATGACTTATGGCTCCACAACTCGGGCAACGCGGCCTTGACCGTAAGCGCTGAAGTGACAGGAATAGAACCTAACGGCCATTGGGTATCGGTATCGCCTGCGGAAATTGAGATTGAGCCGGGAGGAGACGGCTTGTTGGGCGTAACATTTTCGCCGGACACATCGAACGAAGGTCAACATGAATTTTTGGGCACGCTGACCTTGCACACGAACTCCTGTCCAGATACGGTGGTCAACTTAGCATTGGTGATTGTCGTCTTGGACGTTCCGGAGCAACGGGGCGGCATTATTCCGCTTGAAACTAACCTTGCGCCGGCTTATCCGAATCCGTTTAATCCGACGGTCAGTTTGCCGGTTGAAATCGCATCGGGTGACGAGTTTTCGCTGCGCGTGTATGATCTTTTGGGAAGAGAGACAGGCGAGTTGTTTAACGGCGCGTTAACACCCGGACGGTTTGTGTTTCAGTGGAACGCGAGCGAGTTCGCGTCGGGACGTTACATTGCGGTCTTGCAATCAGCACATGGAGCACGCTGGGAAGCTCCGCTAACATTGATCAAGTAAACTTAGCATAGATGAGGCGACAAGAGATGAGTGCCACGGGGACATTTGCGACGAAAGTCGGTTTAGCAGAGATGCTTAAGGGCGGCGTCATCATGGACGTGACGAACGCCGAACAAGCGCGCATCGCGGAAAAGGCGGGCGCGTGCGCGGTGATGGCGCTGGAGCGCGTGCCTGCGGACATTCGTCGGGATGGCGGCGTGGCGCGGATGTCGGACGTCGCGGTGATTCGCGAAATTCAAGCCACGGTTTCGATACCTGTGATGGCGAAATGCCGCATCGGACATTTTGCGGAAGCGCAAATTCTCGAAGCTCTTGAAGTTGATTTCATTGACGAGAGCGAAGTGTTGACTCCTGCTGACGAGCAGTTTCACGTGGACAAGCACAAGTTTAAGGCTCCGTTCGTGTGCGGCTGCCGGAATCTGGGCGAAGCGCTAAGGCGAATTGCTGAAGGCGCGGCGATGATTCGCACGAAGGGGGAAGCGGGGACGGGAAATGTTGTTGAGGCGGTGCGGCACATGCGCTCGGTGATGAGCGATATTCGCCGCGTGAAGCTGATGGCGGACGAAGAGCTGGTAAACTTTGGCAAAGAAATCGGCGCGCCGCTGGAACTTTTGAAGCAGGTCAGAGAATTGGGTAAACTTCCGGTTCCGAATTTTGCGGCGGGTGGTATCGCGACTCCTGCGGACGCATCGTTGATGCTGCAGCTTGGCGCGGAAGCGGTGTTCGTCGGCTCAGGAATTTTTAAGAGTGACGATCCCGCGGCTCGCGCTGAAGCGATTGTGCTTGCGACTACGCACTATATGGATCCGGAAGTTTTGGTTCGTGTTTCGACGGGCTTGCGTGGCGCGATGAGCGGACTGGACGTGCGCTCGATGGACGAGTCAGAATTGCTTTCGACGCGAGGATGGTAGAAGGATTTGTGATGGCACGCGTGGGGGTGCTTGCTCTGCAGGGTGATTTTCCGATGCACGAAAAACGACTGCGTGAGTTGGGTTGTGAGGTTGTGCAAGTTAGGACGCCCGGTGACTTGGACGGACTGGAGGCGTTGGTGTGGCCGGGCGGGGAGAGCACGACGATGACGCGGGTGATGAGTGACGATTTACGCGTGGCGTTGACGACGTTTTGCAAGACTCATCCGACTTGGGGAACCTGCGCGGGGATGATCATGCTGACTCATACCGATCCTGATCCGCGAGTGAAGACTCTGGGATTAGGCGACGTTCACGTCAATCGCAACGGTTGGGGACGGCAGGTGCATTCTTTTGAGGGAGAACTTAGCGTCGTTGCGGAGCTTGAAGACCAGAAGCCTTCGGTCGGATTGTTTATTCGCGCGCCGAGGATTACGAAGATGGGGAAGGCGGTTCGGACGCTGGCCTGGTTCAAGGATGAACCGGTCGCGGTGGAGGCGGGGAATTTGTTGTTAACTACATTTCATCCGGAGTTAACGGGCGATGATCGTTTTCATCGGCTGTTTTTGTCGCGGATACTTGAAACTCATAAGCATCGCATCGAAAGCACGGGAGACAGAACTTGAATTCTCGAAATTCAGTGCGCGCAATGGCAGGCGCGTTAATCATTTTTGGAGCCGCAACATTTGTAAGTTGTGATGAACGCAACGAGGCGGATATTCCGGCGGTGGTGTACTCGTTGAAGCACAATATCGTGACGGCAGGTGTGGCGTTGAACGTAGATTTGAAGGACAATTTGTTAGGCGTAGCGGCGGCGTCTTCGGGGACGTATGTTTATGACATTGCAAATATTGCGGCGCCTGCGGAAGTGTTTCACTATGAGCAAGTATCAGACTTCTACTCATCGCACGTGGCGATCGATGTGCTAAATGGTCTGGTTATGACGGGATCAGAGCCTTCCGGCGCACCCGGCGACAAATACCCCATTCATTCTCTTTCTAGCGGTCTGCGGATTGGCGCATCATCGTTTAGCGGCCCGCTTGACGAAATGATAGTGGTAAGCACAACTTCTCGTTTTGACGTGTGGGCCACAGACACGACACCAAACGACGGCTTTACGGTGTCGTCTTACTGCTACGACGAAGATGCGATGCGATTTTTGCCGAATTGCGTACAAGACAGATTTGGATTTGCAAATTCAAACGTACGAGCGCGCGGGTTTGGGAAGAATGGAGACATCTTTGCTGTTGCCATGGCAAATTTCCTGATTGCTGTGCACGATATTAGAGTGCAGGCACTTCCACGAGAAGTGCTTGTTCCCGGCGACCCCTATGATTGCGCTTGGTACGGTGACTATATTCTTGTGGCGGATAATTTGTTCTTGACGGTTGTGAATGCAACAAACATTGATTCTCCGTCGGTGGTGAAGACGTTGACAATTCCGGGGGCGGATCGGTTGCAGAGGATCGTAGTGGACGGGAGTTATGCCGTGTTGCTTGACGATGCGGATGGAGTTTACATTGTGGATGTCTCTACTCCAACTAATCCCAAGCACGTGCAGTCGATCAGCCTGCCTGAACCTACGAGCATCTCTTCCTCAAACGGAACCTTGGCTGTGTCCGACGAGCAGTTGGGTGTGTTAATCTATCAGAGATAGAATTGGATGTTGCCATTGCGGGTTTTGAAACCCACAACGGCGATTTGGTAAGTAATGGAAAAAGCCCCGGTGATGCCGGGGCTTTTTTGTGGGAAGAGCACGTAACTATTTTATTGCGCTGAGCATGACTCGCCAAATCTCTTCGCGACCTTCATGCTTAAGACTCGAATACGGAATGACATCAGATGCGCCAAGGGACAGCGCAGGTCCGCGAATCGCAAGCAGAGCCTTGTCGCGCTCTTGGCGATTCAGTTTGTCTATCTTTGTGGCAATAACCACGAAACTCCGGCGGTAGAAATGCAGAGCTTGTATCATCTGCATATCCAAGTCCGTCAGGCCGCGTCGAGAATCGGCGATTAGGACGACAAGATGCAAGCGCGGCGAATCGGCCAAGAAATCTTCAAGAAACCCCGACCACTCTTCTTGCAAAGTTTTCGAAACTTTCGCGTAGCCGTACCCGGGGAGATCTACGAAGTAGCAGAGGCTCGTGGATATCTTGAAATAGTTAATCAGGCGGGTTTTGCCGGGCGTCGCGGACGCGAGGGCGAGACCCTTGCGATTCAAAAGCGAGTTAATTAGTGAAGACTTGCCGACGTTGCTTCGGCCCACAAAGGCGATTTCCGGCAAGGGTGGCTTGGGCGCTTGTTTCAGACCGGTACACGACTTGACAAACTCAGCCTGCGGAATAACAAAAGCTTTGGCCACGATTTAGTGCGACGCGCTGTCCTGCGGAGCAGGTGTCGAAAGCGCGCGCGAACTTTTTCTCACGGTAAAAATTTCGCGCCACACATCCGCGACATTTTCAATGAACACGACTTCCATGCCATGCCGCAAGGGCTTATCGAGTTCCAACCAGTCGGGCTCGTTTTCGGCGGGGATCATCAGTTTGCGAATGCCTGCGCGCTTGGCGGCCATAGTTTTTTCAGCTAAGCCACCGATTGGCAGCACATGACCGCGCAAAGTAATCTCTCCGGTCATCGCAATGTCAGCGGGAACAGGCGCGGAAGTCAAAGCAGAGAGTAACGCCGTGGCGAGGGTGATACCCGCAGATGGACCATCCTTCGGCGTGGCCGCTTCAGGGATATGAAAATGCACATCAACCTTTTGCACGAAGTCAGCTTGGACACCCCACTCTGCGCCATAGGCGCGAATAAACGACATCGCCGCGTGTGCAGACTCTTTCATGACGTCACCCAAGCGTCCTGTCAATTGAATGGCGCCCTTGCCCTTCATGACGCTGGCTTGAATATTCAAGATCTCCCCACCCTGCGACGTCCACGCCAGACCGACTGCGGTGCCGATGCGATCGCCCTTTTCAATCTGATTGTCCTTATAGGGTGGGGCACCGAGCAATTTGTCGAGTCTATTAGGAGTTACGGAGACAGATTTTTTCGAATCCGCGGCATTTTCGCGCGCGACTTTGCGACAGACTCGCGCCATGAGCCTTTCCAGCTCACGCACCCCAGATTCGCGAGTATAGGCAGAAATAATTTTATCCATCGCAGCGGGCGCGATGCTCATTTCTCCGTCTCTTAAGCCGTGATCGCGCATCTGCTTGGGAAGCAGGAACTCGTTGGCGATATGGAGCTTCTCGTGATGCAAATAACCGTGCAAGTCAATGATTTCCATACGATCTTGCAGAGGCAGCGGAATGTCGTGTTTGATATTGGCCGTCGTAATGAACAAAATTTGCGACAAATCAAAATCCACTTCGAGATAGTGATCCGAGAAGGTTGAATTCTGTTCGGGATCCAAAACCTCAAGCAACGCGGCCGACGGATCACCGCGAAAATCAGAGGACATCTTGTCAATTTCATCCAGCAGAAAGACCGGGTTCATAGAGCCAGCGCGCTTCATGCCCTGAATGATGCGCCCCGGCATGGAGCCGATGTAGGTTCTTCTGTGGCCGCGGATTTCGGCTTCATCACGCACACCGCCGAGGGAGACTCGGACAAAATTCCGGCCCATGGAGCGGGCAATCGAACGGCCCAAAGAAGTTTTACCGACACCCGGGGGGCCGACCAGACAAAGAATGGGGCCGCGAATTTTTTCGACTCGAGCGAGAACTGCAAGATGCTCCAAGATACGCTCTTTGGGTTTGCGCAGACCGAAGTGGTCTTCATCCAGAATGCGCTCGGCTTCCACAAGATCAAGCCGGTCGGTCGTGGTCACTCCCCACGGCATCGCGAAGAGCCAATCGAGATAGTTCTTCAGCACGGTTGCTTCTGGCGACATCATGGGCATGCTCTTGAGCTTGTCCATTTCCTCTTCAGCTCGCTGTCGGACGTCTTTCGGCATCCGCAGCTTGCGAAGTTTCTTTTTGTAGGCGATGACGTCCGAGAACTCTTCGTCACCGTCTTCCCCGAGTTCCTTCTTGATAATCTTCATCTGCTCTTGCAGGAAGAAGTTGCGCTGTGTCCGGGAAATTTTATCGCGCACCTGACCTTCGATGCTGCGCTCAATCTTCAACAGCTCGATTTCTTCGTCGAGAGTCCGGTTAATGAACTGGAACTGCTCGGGAATATAGGACTGCTCAAGAATTTCCTGTTTGCGAGCGGCAACCATCGGCAGATGTGCGGAGATAAAATCCGAGACAGCAATGGGATCATTCAAATTATTCAGCGTCAGCAGAATTTCATCAGGGAGCTGTCTATTCAGACTGACGTAATCGCGAAACGCGCGCAGAGCGACTTTCATGTGTGCGCGAGCTTCCGCTCCTTCCACGCCACGAATCTTAAGGGATTCCGTTTGCGCATACAAACAGTCGGCCTCCGGAGACCATGAGAGAATTTTGACTCTGCTCACACCCTCCACCAAAACTTTGACGAGCCCGTTGGGAAGCTTCAGCGTTTGGAGAATATTCGCCACGACACCAACCTCAAAGAGGTCTTTTGGAGCGACATCTTCGGTACCGGGGTCGCGCTGTGTGACCAGAAGGATTTTTCGATCCTGCAGCATAGCCTTTTCTATGGCGGCCAAAGTCGCGGCTCTTCCGATCAGGAGGGGGAAGATCATGGAGGGAAAGACGACGACGTCTTTCAGAGGCAGAACCGGCAGGGTCTTATCGTCGGGGGTCTCGAAGGTTTCGAAGGACATGTTAAATCAGAGAATATTGTGTATAGAATAATAAACCGGCTGGGCCACATTGGCCAGCCGGTCTGAAAGTACGAATTTTCGGGCAGAGATGCTAAGGGTCAGGAGGGAAATTCTCAAGAATGAAGGTCAATTTCCTTTGCCAACCGCGCTTGGGAGCTAAATTTCCCGTCTCAGCCTTTTGACGGGTACGCTCAATTGTTCACGATATTTCTGCACGGTTCTGCGCGCGATGGGGAATCCTTCTTCAGCGAGTAATTCTGCGATAGACTGGTCGCTCAGCGGATCGCTCTTATCTTCCGCATCAATGATTTCCTGCAAGCGTGACTTGATGACTTTTGTGGATATCTCTTCGCCGTCGCTGGTTTCCATGCGTTCGCTGAAGAAATACTTGAGTTCGAAGACACCCCACTCGGTTTGCACGTATTTTCCGTTGGTGACACGGGAGATGGTTGAGATATCCATGCCGATATCTTCAGCGATATCCTGAAGGATCATCGGTTTCAGGAATTCGCGTCCGTTCATGAAGAAATCTTTTTGGCGTTCGACGATGGCGCGCATCGTGCGCAGGATCGTTGCGCGGCGCTGATGAATCGCGTTGATAAACCAGCGCGCGCTCTCGAGCTTGCGGGTGACGAACTCTTTGACTTTTTTGTCCGTGTTGCCGGACAGGAACATTTCCTTATAGGCGGTATTGACGTGGAAATTGGGCGTGTTACCGTCATTTAGATAGACATTGAAGTCGCCTTCATCGGAGACGCGGGCGACGACAAGATCGGGCACGATATAATTTTGCTTTTCGTCGAAGTAGCCTTCACCCGGCTTGGGGTTCAGCCTGCGGATTTCTTCGTAGGCGGTTCTGACTTCGTCGAGGGTTACGGCGAGCTTGCGAGCGACGACTTCAAAGCGCTTGTTCATGAAGTCTTCATAGGTCTCGTTCAGCATCCGGGTTGCGATTCGGTATTTTTGCGGATTGTCCTTTTGACGGAGTTGGATCAGCAAGCATTCGCGCAAGTCGCGGGCGGCAATACCGGGAGGATCGAGTTCCTGAACGATGCTCAGGACGCGCATGGCCACGGGCACATCAACGTTCAATTCGCGGGCAATTTCTTCTATAGGGTAACTCAGGAAGCCATCGCGGTTGACGGAGCCAATGATGTATTGACCGACGCGGTATTCTTCATCGGATAATCTTTGCAGGCGCAGTTGGTCTTCGAGATATTCGGCTAAGGACTGGACGAAAGGGCGGGGCAGCTCTGTCATCTCTTCACCGGTTCCGGTGAAGCGAGAGGCCTTGTAGGACGCATGATCATCGTCATTCAGGAAGCTATCCCAATCGACATCTTCATCCATGCTTTTTTCGCGGGTTTCGGACTCATCGCGCTCGCTGCGGGACTGGGCTTCGTACTCTGCTGAATCTCCGGAATCATCCATGGAGGCGGAGGATTGATCTGTTTCGACTTCGGACATGGTCTTGTCCACTACGGCCTCATCTTCGGCAAGCTCTTCGAGGAAGGGGTTTTCCTGCAACTCGGCTCGGACGCGCAGTTCAAGCTCCAGCATGGGGAGCTGAATAAGTTCACTCCGCAGAATTTGCTGCGGTTGTAGATATTGCTGAAGTTCGGGTTTAAGGACTTGTCTCAGTTCCATCGGATACCCTCAAGGTGCGATCGGTGGGTGATCAGGGTCGTGGCGACCATGCGGGTCCAAGGAGGCGGACCCATTAGGCATAGCTCAGGCAGATGCCGTGTTAAGAGCAAGGTTTGTGCCACAATCAGAATTCACCGATTGTCACCAGGTCTGTCGCATCATGTCGTCAATTATATTACTATTAAACAATTTGTTGCAAGTACAAGGATTGGCGCCATTTCGGAAGCTCGTGGTTTCAGGACGACCTAACCGAGCTAATCCCGGCAAAGCAGGTGCTATAGCACTAGTCAGAGGCGGAAGGAATCGCCGAGGTAGATTCTGCGGGCCTCTTCACTGGACGCGAGAAACTCGGAAGATCCTTCCATCAGCAGCTTACCGCTGAAGATCAGATAGGCTCGGTCGGTGATCGCCAAAGTCTCGCGGACATTATGATCCGTGATCAGAACTCCGATGCCGCGATTTTTCAAGGAGCGGACAATCGCCTGAATATCCGCGACCGCGATCGGGTCAATGCCCGCGAATGGCTCATCGAGCAACATGAACTTCGGTCTGGTGACAAGCGAGCGGGCAATCTCGACTCGCCGACGTTCGCCGCCTGACAATTGATACCCTTTGTTGCTGACCACATGCTCGAGTCTAAATTCGGCGATTAGCTCATCGGCTCGCAGCTTCCGCTCCGCGCGGGAGATGGGCAACAGCTCCAAGATTGCCATCAAGTTTTCGCGTACGGTGAGCTTTCTAAAGACGGAAGGCTCTTGCGATAGGTATCCCATGCCGAGTCTGGCGCGGCGATACATCGGCCAGTCTGTGACCTCAGCCTCACCGAGATAAACGTGGCCGGACTTGGGGCGAATCATGCCGGTAACCATGTAGAACGTGGTGGTTTTGCCTGCGCCGTTGGGACCAAGCAATCCCACAATCTCGCCTGTGCGCACAAGGAGCGAGACTCCGTCCACGACTTTACGGCGGCCATAGAACTTGACGAGATCCTCACCGCGCAGTGTGACGGCTAAATGCGGCTCAGGAGTTGAAACTGCTTCGGTAGTCAGGGCTGTTTCGCTCACTCTAAAACCTCATCTTTGCGGCGCGACATCCAGTAGCCTACACCGACCAGCAGCAGGACTAAGAAGTGCGACGCCGTGGCAACGTTTACGCCGAGGGCTTCGCGCTTGCCGACATATTCATAGACCACGGAATGCTGGCCGGGCGAGAGATAGACTCCGCGGACGAAGCCATTGACTAGATAAATCTCGGTCGATTGACCATCCACCGTGGCGCGCCACTCGGGTTCGTAGTAGGCGTCGGCCAGTACCAAGAAACCTGCGGACGGATTCTTGGTTGAGATTTCAACGCGGTGCGCTTCGTGTTTGACGACTTGCGCGGTTGCTGCGGGATCGGTTCTGATTTCACCCGGAAGATTTTTGTTGATGACCGCGACTCTTGTGAAGGGGAATCCGGGCCGGCGCATGGTTTCAAACGAATTCGTGCGATCGGATATCACGAGCACGGAGTCGATAAAGTATGCGCGGTCTTTGGCGCCGGGAACGAGATAGGCTGCCATTTTCGCTGCGCCGTCATCGTAGGCTTTGGTTAATCCGAATTCGGGGGGTAGAAGTCCCTCGGTGATGATATAGTGGCAGTTCAGCGATGCGAGCAGCTCAAAATTTATCGGGAAGTTCTTGTTGGTTCCGTTGTAGAAGAGGTTATCAGCAACGTCCTGCCAACTTCTGAGTTTTGCGCCGTGGTAACCACCCAACGATTCGACACCCCACGCGGCCCAGCGATTATCTTGATTCAATCTACCGACGGGGAAGACGCGGAAGACGTTGTTCTGCTGTACCTGTTGGAGCGCGGTGACAACTCGATTGGGAGTCAAAGCCGTGAGTTGCTGGCCCTTGGGTTGCGGAGTGAAAAAGTTCTGATTAAAGACGCCAAGATCAATGACGGTTAAGAGCAGCAGCGCGACGATCAGAACGTGTTTGCTGAATTTCTTCAGCAAGAAGAAGTACATTGCGGCAAAGGCCAGCGACAATAGCAGAAATCGAATCGTGAAATCTTTGGCGAACATCGCCGCGCGCATGTCGACGATTTGTGAAATTTGTCCGGGTTGATATTGTCGTGCATCCGTCTCGCGGGTGAAACTTGCGAGGCTCTTGGCCAAGCCTTCTCCTCCGACAAGCGAGATAACCAGCAGCACGGCTGAGGCAATCATGCCGTAGCGAAAGGCCTTCTTCCATTTTTCGTTGTCTTGATTTTCCTCAAGTTTACGAAAGCCAAAGGCGGCCAGAATCGCTGAAGCAATCACGACCAGCAAAAGGATAAGCGACGGAGTACGGAATTTATCGAAGAAGGGGACGTAGTTAAAAAAGAGGCTGTAGAAACTTTGAAAATATTTTCCGAATGAGAGTAGAATCGAGAAGACCGACAGACTCAGTAATCCCCAAACGAGCCGGGTCTTTTTTCCGATCAGTGCAAGGCCCGCGAGCATCAGCGGAACGATTCCGAAATAAAAACTCGATGAGGTGAAGAGCATATCGCCCCAGTAGGTCGGAGACTTCAAGCCGTACCACGAGGGGAAAACAAAGGTGATCAATTCCGCTGGAGCCATGCTCCAGGAGGTCGCATCTTCGATTGTGTAACCGCTTGTGCCCGCCGCTCCAATGGCCGGCCCGACTCCACGAATGGACGAGCTGACATATTCAAATAGCGGGAAGTACCACAGAGCGCCGACACCAACTGCCAGCACAACGGCTGCGGCGAGTTGCCCTCCTGCGGTTGCGACACGCAGCGTGCCACCCTCACGGATTTCCTGAATGGCCCAGGTGATAAACAGGATACCAACGGAGAGTCCGGTGTAAAAGAGCACCTGTGTATGACCACCGTGCTGAATTTGCCAACCGAAGACCATCGCGAAGAGCGCAAGGTCAAACAATCGCCTGCGCTCGAACACCTGCCATCCCAAAAACATCAGGATAGGAATATAGATGAAGGTTGCGAGCTTGCCGCCATGAGAGGCGGTGACGAGCGAAATGAAATAGGGGTTCCAAGCGAGCACAAGGCCACATAACACCGCAATCAAGACTCCGAAATTTAATCTGCGGACGGCATAATACACGAATAAGCCAGCCCAGAGCATAAGTGCGACCAACCATTTTTCGCCGCGTGTCGGGCCGTCATAGTTTCCGAGCAGGAGTACATAATTGGTGAACATATCAGCCCAGTAGCGAGGATTCGCCCAGCGATAGGCCAGCGCGTAGGGCGCTTCGATATATTCGTAATTTGAATAGGCTCCCGCCGCAAACGAAGGGAATCCACCGAAGAGTTCGGGACACCAAAGAGGATACTTGCCGCTCTCCGCTTCCCGAATGGCGAAAGTGTTAAGCGCGACAGAGGCCTCTGTGTCGTCTCCTGCGGAGAATACTTTGTTGCCGATGACCACTTGATTAAAGAGGATGACGACCAGAACATATAGAGCCAGAACTCCGAGCAGATCAGGCAGCCACTTGGGCAGAGGTTTTTTTTCGGGGGTGACGACAGGTGCGGGTTTAGCGTGCTTTGCGCTCACAAAGTTACTCCGGTGAGGGTTTGCGTGCTGCGGGATTCGCAACAAGAGATTCTGGTGTATATTTTCCTTGCGTGCCGCCTTCGACGCGGATACGCGAGATTTTTCGGTCGCTAAACGTAATAACGAGCCTGTCTCCGGAGGTGACATTCATGCCTTGGGAGTCTTCTCTGTCACGTACGAAGTATGTGGCGGTCGCATTTTCTTCGACCAACGCTCGTGACAGCAGGCTCTTTTCGATCCAGAGTGTCATTTTCTTTCCGGTGAGAATCTGCCGGGGTGAAGCCGCAAGCGTGTCCGCTGGGCTTGACGCAACGGCCGCACCGCGCACTTCGACTCTTTCCAGTTCTTCTTCATGAAAAAAAAGTCGCATGCTATCGCCGGAGATGCTGTCTGAACCGGAGAGCGCGAGCGGTTGTCCGGTCAGTTCGGCATAGAGCGAGTCAGGATAGAAAACCAGCAGCTTCCCAAATGCATTCAAGCTGTCTCGCTCGATAGTGACATTGCCGCGCGAGGTGGCCATACCCAGATTTTCGCTGTAGGTAATCGTGTCACCCGTGACTCTTGTATTGACTACTCCGGTGCTGTCGCCGCGAGTCAGGACGGGCTTCCGGGAGACCCATGCTGATTTGTCACGATGATCAAAGTAGCCGATATCGCCTGTCAGGTTTACTTTGCGGGATTCGTATTTGACGCGCACCCGATCATAGAGGTAGCCGTTGCCGAGACGTTCGCGGTAGAGCGCGCGCTCGCAATAGATAGTGATTGAATCCTGATAGATTCGAACGCTGCCGCGAGCCTCAAGCTCTTCTGTCCAATCGCTGTAATCCACTTGATTGGCGAACAGGAGTCGCTGACCGTCTTGTACGATGACGTTCTTGCGGAAAGTCAGCTTGCCCGAGTCAGGGTAGTACATCGCCTGATCACAGTTGATTTGCAGGCTGTCTTTGACAATGAATACGTCACCGGTCAACTCCTGAACTCTTTGTCCGTTCTCTTCGCCGTAGCGCAAGGAATTCGCGCGGCGGAGTTCAACGGATCCGTCTCCCACTTCTGCGAAACTGATTGCGCAAAGTAACAAGACACAGATCATGAGCCTAATCATCTGCTTAACGAATCCATTTCAGGTTGCAAGGGCTTGGTCGGTCTGTCCCGTTTCGTGCGTCCCGAAGGGTCCAGCACTGTCCAGTTTTTCAAATTTTTATCAGCGCGAAATCCGGTGCCGTAAATCGTATCAGTCGGTGTCGAGATTTTGACCGGGCCGTCGGCTGAGATGATCCCTTTGGCGTTGTCGTACATAAGGATGTCGGTTTCCAGACGCTCGCCGCTGTCGGAGACCGCAACAACGTTGCCAAAGGCGTTCAAGTTGCGGGAGTTTTCGGATGCGGTTCCGGAATCAGCCCAGATGCGCGTACGCTGATTTCCGAACTCGTCAAAGAAATCGGCGACGATGCCGCTGTCGAGAATAATCAGGCTTTGTTTTTCGTATTGCAGGACACGGCCCGCATCAATGACAGTGGCGAGACGATCCTCGGTATAGAAGGAAATTTTCGCGCCGAAGAGTTCCTGTTCAGGGAAAATTTCCTCAGCGGGAGCTCCCGGTTGCGGTGGCGGAGCCGAGCAACCCTGCCAGAGGAATATTGCGCCCACACCAATCCACAGCAGGCGTGTCATTTCCCGATGCCGGATTTTAGCAAGTCGTGCATATGTACAATCCCGGACAGTTCGCCGTCCTTGTTGACCACAGGCAGCACCATAATATTGTATTGTTCCATGATATTCACGGCGCTGCTGACCAGCGCGTCCTCCTCAATCGTGCGAGGCTTGGTTGTCGAGATTTCGCCAATCTTTACACTCGCCAAATCAACATTTCGTTCAAGGGCGCGCCGCAAGTCACCGTCGGTGAAGATTCCTGCCAGCCGCTCATATTCGTCAAGCACACAGACCGCGCCCAAGCGTTGTTTGGTCATACACATGATGGAGGTTTTTAAGTCATCTTGTACATGGACAATCGGCATTTCCTCGCCTGTGTGCATCACGTCCTTTACAATCAGTGAGAGCCGTCTGCCCAACGCTCCACCGGGATGCAGGAATTTGAAATCGTCTGCCTGAAAACCTTTGGCTTTAATGAGAGCAACGGCCAACGCGTCACCCATGGCCAGGGAGGCAGTTGTGGAGGCCATCGGCGCGAGGTTCATTGGGCAGCCTTCTTCGGCGACGGATACGTCCAGCACAACGTCGCACTTTTCGGCCAATGCGCATTTGGTATCACCGAGCAAACCAATGATGGGAATCCCAAGAATTTTCAGATAGGGCAGAACGGTCCACAGCTCGTCACTGGCTCCGCTTTTCGAGATAACGATGGCGGCATCATCCCGCGTAACCATTCCCAGATCGCCGTGGGCTGCTTCAGCGGGATGCAGAAAACTCGAGGGCGTGCCGGTGGATGCAAGGGTAGCCGAAATTTTTCGTCCAACGTGTCCGCTCTTACCGACTCCGATGACGACCACGTGACCGCGGACGTCCAGCAGAAGTTCCAGCGCGCGCTTGAACTCTCCATTGACGCGACTGCTCAAGGCGCGCACAGCAGTGGATTCAATTTCGAGCAGGTTTTTTGCCGCGGTCAATCCGTCGACGATGTTCTTTGATGGACTCACTTGGTCTCAGCCTCAAAGCTATTGACGAAGTCTTCCCATCTTCCGTTGGCCCAGAGCCAGAGATCAAGGAATTCGCGGACACAGCCTTTACCGCCGGGAGAATTCAGGACAACGTCCACACCTGCCGCGACCGCCGGGTGCGCGTCGGCGGGAGCAATTGCGAGTCCGACTCGACTAAGGGCAGGTATGTCCACGAGATCATCTCCAATAAAGGCGACCTCTTCAGGCTTAAATCCTCTCTTATCGAGGATCTTCTCAGCAATCGGCCACTTAGCAAGATGGCCTAAATGAATTTCATCAAACTTCAAGGCTTTCAACCGGGCCTCTGTGGCCAGCGACTTACGGCCAGAAATCGCACCTGTGATCAATCCAAATTGTGAAATTCTTCCCAAGATCAGGCCGTCGCGAGTGGAAAAGCCTTTGGATTCAATCAAATCGTCCGCAAAAGCGATAGAACCATCAGTCATTACGCCATCCACGTCCACGAGGAGAAGCTTGATATTGCGCAGCCTCTCAGCGAGTTCTGCCGGAAGCTCCGGGTGGAAAGCCAAGGCCGCAGATTTCAATCGATTATTCAAGTATTTTTCTAGTTGGGGTATAGTTTTTGCTTTACCACGAAAGATAGGGCAATTTGCCAGAATTGTCAACCCTTTTTCACACCTCTCTCGCCTGCCTTAAGATTCTTAGTTGTCCCAGGATTCCTTGCTCCAAACGGTTGAATTTGTTAGGCATTTCTGCTAACTTGGATTGATTAGTAACTCCAATTTAGGATAGTGATGACCCTCTCGACACTTGAAAAGGCTCGCGCCCTGTGGTATGGCTCCGAAATTCAGGAGTGGGCCAAGCGAACATTGACCTTACCGACTCCTTCGCTGTCGCGCAGCGCAGTTCCAGTGGTGAAAAGTCTGCGGGAGATTCCCGGTGGCCCGTACCAAGCGAATATCTTGGGTAAGGGAGCCTACTACGGGCATCCGGAGTTAAAGGCTCGGGTGGCGCAGCTTTACGAAGCTCTGCCTGAGCAAGTGCTGCTGGCGCAGGGCGCGAGTCAGGCGAACTTTCTGATTGCGGGGGCTTTGCTTGAGCACGGCGGAACGGCGATTGTCGAGACACCTGTTTATGAGCCGGTCCTACGCGGGATTGAGATGCTTGCCGACAAAGTGGTTCGGCTTCCCCGGCGGGCATCGAACGGGTTTGAAGTCGATACGAGTGAGCTGAAGTCGTTATTGACAGAAGATACGAGGCTCGTATGGCTGTCGAACCTTCATAATCCAACGCAGATTGAATTGAGCACTGACAGCATACAGGCGGCGATAGAGGCTTGCGCAGAGGTTGGAGCGCAGCTTGTAATTGATGAAGTCTATTTGAACTTCACCAAGCCGGATTTCCGCTCGCATGGGTTCACATATGGCGCGATTTCCGTGAACAGTTTGGATAAGACGTGGGGTCTCGATCCGCTCAGAGTGGGTTGGGCAGTGGGACCGGAGGAAGTTATTGACCGGGCCTACAAAATGAACAATCTGATGGGCGTTATTCAGCCGTATGTATCGGAGGACTTGGCCAACCAGATCCTTCGGAATGAGTCGGCAATGGAGTGGTTCAAGCTGAGGCGGCAAACGGCTTGCGGCCAGTTTTCCATGCTGACAAACTTTTTGAAAAGCATTCCAGAATTGAAGATGCTTCCTCCCAGCGGAGGTGTGAATGCCTGTTTGAAATTACCGGATGGAATTGATGATCGGGAATTTGTGGAGAGTCTGATTCGGGAGAAAGGCGTGACGGTATTTCCGGGATCGCTGTTTGAATTTCCGGGCTATATCCGGGTGAGCGTGGGGTGTGATCCGGTGGAAACCCGGCAGCATTTGGGCAGGCTTGGAGAGTTCGTGCGGGAATACAAGTGAAGTTGTTGTTCACCCTACTCTGTTTGCTGTTGTGGCAATCTGTACTTGGCGAAACGCTTGAGCAGCAGGCAGGGCGAGAGGTGGTGGTCAAACTGCGTGCTGGGCCGCAGCGATTGGACAACGCTGATTTTCCATTGTCAGAAAAGATTGTTAAGGTCAAGCAGGCTCTGCCGACATCTGAGCGAGCGGGGGAGCTTTTAAAGATTGTGTCTTTAGAGATGCAGACAAATGCGGACGCGCAAGAGATGGTTCGCGCGCTTCGCGGGAGCGGAATGGTTGAATGGGCTGAAGTGCGGCAGATGCGATTCAATGATGCACGCGGTGAGAAGCGTTCAGCCCGGGATGCTCTGGACGCGCCGCCGAATGATCCGTATTACTCGCTTCAATGGTATCTTGATCAGATTGAGGCTCCGGCGGCTTGGGACTTAGTCGAGCCGGATGCAAGTATTGTGCTGGCTGTCGTGGATGACGGAGTTAATTTCGCGCTGCCGGACTTACAGGACGCGCGGTGGGAGAATTCGTCTGAAGTAAACGGCCAAGCCGGTGTAGATGACGATAACAACGGTTTTGTTGACGATCTCTACGGTTATGATTTTATGGATGGAGACGGCGATCCAGTACCTTTTCCATTGGACGGTCTAAACTCGCACGGCACTCATATAACGGGAATCGCTGCCGCGACACGCAACAATCGTATCGGCATCGCGGGTGTGGCGGGCGGCGCGAAAGTAATGAGTGTGCGCGTGGGCCAAAGCGGAAGCATCCCCTATGGCTATGAAGGCGTCTATTATGCCTGTCAGAACGGGGCGAGAGTGATCAATTGTTCGTGGGGTGGTGGATCAGAATCGGCGTATGAACGCGAGATCGTGGACTATGTTCGCTCACAGGGTTGTGTGGTGGTTGTCTCAGCAGGCAACAACGGCAACTCGATTCCGCGCTATCCTGCCGCGATAGAAGGAGTGCTCAGTGTCGCGGCTACAACGGCTGCGAATACGGGAGCACACTTCACAAGTCATGGCCCGTGGGTGAAAATCTCCGCGCCGGGTGTTCACATCTTTTCGACGCTAGCGGACGGCACCTACAGTGCCTGGCAAGGCACCAGCATGGCCGCGCCGGTGGTGACGGCCGTGTGCGGCATGATATTTAAGAAGTATCCTACATGGACGAGTGACCAAGTTATCACGGCGATTTGCAACTCTGCCGACCCGATTGACGCACTGAACGATACGTTGCCCGGACAACTTGGCTTGGGCCGGGTGAATGCCTATCGCGCCTTGTCGAATCACGAGTTGCCGCAGGGGGTGAGGTTGGCGTCAATCCTTTTTCATGAAACCGTGGGCGATGGGGACAATCGAATCGAGGCAATCGAGCAGGCCTTTTTGGATATCGAGCTTGCCAATGAGCACGGTGAACTCCTGGGAGTCAGCGGTACGGTGGTGAGTTTGCTTGACAGTATTATCGTGAGCCCGATTGAGCTTAGTTATCCGGCTGTGCTCGGCCACGGTGTTTGGCTTTCCGCAAATGCGGAGCCGAGAATCCGGATGCCTGAAGTGATTGACCGGGGGGCTGTGCTGCCGATAGCCATTGACTGGCGGGACGGGTTGGGTCGGATTATTGGACGGGCGACGACGACGGTTTTGCTTGATACGACGTTCGCCACGATAGAAACGTCGGCGTTAGAATTCGCGTTAGGCGAGCAGGGAGCTTTAGGTTATTTTGACTACGTGCGCAATATTCCAGTCGGGCCGGGGCTTGCGCTGAAGAGCCATTTGAGCAATGCTCTCTATCACGGCTCCATTTTTATAGGCGATGACAATAAGGTCATTGATAACTACTACGGTGACCCGACTGGGTCGCGGTTTGATTGGACGGCGCTGGACAGCGTTTATGCGCGGCCGCAGGCTGTTGCGCCTGCGCCGGTTGCCGTGAGCAGTAGGTTTGATGATCGCCGGTTGAATGATGAGGACAGGGTGGGAGCAGAAGTTGCGGCAACACTGTTGTCGTGGCCCGAGATTCCGCATGGCTTCGGATTGGATTTGACGGTCGTGAACCGCAGTGAGGTGGATTGGATCGGCGGTTACTGCGGGATGATGATGGATTGGGACTTGGGTCCAGCCAGCCGCAACTTCGGCGGCTACGATGAGAATAGCGGGATTCTTTATGTGCGAAGTGAATTGGTCTCGCTACCAATGGTTGGTATTGCCGGGCTGCATGAGCCACTGGTGACTGCCTTTGAGATTTCTAATCGTGATGAGTTTCACTCAGGTGCGTTCAGTGATGCTCGGGTGTGGGAAATTCTGACATCGGGGATCGGCGGATTTCTTGCTGCTCCGAGAGACATCAGCCACATTGCAGGGTTGTCCCTACCTGACCTCTCGGCAGGCGACAGCACCGAGCGCCGCTTTGCCATCGTGACCGGGAATTCAATCAACGACATGCAGGCCACGTTGAATGCAATTCGCTTCCAACTTGGCCTTGAAACAGCGTCGACTTCAAGCGAACTTGAGGCGTCGGTGAAGAAGCCTACGGTCACTCCGAATCCAGTCAAAAACGGACAAGCGCTGGTGATTAGGGGAGTCACTGAGGGGGATGCGACGATTGCTCTTTTCAACATACTTGGGCAACAAGTCGCCACTTTGAAGGCACAAGCGGACGCGCACGGGCGGCTGGCCTTTTCTCCACCTTCGGCGGTCGCGCCGGGGCTTTTGTTATATCGTCTGGAACACGCAGGTGGGCTTTCCACCGGAAAACTGCTTTATCTACCATGACCCGGCACGCGGGTTGCAAATAGCTCACTTTATGAATTCTAAGCGTTTGAAAATACGGGTTCGGTTCCTGCTGATAGGGCTGTTTCTGGTCATGTTTGGTGGGACTGCGCACGCCCAATTTGTCATCAACGGTTTCGGATTGTCCGGAGGTGTAACCGCTCTGGATAGCATCGTCGAGGCAGGGGATCCTGTTTCTGTTGTGTTGACCGTGGATGTTCCGGAAGGCTGGACGCTTGAGGGCGTGGGCATCGAAAGGCAAGGAGACTATGAAGGCAACTCCTATGGCTATTCGGATCCCGTGCCATTCGGAGATCCCTCGACCGTGGACGCGATGCGAATCGATATTGCAAGTGTGGTAATCGATTCGGGTGTTGATCCTCAGATCGTGCGATTCACTGCGAACATGCCTGAACAGCTTGCTCTAAATCTCCGCTCCATGCAAATGAGTGTGGGAGTGTTTGGCCGAGATTCTGAAGGCGAATTGCGATACTCCTTAGAAGTGGTGAGTTTTATTGATGCAGGCGAGCTTGCAGGAATCAACAATCCCGTTGACGCACAGCACAGGCCGTATTTGGGTATTGAGCATGCGGCGGCGTCGCGGCCGACGATTACCTCGCCGGGCGCCAACACGACGGTTGGCAGGCTTTTTACGCTGGAGTATGATCAACCGTTTGACGCGGTCAGCAGATCGCTTATTCTTGTGATACAGGAATCCCCGGAATCCGGAGGGACGATTAATCACACGTTGTTTCTGGCAGACACGTTGGCCGGGGATGACAAACAGCTCGTGTTAAACAGCTTAAATTTGGGACAATCAGATGGAGTTGATTCTCTGGTTGGCCCGACGTCACTAAATCATCGATCGTTGCTCACTTTACAACTCTACTACACAGTGGCGGGTGAGCCGGGCCAGCAGACGGATCCGTCGATTGTGGGCAATGTGTTCGCGGATTTGCGGACAGAGATTCCGGTGTTCACTGAACCTCGTGTCGGCTCGGAGTCTCCTGCGCCGGACATAAGAGTTATCTATAGGCTCTTAGAAGAGGCGGACAGTGTTCAAGTTGTCTTTGCTTTGGACTCACTGTCGATTCTCGAGGATCCCTTCAGTCCACATATCGTCACTTTAGCTGTGCAGCATAACGGAAGGGGCGAGCACTATTTGATTTTGGACGGGACCAACCTCGGTACAGGCGGACCGAATGTTTTGCACAACAATAACGGGCCGAATGATCAGCTTATCAATCAGGCTCTTTACAACGTGAGCCTAAGCTATGGTGACATATGGGGGAATCCGGCTGCGGTTGTGACGAATAACGGGTACATTTGGCCGGAAGATTTGACGACGGTGCCGGGGCAGATTTTAGCACCGGTTTCCAATTCATCTGACAATAATTCTTTCTGGGTCCAGTTTAGCTTGCCAGAGAGTCCGCTTGTGGGTAGCGTTTATCTGTGGTTTTCGGCCCTACCGTCGTATCCCGGCTCGCCGCATACAATTCATTTGGGTGAGCTTGCCTCTGGTGGGATTCACGGGTTGTATCTGAATGCGCAGGCTCTTGATCTGAGCGGTGTTCCGGTCACAAGTGTCGAGGGCGGGAATCAATTTCGGCACAATTCGCTATACTCAATCCGCGTGGCCTATCGTGATCACTATGGAAATGATGAGGCGGTATCAACACCACGTCTTGCCCGCTACGATGGTGCAACGGAAACTCCGACGATTTTCGCACCTTTTGACAACGATACGCTGCGATTTTTCGGAACGGAAGTCAGCTTCTCTCAGCCTGAACATGCAACTCCGGGAACGGTTCAACTTGTGCTTGAGCAAACGGGCGGGCCGGAGCCTGATTTACTTTCACCTCATACGATGTTTCTGTCGAACTCGGACTCTGGATTCTTCAAGACCGTGTCCTTGCAGCCGGGCTTCATCGGACCGGGGCCCGGTATTGACTCGGTGCAGAATGCGGGGTCGCTTGTGGCTCGCGGACGATACAAGCTGACAGTTGCCTATCAAGACGTTTTGTTGAATGCTCCTGGATCTGTGTTCGTGAGGAATTTGTACTTTCCGAGTGGGTCATCAGTTTTCGTGAGTGGTAGTTCCTTGAATACATCGGTTATTCCGGGCGCGACCAACGTACCGTTAATCCAGTTTTCTCTCTCTTCATCGGGGCAAAGCGCGCTTCGTGGACTGAAGCTGGGAGTGGTGGGATCGGTTGTCAGCACGGACGTGACCGCGAACCGGATGATTCTTTGGTCGAGTGTTGATTCAATTTTACAAACCGGATTGGACACACCGCTGGATACGCTGGACAGCTGGCTTTCCGGCGAGATGGTGTGGGATTCGATTAGTCTTGGTCTTGACGAGACGGTACGGCACGTCATCGTCAGCGGAACTTTCCCGTCGAGTGCAAACTCGTCGAATTCAATTCACCTTGTTTTGCAAGCGGGCAATGGTGTTGATTGCGGCGGCGATCCCGTATATTGCACACTGTGTCCGATCGGAGAACCGGATGTGGCACTGCCGGTACTCATCTCGAGCATGTATCTCGGTGATGACACGACGTTCAGCGCGTTGGTCGTGAATTGGATCGCGGAGTCGGAGTACAATACATTGGGGTTCAGGCTGTGGAGATCAGACAATGAAAACCCGGATAGCCGGATCATCGCGAGCTACGCGAGCAATCATGAGTTGTACGGCAGAGGCAACGCGGCGGAGGCGAAGCGTTATCATTACACGGATAGAAACTTACGGAATGATTTGGTGTACACTTACAGTATAGATGCCGTCGGCATGGACGGACTGACCGTGCATCCGATTGGATTGACGGCGAGTGGAAGCCCACCGTCACCACCCTCAAATTATTCATTCCGCAAGATTTATCCAAATCCGTTCAATCAGGAAACGACGATTGAATTTGTCGTGCCATTTACTGAAGAAGCGGAACTCACGATTTACAATCTGCTTGGGCAGGAAGTGCGGCACCTCATCAAGGCGCAACTGGCTCCGTCCATCTACCGCACGAAGTGGAACGGTCAAAACGATGATGGAGTCACGATGCCATCCGGTTTGTATTTGGTCAGGCTTCGTGCCGCGGGTCGGTTTGACGCGACTCAAAAAATTCTTCTGATTCGGTAAACGTTCTTCTTTTCTCGACAACGGCAGCGCCGTCTGAGCGCTGCCGTTCATTTATCCCTCCAAAACGTGACTTCACTTCCTCACACGGTTGACGTAATTATCGTCGGCAGCGGTATTGCCGGATTGTCTATGGCGATGCGATGCGCGCAGTTTGCCGACGTGCTGTTGATTACCAAAAAGGACTCGGCTCAATCGGCCACGAACTGGGCGCAGGGGGGAATTGCCGCCGTGACTGCGAACGACGATGATTTCGGCATTCATGTGGAAGACACGTTTGACGCGGGCGCTGGGTTATGCAGGCCGGAGATTGTCGAGATGGTGGTGCGGGACGCTCCGTCCCGAGTAAATGAGTTGATGAACCTTGGCGTCCGTTTCACGAAAAGAGATGGAGAAATTGAGCTTGCGCGTGAAGGGGGTCATAGCCGGGCGCGGATTCTTCATCACAAGGATCAAACCGGGCAAGAGATTGAGTCCGTTTTGCTGAAGCGGGTCAAGGAGCAGCGGCGAGTTCAGATTCTGGAACACCATGTGATGGTGGACTTGCTTGTGACACCGCGACCGAAGCTTGAACAAGCCCAACACGGGCAACGATGTTTCGGTGTGTACGTGCTCGACTCGAGTAACGGGGCTATTTCACCTGTCCGTGCGCAAGCGGTGGTGCTGGCTACCGGTGGTTCGGGGATGGTTTACCAGCACACGACGAATCCTTCGATTGCGACCGGCGACGGCGTGGCGGCAGCGTATCGGGCGGGCGCGGTGATTTCGGATATGGAGTTTTTTCAGTTTCATCCGACGACTCTTTATGACCGCGCCGACAGCGTGCAGAATCATTTGATCACCGAAGCGTTGCGCGGCGCGGGAGCGATTTTGCGAACGGTTGACGGTGATCCGTTTATGGCGAAGTACGATGCTCGCGCGGACTTGGCTCCGCGAGACATTGTGGCGCGGGCGATTGACACGGAATTGAAGCGACGCGGTGAGGCTTATGTGCTGCTGGACAGCACACATATAGACGCGAAAACTCTGCTTACGCAATTCCCTTACATAGACAAGATTTGCAAAGATAAAGGGTTTGACTTCACTGAGCAGCCCCTTTGGGTGGTGCCAGCGGCTCACTATCAGTGCGGGGGTGTGGAGACGGATCGAAGTGGCAGAAGTTCAATTCGTGGACTCTATGCCATCGGGGAAGTGGCATGCACGGGACTGCACGGGGCAAATCGCTTGGCTTCAAATTCACTGCTTGAGGCTGTGGTATTCGCGGCCAACGCGGCTGAGAATTGTCAGGAGTGGCTAGCGGAAGCGCCGGACTTACCCGAGGCAGACTCGTGGTCTTCGGAAGGAACTCACACGGAGTATGAAGCGGTATTGCTAAAACATAATGCCGAAGAGATTCGGCGGACGATGTGGAACTACGTGGGGATTGTGCGGTCAACACGAAGGCTGAAGCGTGCGCGTGCTCGATTGGAGCTTTTGACGAAAGAAATTGCGGAATTCTACCAGCGAACCCGGATGAGTCCGGACTTAATAGAACTCCGCAATTTAGTAATGGTGGCTGAGTTGATCGTTCGCTCAGCTCTGGATCGCAAAGAGAGCCGTGGACTGCACTTCAGCACGGACTATCCTGCTATGGATATTTCACAGGCTCCGCGGCATAGTCGGTTTTCTCGGTTGGCAGTTTTGCCGAGTTTCTCCGATCGTTGAGCCAATCTCCGAGAATCAGCGCGAGTCCGATCATGGTGGGGACCATAGCGATTCCGCCCAGATCACTATCATTGGACATGCCGTACCAAGCCAACATGGCGACGCCGATTCCCAAGAACACGAGCCCACGAACATACGGACGGCGCCTTTTTGAGATGCCGTCCTGATAGTCCATGGGCACGGGGAGGCCTTTTTCGAGTGCCAACATGCGCTCTTCATGGAGGAGTTTGACTCTCATGCGGCGGGTCCGGTTGTCCATAATCACCACGATTAGAATAAGGAGCAGTAGGCCGCTCACGACAACAAGCCCAATCAGCGCACCCAGAACATCATCTAACATTTTGTATCTCCTAAGCTTAACGCACTGCCGGAATCCTAAACAGGCAGGCACAAATTGAAGAGCATCCCCACCAAAGAGGTCCCTTTCGGTAAGATAGAGCATTTAAGCATCCGGAATGTTGCAACCTTAGGCAGGATTGCCCTCTCAATTCTAATAAACAGGGGACATGGTGTCAACTCCGCCTTCAGATGATCGTGACCTCCAGCTGGTAGAGCGGATTCGGGCGGGGGATCAGCAGGCTTTTGCAGAACTGATTGACCAGTACAAGGGCATGGTTCTGAATTTGGTTGCGCGGATGTCTGGAAAGATAGAGAATGCGGATGATTTGGCTCAAGAGGTCTTTATCCGGGTTTGGAAGGGGCTGCACACGTTTCGCGGAGATTGCAAGCTCTCTACTTGGATTTACAGGATAGCCCTGAACTTGGCGATAGCGGAAAGCAAGACGGCACGGTCAAGATCACAGTTCTTGGATATTGATGACCCTGTTGTGGAGCGCGGCCCGCAGTTTGTGGATGAGGATGAGAACCCCTATGGTCAGGAAGTCATTTTAAAAGAGCAGATGATCCGGCTTTTGCCGCAGATGCCGGAAAAGCACCGGACAGCGGTAGTACTGTTTTACTTGAAGCAACTTTCGTATAATGAGATTTCAGACATTATGGACGTGCCCGTGGGAACGGTGAAGAGTTTTTTGTTTCGCGGGAAAGCCTGGCTTCGTGAACAACTATTCGGAGATAGTCCGGAGGCATTTGAATGAGCAGGAAAATTCAAGACACAATGATCGAGCGGGTATGCCGCAGGCTGCAGGGTGATATGGACTCGCAGGAAGCGGCACAGTTTGATCTTGATTTGCAGTCGAACGCGCGGTTGGCGAGAACTTATCGTCAAATGTTTGTAATGGAATCGGCCTTTGCTTCGGTTCCTGAGCTAACTCCTGCGGCAAACTTTACTGCCTCGGTTTTGCGGAAAACAAGACCTGCTGTGCTGCCGGAGAAGGAGACTGCGACATGGCTGGACTGGCTCGTGGGTCTGGCTCCGGCGGTCGGTTTGCTGGTCATCGCGGTGGTTTGGGGCCGGGATTTGTGGGGCAGAGCAGTCGGTGAAATATCGCAGGGCGCGGGCTGGCTGGACACGACTTTAGGGACGCAGCTTTTTGCCGATCAGCCTTTCATATTGTTAGGGGCTCTGATTCCGGTTGCGATATTGGGGGTCGCGTATGCTGTGATGCACGAAAGTTGGGGCGCGGAAGTTTAGATTTGGCTTTAACTGATCATTTTGGGCGGCTTTGGCCGCCCTTTTTGTTGCTGTGGAACTTGACAAGTGCTATAGAAATCAATATATTAGTTGTCGTATGGGAACGGGTGTTCGATTCCCGCGTTTAAAAAGCATAGCGCCGTAACAAAACATAGACGAGGTAAAGTATGAGAAAAGCACTGGGAATGCTGCTGATGTTGGCGATGATTGCGTTGCCCGCGTTTGCCGGCGAAGGCCACGATCACAGCGCAGACGCTGTCAAAACTGCCAGCGGTGAAGTGCAGATGGGAACGATGCACGCGATGAACAATGTGTACATGTCGAAAGACGGCAAAAAGATGGCGATGTGCGGTTGTGGGAAGGAATTTGAAGTGACTGATAAGACTGCAAGCACAGATGTTCATGGGATGACGATGTATGCTTGTGGCCCCGATTGTGCCGAAAAAATGAAAACTGCGACAGCGGAAGAAATGGCGGCCGGGATGGATGCGTGGCATAAAAAGTTCGCGGCCAAAGAAATGGCGTCAAATGTGACGGTGAAAGACGGACACCCGATTGCGACCTGCGCCTGCGGCCAGTCCTTTGAGGTGAACGCCGAGACACCTTATATCGTGGAAGACGGGATGAAGATGCACGCGTGCTGCGCGGGTTGTGCCAACCACGTCATGAAGGCCAGCGCGGAAGAGCGGCACGGCATGATGATTAAGGCGATGCACACGTCCGAGAAGAAGTAATTTTGCCGTGCCCTTAGCTGGGGCGGTTTTTCGTTTTGGGCCTCCTCTTGGAGGCCCTTTTCTTTTGAAAAGTGTTGAAATTTGGTGGGGGAATGGGTAGATTGGGGGTATGAAACGCCTCTATGCCTGTATTCTTGTTTTGTGCTGCGCTGCGCTGGCTGCCTTCGCTCAGAAGCTTCCCAACTCATATGGTCCACGGGATTTTTCGTGGACGGACAAGAATTACGAGAGTTACCTTGAACGAATAGAGACGGCGACAAGCATTAGCGTCAAGTCTGTAACCCGGCCCCGGTTGGTATCAAACGCATTCATTGAATGGAGCAACACAAAACGACATTGGAACGAATTCGGTCGTGAGTCTATTCGCTATCGCAATCAACTTAACGCTCGCAGTCGTATAATTGCGGGGCGCGCGATTCTGCGCGGCAATGGCTCGGAAGCAGATGCAGGACCGCAGGGTGAGTGGCCAATCATGTTAAAACAATTGTATCGCGACGGGTATCATTTCTATTCGTACTCATCAGAGCCGGAACATTTCGCATTTTCCGTCCAACCCGTTTACAGTTTTGAGATAATCGAAACGGACGACAAGCGCGGGAAACTATCGAAGTTTACGGGCGGGTTCCGCGTTGAAGCGGGATACAACTCAAGGCTCTACGGCATGGTGGATTTTCGGGATAACACCGAGGCGGGGAATGGGCCGTATGAATCGCGGGATGATTTGTATGAGGATCGTTGGGCGGCCATTGAATTGAAAGGTGATGGCAGCGCATCTTATGACGTTTCTGAATCTATTCTGCAATACTACGGAAAGAATCTGGCTGTTTCCGCAGGTCGCGGCAAACACAAGTGGGGTCCCGGGCATTTCGGAGGGTTGCTGCTGAATAACTATGCTCCGCCGTTTGATTACGCTCGGCTTGACGCGAATTTCTCTCGAGTTAACTACACATTTTTGCATGGGTTTTTGGAGTCTGTAACTCCGGCGGATACGCTCTATACGAATCCGGACGGCAGACCGCGCACAATCAATGCGCAGAAGTATCTGTCCGCACAACGGATTGAAGTCTCGCCGCGAAACAATGTTTTACTGGCTTTCTCGCAGGCTGTGGTTTACGGAGATCGCGGGTTGCAGTTGGGGTATCTGACTCCACTGAATTTTTTGTATAGTGTGCAGCACTCAAACGACGACAAAGACAATTTGCTGTTGTCATTTGATGGGAAGTGGAGACCGACCCCGGGGCTGAAATTCTATGGTGAGTTTCTTCTGGATGATGTGAAGGTCGGAGATTTATTCAAAGGTACGGGCAATAGCAAGAATGCGTATACCTTAGGTGTGCACGGAATTGTTCCACGAGAGTTTTGGGAAAAATTCGATGCAAGATTTGAGTATACCAAGATTCGGCCCTTTGTCTACTCGCACTTTTTTGATGTGAATACATACTCACATTGGACATCGCCGTTGGGCTACACACGCGAGCCGAACAGCGAGTTCATTAGCTTGAGGTTAGGTGGGACGTTCTACCCGCTTTACGTATCCATCGGATACGAACGGCAAAATCACGGAGCGAATACAGACGATAGAAACGTCGGGGGGTCTATCCAATCCGGGAATTACGAAGGTAATAAAGAGAGCTTTCCGTTTTTGGACGGCAGGTTTGAGCGGACGGAATCCATCGGGATGAGCGCACGATATGAAGTGCTTCCCAATTTGAATCTGCTGCTTGCACTCAACAAAATTAGCGAAAGCAGACTTCCTGACCGCACGGAATGGAAAGCCGGGTTCGGATGGAATCTTTAGCCAGCCATAAGCCGACGACACTAATTGTCGGAGTCTCTGGTGATTTGCTGGACGTTGCCCGGGAGATGGGGAGGGAGGGAGAGCGTGTCGCGCTGATGTCTCGCAATGCAGATCTGCTCATTCGCTATAAGGAGAAGTTGGAAGGATGGGGTGTCGAGTGTGAGATGTTTGTCGCGGACGTAACCGACTCTCAGAGTGTCTTGAACGCAATGATGAAATTCAGTGCGTGGTCTCCGCGAGTGGATAGACTGATTTACAACGTCGGTGTATTGTCAACGGAGAGCGCCGCAACAATGACCGAAAGCGAGTTGTCGCGAGTAATGGGGGCAAATTTTTTCGGGTTCGTCAATTGTTTTCAATTGATTCAGCCGATGTTTCAGCGTTTGGGATCGGGGCACGCGATCGTGTTGTCGAGCGCCAGTGCAATCTCTCCGGATGATCAACCCGTAGCTTACGCTGCGAGTAAGGCATCGCTCAAGATTTTTTTGACGGCACTCAGAAAAGAAATAGTGGGTAAGAAGATCGCGGTAACCGAGGTTTTTCTGGGTCAAATGCCGACCTCCTCGGGCTTGCGGGACTTGACCTGCGAGGAAATTGTGGCCGGACTTCGCTCTGCACTACACACGAGGCCAGATAGAGTTTTGATTGGGAATGACACAGCAGAATGAGATTCGAAGAATAGCAAAGGAGAAAGCAATGAAATGGTCAATTGAATACTGTGTTCAATGAAGCTATGAACCGAAGGCGGCCAGTTTGGCTGAACACATGAAAAAACAAGGATTTCCAGAGCCTGAGTTGATCGCATCAGGTGGAGGTGCTTTTGAGATTCGTAAGAACGGAAGCCTCCTTTTCTCAAAGTTACGCGAACATCGCTTTCCGGAGACAAGCGAAGTTATTGAAATGCTTAAAGATAAGTAGACTTAACCGCCAGAATATTCATAAATAAATGTGCCAATAGTGTTTGACATTGCTTAGTTCGGCGCATATATTGTATGTATAGCCGTGGAAAAGACACGGGATAGTAGGGAGTTTAGCTGAGCCTGAGAAGTCGTAGATCACATGAGAACAGCAGGTTACACCGCTATTTGACGGACTTGAGCCGCAAATTAAGATAGGACATTTCGCTATGCGAATGCACTACATAAAGTGGATACTTCTGTGTATGACCGTTTCCTCTCTGGCCACGGCCGGAGTGGTTTATATTCCTTCGGGGCCAATAAGTGGCAAGTGGCACGAGGGCGACTCGATTGTTGTAGCACCGGGCGTGTTCGTTCCGTCAGGCGAGGTTTTGCTGATCGAGCGTGACACCCGGATTTTTTTCGAAGGCTCGGGGCGCTTGGAAGTGGAAGGTGTATTGACGGTGCAGGGCGACGCCGCCGCACATGTTTATATTTACAGTATGGATGGTTGGCGGGGTATTCGTTTGCACGGGAGCACAGGCTGGCACTTGCTTAGGTACGTCGAGTTTAGTACGGAAGCCGGGACCGCGAGGCAATGTATCGAGGTGAGCGACGCAGGGCTCGATATGAGAGGTTGCATCTTGAATGCCGCAGAAACGAGCTTTCGCGTCAACGGCGGGGAGTTGCATGTACAGTATAATAAATTTACGACGACCCATTTATACTCAAAGACTGTGGTGCTGAACGGATTGGACGGTTTTGCATCGGTAGATTGCGAGTTTGCTCAAGGGAACATTTTCCGAAACAACTATTTGAAGGCTGAAGTTCCCGCTCTGACGCCTGGACAACCGACGGATCCATTTTCGATGACGGCGGGGTTGTGGGTGGATTACAGCACGAATATTTGTTTATCAAGTAACGACATTTCCGTACGCGCTCCTCTGACAGTCGTAGGGGTTCGGTTTGGCAACACGCCTGAATTCGGTGACCAGATGTGGGAGTTGGACCAGGCGACAGTATATGCTGAGAGCACGACCAAGCTTGCGATCGGAGTATTGAACGAAGTGGACGGCGACCTTGACGTATCGAGGATGACGATCACGGTTCGCGGTGCTGAAGGGCATCTGTCGAGCTGCTTCTTCGCTACACGGACTGCTTACATCCGTATCAACTCGACGACGACAGTGATGGGCAGGCCGACGGACATCTATTTTAATACGAGTAGCGCAGGTAGAATTGACGCAGACTATCTGATTAAGTGGACGATTTCGGGCGCCACAGTTAGCAACCGTCCCAGTCCCTTGAGTGACCATCAAATGATATCACGGGTTACTCTTGACGATACTGAAGTCAACATCGGTGACTCAGTTTGGACAGCTAATCCTCGCTTTGCGATGATCGGCGAGTGGGGCGAGTGGGACACGCGCGAAGAAATCGGAGCATTTTTCTCGCTTACTGAGATCTCACCGTGTATTGATAGGGGTGATCCAGAGTTGGGCATGGATCCGGACAACACCCGTCTTGATATCGGGCGCTACTATTATCATCAGCAGGGAACACAGGTCGGCGATTTGCCTGAGCTGGTCAAGACATCTGTGCTGGGTGCGGCGTATCCGAATCCATTCAATCCAACAACGGTTATCCCCATTGAATTGGCGCACGCAGGTTTGCTTCGAGTCACTGTCTGGGATGTTTTAGGACGAATTGTTTTCGAATCTGTGCAAAGCGTTTCGTCGGCAGGATTGCAAAATGTGCACTTCAATGCATTTGGACTGTCCTCCGGTACATACTTGGCACAAGCCGAGTTGAATGACGAAATCATTGGCAGTCAGCGTCTACTTCTTGTAAAGTAATAGAAAACAAAAAATTCCAAAGGGTTGTTAGGAAGTCTAACAACCCTTTTTGTGTATCTCAGAAAATTGTGCACAAAGAGTGCGCAATCTCTTGACTTGCGCGCAAATTGTCTATAACTTCACATATGCGAACTCTTTCAATACTCTGGATGGTAACTCTGATTGCGGGCTGCAATTGGACTCCTGATCGATCCAATCCGTTTGATCCGAATTCGCCGGTTTATGTGGAACCACCCGTCTCGAATAGGCCACCTCAAATCAATGGTTTGGTCGTAAATACGAATTGCGTCAACTTCCCGACGGAAGACCAGTGTGGAGTAACGATCAAAGCGAGGATTTCGGACACGGACAGCAACCTTCGTATCGGCAACGTAGTCGCTACAATTAACCAGCTATACTTTGGACACCTTGCTTACGATCCGGTGGATACTCTATGGATCCTTACAAAGCAGGAAACAGAATTGGATTCAGCGGTTGAACGCTTTGTCGGCAGTCTCGTCAAGGTGAGTGTCTCGGATGATTCCAACGCATTTGCAGAAGATACGGTGCGCTTTCCCTCACTGTTCCGCGACTATCCGACGATCAACTGGCCGAACAGTATTTCTCAGTGCATTTGCCCCGACTATAGAAATTTCAGTTGGAATCGCTGGACAGGCTCTGGCCAGGCAAGGGAGTTAGAGATTAAGTTCTATTTTTTGAATTTCGATCTGGTGCCGTCATTAACCATTAGTGACATTAATCCCTCAGATACTACGGTCGTAGTCAATCAAAACTTCGTTCCGTCAGACAGTAACGGAACGATCTTCTATGGGTGGAGATTGTTTGTTGTAGATCGAAACGGCAATAGTGCGGGATCGGTTTCGGGATTATTCCGGTATCTAGAAACTTGCACCGCGGAGTGCGGGATATAGCGAAAGGTAGTTGAAGCAACGAATGGAAAGCTCTCCCAGACTTCCGGGCCCCGCCGGACTCACTACGCAACCAGCGCTTCCCCGGGAGCAATTGCAGGCGCTGTTTGATATCTCACAAGTCTTAAACGCGATTTGGGAGATAGACTCGTTGCTTGAACGGATTATGGACATCGCGATTCAAACGGTGAATGCCGAGCGCGGATTTTTAGTTTTGAAGGAAGAAGGAAACGGGACGGGAATGTCGGTACGAACGGCGCGCAATATCGCTCCTGAAGCGGCGCTTTCGGTGGCGGAAATCAGCAGATCCATCGTGATGGACGCGATTGAATCTCAGCAGGGTGTGCTGACGATAGACGCACAGTCGGATCCGCGCTTTGCCGGTGCTGAGTCAGTGATCTTTAACCAAATTCGCGCCGTGATGGCCGTTCCATTTTTACTGCGTGGTAAGATAGTCGGTGCGATATATCTGGACAGCCGCAAGCAACGCGAAGGCTTTACTGATGAACTATTAGCGTTTTTGAAAGCATTTTCAAATCTTTGCGCGATTGCGATTGAGAACGCGCGGTTGATGGGCAGTTTGCGCGACGAAAACTATCAGTTGCGCAGCGAAGTTCAGCGCACTTATCAATTCAAAGAGATAGTCGGCAACAGTTCGAAAATGCAGGAGGTTTTCGAGCTGCTGAATAAAATCATTCATGCGGATATTTCGGTTTTGCTGGAAGGTGAGTCGGGTACTGGCAAGGAGCTGGTCGCGCGGGCGCTGCACTACAACGGACCGCGGCGGGACAAGGCTTTCATCGCGCAATTCTGCGGAAATTTATCCGAGACGCTATTGGAGAGTGAGCTTTTCGGTCACAAGCGCGGAGCATTTACCGGAGCGGTGTCGGACAAAAAGGGACTGCTCGAGATCGCGGACGGCGGGACATTTTTCCTTGATGAAGTCAGCGATATTCCTCCGTCCATTCAGGCGAAACTTCTGCGGGTTTTGCAGGACGGAGAATTCAGACGGGTGGGAGACACCGAAACCCGGCGCGTGGATGTGCGAGTCATTTCCGCGACGAACAGGCCGCTTGCCAAGGAAGTGGAGCGCGGAGGATTTCGTGAGGATTTGTTTTACCGCTTAAACGTAATTACGATTAACATGCCGTCGCTTAGGGATCGCGACGGGGATTTGCCGCTTCTGGTCAGACATTTTCTAAACAAGTACGCTACGAAGAGCGCGACCCCGGAAAAGAAGATCACGACTGAAGCAATGCGCATGTTATCGGGTTATCATTGGCCGGGAAACGTGCGCGAGCTTGAGAATGCGGTGGAGCGCGCGATTGTTTTGGCAGGAGAACGTGACATTACTCCGGACGAGTTGATCATTCCGCGAGTGATGAAGGCTCCCGGCGGATCACGATCTTTGCGCGAGCATGAGCGTGATTATGTGATGCGCACTCTAGAAGAGATGGGCGGCAATAAGACGAAGACTGCTTCGGCTTTAGGAGTGTCGTTGCGTTGGCTCCACTACAAGCTGGCGGAATGGAAAGACGGCGGAAATTAAGACACGCAAGAAGTTTTGAGCAATCGCCGAATCAGCCATGAGTGAAGACCGCGTAAAACTTGTCCGCGAGATTTCGCGTAGCGGTGTCGCCACGGTTTGGGAAGGTTGGGACAACAGTCTCGACCGAAAAGTCTTGGTTAAGTCAATTCATCCGCAGTTTGCGCGCGACGCCGATCTGCGGATTCGTTTTGAGCGTGAAGCCCGCGCGATTGCCAGACTGTCCCATCCGAACGTGGTGCAAATTTACGACATTCAATCCGGCCCGGACTCGTTGACGCTGCTGTTGGAGTATGTAGAAGGTGAGACGCTTGGCCACCTGCTGAAACGACGCGGTGTGCTGCCGTACGGACTTGCTCTAATGATTGTCACAGAAGTTTTGGCGGGACTCGAGCAGGCTCATGCGAGTGGAATTATTCACCGCGACTTGAAACCCGACAACATTTTGATTGCGCGCAATGGAGCGGTCAAGATTACAGACTTCGGATTGGCGAGTTTGCGCGATCTTCCTGCAGTCACGCTGGAAGGGATGGTGGTCGGGACGCCGTCATACATGTCTCCGGAACAGGCGATGGGCGGAGAGATAGGTCCGCAGACCGATTTGTTTACGTGCGGTGCGATGTTCTTTGAGATGCTGACAGGGCAGCGGCTGATTCAAGGAGATAACATCGGCGAAGCGTTTCAGAATGTGATGAAATATCGTTCGCCGGACCTTGCAGCCTTTGCGGACGCGATTCCCGCGAACGCGCGGCGAGTGCTCGACGAGTTAATCGAACGAGATCCGGCCCAGCGGCTTGAGTCGGCATCGTTTGTGCGCAAGGCGCTCCTATCTGATACAACCGCACTGCTTTCGGACGCGTCTGAATTAGCGAATTTTCTGGAAGGTAAGGGAAAAGTAGAGCCGTTATCCGCAGCGGCCAAGTCGCGAATCCACGTTAGAGGCTGGTATATTCTGTCGGCAGCGTTGCTCGTATTGACGGTCATTGCTCTGACACTTTTTATCAGTAAGCCTGAAGTCCATGACGTGGAGACCGCGCCTTTCCCTGTTGATTCCTTAGTAGAGTCGCCCATTGATTCAGCGGACGCAACAGAAATTGTAAGTGCAGAAACCCAAACGCCGGAAACGGTGGTGGGGGCGGTTCCTGCACGGCAACCGGACAGCGCAACGGTTTCACCTCCGAAGGAAGTCAAACCTGTTCCAAGCGGACCGGCCTTCATAACGATAAACAGCACGCCGTGGGCGCGCGTGTTTTACAATGATTCACTATTGGGCACGACACCGCTCTCGGCACCCATCGAAGTCCCATCGGGCAGCGGCACGTTTCTCTTTCTGAACGATCAAATTGGTCTTCCGGTCACCCGACAAATTGATTTGAGCGCACGAGACACGACGGAAATCATCGTGAATCTGCAAGAGTCTGTCGGGCGTGTTCGCGTTCGTTCCGTGCGTCCATGGGCGGATGTTTACGTAGATGGCGAGCTGAAATTCCGGACTCCCTCCTCTCAGGTGCTTTTTCTACCTCTTGGCCCCCACGTTTTAGAACTACGCCACCCTGATTTACCGACCTACCGCCAAGACTTAGTTTTTGCAGTCGGTGACCCGATTATTGAGGTGCGTGTGGACCTTACAAAATTTTAGGCGGCGTTCCTCTCGAAGTTCGCGGACTTGCGATAATCTTCAAAATTCTATATATTTAAGGCTTCGGAAAAGCGGGAACCTTGCCCGTTTTTGGCGCGTATATTTTCAGTAACTGCTATAAAATCTTTCGCAAAGCAACTTAACTGCAAATCCATGATTGAACTTCAAGATCTAACCAAATCCTACGGTGGCGTGAAAGCTGTCGATGGGGTGTCGGTCAGTGTGCCAAAGGGTCAAATCCTCGGATTTCTTGGCCCTAATGGCGCTGGCAAGACCACAACCATGAGGATGATCACAGGCTATATGCCTCCGACTTCAGGTTCGATAACTGTTGACGGGATGTCGATGGAGAAGGACTCCCTGGCCATCCGCGAAAAGATCGGCTATTTGCCCGAGATGGCTCCGGTTTATCAGGACATGAGCGTGATTGACTATCTTCGCTATGTATGTGAGCTTCGCAGAATCGGCAAGGACAAGCAGAATTCGCGCATGAAGGAAGTCGTGAATCGTTGCGGTCTGGGAACGGTATTGGGCAAAGACGTCGGCCAGTTATCCAAGGGATTTCGGCAGCGTGTCGGACTTGCACAGGCGATTATTCACAATCCCGAGTATCTGATACTCGACGAGCCGACGGCAGGTCTCGATCCGAACCAGATTGTGGAAATTCGCGCTTTGATTAAGGAACTTGGCCGCGAGAAGACGGTGATATTGTCCACTCACATTCTTTCTGAAGTTCAGGCGACTTGTTCTCGAGTGATCATCATTAACGGCGGCAAACTTGTCGCGGACAACACACCGGAAGGTTTGCTGGCGGGATTGCAGGGCAGGACGGTCTTGATATTGACTTTGAAGGGCAGTGGAGACGGCGCGATTGCAAAGCTAAAGACTCTGCCCGTGGTGGACGAGGTTCGCTCTGTGCAAACGGGCAGAAACGGAGAAAGCAAATTCCGTGTTGAGAGCTCGCCAAACTCCGATGTGCGCGAAGCGGTGTTCCAGTTGGCAGTAGGCGAAAGCTGGACGATACTTGAAATGATACCTGAAACTCAGAGTCTCGAAGAAGTGTTCCACAAACTAACGGCGGCCTAATCCATGCACAACATTATGGTCATTGCGCGCCGGGAGTTCAAATCCTATTTCGACTCACCTGTCGCGTACATTGTTTTGACGTTTTTCTTAATCGTCACGGGCTATTTCTTCACGAGCAATCTGTTTCTGGCTAATCAAGCGGATTTGCGCACCCTGTGGGGAATCGTGCCGCTTCTGTTCGTGTTTTTTATTCCAGCCGTTTCGATGCGGCTACTGGCCGACGAGAAGAAATCTGGAACGATTGAGTTACTCTATACATATCCGATCAAGGACTCTGAGATTGTGGTCGGGAAATATCTTGCGGCACTCGGATTACTAGGCGTTCTTCTGGTTTGCACGGTGATGTACGCGTTTACCGTTGGCAGTCTTGGCAACATGGACACGGGGCAAGCTGTGGCGGGGTATATCGGGCTAATATTGATGGCTGCTGCATATCTTGCGATCGGAGTCTTTGCGTCATCGGTGACGGATAATCAGATTGTCGCATTTATTTTCGCTTTGTTTATTTCCTTTTTCTTCTTTATCGCCGACAAGATCCTCTTCTTTTTACCCGGAGGGATCGCAGGAATATTCGAGTACATTGCGATTGAGTACCATTTTCAGAATATCGCGCGCGGTGTGATTGATACTCGGAATTTGCTTTACTTCGGTTCGATGATTTTCTTCGGTTTGCTGTTGGCAAGCCACGCACTTTCTCGCAGGCGGGGGGACTAACATGAAAAAGACGTGGTCAATATCCAGTGTTTCGACGTTACTGGTCATCGCCGCGATTTTAGTCGTGGTAAATTTAATCGGCTTGAAACTTTTTGCGCGCGTCGATATGACGGAGCAATCCATCTATACGTTGAGTCAGGCCTCGCGTAAGGTAGTCGGTGGATTAAATGATCGTCTGACTGTGAAGGCTTACTTCACGAAGAGTTTGCCGGCTCCTTACAACGCCAATGCGCGCTATGTTCGCGACATTTTAGAAGACTATCGGGCGTATGGCGGCGGAAACTTCTACTATGAGTTTGTAGATCCCGCCGATGAGGAGCAACTTGAAAAGGAAGCGCAGTCCTATCGCGTTCAGCCTGCACAGGTGAATGTGATGGAGAAGGACGCGCTCCAGCTAAAGAAAGTGTATATGGGTCTTGTCCTGATTTACGGTGACAAGCATGAGACGATTCCGCTTGTCCAGTCGGTAAATAACTTCGAGTACGAAATGACATCGACCATCAAGCTTTTAATTGCGGACAAGCTGCCGAAGATCGGTTTTATTACCGGATTCGGATCCCCTGACCTAGGGCAGGACTTGCGCACGATTGGATCAGCTTTGTCGCGGCATTATGAAGTCGTGCCGATTAACACGAAGTCCGGCGCAGAGATGATTCCCGACGATGTGTCGGTGCTCTGTCTGGTGCAGCCGAAAGAACCGGTTGATGAATGGACCAAGTTTGTGATTGATCAATTCATCATGCGCGGCGGCAAGGTGGCTTGGTTCGTGAACAAGGTTCAAGGCGATGCCTCGACATCGCAGGCGACGGCCTTGCAGCTGGATATTGATGATTGGACTCGGCGGTACGGCTTTACCGTGGCAAACAATCTAGTGCTTGACGCGAACGGCGCGATGATCAACATCCAACGTCAACAGGGGATGTTTATGATGACGAATCTCGTGCGCTATCCCGCCTTTCCGGAAGTCACAAATTTTAATCAGGATCATCCAATCACCAAGGGATTGAACGGCGGCACGGTTTTCTTCCCGAGTTCGATTGACACGGTGACCCCGTCGGAAGGCTCGGTTCAAATCAACCCGTTGATGCAGTCCACGGAGTTTACGATTGTGCAAGTCGGACAGTTTGACATCAGTCCTGAAACTCGCCGTGATCGTTCGCAATTCACCGGAGGTCAGAAGATGTTTGGCGCGGCGTTGACCGGAACATTCCCATCCTACTTCAAGGGGAAGCCCGTGCCGATGCCGGCAGACTCTACCGCGATAGCGCCTGTCTTGGATATTGTGACCGAGAGTTCAGACACCCGCATGGTGGTGATCGGAGACGGCAACATGCTGCAAGGGCAATACATGCAGCAGGGCGGACCGAATCTTGTTTTGTTCTTGAATCTAATCGACTGGCTATCGCAGGACACCGACCTGTTGGCGATACGCTCGCGTGATGCGGCAGTACGTCCACTTGATCCGAACATCACAGACGAGACGAAACAGCGCGTAAAGCTTGCGAATATGATCGTGCCGCCAGCTTTGGTGCTGCTCTTGGGCGCGGTTCGCTGGAACCGTCGTCGCAAACGCAAGGAGGTCACGTTATGAACAAGACATTGGTTTTGGCCGCCGTGTTGTTCGCGTTGATCGCGGTCTACTGGGTTGTTGATCAGAGCGAGCCAGTTGCAAAGACGGATACACCCTTGATTGTAGCGGACAGCGCGTCGATCACGTCGTTGAAGATAATGACCTTGGCAGACACCGTTGACCTGCGCAAGGAAGGTGACGGCTGGAAAGTGTTTGGCGCCAAAGTTTATCCGGCAAACGAGCAGAATGTGGGCCGCGCCTTGCAGAAATTTTCACAAATGTCGAAAAAGGCAATGATTACGCACAAGACTGATCGGCATGCTGAATTTGAGGTGGATAGCGCAAACGGCGTGTTGGTGAATTTGACATCCAACGGTAAAGATCAGTCGCTGTATCTCGGCAAAGCCGGACCGTCCATGCAGACGAGCTATGCTCGAGTTGAGGGCAGTTCGGAGGTTTGGGAGATTGGCGGCAATCACACGTCCGCGTTTCGCCGTCCACCTGCTGATTGGCGCGACAAAACGATTACCGCGCTGCCGATGGACAGCATTCGGAAGGTCACGCTGAATTACGACGGTAAACTGCTTGTGCTCGAAAAGCAAGACACGTTGTGGAGCGGTACGGAAGACGGCGCTCCGTTTGCCGCAAGCAAGCCGCAGATCGAGCGCGTGACGCGGATGTTGTCGCGCATGAATACGGTTGAGTTTGCGGATACGCTGTCAGACGAGACCTTTGCGGCGCCAAAGGCGACTGTGCTGGTCGAAATGATAGACGGCAGCCGCACCGAACTCAAACTTGTTCCGCGCGACGACAAGCAGTACTTCGTGCGCAAGACCGGTTCGCAATCTGATTTTGTAATTTACAACAGCACGGCGGACGTCTTGCTGAAGAAGAAGGCGGATTTAGTTGAGAGAGAACAGCCCGCAGAGTAAACGGTTCGCTCGTCAAGGGCAATAGAATTGCGAAGCCTCCGGTTTGGCCGGAGGCTTCGTCATGTAAAACACGCACACGCATGAATTCGCTAATACTCTTAGTCCCATATCTCAAGCCGTACACGCGCCGCATTTTTTGGGGTTGCGTTGCCGCCGTGTTTTCGACGGCGCTGTACGCGCTTGCGCCGTGGATTATGAAACTTGCGATTGACGATTTGCGCGGTGATATCACGGGCGAGAAGCTGGCGTTGTACGCGGGCATCATCGTCGGATTGTCTTTGGTGGGCGGTGTGTTTCGCTATTTCATGCGAATGATGCTGATCGGGATGTCGAGATATGTCGAGCAGGATTTGCGCGCGCGGGTTTTTTCGCACTTGCAGACACAGTCCATGCAATACTTCACGAAGCATCGCACCGGTGACTTGATGGCGCGGATGACGAACGACCTTGACAGTGTGCGCAACGTGCTGGGACCGGGATTCATGTATCCGATTGATACGATGCTGACAGCGGTTTTTTCACTGATTTTGATGATTCTGATTTCGCCGAAGTTGACATTGATTACGCTGTTGATAACTCCAATTGTGAGTTGGTCGGTTTACAAACTCGGGAAAATCACTCATCGGCTGACGACAGATATTCAAGAGCAGTACTCTAAACTTTCGGATCAGGCTCAGGAGAACTTATCTGGCGCGCGCGTGGTGCGGGCGTATTCGCAGGAAGATCAGGAGCGCGAGAAGTTTGACGTTCTGAACCAGGAGTATGTCAAGCGTAATCTTGCGATGACAAGAGTACAGGCATTGTTCTTTCCGCTGATGGGATTTTTCTTTGAGGTCGGAACTGCGCTGATATTGTTGGTCGGCGGTTACGGAATTATTCAGAATGAAATTTCATTAGGTGATTTTGTCGCGTTTGTTGGCTACTTGGGGATGTTGGCGTGGCCGATGATTGCGGTGGGTTGGGTGGCAAATTTGCTGCAACGCGGTGCGGCGTCTATGAAGAGAATCCAGGAACTGCTCGACACTCATCCTACGATTGTCACCACAGAGAATGCTGTGCAGCCGAGAGTGCGCACCGGAGAAATTAGATTTGAGAACGTCTCGTTTGCCTTTGATGAACGTGAAGCGGCGCTGAAGAATATCAATTTGACGATTGAGCCGGGTCAAACGGTTGCCTTTGTGGGCGCGACGGGATGTGGCAAGACGACGTTGATTAACTTGATACCGCGAATGCTTGATCCGACGAGTGGTCGAGTTTTGATTGACGGCGTACCGACGACCGACTGGGATATTGAGGATCTTCGCAAGAGTGTCGCGATGGTTCCCCAGGACGCGTTTCTATTTTCCGAAACAGTTTACAATAACTTGATCTTTGGACAACCCGATGCTGAGCGAGATTCGGCGTTAGCGTCGGCGCGTGTCTCACGAATAGACAAAGACGTGGAGAACTTCTCCGGTGGATACGAGACTCTGGTTGGCGAGCGTGGCGTCACGTTGTCGGGCGGACAGAAGGGCAGACTTGCCTTAGCGCGCGCGCTCGTGCGGGACCCGCTTATCTTGATTTTGGATGACGCGTTGGCGGCGGTGGATACTCACACCGAAGAAGAGATTTTGCGCGGTCTTCGGAAATTCATGCAAAATCGCACGTCTGTTTTGATTTCGCATCGCGTCTCGACTGTGCGCGAGGCAGATGCGATTTATGTAATGTCAGCAGGCGAGATTATTGAGCGCGGGACGCACGACCAGCTTGTGGCATTGAACGGCTACTATGCCGACATGGAACGCAGGCAACGGTTGGAAGAGGAGTTGGAGCTGACGGAATGAGCGACAGGATCAAGAAAATCTCTGATGACCGCGACGTGATGGGTAAGGCGTATGATTCAGTGCTGGTCAAGCGGCTGTGGGGTTACGTCGGCAACCAGAAACTGAAACTATTCGCCGCGGTTGGTTTGTTGATGCTGGGCGCGCTGACAGAGCTTGCGGGGCCGTGGCTGTCGAAGATCGCAATTGACAACTACATCGCAAACGCGGACATGCCTGGTCTGATCAAAATCTGTATTGTGTTTATCATCATCGCGGCGTTGTCAACGGTGCTGCGGTGGAGCCAGGTTTACTTGACTGGCGAAGCTGGGCAGATTATCATGTACCGGATGCGGCGCGACGTGTTTGACAAGCTGCAGAAGCTCTCTGTTCCGTATTTCGATCGCAATCCGGTCGGGCGATTAATGACGCGGGTGACGTCGGACGTGCAGGCGTTATATGAGCTGTTCGGCTCCGGAATGGTGGCGATTTTCGGCGACGTATTTACGTTATTAGGCATCACGATTGTGATGTTTGCGATCAATTGGCAGCTTGCGCTCTTGACGCTCCTTGTTATTCCGATTCTGCTGGTTGTGACGTTCGCTTTTCGCAAAAAGGTTCGGGACCTTTACCGGAAAACTCGTGCGCAGATATCAGCAATGAACGGATACCTCCAAGAGAATATCACGGGAATGCGGGTCGTGCAGTTATTCGGGCGGGAGAAACGGAATTATGACAAGTTTCAGGAGCAGAACAGTTCTCTCAAAGACACATATTTGGATACAATTTATTTTTATGCACTATTCTTTCCCAGCGTGGAGTTCATCTCTGCGCTTGCGATCGGTGCGATTATCTGGGGTGGGGGAACCATGATGATTGCCGGAACGGTGACGGTGGGGACGCTCGTGGCTTTCCTGCAATACGTCGAACGATTCTATCGGCCCGTGCGCGACCTTGCTGAAAAATACAACATCCTGCAAGCGGCAATGGCTTCAGCTGAACGGGTGTTTCAGGTTATTGACGAACCTATTGAAGTCCGCGATCAGGGCGTAGCTGTTCGTGAAGACAAAGCGAACAGCGCACCGTTCATCGAATTCCGCAATGTATGGTTTGCCTACAATCCCGACGAGTGGATCCTGCAGGACGTCAGTTTCGTTGTGCGGACAGGTGAATCCATCGCGGTTGTCGGCGCCACTGGAGCAGGAAAGACCACCATCATCTCGCTCTTACAGCGATTCTATGATATTCAGAAGGGCGCCATCCTGATCAAGGGGCGGGATATTCGTGAGTATCCGCTTGAGGAGTTGCGGGCGATGCTGGGAATTGTGTTGCAGGACGTGTTCATTTTCGCGGGGAATATTGCGGACAACATTCGCTACGGCAGGCCGGATGCCTCGGATTCAGAGGTCGAAGAGGTTGCCCGAATGGTGTTTGCCAGCTGTTTCATTGAGATGCTCCCGCACGGTTACGCCGAGACAGTTGTCGAACGGGGTGCGACCCTTTCCACGGGGCAACGGCAACTGTTAGCATTTGCCCGCGCTCTTCTAAGAAGGCCGGAATTGTTGATTCTGGATGAGGCGACAGCCTCCATAGACACTGAGACGGAGCAATTGATTCAGCAGGCGATTGGTCGGGTCTTGGCGGGGCGAACGTCCATCATTATCGCGCACCGCCTGTCCACAATTCAGAGTTGTGACCGAATATTGGTCATGCATCACGGAAAACTCCGCGAAGAAGGCTCACACGACGAACTTTTGAAGCTGGGAGGCATATACTACCGGCTTTATCGTCTGCAGTTTGGTCAGGGAGTTGAAGCAGCTAAGGCTCCAGCAATCCCTTGACTTTTGGGGGATTTTGAACTACCTTAACTTTAGTTTAAGTAGATATGTAAAGATGTTGTTTTAACTGGACTAAGTCGAACTTGAGTGTCAGCAGAACAGATATTGAAAACCTTGCGAAGTTAGCCCGCTTACGGCTGACCGAAGAAGATGTAAACAGCTTCTACACGGAACTTAACGCGATATTGGCCTATTTTGACCAATTGCAGACGGTTGACGTGACCGATGTCGAGCCAATGGTTCACGCGGTACCGGGCGATCATCTGTTGGAGGACGACGTTCCTCATGTTAGTCTTCCGCTAGAGGTTGTGTTGCGGGATGCTCCAGATCGAACGGAGGAATTCTTCCGCTTGCCTCGAGTTCTGAACACATGAGCCGTGTATTGGCAGTGATTCCGGCACGCTTCGGAGCGATTCGCTTTCCGGGCAAGCCGCTTGAATTGCTGTGGGGCAAGCCAATGGTTCAGCATGTTTGGGAGAAGTGCCGGGCCGCTTCGGGTGTGGATCATGTTGTTGTGGCCACAGATGACGCTCGAATTTTGAAGGCTTGTTCAGACTTTGGCGGAGAAGCGGTGATGACCGATCCTGCTCTGCCTTCTGGAACGGATCGAGTCGCGGCTGCAGCCTTTGATATTCCGGGCTACGATGTTGTTTTGAACGTGCAAGGCGACGAGCCGGTGATGGAGCCTGAAGTAATTGGCGCGGTGGCGGACTTGCTTCGCCATGACGGCATCCGCATCGGCACGGCAGTTGTCCCGAGTCGAGCGGACCAAGAGCTTGAGAGGCCGCACGTCGTGAAAGCGGTGGTCGCAAACAACGGACGAGCGCTGTATTTCAGCCGTTCGGTTGTTCCGTTTTTGCGCAATAAACCGACACACGGAACAGTCCACTACCGTCACCTTGGTATCTATGGTTTTCGTCGCGAGACTCTGGCCGAGCTGGTGAAGCTCTCGCCTTCGCCGCTTGAACAAGTTGAAAGTCTTGAACAATTGCGCTGGCTGGAGGCAGGTTATGTGATTCATACTGTCTCCGTTCAAAGCCAGTCCGTCGGTATAGACACGCCCGAAGATTTGCTTACACTCTCCCTCAGAACCCCCTAATTTCCTATGGCACCCCAAAAGAAATCGCGCAAGATCGGCCGCACCAAGTACGTATTCATTACGGGCGGTGTGGTATCTTCGCTTGGCAAGGGAATCGCTTCGGCATCCATCGGCAGACTGCTGAAGGCTCGCGGGCTGAAAGTCACGATGATGAAACTGGATCCGTATATCAATGTGGATCCGGGAACGATGAATCCGTTTCAGCACGGTGAAGTATATGTGACAGAGGACGGGGCGGAGACGGATCTCGATTTAGGGCACTACGAAAGATTTATTGACGAAGATATGTCACGCGCAAATAACGCGACGACGGGCCAGATTTATCACACGGTGATTTCCAAAGAGCGCAGAGGTGATTATCTGGGCGCGACGGTACAGGTGATTCCGCACATCACAGGAGAAATCATCGAGCGCATGCTGGCGGTGACACACGGATCCAAATCCTACGACGTTGTGTTAGTCGAAGTCGGCGGAACGGTCGGTGACATTGAGAGTTTGCCTTACTTGGAAGCGATTCGCCAATTCGGTCTTGAGCTTGGCCCGAAAAATTGTGTTTATATTCACTTGACACTTGTTCCGTTTATTCCTACGGCTCAGGAAGTCAAGACGAAGCCGACTCAGCACTCTGTGAAAGAGTTACGCGAAATCGGTATTCAGCCGGACCTGCTGTTATGCAGAACGGATCGTCCGCTCGACCGCAAGGTAAAGGATAAGATTGCTTTGTTCTGCAATGTCAGCCGCGAAGATGTGTTTGACGTGCCGGATGTGAGCACAGTTTACGAATTGCCGCTGCTGTTTGAGCGGGACGGGATGAGCAAACGAATCATCGGGCAGCTTGGTTTACGTGCAAAGGAGCCGGACTTTACGCAGTGGCAATCCGTGGTCAGAAAAATCAAGCATCCGACCAAGACGGTTAAGATTGCCATCGCGGGCAAGTACGTCGAGGTGCGAGATTCATATAAATCTATCATCGAGGCGTTCGTCCACGCGGGCGCGTTTCATGGTGCGCGGGTGGAATTAAAGTGGATTGAAGCCGAGGAATTTGAGAGCGGCGACGCTGCTGAATTGATGGCGGGATGCAGCGGCTTGTTGATTCCCGGCGGATTCGGCGAGCGCGGAATCGAAGGCAAGATTGCGGCTGTTCAGTTTGCCAGGACGAAGAACATTCCGTTCTTTGGAATTTGTCTGGGAATGCAAGCTGCGGTGATTGAATTCGCTCGCAACGTGTGCGGATTGCGTCGCGCGAATTCAACGGAATTTGCTCCGACGACGAAACATCCGGTGATAGACTTGCTGCCGGAACAGCGGGGACTGAAACAGAAGGGGGCGACGATGCGCCTGGGCAGCTATCCTTGTTTTCTCACACGGGGATCTAAAGCTCATGAGGCATTCGGCACCGATGCGATTACGGAACGTCATCGTCATCGGTACGAAGTGAACAATCATTATCGTGAGCTGCTTGAGCAGAACGGATTGAAGTGTACGGGAGTGTGGCCCGGCGGAGACTTAGTTGAGATTATCGAGTTACCGGATCATCCGTGGTTCCTTGCGGTTCAGTTCCATCCTGAACTAAAGAGCCGCCCGACTCAGCCGCACCCTTTATTTAGAGATTTCGTGGGGGCCTGTTTGAAAATGAGCGAGCCGAAGGCGAAAGAGCACGCACCGGCAAAGAAACTTGAAACTGTAACAGAGGAGTAGGAGTGCAGCGCACTCATAAGGCGACGCTCATTCCCGGGGACGGTATCGGCCCGTCGATCTCCGAGGCCGCAGTGGCCATCATGGAGGCGACGGGCGTTGTCATTCAATGGGAAGTTTGTCATGCGGGTTTAGCCGCAATCGCAAACGGCAAAGATCCATTGCCGAAAGAGACTACGGATTCAATAGAGCGAACGGGAGTGGCCCTGAAGGGTCCGATCACGACTCCGGTGGGCGGAGGCTACAAGAGTGTAAACGTCTCGCTCAGACAGAAGTACGACTTATACGCGAATTTGAGGCCATGTGTTTCTTTCGACGGACTGGTAACACCGTTTCCGAATACAGATATTATCGTCGTTCGCGAGAACACAGAGGGACTCTACACCGGACAAGAAATGTACGTGGATCCGGACAAGCGCGCGGCCATCGTGGTCGCTTGCAATACACGCGCATCGATGGATCGGGTTTGTAAATACACTTTTGAATGGGCCCGAAAGTACGGGCGCAAGAAAGTCACCTGCATTCATAAGGCGAACATCTTGAAAATTTTTTCGGGAATTTTTCTTGAAAGTTTTCGTGAAGTCGCGGCTGACTATCCGGATGTTTTTTCTGAAGAGAGAATCATTGACGCGGCATGTATGGAACTTGTCAGAAAGCCACATACATACGACATGATTGTGACCACGAATTTATTCGGGGACATCGTGTCAGACTTGACAGCGGGTTTGGTGGGCGGTCTTGGTGTTGCTCCCGGCGCGAATTTTGGCGACAAGTTTGCGATTTTCGAAGCGATTCATGGCAGCGCGCCGGACATCGCGGGTAAAGGAATTGCCAATCCGATTTCACTTGTGCTCGCTGGTGCGATGATGCTGAGTCATATCGGCGAGGAAGCGGCATCAAAGAGTGTTGGCGACGCTGTTCGTGCGGTGCTGAAAGAAGGCAAGTATTTAACACCCGACTTGCTGCAGGGCTCGAAGTTCGGCACGGCGGATATTACCAAGGCGATCATTGACCGACTCAATTGACATCGGCGGAGCATTTTTTCCGCTTGCCATCATTGCTGGTCCGTGTGTGATCGAGTCGGAAGACCTGTGCCTTTTCTTGGCTGAGCAACTTGCGGGAATCGCCGTGCGTACGGGTGTGTTGCCGGTGTTTAAGGCGAGTTTTGACAAAGCGAATAGAACTTCGGTAACAAGTTATCGCGGGCCGGGAATTGACGAAGGATTGCGCATTCTTGAAAAAGTTCGCAGCATGTCGGGTCTACCCGTAACGACGGACATTCATTTGCCGGAGCAGGCGGCTCCCGCCGGAGAAGTCGTGGACATTTTGCAGATCCCCGCCTTTCTTTGCAGGCAAACGGATATACTTGTCGCGGCGGGAAAGACGGGTAAGGCGGTTAATGTCAAGAAGGGGCAATTTGTGGCGCCGGAAGACATGCGATATGCCGTCGACAAAATTGCCTCAACGGGCAATTCAAAAATTTTGCTGACTGAACGGGGTTCGAGCTTTGGATATCGCGAATTGGTTGTAGATATGCGTTCGCTTGTGACTCTCGCTGAGTTAGGTTATCCGGTGGTGTTTGACGCGACGCATAGTGTGCAGAAAATGGGCGGACAAGGCGGCGGTGTATCCGGTGGATCGCCCAAGTTAATTCCGGCGCTTGCGCGTGCTGCGGTTGCCACGGGAGCGGTGTCGGCGGTCTTTGTGGAAACGCATCCCGATCCGTCAGCCGCGCTATCTGATGGAGCAAACATGCTGCCGCTGAGTGAACTTGAGCCGTTAGTTAGAAGTCTTGTTCGTGTGGTGGAATCCTTGAAAGAATCATCAGACAAATGAACTCGCCCAGCGATAGAATTCGCTTAAAAGGAATTCAGATTTACGCTCATCACGGCGCCCTCGAAGAAGAACGTCGGCTCGGCCAATTGTTTGTGCTCGATTGCGAAGTGGCGGGTGACTTTGGCCGCGGTGGTGGCGACGATCTTTATTGGACCGTGGATTACACGCTACTGTTTCAGGAGATTCAGCGGACGTTCTTGGCGGAGTCGTACCGGTTGCTCGAAACCTGCGCGTCGGAGCTTGCGAACGCCGTGCTGGCTAAGTTTTCGGGCGTCGAGGAAGTCATGATTCGTGTTCGCAAACCGCATGTACCTATGGGTGGTGTGCTGAGTGGGGTTGAGGTGGAAGTCGTGCGTCGCCGCAAAGATGATTAAGCACGCCTACATCGGTTTCGGCAGCAATCTTGGTGATCGCAGCGCAAATTTTCAGAAGGCGATTTCGGAGTTGCGCAAACACGTCAACGTTTTGCGCGTTGCAGAAATCGTAGAGTCTGTTCCAGTGGACGGCGTGGATGGCGGCAATTTCTTGAATACTGTCTTCGAGTGTGAACGAACAGGTGACGCGTATTCGTTTATGAAGATGCTGCAAGAGATTGAGCGCGAGGTCGGAGGGAAGGTTGAGAAACACGGCGGCGCAAGAACGTGCGACTTGGATGTGTTGTTGTGGGGAGACGAGTTGATTGATCTGCCTGATCTGATAGTGCCGCATCCACGAATGCACTTGCGTGACTTCTATCTCAGCCCACTATGTGAATTGATTCCTGGCGAAAAACATCCGCGCCTACGCGTCACATTTTCAGAATTGCTTGCAGGGTTGGACGAATACAGTGTCATGGGAAAAGCAACTGTCTAGATTACAAGATGGATACGCGCCACCGCTATATCGCGATTGAAGGAGTCATCGGCGTCGGCAAGACGTCGTTGGCGCGCATTCTCTCCGAGAAAATAAACGGACGCTTGATTCTTGAAAATCACGATGAGAACCCTTTTCTGGCACAGTTTTACAAAGATCCGCGGCACTACGCGTTTCAGACGCAGTTGTTCTTTCTGTTGTCGCGCTTTCGCCAACAGCAGGAGTTGCCTGAGCCTGATTTTTTTCACTCGGCGCTGATTTCGGATTACATTTTTCCGAAGGATCGGATTTTTGCGTATATCAATTTGAGCGAGAACGAACTGTCTCTATATGAGAAAGTCATGGCACTGATGGAGGTCCGCGTGCGCAAGCCGGATATCGTAGTGTATCTGCAAAGCTCGACCGAACGTTTGATGAAAAATATCCGGACGCGCAGCAGATCGTACGAACGCGACATGTCTGAAGAGTATATTCGCACGCTGAATGAAGGCTACAACCATTTCTTTTTCAATTATGACGACACGCCATTGCTGATCGTGAATACGACGCAGCTTGATTTTGTAAACAACGGCGCGCACCTTGCGGCCATAACGGAAGAGATCGAACGTGAACAGCTCGGCACACGCTACTTCAACCCGGTGGACCTTTAGAATGTTACGGATGCTATTGACAGTGATCGCGGTGGTATTGGCAGTGAAGATTCTGCTCAATCTATTTCGGGCGAAGAAGCAACAGCCTACCGTGAAGGGTCGTCCGAACCCCTCGTCGATGAGCGAGCGTCGTTCAGACGACATTGAAGACGCGGACTTTAAAGAGATCAAGTAACTATGCGAGAAATTGTAAGCACAGATCAAGCTCCTGCTGCCATTGGACCGTATAGTCAGGCGGTGCGAGTAGCGGGATCATTGGTGTTCACGGCAGGGCAGATTCCGCTGGATCCAAAGTCGATGGAAGTGGTTGGCGTGAATGCGGCAGAGCAGTGCGCGCAAGTGATGAGGAACTTGCAGGGCGTCTTGAGCGCGGCGGGCACAAGCTTCTCCAATGTGATCAAGACTACCATATATTTGAAGGCCATGAGCGATTTCGCGGCAGTCAATGAGGTTTATGGCAAGTCTTTTACTGACGCTCCTCCGGCGCGCAGTACTGTTGCCGTCGCCGGATTGCCCAAGGACGTATTAGTTGAGATAGAATGTATCGCGCTGTTGCCCACGGGCTGATCGCACTCTTTCTTGTTCTTGCAGGAAGCGCGAACGCGCAAGAACGAGACCGGGCGAAACCAAAAAAGAGCACGACGGGAGCGGTATTCCGTTCGCTTGCCGTTCCGGGTTGGGGACAGTTTTACAACGAGTCATATGTGAAGTCGTTCGCGTTTTTTGCGACTGAAGCTCTGTTTGTGATCGGGATTTCCCGCTATAACGACTTGATGAAGGCTGCAAACAAGGCGAACAATTTTCCGTTGGAAAAGCAGTATCGCAGCAACCGCAACAAGAATATCTGGTGGGTTGCCGGAGTGAAGCTGCTTTCGCTCGGCGACGCATATGTGGACGCACAGCTATTTGAGATTGACATCTCGCCAAACTTGACGACGGAGGGATCCGACGGATTTCAAGTTGGCGCCACAATTCGATTCTAAGAAACTCTGAAGATGGCACTATTTGACCGCATGGTCATCGCCACGATGCCGCTTGTTCCGAAGGCGATGGTTCGACGCGTGGCCGCAAAGTATATAGCGGGAGAAACTCTGGACGACGCCATGAACGTTGTCCGGGACTTAAACACTCGCGGCATGCACACAACTGTTGACGTGTTAGGCGAGTTCGTCAGTGATCCGCAGGAAGCGCAACGAGACGTCGAGACATACTTAAACTTGATTGACGCAATCGCGGAGCGCAAACTGAAGTCCGGGGTCTCCGTCAAACTCACTGCCATTGGCCTGTCAATCAGCCCGAAGCTTGCGCGCGAAAACATGAAGAAGCTGATTGACGCCGCCAGCAAACACGACGTTTTTGTGCGGATTGATATGGAAGATTCGCCTTATACTTCGGAGACACTGGCGATCTACGAGGAGTTCCGCAACGAGGCACGCATCGGCATAGTTGTCCAGGCGTACTTGAAAAGAACTGCCGATGACATCAAGCGATTGATGGAAAAGGGATCGACAAATATCCGGCTGTGTAAGGGAATTTATGTCGAATCCGAGACGATTGCCATAAAGGATCGCAAAGGAATTCAAGACAATTTCCTGAAATTACTCGACTTGATTTTTGACGGCGGAGCGCTCGTTGGCATCGCGACGCATGATCGTTATTTGATCGAGCAGTCGGAACACATGGTCAAAGCTCGTGGCATGAATTCTGCGCAGTATGAGTATCAGATGCTGCTTGGAGTGTTGCCGGAACTCCGGGACGAAGTCGTTTCGCGCGGACATCGAATGAGAGTGTATGTGCCGTTTGGTGACGCGTGGTACGGATATTCGACCCGCCGTTTGAAAGAGAATCCTGCGCTGGCGGGTTATGTACTGAAGAGTTTGTTTAAGTCTGGACAATAGAAGTTCGTTTCAAAAAAACGAGGCGGAAGTCGGGTCACCGCGAGTAAATCGTGTGGTGACCCTCTCTCTGAGAAGGTATGAGCATTCCCGCAGAGTTGTTGAACACGATATCTTGCGGCAATTGTTTTGAGCTGCTTCGGCAATTGCCGGACGAGTCCGTCGATTTAGTGTTGACGGATCCACCGTATGGTATTGACTATCAGTCGAACCGTCGTACGGCTCGCGCGAAGTTGCCGAAATTCGCCAATGACGTGTCGCTCGAGTGGGTGGGCGACTGGGTGGACGAAATGCACCGTGTGCTAAAGAATAACACACATTTTTACTGCTTCACGAGATATGACACGTATCCGGTTTTCCACGCAGAGATAGCTCGCAGATTTGACGTGAAGAATTGCTTGATCTGGGTGAAGAATAATCATGGCAGCGGCGACCTGAACGGATCATATGCCCCGCAATATGAGATGATCATCTTTGCTCACAAAGGTAAGCGGCACTTGAACGGCAAGCGCGACGCAGACGTGATGGAGTGTAATAACGTTCCGTCCGCGCAGAGATTTCATTCGACTCAGAAGCCTGTTGAACTCTTGCGAGTATTAATCGAAAAGAGCAGTGATCCAGGCGAGGTCGTGTTGGATCCGTTTGCCGGAACGTGCAGCACAGGTCTGGCTTGCAAGGCCACAAGTCCTCGCGATGGCGACGGGCATGAGCGCAGCTTTGTTTTATTTGAGTTGAATCCCGAATTTGTGGCTAAGGCGCGAGCAGGCGGATTGGGACGGCAGGAAGAGCTGCTGGAAGTGAAGCGCGACAAGAAGAAGCTACTTGCTCCGAAACTCAGATCTACGGCTCGTCCACGACGATACATGGCGCGCAAGGATCAAACACTTTGGTTGGCCTTGGATCAGTAGGCAAAACAAATGAACACAAAAAAGCCCGTCGCGCGACGGGCTTTTTCACTTCCAAATGGACCAACCTACTTGATGACGCCCAACGACTTACCGACCTTTTTGAAAGCGGCAATTGCGATATCCAAATGATCGCCGTCATGCGCGGCCGAAATCTGTACTCGGATTCTTGCCTGATCCTTCGGAACAACAGGAAAGAAGAAGCCGATGACATAGACACCCTCTTCCAGCATCGCGGCGGCCATTTCCTGAGCCTTGTGCGCGTCATAGAGCATAATCGGAACAATCGGATGTTCTCCGGGCTTAATGTCGAAGCCTGCGTCGGTCATCGCCGTGCGAAAATACTTCGTATTCGAGTGTAGTTTATCTCGCAAAGCGGTCGTTTCTGTCAGCAAATCAATCGCCCTCATGGCGCCTCCGATAATCGGCGGCGGGACAGTATTGCTGAATAAATAGGGACGCGAACGCTGTCTTAAGACGTCAACGATTTCTTGATGCGCCGCTGTGAAACCGCCGGATGCCCCGCCTAGAGCCTTACCAAGAGTTGAGGTCACAATGTCAATACGGTTCATCACATCGTGGTGCTCGTGACTGCCTCGGCCATGCTTACCCATAAAGCCAGTGGCATGGGAATCATCCACCATGACCAGTGCATCGTATTTTTCGGCAAGGTCACAAATTTGCGGGAGCGGAGCAAGCGATCCATCCATGGAAAAGACACCGTCAGTCGCGATCAGGCGGAAGCGTGCGTCCTGCGACTCTTTCAAGCGCTCTTCCAGATCTTTGAGGTCGCAATTTTTATAAATGAATCGTTTCGCTTTGGACAAACGAATGCCGTCAATGATGGACGCATGGTTGAGCGCGTCCGTGATGATGGCATCCTCCTCTTTCATAAGTGTTTCAAACAGCCCTCCGTTGGCGTCGAAGCAAGACGAATATAGAATAGAGTCATCCATACCAATAAATTTCGCCACACGGTTTTCAAGCTTTCTGTGAATGTCCTGCGTGCCGCAGATAAACCGCACGGACGAAAGCCCGTAGCCACGGCTGTCGAGTGCGTCCTTTGCCGCAACAATCAGAGCGGGATGGTCTCCCAAACCGAGATAGTTGTTAGCACAAAAATTCAACACGACGCGCTGACGAACTCTAATTTCTGCGCCCTGTGGCGAATCGATAATCCGCTCAGTTTTGAATAAACCGGATTCGCGAATGCCAACAAGCTCAGCGGAAAGAAATTCCTTGAAGTCTTTGTACATAGTCTCTATTTAATCCTATTGCAAACGAACGGGTAGGATGACGAATTGCAGTCCGTGGAACATCAAACGGCGCTGCAGAGTAATCGGGGTTTCATTGTGGAGGAAACGGGTCCAGAAGGTGTCCTTCCAGAAGAGCAAACGAGCCGCGAAGAAGACAGAGTTGGGATACTCTTCGTGAATCTGCAGACACAGGCGCTCGATTTCGCTGATGTAATCCAACTCGCTACTGGTTCGAGCCTCCGCTGTGAGCCCGTATGAGCGGGCAAGTGTAACGTACTTCTCGGTTTCCTTTCGAACTTCATCCTTCAAGGCTTGCAATTCATGCACCCCTTTGAATCGCCCTGTGTCAATAGCGCCGACGGATACGAAGATAAATTGCTTGAATCTTCCGCCAAACAGGCGCTGGGTAGACAGCAGCAAGTGAATACCTTGCCCGCTAAACTTTTGCACCAACACGACGGCGGTAGGCTCTCCGGGCTTCAGGGTTTCGGCTTTAACAGTGGACTCTCCAAGCGAGAGCGTGCCGAGAATATCGTCCAGCTCTTTGACTTTGGATTCAACCTGCCGGTAGTGGTTGCGTATCTTTAGACAGAGCAGGAGCAAGAGCGCAGTAATGGTCATGACCAGCCAGCCGCCTTTCGCGAACTTGATGGCAATCATTATCACGAGCAGCATCGCGCTGACGATCAATCCAATCATGCAGATGGTAAACTTCTTGGCCCACTTGGGATCCTCCTTGCGCTTGCTCCACCATAGCCTTGACATGCCCGTTTGTGCGAGCGTAAAGTCGAGAAAAACGTTAATGGCATAGAGGGAAACAAGCGTTGAGATGTTGCCGCGAGCATAGAGGATAAATCCAACGGCCGCTCCACCCATTAACAAGATTCCATTTTGCGTGACGAGTCTTTCGGACAAGTGACCGAAGCGGTGAGGAAGCCACGAGTCCTCAGCCATATTTGCCAAGACTCTGGGGCCGCCGATAAACCCGGTTTGTGCGGCCACAAAGAGTAGCAAAGCCGCAGAGATCAGCATGATAGTGACAAGTATTGATCCATAGTCAACACCGCCCGCACTCCAGCCTGCCGTGACTTGATCAAAGAGGACAGCATTGAGAGTTCGATCTTCGACTTCCGAAGTTTCCCAGAGGAAGAAGTTAAGCAGCAACAACGTAGCCAAGAACGAGAGCGACGTGGCCATATAGATCATTGTGCGCTTGCCAGTCGCAACACGCGGCTCTTTGAGCGTAAGCATGCCGTTCGCAATCGCCTCAATACCTGTCAACGTGCCAGCGCCCATAGAGAACGCCGTCATGAGCGAGAGGAAGATGAACAGCCAGCCTTCTTGGCCGATTACTTCCCGACCGTGCGCAAGGCTTTCCGCGGCTCGAACGGGTAGCTCGGGTAAATGTGCTAACAACCCGAAAGTGACCAGTCCGACATGTGTTACGACGAATACGAGAAAGATCGGCAACAGAATCAGGATGGACTCTTTTAGGCCACGCAGATTCATAATAACGAGCAAGGTGACTGCAGAAACAGCAACAATGACTTTGTAGCCACCATACTCAGGAGGAATAATTGAGAACACTGCATCCACGCCGGCAACCACAGACACCGCGATGGTCAGAACATAGTCAACAATCAGACCGGATCCTGCTAACGCACCGGCCTTGGGCGACAGCAGCTTGGAGGCCACGAGATACCCACCCCCGCCGTTGGGGAACAGCTCGATGACCTGCATATATGCTGCTGAAATAATCCATACCGTGGCTGCAATCATCACCGCCAATAAAGGGGCGAGAAAGTCAACACCATGGAGAGCAAGAAACGCCTCTTCAGGCCCGTAGTTGGCAGACGAGATACCGTCCGCGCCTAACCCTACCCAGGCAAAAAACGCGATAAGGGACAGGCCGTGAAAGACCGCCGGGTCAAACGGATTCTTGCGTCCTCCTAGTAGTTTGCGGCGGACACGAGTCCACAGCGACACGGGTTCGCTGCTTTGCGAATCAGGCACAGGTGGTGTCGACTGTCTGGGCACTTAAGCTACCTTTGGCAAGCCGTCGGGATAGAGAACGACTTTCAATCCTTCTCCGGCGAGTTTGGTTTGGAATCCGCGTTCAAAATCCGAAAGTGCGAAGTGATTAGTGACGATGCGCTTAGCAGTGTTCAGGAACTCTCCTTGCAAAAGTGCCAGCATGTCTGTCCACGTGTTAAATATTCTGCGGCCGAAGATGCCGTGTATCTTTATACCTTTCAAAACGACATCGCCGGAGAAATTAACGGACATCTCTCCCGAAGGCAATCCCAAGAGCACTAAGTCCCCGCCCATGCGCAGCGTTTTGAAGGCATCTGCATAGGCGTAGGGCGATCCGGACATCTCCATGACAGCATCCAGTCCGCCTTTTTGAGGATCGGAGGTCGCAATCTTCAGAAACTCCTCGTGCTGGCGTTCGTCACTGACGTTGAAGACCTCATCCGCGCCTTCGTCCTTCGCGACGCGCAGGACGTAATCGGAAATATCGGTCGCGTAGACTTTTTTGGCGCCCATAAGTTTGCACAACGCAACCGCTAAAATACCCAGGGGTCCCGCGCCCAGGATCGCCACATCTTTTCCCACGACGTCAACACTTCTCACGGTGTAAACCGAGTTACCAATGGCATCAAGATAGGCCGCAACCTCCACGGGCAGATCTGTTGGCAAAGGCATGACTGCACTGGCTGGAAGTTTCACATAGTCAGCAAATGCGCCGGGCTTGTCGATACCTCCGACCGTGTGTGAAATACACCAGTGTCCGTTTCCTGTTCTACAATTGTAGCAATGACCGCAGGTCCAATGCATTTCGGCGGACACAAATTGTCCGATTTCAATTCCTTCGATACCAGAACTCATTTCTGCGATGTGTCCACAAAACTCGTGTCCAATGGTGAGGGGGAGAACCGGACCCATTCGGCTCATTAAGGAGGGCTTGGCGGAATAGATATGAACATCAGTGCCGCAGATGCCGGCAGCTTTAACTTTAACTATGACGTCATGTGGGGTTGAGATTTTCGGAACGGGTGCGTCAGACAGATACGTCAGTCCGGGGTCGGTATTACTTTTCAGAATGGCTTGCATTAGAGGGGTGATAGGTGTGAAAATAAGCGGGGCAAACCTGTAAGTCCTGAAAATACCGAAACAGACGGAATAAGTCAATGAGGGAGTTTACATCATTTTGGGGTAATCGTCTGTTCTCAAGGGAATTATGGTATTCCCTCTCAAAATAAGAAGGCTCTCAGGTGGTATAGCGCAATTAAAGACTCAGGAATCATGAGCCGATAACCCAAACGGTAATAAGCTGTTCACGAACCGGGTGAGTCTGATATGAACCTGGACCAATTCTCCTGTCAGAACCCCAGCTGCCCCGATTTCGAGAAGGCAGGCGGGGGCAACATCAATCTCTACACGCGCTATGGTCGCAAGCAGGTTCGCTTGTTGATCTGCAAGACGTGTGGGAAGACATTTAGCGAACTCAAAGGTACGCCATTCTGGGACTCCCGGTTGGACTGGGATACTATTGAGAAGATATACCGCAGTTTGTTGGCCGGAAATGGCATCCGGGCGACAGCGCGAGATTTCAATCTTTCCAAGAACACGGTGAAACGCTACCTTCGACTAGCTAACAAAGATTACTCGACGGTACTGAATTTCCTTCAGGATCGAGGAGTCGTATCGAATGGGGATTCGCAATTGCGCGACCTACTGGCACAATTCACGAGCCGCCGGCAGGTAAGTGACCGTGCTTCTGTCGCAGCGATGCAGTAAGGGCAAGGGCAAGACCCAGAGGGCCAGTACAAGCGGCGCGCCGAATAGGCGGGCCGCTTGTTTCGTTGCGAGTTGCATTTGCGGTGAAAGACCGCTACATTTCAGGTTCGTCAGAAATCGGGGCGTAGCGCAGTCCGGTAGCGCATCTGCTTTGGGAGCAGAGGGTCGTCGGTTCAAATCCGGCCGCCCCGACAAGGTGGAG
>CAZHAK010000008.1:0-123563 GCA_964530625.1 uncultured Alphaproteobacteria bacterium | reverse complement strand
GGATCGGGTGACCTTGAACTGGACTAATGTGATTCGTGAAACGGGTTACAGGATTTATCGTGATGCCGTGCTGTTCGATTCGGTTGGAGCGAATGTCACGACTTATAATGACTTTACTGTTCTACCCGGACGACCCTACTATTATCAAATTGAAGCGTTTAACGAGTGCGGGCAGGGAGGATTGTCGGAAGTTGCAGAAGGAGTTAATCCGTGTCAAAGATCTCTGCAAATTCAAGGATTGGTCGCGTCAACCGGCGAGTGTGACTTAACGCTTGTATGGGAAGATGACGATTTTGAGGACCAGTACATTGTCTATCGAGACGGAGAGTTCAGAGCGTCGGTGGCTGCAAATGAAACGACATTTGTTGATGACCAGGCGCAGGGAAACACCAATTATGAATATCAAGTTGCCGGTGCGAACGAGTGTATCGAAGGTCCGCCAAGCGATGCAAGCATAGGCTTTCGATACATTCCGCCACAGTACCCAACGGGTGTAAATGCTACAGATTCTCTGTGTACTGAAATTGTCGTAACTTGGAACGACGTTTCTTTTGAAGACGGATATATTGTCCGCCGCAACGGGTTGGTTGTCGGTTTCACAGCGCCCGATGTGACGCAATACACGGATCCTATTGGTTCAGGATCATTCTCTTATCGCGTGCAGGCCTTTAACCCTTGCGGAGCGAGTTTTAACAGTCTTGCCGATTCTGGTCATACTGATATCGCGCCAACGATGCTAATGTTGACGACCAGCTCTCCGGATTGTGAAGGGATTACGCTTAGCTATTCCGCGACGATGAATACGGATACGGTGAGGCTGTATCGGAATGATGTGTTGATCGCGGAGCAGATTGGGGGGATCGGGAATTTTGAGGATCTTCCGCCGCTGCCGGGTGACTACAGCTATTCCGCACAGGCGATTGGTGATTGCGGAGTCTCGAATGTGATTGACTCCGTCAGCGGAAGCTTGCTTGAGTATCCAGCCGGCCCGACAGGGCTCGCTGCCGCGCACGACAGTTGTGACACAATTTTTCTTTCGTGGCTCCCTGCGAGCGGGGACTTCGGGTACTACCGCGTGCTGCGCGACGGATTTGAGCTTGCCGTACTGCCCAATAGCAGCACAGGGTACGATGATGCTACGGTTATCGGCGGAATTGAGTACGGCTATAGCGTGATGGCCATTAACGACACATGCGGTGTAAGCCAGAGTTATGATTCGCTGGTTACATCGCTTGTGCTGGGGTCGCTGCCGGCGGCGCCGGAAGTCGTGATTGTGATTGAAAATCTTGACGCGGTGCTGACTTGGTCGCCGGTGGACACGACGATCGCCGGCTGTCCCGTGCAAGTGTCGCGCTATCTGGTGTATTTTTCTGAAAACACGGAAGGGCCGTTCTATTATCACGGGTCAACGACGGACACAACCTACAGGCATCTTGAGGTCGTGGAGTTCGCGGCGGATATGTATTATCAAGTCGAGACGTATGTGGGTGATGTGGGAGCAATTGCCGCTATTCCGGAGGGCAGCGGCTGGACAAAAAGTGAGATTCAATCCTTCTTAACGAAAGAAACACATGAAAACAAAATACATTCTCAGCATTATCGTTAGCACGTTGTTGGTGTTGTCGCTGATGCCGAAATCGGAGACAACGCGGTATGACATGCCAATTGTTTTGGCAGGAGAGTCCCCCCCTAACCCCTCCGCTGAAGCGGAGGAGGAGCAGAAGGAAGAAACTAAGACCGCGATGGCAGGTGGAGGAGATTCTACGGGAGCGACGCCGTGGCTGCATGTTGTGGTCGAAACGAAGTACGCGTGGATTTATCAGAAGTCCACCGGACGGGCGTGGACGACGGTTTCGCGGGACGATACGACGCGGGTGAACGTGGGCAAGCTGTGCATGAAACTTGAAGCCTACAAGAAACACGAATCGTGCTGGGCGGACACGTCTTATATTGAACTTGAAGATATGAAGCGGCGCGTCGCGGTCAAGAAGAAGAAGGCTGCCGTCACGGCATGGGCGGAGAATCCGGCTATCGCGAAGACAAAAGTAGAAATGGAGCCTTGAGGTTACTTGAAAAGTAACCAACGATGACGCGCAGGCTTAGCAAATGGAGTTCTCGTGGATCTATCTTGGAGTATTCCTTTTCTGTTGCAGTGCTCATTATCTTGTTGGTGTTTTTAGTCGGACCGGGCAAGGCGGTACGTGTATGGAAAAGAGATCACAAAAAAAAGCGGCTCACTCGAGTCGCTTTTTCAATTTGTGCGTTGTCGCCGAGTTTACTGCACTGCGGTTCCCATCGGATCCGCCACTACCCCTGTGTTCATATGATCGGTGGCAACGACTTGAATCTCGTAACTTTCGCCTGCGTTTAGCGGGACATAGGTAAACGACGAGAAGTTTTGCCCGTCGGGGAGAATCATGTAGTCATTGCCGGAAGGATCGATCAGCGCCGCGGTGATGGCCGGTACACTCGCGAAATTCTGATCGGGAAAAACGCCGTAGTCAATCTCATAGACCGCCAGCGCTTTGCGAAAGTGATCCACGTCCGCAACCGCCGCCGTGACATAGGCGCGGTCCTGCGACGCCAAAAATCTGGGAATTGCTATGGCCGCGATAATGCCGAGGACGACAATCACGACGAGTAATTCGATTAAGGTGAAGCCACGTTGTTTTTGCATATGCGGACGCTCCTACTTAGGTTCTGCGATTCTATGAGCAAGCTCTGCGCCACGGACGCGCGGTTGTTTTTATTGATCCTGCGTAAACCAAAAGACCCTCAGGTGATGAGGGTCTTTGGCTTATTGCGACTGGATGTTTTGCGAATTACATGAGTCAGCCTTCGGGGCGAGCCAATGTTCTGACGGGATTTGCTACCACCGGGGTATTCCGGCGATCGCGGGCGCGGAGGACGAGCGTGTAGCCCTGGCCATCGGAGTCGGGTGTGTAGCTGAAGTCCACGACTTCCCGGTCAGTGGGAAGATGCATGTACGGGCGGCCCCTGGGATCGTGCAGCCCCCGGGCGAATTCGTAGGGATTTGCCACGGTGTCTTTGGGGAAGCTGCCATAGTCCACTTCGTAGGCGGCCAGCGCCGAGCGGAAACTGTTGGCGTCGTGAATCGCCGTGGTCACCATTGTGCGATCCCGCAAGGTCATTAAGTGCCCGAAAATTAAAAAGATAAAGACCACCAAGCACGCCGCGCCCGCCCACACCTGAGTCGTTCGCGTCGTGCTTAGTTGTCCACTGTTTTGGAGCATATACCACCTCAATTTTGTGAACAGTTCTGCAAACCTATTTACTATAGTTGCAATATTGATTCCTTCGCCAAAGAGTTGCACTAAAAGATTGAAAATTCGTATATTTATAGGATTTGGACGACTCTGACCGTTGGGGAAATGAACCCGCTGAACTTAGGCTTTTGAGCCGGAGGTGGTGGAGATGAACGAGGGGAAATGAGCCAAGAAATTCTCGATTTCATTTCGGTATGGGGGTTTGTGATCTCGGTCTTCGGATTCGTGATCACGATAATTTTGCTTGCCTTCAATCTTTTTCTGATTCGTGGTCAACTAAAAGTAGCAAAAACCCAAAACGAAACGCAGATAGAGATCGCGAAAGAACAGTTTAAGACTCAACGTGAAATCGCGGAGCGGCAGTTTAAGATCGAAGTTCTTAGTCGGAATCGGCAAGAATGGATAAATAAGTTGCGAGAAGAAATTGCACAGTGGGACAAAGCCTTTTCAAATCTAGGCATGGCTGCTGGTCGTAATGGGAATATGGACGAGTACTACAAAATGCTCGATGAAATGACACTACGAACATCACGAATTCAATTGATGTTGAATCCTGGAGAAGAACTTCACGCTGATCTGCTTAAGCGAATGTTCACGCTTCAACAAAACCTCGTCAATTTTACGGCTGATATACAAAACAAGGAAGCAGTTGACGAAGACAAGTTAATCGCACTGGCAAGCGACAGGGACCCTATGAGACGAGGCGTACAAGCGATACTCAAGTCCGAATGGGAGCGCGTGAAGCGAGGCGAGTGATAAAATCCTTTCGCAGTTCTATACGAAGGCTTTGTACAGTTAAGAACCCCTCAGACTCCGACGTGGAACCGCTACGCAAAATCCCAATTCGGGGCAATATAGGAGTATACATGCCGAGACCTGTCTATAAGCATTGAGTATTTAATTATGGCAACACGATATTGGGACGAGCTAATAGGGCGTTTATCTACCTTGCCAAATGTACAAGCAAGAATTAGAAAGACTCGAGTAAGCTATTGGCGACCAGACGGAACTCGTTTTTGCAAGGTCGAAGAGTATGGAGGAAATACAACGCTTGTACTCAACGAAATCGACTATTCCAAGTTGAACCCACAGATTCTCAATTCAGAACCGGATCAGGACAATCGCGTAAGAATTTTTATTATCAGTAAATCCATGCTTGAACTTGCGATTGAATTTGCAGTGAACACTTATAGCGATCAAACGAGCACCCTTGACTCGCCGAGCGGGGATTTAGCGTAGCGGTTCCCCGCCGGAATCTGTGTAATGCGAAGAAGGCATGAGCAATATGCGTTTGCAGGCAGTCTTCATTTTGTTACAGTTGTTACTCTTGAACGAGGCGCATGGTTCAAGACCGCAAGTGAATGCGAAGCAATCCTTCAATGGTTTGAGAACTTTAGAGCAAAGTACGATTTGATTTGTCGGGGATATGTTTTAATGCCCGATCATCTTCATGCGTTGCTTAGACAAGAATTGGACGGCAATCCGGTTTCTGATGCAGTCGGCGGCTTCAAACGAATGACATCATTGCGGGTCAAGCCTGACGCTTATCCGAAGAAGCTTTCCCTTTGGCGTCCAACATACGATGACGTGCTTGTGCCAGGATTAAACGCCGCTCATACAAAATTGAATTACATGCACCAAAATCCGGTCAAAAAAGGGCTTGTTGAGCGGAGCGAGGATTGGAACTGGTCAAGCGCGGGGTTTTATTTTTATGAAAGACCTGGAATTGTTGAAGTAGAACCTCTTGGGCATCAAATTAAATAGCTTTCCAGATTCCGGCGGGGAACCGCTTCGCTAAATCCCCGCTCGGCGAAACTCAAACTTAAACGAAAGAAACCCCACAAAAACAAAAAACGCAGGCAGGGCCTGCTCCGGGTTTACCGGTAAGTAACGACGGACTGTGAGCCGTCACTTAGTATTCGGAATGGCGCGGACAGTGAGCCGCACCGAAATTTTTCACGGTTAGAAACAAGGAGTACGATCATGACACTCGAACAACAAATCAAGTTGTGGCACCATTGCACCCAAACCAGCTTTTGTCACTGGTGGGCACGCGGATATCACTATGTCGAAGTTCCTTCCATGGTGCGCGCGTCGGGAGCCTGCGAATTTGTGGATTCTTTGATGGAAGCGTCGCTCGATTCAAGTTTGAATTGGGCCGCGCAGCCTGTGTTCTTAAAGCAAACCGGACAGCTCCATCTCGAAGGCGCGCTGGGACTCTTTCCTAAAACGTTTACGGTCGGCAGAAGTTTTCGCGGTGAACGTCACAATCCGTCCGACGGCCGGCACTGCATGGAGTTCTCCCTGCATGAAATCGAATTCACGGGCGAACAGACGGAACTCTATGCCGCGCTGCTGAACGAAATTCAAGGATTCGTGCAAGCGCTCGCCTCAAACGTCAGCGCGCACGCAAACGAACTCGGCATCAGCAAAGCGCACTCAAAGAAGCTGCACAAGTGGGCGACCACGCCGTTCGCGCGGCTGACCTACGACGAAGCGATTGAAGTCTTGCAGAAAGACGGTGAGTCTATTCAGTGGGGAATGGATTTCACGCACTGGCAGGAACTCAAACTCGCTGAAATGTTCGGACCTGTGTTTATGACGAAGTTCCCCGATCCGATGTGGGAACATCCCGAACTTGAAGGCCGAGAGTTGCGCGTGATTAAGTTCTTTAACATGTTCCCCGACGGCAAGGGCCGGATTGACAGCGCGGATCTTATCTTGCCGGGCAGCGGTGAATCGGTCGGCGCGGCGGTGCGTTTGCACTTGCTTGATCTTTTGAAAGAGCGTTTGACCAACAGCTTGATGTTCGAGCATCTCGTGTCGCGCCGCTTCGAGTGGTTCGCGCGCGCAGGCAAGAACGTGACCGAAGGCGACGTGGAAGCCTCAGTGCTTGCCGACTTCGCGCCGTATATCGAGCAGGTTTCGACTCACGCGCTGCCGCACGCGGGTTGCGGCTTCGGCATGAACCGTATTTTGCAATCGCTCGTCGGCAAAGCCACGATTGAAGAAATCGACGCCTTCCCCGTGACGTTCGCCAACTTCCAACATGCGACAAGCGTTGCAGAAATGGAAGCGGCCAGAGAAGGACATCTCGTAGAAGCATAAGCCGCGTTGCCATTGCGGGTCTGGAGACCCACAACGGCGAAGTTTGAATTGTCGCTGCGCGGGCGCCTCAAAATGGGTGCGCCCGCGCGGCGAGTGCTTTTGAGTTAGATAACATGTCAAATCAAGATCAAGTATTACAAGAGCTGAATCAACGACTTCGTAAGCTTTACGGAGACCGCTTGGTTAAACTCGTCTTGTTCGGCTCACGCGCACGCGGTGACAATGATCCCGATTCGGATTATGACGTGCTGGTGGTGTTGAAAGGACATGTTGTGCCGTTTGATGAAGAAGAATTTACGATATCGACGACAGCCGAGATTTCACTTTCGAACAATATTGTAATTTCGTGTATCTTTGCGTCAGATGAACGACTTGGTTCAGACCGCGGATCACTTTTCAGCGCAATTAGAAGCGAAGGCTACTCGATTTGACAAAAGAGCAAATAGAACTTTTGTTACAAGCCAAACGCGAAACAAGAACAGCTCGATTGTGTGTTGAGGACGGAGACTATCGTTCCGCATGTTCTCGTGCATACTATGCGATGTTTCATATCGCCTGTGCAATGCTGTTGAAGCGGAAATTAAAGTATAGCAAACATAGCGCGGTCATCAGTGCGTTCGGACGAGAGATTGTGCTTGACGACCGTGTGCCAGCTATTTACCACGAATTGCTTATAAAGGGGTTTCAGCGTCGCAATAGAGCTGACTATGATTTTATTGTTGATATCGATGAGCAGGAAAGTAGAATGTTAGTTGAACACGCCGAACGCTTCGTTGCGCTGGCGGACGAGCGATTGGGTGATGTGGCCGATGTAGAGGAAGGGGAGTAGGTAGCATGTTCATCGGACACTACGGAGTTGCGCTTGCCGCGAAGAAAATTGAGCCGAAGATTTCGTTAGGCTGGTTGTTTGCCGCATCGCAGGTTGTGGATATTCTGTGGACGGCGTTTGTCATGGCCGGACTTGAGCAGGTGGAGATTCATCCGGGTTACACGGAAGCAAGCCCGTTGAACTTTATTTCGTATCCCTATTCGCACAGTCTGCTGATGTCTGTTGTGTGGGGATTGTTGGTGTACGTGCTCGTGATGTGGTTGCCGATGTTCAAATCCTTGCGTGGCACGAAAGCGGCGCTGATTATGGGCGCGGTCACGTTGTCGCATTGGTTTTTGGATCTGCTGGTGCATCGGCCTGATTTGCCGCTGAGCTTGGGCGACTCACACAAAGTCGGATTCGGGTTGTGGAACAGCATGGCCGCGACTGTTGCGCTCGAAGCGAGCTTGTTGCTTGGCGGGTTGTGGATTTATTTACGCGCGACCAAACCCGATGGCAAGCGCGGACGGTTTGGAATTTTTGTTTTGTGCGTTGTGTTGCTGTTGGTGTTTACTCTGACCACCGTATCGCAACAACCCCCGCCCAGCGGACAAACCATGGCCGTCACCGGATTTTTTATGTATCTCGTTATCTGTGGTATTGCGGGGTGGTTGGACAAGAGAAGAGTGGCAATTTGACATGAATCCAAGACTAAAACCAATCTTAGACGAGCTTCGTGAAACGCTCGACGCGCACTATGGCGAGCGACTCAGTAAGCTCGTGCTGTTCGGTTCGCAAGCCCGCGGCGACGCCGAAGAGGATTCGGATATTGATGTGCTTGTGGTGCTGGCGGGGGAAGTTAACGAACCCGATGAATTGGATGCGACAAGCAAGCTAACGGCTGATCTGTCGCTCAAATTCGATACGGTGGTAAGTTGCGTGTTCATGGCAGAACAACGTTACTTGTCGCACAAGTCGTCGTTGTTGTTAAATGTGAGACGTGAAGGAGTGCAGATCTGATGTCGGGAGAGTTTGAAGCGGTAGCCGAAGCCAAAGAAAGCCTACGAGCTGCTAAAGATCTCTTACTCCTAAACTATTGGGGCTACGCGGCGTCGCGCGCATACTACGCGATGTTTCACGTCGCGTCAGCGCTGTTGCTTCAAAAAGAACTGAGTTTCAGCAAGCACTTGGGTGTAATTTCAGCGTTTGGACGCGAGTTCGCAAAGCCCGGAATTGTGCCGTCCGAATTCCACCAAAAATTTTAGAACGCATATGAGCTGCGAAACGCCAGCGATTATGCTCGCGCGGCAAAAGCAACAGAAGCGCAAGCACGCGATGCCGTGCTGTGGGCGGAAAAGTTCGTAAAATTAGCAGATAAGATGATTGGTCAAGTCAATCCGGAACACGACTAATAAACCATCATTAAGAGTTATAATATGTCCGAAACAATACTCGAAAGTAAAGTGAGCAAAGATTACGGCGCATCGTCCATTACGGTGCTTAAGGGGCTTGAGGCCGTGCGCAAACGGCCAGCAATGTATATCGGTGATATCGGATCGCGCGGGTTGCACCACTTGGTTTACGAAGTGGTGGACAATTCCGTGGACGAAGCGATGGCCGGGCATTGCACCGAAATAGAAATGAGCGTCAATACCGACGGTTCTATTACTGTGCGTGACAACGGACGCGGCATCCCCGTCGAAATGCATCCCGTTGAAAAGAAATCGTCGCTCGAAGTCGTAATGACGATTCTGCACGCGGGCGGAAAATTCGACAAGGACTCCTACAAAGTGTCCGGTGGATTGCACGGTGTGGGTGTGTCGGTCGTGAACGCGCTCTCCGAATGGCTGAAAGTCGAAGTCATCCGCGACGGCGTGCGTTATCAGCAAAGTTACGCGCGCGGGATTCCGACATCAAAGGTTGAAGAGCTCGGCAAAGCGCGCGGTCGCGGCACGACGGTGACGTTTATGCCCGACGCGCAGATTTTCAAGGCTACTGAGTTCATGTTCGACACGCTGCTCGAGCGCTTGCGCGAGTTGGCATATCTGAACCGCGGACTGATCATTCAAGCCGAAGATAAACGCGACGGCACCAAAGAAACCTTTGAGTTCAAGGGCGGCATCGCGGAGTTTGTGTCGTATCTTGACGAGAATCGCACACCGCTGCAGAAGGCGCCGATCTATTTTTCCGCCGACCGTGAAGGCGTGCCGGTGGAGATCGCGATGCAGTACAACGACGGTTATACGGATAACATCGTGACGTATGTGAACAACATTCACACCGTTGAAGGCGGCACGCATCTGGTCGGATTCAAGGCGGCATTGACGCGCACGATCAACAATTACGCGGCCAAGAACAAGCTGTTCAAGAACGACAAGATGTCGCTGTCGGGTGACGACGTGCGGGAAGGTTTGACGGCTGTGATTTCGGTGCGCGTACAGGAGCCGCAGTTTGAAGGTCAGACGAAAACGAAACTGGGGAACAGCGAAATCAAAGGCATCGTCGAGCAGATTGTCAACGAAAAACTCGGTGAATACTTTGAAGAGCACCCGCATGACGCCAAAAAGATGATTGAAAAATCCATTCTGGCGGCGCGCGCGCGTGAAGCGGCGCGCAAGGCTCGCGATTTGACGCGCAGAAAAACGGCGCTGGAATCGGGAAGTCTACCGGGAAAACTCGCGGATTGTTCGACCAAGGATATCGAAAAGTCCGAATTGTATATCGTCGAGGGTGACTCGGCGGGCGGATCGGCCAAGCAGGGCCGCAACCGCGAGTTTCAGGCGATTCTGCCGTTGCGCGGAAAAGTCATCAACGTCGAAAAGGCGCGGCTGGACAAAATTCTTGCCAATGAAGAATTGCGCACGTTGATTACCGCCATCGGCGCGGGCATCGCGACGGAAGAAGATTTCGACGTGTCGAAGTGCCGTTACGGCAAAATCATCATCATGACCGACGCGGACGTGGACGGACAGCATATTCGCACGCTGCTGTTGACGTTTTTCTTTCGCTATCAACGGCCGCTGATTGAGCAGGGCCGGATATTTATCGCACAGCCGCCACTCTACGGAATTTCCAAGGGCAAGAAAAAGCGCTACGCGATGGATGAAGTGGAGCGCGACGCGATCATTCAAAAGGAGTTCGGCGGATCACAGCAGGGTGTGATGGTGCAGCGCTATAAGGGACTCGGTGAAATGAATCCCGACCAGCTTTGGGAGACTACGATGGATCCCGCCAACCGCACATTATTGTTGGTCACGCTCGAAGACGCCGCCGCCGCCGACCACGTCTTCTCGATGCTAATGGGCGACGCCGTCGAACCCCGCCGCGAATTCATCGAGAAGAACGCGAAATATGCTACTGCGATTGATGTGTAGGGGATGGATTACGCGCTTGTAGCTAAAACATTTGATCAACTTCAAAATGAAGGGATCATCGGAGGTTGGGCGATTGCTGGCGGATCGGCGGCGTTGTTCTATGTTGAGCCTTTTGTTACGTTTGATGTAGATATTTTTGTCGCGATTGAACAGCGAAACGTATTGTTAAACTTAGATCCTTTCCACGGTCGCTTGCGTGCATTGGGTCACGATGTAAAAGGCGAGCATGTTGATATTGGCGGCGTACCTGTGCAGATTATCGTGCCACCGCCGGGCGTAGAATCGGAAGCTCTTGCCCAAGCACAAATCCAGGGAAGCGGAGACAAAGAGATTAAAATTGTTACCGCAGAACACTTGATGGCAATTTGTTTGAAAATAGGCAGGCCAAAGGATAAACTAAGGCTTGAAATGTTTATTGACGAGCAAGCTTTTGACCAAGCAAGATTGGAAAGTATTCTTGCAAGACATGGACTGATAGAAAAATGGCGTCACTTTCTTACGAACAGAGATTAGCGAAATCGCTAGAGCAGAAACGACTGCGCCGACGCGAGCTTGCCGCGCTTCCCATTGAGCGAAAGCTTGAGATGGTGCGTGAAATGCAACTGCTTGTTCACTCCTGTGGGCGCGCCCCTGCATGGTGGGTCAAAGATTTTGCGCCGAAAAAGCCGTGAATGACTCTTCTGGCAACACATTAGTGGATAACAATCCCGAAGATAAGAAATGGTTCTGGCTTTTCGTCAAGATTGGCGGAGCTATTGTTTTGTTGTGGGTGTTGTCTGCAGTTGTAATAGTTTATGCCTCGGACTCTGCAGAACGTCGCGGTCAGTTTGGGGATATGTTCGGTGCAATCAATGCACTGTTTGCTGGGCTTGCTTTTGTTGGGTTGATTGTCGCAATCTTGATGCAAAGAGAAGAGTTGCAGTTGCAACGCGAAGACCTCGCTTTACAACGTAATGAGTTAGAGCTTACCCGTAAGGAACTCGAAGGCCAGAAGCAACAGATGGAGTTGCAGAACAAGACTCTTCGGAGACAACAATTTGAAGCAACGTTTTTCCAGATGCTGAGTTTACATAACCAGAACGTAAATGCAATGGATTTGCCGTTTGTTGAAGAGGGCGACGGCTACGGAGCCGGCGAAATGCAACAACAGAATGTCCTTAAAGGACGTGATTGTCTAAGGAAAATGTATGAGCGGTTTAAGGATGACAACGCACACTATCAGTTTATACCGACCGTAAAAGAAGAGATTGTAAATGTAAGTAGTGTTTGGGTATCTTATTTTCAAAAATATCAATCTGATCTAGCGCATTATTTTAGGTTCTTATTTAACATTGTCAAGTTTGTCAAAAGAGCTGAAGAAATAGAAAACAAGAAATTCTATACAAATATCGTACGTGCTCAACTTTCAGATTTTGAAGTAGCCCTTTTGTGTTATAACTGTATTGCGCCATATGGGCGGATTGATTTTAGACCGCTTGTCATTGAGTTTGAACTTGATAAGCATTTGGATTCAGATATTCTGATAGATCCTCAGCATGTTATGCTCTTAAGGAGTCAAGAACTTGAGTTATTGGCGCAAGAGCAAAAGACCAAGACGAAATCAATATTATAACCCCCCCCATGCACACATTCGAATTAAAACACACTACACCTGCGTCGGCGGCAAAAGTTTGGCTGGCGCTTACGGATCCTAAGTATTTGACACAGTGGGACGGCAACCGCTTTGTGCAAAACGACAGCTGCGTCGGCGGGACGATGCGCGCGCGGACCGAAGACGGGACGCTGTTTGTCGCGGACATATTGCACTACGACGTGTGCGAGCGGCTCGTTTTGCTCGCGCCCGTGCCCGTCAATCCGGAGGAGCCCGAAGAAGGCAGCTACATCGTGCGGCAAGAGTTCACGCTCGAGCCGCACGCGGACACAACAATCCTGCATCTGAAAATGACGGGCTTTCCCGATGAATCTTCCTGCACGATGATGAAGAACTCGTGGGGCGGATTCTATCTTGAAAAAATCGGGAAGGTCGCCGAGTCTGTCAGCAACACAGACGCGGAGCAGCTCATGCGGCCCCTTGCTCTCGGAAACGATTTTCCGGGTGACGTGCGGCACACGGAGCTTGCGACAAGTTTTCGTTAGGAGAGCAACTTGAGCAGGCAGGAGGTATGAGGTAAGAGGTATGAATCCGGACTCGCGCCAACCCATCTTTTATCCCTTATCCTTCATCCTTTGAAGTCCTGCGCCAGGACAGATGCCTCGCCTGAGGGAGCAATTACAGAGCAACTCTGGGGAGAGTATCATGATCGAGACAGGCTGATTCATTAAAGCGACGGAATACGATAGGCTATGAGTTACGTTAGACAAGGGCGGAATTTTCGCGGACGCCGCAACACACGCGGCACCATTCCAGAATCGCGCGACGGATACGTCGTGCAAGTGCACTTTGCCGGACGACCCGGCACGACCAAACGGATCATGAACTCTCTGCGCCGCGAGATTCATGACTACTTAGAAACGCTGCGCGACAACGGTCAACTGCTGATCGCCGGACGCTATCTGTCTTCGGTGGGCGGGATGTGGCTGTTGAAAGTCAAAACCATGGGCGACGCCGAAAAAATCGCGCGCGACTATCCGCCCGTTATTAAAGATTTTCTCACTTTTCGATTAAACGTGCTGGTGGACGCGGACAATACGATGCTCCAAGCCAAGGCGCCGGAGCGCGAACGTTCGATGCAGCCGGCTTAAATTCCGCGCGATGCGCGCGGGGGTATAAGGACCCATGAACCCACAGATATTGATTTTGGGCGCGGGCTTGATGGGCCGCGTCGCTGCGCATTTTTTCGTACATCATCCTGAAGGTCCCTACAAAATTCGTCTTGCTGATTTATCGCGCGGAGTCGTGGACGAAGCGGCGGCGTGGCTCGACTCCGAACTCGTCGAAGCAACCACGGTGGACGTGCGGCGGGATGAATCGCTTGACAAAGTGCTTCAAGGCATCAAGGTTTGTCAGTCGTGCGTGCCGTATTTTTTGAATCCGCTGATCGCACGCGCGTGTTTGTTGAACGGCGTCTCGTTCGTTGATCTGGGCGGCAACCCGGAAGTGACGGATAGAGTTTTGTCGCAGGACAAAGAGGCCAAAGCCAAGGGCGTATGCTTGATTCCCGATACGGGGCTCGCACCGGGACTGACGAATATTTTGGCGATGGAGCTTGTGAAACGTTTTCAGAAGTGCGACGATGTTCACGTGCGGGTCGGCGGCTTGCCGCTTGAGCCGGGTGGACGATTGAAATACGCGCAGTTTTTTTCGATTCACGGACTCTTGAACGAATATCTCGAAGAAGCGCGCGAAATTCGAGACGGCAAGGAAGTACTCGTGCCATCTTTGGAAGAAGTCGAAGCAATACACTTTGAGGGCGTGGGCGAACTTGAAGCATTCGTCACGTCGGGCGGAACGTCGACCTTGCCGCGCACGCTGTTGGGGAAAGTACAGCGACTGGATTACAAAACCATTCGCTATCCCGGCCACGCGAACTATCTGCAATTCCTGCGCGAGATCGGGCTGACTTCGACGCGGGAATTTTTGTTTGGAGGAAACAGCGTCTCGCCGCGCGAAGTGCTGACGCACGCGCTCGAAGAAAATCTGCCGAAGAACGTTCCTGACCGTGTTCTGGTGCGGGTTTGGGCCAAGGGTGACGGAGGACGAGAAGAGAAACTCGAACTTAACGTATTGCGCGACGAAGTGAATGGCATCTCCGCGATGGGACAAATGACCGCGTTCCCGTCCGCCGCCATTACTCGGGCAATCTATTTAGATCAGATTCCTCCCGGCGCGCATCCGCAGGAAACCGTGATGAAATTTGAAACCATGAAGAGCGAACTCGCGCTCCGGTGGATCGGATTTAGAGAGTAACCGGCGCGCCGCTTGTTAAGCGGGGATGTTGACGCTGGCGCGTGGCGACAGAATTTTTAAAGTAGCGCGGTCGCTGTTAATGCGATCGCATACATATTTAGAGCAACAGAGATTTTCGCGAGCAACAATTCCATAGGAGGATTGTCATGAAAGCGACGACTGTTGGATTAATGATTGTAGTATTTGTGTTGAGTGCATTGCCTTGTCATGCACAATTCGCTGCGATTCTTTGCAGCATTGATTCCATTCTGACGGATAGCTGTGGCGGTGGCGATCCGCTATCTGACGGACACATCGCGCAGATTTTTTGGGACCATGATGCGAACGGACCTGACGAACAGGACCCACAACCTCAAGTCGGGAACTGCGCAGCATGCTGCAATTACAACTCTTTTAGCCTGAACGGCGAAGAGATGGTTGGTATACCCGGCACGTTCTGCGGGGGTCCTGCCTTTGTGATGAACTGGGAAATGCCCCACCCAAGCATCTACTATGTACGGGTGCTGGCTTGTGACAACGGAATTCGATGGACCTCAAACACGTTCACGATTCCGAATGGCATAAGCGAGCACTTTGTTACTGATTGGACGTGTGGGTCGTGTCTTATAAATGACCTGCCAGGACAAGTGACCGGTTTGATTGCGTCGAGGAACTTTGATGATCGTATTTCTCTTGAGTGGTCGGACGAGCCGTATGAGTCTGGTTACGAAATATGGCGTAGCGCGGTAGGACATGTGCGGCACTATGAATTGTTGGCAACGTCGGCTCCGGAAGTTGCAGCGTTCAATGACTTCACCGCCGCACCCGGGCGAGACTATTTCTATCGCGTACGCGCGCTGAGTGCAGTATTCGGTCCAAGCGCGTTCAGCGATGAAGTACGCGGCCTGCGCACTATTGTCGAGCCGATTGCATTCGGAGAAATAATCGTCACGACAAACTTAAGCGGAGTGATGTCCGCGGAGCCTGTTGATCTTGACGAAGACGGCGACATGGATGTCGTCGCGGCGGGTATGTTCGCGGACAAAGTGTGCTGGTACGAGAACAACGGGAGCTGGGGATTTACCGAGCATGTGTTGTTGTCACGCTGGCCGGGCGCGAGAGCCGTGGCCGTGGGGGACATTGACAGTGACGGCGATTTGGACATCGCGGCTGTATCGAGATTTGAAAATTCTCTTGTCTGGTTTGAAAAGGTCGAGTGGGGCTATTGGATGCAGCCGATCTCGTCCTCAGTAATGGGCGCGAGCGATGTAATCTTGCAGAACATCAATCAAGGCGGCGGGCGGGAAATCGTCACGGCTGCGGCAACAGGCGGAGACATTTCCGTGTGGCACTATCAGGGTGACGCAGGATTCACGCGGCAAATTTTTGCGACGAATTTGCAGGGACTTCGCTCTCTGGCTGCAAAGTGGATTTTTCCGTCAACCAACGGCAGAGTTGTGACCGCTGCTGCGGCGGAGACAGGAGCTATCGTGCAATGGAGATCGTTCAACGGGTACCAGCAGCAGATTATTGGATACGCTCCAGGGCTTGTGGCTTGCGGCACGACGCATATCAATGCTGAAGTGGACAGCGTGAATGATTTGTACTATTGCACGAACCAAGGAGTGTTGGGCTGGTGGGAGCGCGGTGCGGACCAACCGCACATTATCTCCTCTATCATTGAATCACCTCGGGACGTCACGTCGGCTGACATGAACAACGACAGCCGCGATGACTTATTGCTGGCTTCGGGATCAGAAATATCCTGGTGGCGGAATACGCAGAATCGTTTTTATCGCAACGTGATTGCCGACAATATGCCGTTGGCGTCCATGGTTCGCGCCGTGGATGCGGACTTCGACGGTGACATGGACGTGCTGGCGGCGGGGGACAACGAGATTCGGTTCTATTTGTCTACGCTGAATGACGCGCACAACAACGCGTCATTGGCAAAGCCCACTCCGCAAGACGATGATGACCATGGCCGGGCCTTTTCTCTTCCGAGCAATTTCGAATTGTTCGCCAATTACCCTAACCCGTTCAACCCCAACACGACGATTCGTTTTGCTCTGCCGGAAGCGTCTGATGTCCGGCTTGTCGTTTTTGATGTGACGGGCCGCGAAGTCGCCGTACTTGCGCGAGGCTCTTTTGAAGCGTGCCATCACACAACAACACTCAACGCAACCGCTTTATCTTCCGGCGTGTATTTCTATCGCCTTGAAGCGGGTTCGTTTGTTGAGACGCGCAAGATGATTTTGATGAAATAAGTCGGGAAGACACATAAATAGTAGAGCAACAGATTTCCGAAGCAGATAAACAATTCCATAGGAGGTTTGTCATGAAAGCGACGACTGTTGGATTATTGAGTTTAGTATTGTTCTTTGGGGTGGGGAGCGCGCGGGGGCAGCTTTGGTTTCCGGTTTGCGATCCTGATGCTATATTGACGGACGAGTGCGACGGCGGAAATCCGCTTGCGGACGGATATATTGTTTCAATGTATTGGGACGCAAACGAAAATGGGCCGGATGAGGAGGACTCTCTCTTTCCCCTTTGTCCGGGAACGCCGTGCGCGAATTTCAACCAGTGGATGATGATGGGTGAGTCGCTCATCGGAATTCCCGGTGCCCCCTGTGTTGTTGATCCGCCGTTAACTGCGGATGCACCGGCGGGAACGCGGGTTTATCTTCGTGTTCAGGCCTGTGATGTGGGAGTTGTATGGACGACGGAGGTCGGAATTGTCGGGCCGGTGCCTGATACGCTGGAGTGGACATGCGCACCTTGTGAGCCAGCTGTAGTGGAGATGTTTCTGCCGATGTGCGACGAACAAGTTTTCACGGACGAATGTGATGGCGGCGAGCCGCTGCCAGATGGAACACCAGTCTATATCTATTGGGACGAGAATGCAAACGGGCCGGACGACGCGGACACGCTGATTCCGCTTCAGTCGGATAACATCACTGTGAATTTCAACATGGTTTGGATTAACGGTGATATGAACGGAGTTCCGGGAACGTTTTGTATTGATCCGGCAGGCTTTCAAGCGCGAACAAGTGTCGTCCCACTGCGAGTCTATGTTTACATTCCAGCTTGTGATCAGAATGTCGAGTGGACAAGCAGTGTCATTGTCTTGAATCCGGACTCCCTGTTCGCAGGGTTTGAATGGACATGCGCGCCTTGTGAGCCAGCTGTAGTGGAGATGTTTCTGCCGATGTGCGACGAACAAGTTTTCACGGACGAATGTGATGGCGGCGAGCCGCTGCCAGATGGAACACCAGTCTATATCTATTGGGACGAGAATGCAAACGGGCCGGACGACGCGGACACGCTGATTCCGCTTCAGTCGGATAACATCACTGTGAATTTCAACATGGTTTGGATTAACGGTGATATGAACGGAGTTCCGGGAACGTTTTGTATTGATCCGGCAGGCTTTCAAGCGCGAACAAGTGTCGTCCCACTGCGAGTCTATGTTTACATTCCAGCTTGTGATCAGAATGTCGAGTGGACAAGCAGTGTCATTGTCTTGAATCCGGACTCCCTGTTCGCAGGGTATGAATGGACATGCGATGTATGTGAAACGGTTTCGGCTGACGACAGGAGACCGGGCGCCCCACACGGTTTCGCCCTGCATCCCAACTACCCGAACCCCTTTAATCCGGCAACCGAAATCGCTTTCGATCTTCCCCATGCGACACAGACGACGTTAAAAGTGTTTGATGTGACGGGCCGTGAAGTCGCAGTATTGGTGGACGGAATCAGGACTTCGGGCGCGCACAATGTGACGTTTGACGCAAACGCATTATCGTCCGGCGTGTATTTCTATCGCCTTAAAGCGGGTTCGTTTGTTGAGACGCGCAAGATGATTTTGATGAAATAGCGATGCAGCATATTTTGACTATTCTGGCGGTGGATGATTTTCAGAAGGCTGTGGCCTTTTATCGCGCGGCCTTTGACTTCAAGCAAACCGTGGACGTGCCGGTCTATGCAGAGTTCGAAATGGAAGACGGGCGGAAAATCGGAATTTACGAGCGCCAGAGTTTTGGAGTGAACACGGGAGTTGTGCCGAAGAAGATTGAAGCCGGCGAACTCTCCGGCGCGGAATTGTATTTTCATTGCGACACTCCCGCTGAGCAGTGCGCGAAACTTGTGCAAGCGGGAGCGGTGGAGCTTTCGCCGTGGCAGGTGCGCGCGTGGGGAGATGACGCGGCGTATTTCCGGGATTTGGACGGCCATGTGATTGTGATTGCGAAGGCGAGCAAAAAATAGATATATAGGGGCGGACAGCATCCGCCCACGCAACTTTCGCCAAAGGGCGAATCGGGTAGAACCTAAACGCTGATCTTATTCCTTGGAGGGGATAATGAAGCAACATATTTACGCAGTGGTTGCTCTGGCAACCTTAGCTTGTTCTTTGACATCGTTTGCGCAACCGGATACGGTTTGGACGAGGACGCTATGGGCTGGAGAACTTGCTGGAGTTTTCGAGGCTGACGATGGTGGCGTATTCGTGGTCATAAATCACGAGATATCCTCATTTGTTGGATCAATCGAGCTTAGAAAACTATCCGTGGACGGAGACAGCCTTTGGTCGACAATGATTGAAATGCCTGAAAGCTACGACAAATGTCTTGAGGGCGAATTGGATTGGAACGGCGATCTGCTTTTAACGTGCGGGTCTGGACCCGACGAAGTCAGTTTCCTGATACGGCGTGTTTTTAGGTTAAGTCAAGAAGGTGAGATTCTTAACTCGGATGATTGGCAGTGGGACAAAATTGCACGACACGCATCCGACAGCACGACAGTAGAAGTTCTGATGCCACAGAACTGGACGACCAACATCAGTGTTTTGAAAAGAACGTGGAGCGGAGAGGTCTTGTGGGCGAATGCCTACGAACTTGGAGACACCGTAACTATTCGCGATGCGATTCGAGATGGAACAGCCCGAATCTTTATCCTTGGTTGGGTTAGCGGTCGACCAGAGGTCTATGGTACATTTATTTTGTGCCTTGAGAGCATTGGAGACTCAGTGTGGTATCGACAGTCGAATTTCGACTCGTTTTATTGGTCAGGGGCCTTGATTGGACCCGATGATGCGCTCTACATAAGAGGCTTTGGGAATGGAGCGGCCCAAATTGCGAGATGGACTCTCGACGGCGATAGCCTGTGGCGCGCGCCAGTTGTAAGCCAAGCGGGCGATACGATTAGCACTCGAGATTGGGGCGTTGCGCATGATGGAGGAGTGTTTGTGAGTGGATATACCGGATATTATCCGTCCACTGGATGGTTGCTTCGATTCAGAAACGACGGCTCAGAGTTTTGGGACTACTGTTGTTGGCGCCACAGCCTAGAAGGCTTTGCCAGTTCAGCGGTTGTACAATTGACAGGTGGGAAATTCGTTGTTGGGGAGACTCTGTTGCCAAGCGGGCATCCTCAGGCGCCGCCGAGAATATTAATTGCTTGCTTTGAAGAAGGACAACTCTCGGCAAGGGAACCAACAATGTTTTCGTCCTTTGCGCTTCACCCCAATTCCCCGAACCCGTTCAATCCAACAACGGAGATTTCTTTTGACCTGCCGCGCGCGACAAACGTAACACTTAAGGTGTTTGATCTGTTGGGGCGGGAAGTCGCAGTATTGGCGAACGGGAATTCGGGCGCGGGTCTTCATAGAGTCGAGTTTGATGGCAGAGAACTTGCATCGGGAGTCTATTTCTACCGATTGGACGCAGGTGACTTTTCACAGACTCGCAAAATGGTCTTGATGAAATAAGAAATTTGAAAGCAGTTTTTCGCCGTTGTGGGTCTCCAGACCCGCAATGGTGAGCGTAGGTTTGACGCTTGGGTGCTTGACCCCCCCTAACCCCCCCGGAGGACCGGGGGGGAATCGGAAGGGAACCGGACGGAAATTGCTGGAGTATTAGTAAGTATCCGCGAACTTGATTCCGGATGAGAAAGGATTGATATATTTGATAGAAAGCGATAAAGACTTTTATCCTAAGGCCTACCAGAACCGGAGGTTCTTGCAGAGCGCACATGCGCGGTCTTTGAGGATATTAGCCGAGTACCTGGAGCCGCAGTCGCGGCTTCGACTTCAAAAAATCCGCAGCACGATTGTGTTCTATGGGTCGGCGCGCTCAGTGCCGGAAGAAGAATTGAATGAACAGTTGACCAAGCTGAACAGCCAGTGGGCCAACGAGTTCGGGATTACTCCGGCGATCATTCAAAAGCGCACGGACTCGTTTAAGCGGCTGACTCACTATTACCATGAAGCTGAACGGCTGGCCGCAAAACTTGCCGCGCACTATCAGCAGATGCCCGATCCGCGCGACCGACACGTGATTTGCAGCGGCGCCGGACCCGGGATGATGGAAGCGGCCAACCGCGGCGCAAAAAAAATCGGCGCGAAAACCGTCGGACTTTCCATCAGCCTTCCGCTCGAGCAGGGAGTAAACCGTTATCTCGATCCACCGTACACGTTCGAGTTTCACTACTTCTTCATGCGCAAGTACTGGTTCGTCTATCTGTCGCGCGCGCAGGTCGCGTTTCCCGGCGGATTCGGAACGTTTGATGAAATCTTTGAGTCCTTGACGCTGATTCAAACGCAAAAGATTCGACGCAACCTGCCGATTGTGCTGTTCGGCTCGGAATTTTGGAAAACCGTTGTAAACTTTGACGCATTGATTCAATGGGGCGTCATCTCGCCGGAAGACATGGATTTGATCCTGATGACCGACGACGTGGACGAAGCCTATCAGTATCTCGTAGATCGCATTGAAGTCACTCGCGCATTAGAAACCACAGAGGAAACATGAGTTTGGCAAAGCAGATTTCGACCCTCATGATTGCCGCAGTTTTGCTGGGGCTGGGAGCACGTGTCGCCACAAAAAGCGACTTACCTTTCTGGGGCCATTGGGAGCCGATTAAACTTGTCCCGGCCGCGATTGCCGAAGATGCCGCCGCCAAACCGGACAGCTTGTTTATAAAGTCAGATCAGGCCTACGAGGTGAATCTCGCCACCGCGATGGTGCTCTATATGAAGCGCAACAAGAGTAACATTCATTTCGTGGACGCGCGTGAAGCGAAACTCTTTGAAGAAGGCCATATTCCCGGTGCAGTCAACGTATCGTTTGACCATCTGGACAAGGATGCCGATAAATTTCTGGCCATTCCCAAAGAAGAGTTGATTGTCATCTATTGCGACGGCGGCGACTGCCATCTGTCGCATGACCTGGCTGAGTTCGCCTTGGGCAACGGTTACGGCAGGCTGGCGGTCTTCACCGGTGGCTGGGAAGAGTGGTCGGCTGAAACTGAAATGATTGAGACGGGCACCGAGAATTAGCGGTTTGACCTATATTGTCGCACTGTTTCAGGCTCGCCGGCGGGGGCGGGCCTGTGCTGTCTTTGAGAGGGTGCAAAGAAGAGAGGAACGGATATGATTTTGGGATAGTTTTGGTAACGTAACTTCTTGAAAATATCAGTACTTTGGCTTGACTTTGTGAAAAGTTGTTACTATAATAAAAGGCTATGAACAAGAGCCTCCGCGAGCAGATTTTTACGGGACTGGATTGGACTTTCCGCCTGCTTCTGGCGGGGCTTTTTCTGTATGCGGCCTGGCCCAAAATCCTGGACCCCGCAGGCTTCGCCCGAGACATCACCAACTACCGAGTGAGTCTGCCGGGAATCGGGCAGAACTACGTTTATTTGTCCGCGATGTTCGTGCCAGCGTTGGAAGCTGTGGCCGCCGTTTGTCTGTTTTTGCCGAAGCTCCGCCGCGGAGCGGCTTTGACGCTTGTGATTTTGCTGACGGTCTTCACTGTGCTGATTCTGCAAGCCGTTTTGCGCGGACTGAACATTGACTGCGGGTGTTTTGGAAGCTCGGCGACCGCTTCTGCTTTGGCCGCGAAAGTCGGCTGGAGCAAAATCCTCGAAAATCTCGGTTTTCTTGCCGCCGCAATTTTTGTTTACTTGCGCGCGTGTCCCCCCAAACCGAAGTACAGGCTTTAGGAGCGCGATCATGCGGTCGGTCATTTACGCTTGGATTGCCTTGCTGTATTCAGTTGCCGTTGTGTTTGCCGCGGCTCCGCGCACGCTGCCCGTCAAGCCTGATGTCCTGCCCGATTTTCATGTGCCGCGAGAAAATTCGCGCGCGCTTGATGAGAACTGGGTTTATGTGCAAACACTTTATGACGCGTCGCAAAGTACTCCGCAATATTGGGGAGCGGTGCCGGTTGGATTTACCAAAGCTAATCAGGGACGAGCCTTCATTGCCGCGCTGCACACAATCTTCCGCACGACTGACGGCGGTCGAACTTGGACGAACTTAGATCCGCAACCTGCTCCTGCCCCTTCTCCTGCCTTCAATTCGCTGCGCTCGCCGAGCTTTATTTCCGATATCACCTGGCGGCCCGTGACCCGGCCCGAAGCGATTTACGACAGTCTGTATATATCGCTCTTCAATACATTCAACAACGGCGGCACATTGCGGCTGATGCGCGGTGTGGCGACGCAGCACGTCATGTGGCCCGAATCGCTATTTGCGCTCAGAACGCCGCGCTGGCTCACCAGCATCGCCGCGCCCGATTCAAACATCGCCGTGGCCTTGTCCGGACTTGACGCCCGAATCTACCGCAACGATTCCATGTTTACGTCGCAGTCGTGGGACACTCTGCCGGAGCGATTCACCGGAACTTGGGTGAACGAAGTCACCACGGTCGCCAATATTATTTATGCCGTCGGGTCATTGCAATGGTTATCGCTTGATCGCGGTTTCTCGTGGCAGACGATCGTTGCCGCAGATCCGCTCGGTGACACGGACATTGACTTCGCGCCCAACAGCGCGCGCGGCATCGTTTGCGGCGGGCAGGATTCTCCGCCGTTCGGATGGGCTCACTTTACCACCGACTTCGGTCAAGAGTGGTCGCCGCGCACGCTTCAAACAAACATTCCGCTAAGAACGGCGCTGTTTGTAAATGACACCCTGGGTTATGTCGCGGGCGGGATCGCCAATAACGCGGTCGGTCGAGTCTGGCGCACGACAGACGGCGGCGCGACATGGCAGCTTGAGCTGGAAGTCGACGCCGAAATCACCGAACTTGGATATGCGCGCGAGAGCGGCGGCTACGTCAATATTATCGCGGCTGGATACTTCGCGGACTTTCGCTGCGGAGTTTGGCGCTCGCATATTCCGTTGCCTGACGCAAACGGAGTCGCCGCCGTTTTTTCGCAAGACACACTCGTTTTCTTTGCTCCGGCAGGGCAGAGCGCGTCGCAGGAGGTCTCCTTGAAAAACGTCGGCGCCCAGAACTTTACGATTACGGATTGGTTCGACGTCGGGCCGTTTCAGATCAACTGCTGTATTCAGGACGTGCTTTTGCAACCCGGCGATTCGATGATTGCGACAGTGACTTTTTCGCCTGACACCGCGGGCGACTATGCGAACGGTATTCGCGTGTTCAATGATAGTAACGAGTTCTTGGAATTGCGGGTTTTAGGCAGCACCCTGACTTCCGCAACTCCTTCCGCCACGCTGCCGACTGAATTGTCGCTCTCAGTTTATCCCAATCCGGGGAACTCTGCGTTTCGCTTGAGCTATGTGCTGGCGCGGAACAGCAATGCAACTCTAAATGTCTTTGACGTGACCGGACGTGAGGTGGCCACGCTCGTCAATGAAGCACAAAGCGCAGGCGAGCATATCGTCAGTTGGAACGCGAGCGCGCAAGCGAGCGGCATTTACTTCGCGGCGCTTGAGGCGGCGAACTCGCGAACGGTATCGAAGTTGGTTTTGATGAAATGAGACTGCGCGGACAACTCATCATCGAAGAGTTTCGCTCGCGGTGCCTGGAGGGAAATCCGTTAAGGGATGAGACCGTGCGCGAAACTCCCGTATACTTGCCGGAGAATTATTCCAAGTCACAGGACTATCCGCTGATTGTCGTGCTCTCCGGCTTCACGAGCGGCGCGCTGTCGCACTTGAATTGGAGCGCGTGGGGCGAAACTCTGCCTGAGCGAATCGAGCGATTGATTCGCGAGAAGAAGATTCCGCCGTCGGTGGTGCTGATGCCGGATTGTTTTACACGACTCGGCGGATCGCAATACATCAATTCGACGGCGACCGGAGATTACGAGGATTATCTGTGCGGCGAACTCTTGCCGTGGATGCGCAGTGAGTTTCGCGCGGGTCTAACTCCGGCGCAGACCGTGCTCGCGGGAAAATCTTCCGGCGGTTACGGCGCGTTTGTGTTGGCGGCGCGACATCCGGATCTGTTCGGCTGGTGCCTGATGCATTCCGGTGATTGCTATTTTGAATATGGTTATCAGTTGGAATTTCCGCAGGCGCTGAAGGAATTGCGAAAGTACGCGTCGCCCAAAGAGATGATGGCGCAATATGGCAATCCGCAAAAAAAAGTTTCGCACGCGGCGATTAACGTGACCGGCATGTCCGCCTGTTATTCGCCGAATCCGGAATCGCCGTGGGGATTTGATTACCCGTTCGATCTGGAGACCGGAGAGTTGCGCGATGACGTGTGGGCGCGTTGGTTGACGCATGACCCCGTGCGCATGGCCAGCGATGAGCGCATCATCGAGAGCTTGAAGAAACTGTCCGGACTCTACATCGAATGCGGCCTCAGTGACGAATTCAATTTGCAGTGGGGCGCGCGAATTCTTTCAACACGTTTGGCGGAAGCCGAAGTGCCGCACACGCACGTCGAGTTTGAGGGCGGACATTTTAATTTGCAATGGCGGTATGACGAAAGTTTATCATGGTGGGCGAACAACGCGTAATTAACAGGGAATGGCACGAGGCGAATAAAATGCCCAAGCACCCGTCGCTCAAACAGCGCATCGTTTGGCATCAAAAGCATGTGAAGCATTGCAAGTGTCGCGACATGCCGGAATCCATAGCCAAAGCAATTGCCGAACAGAGAAAGCGTTGATGATGGACATTGAAACTCTAAAGTATCCGATTGGCAAGTTTGACGGCAAGCGACCTGTGACCAAAGAGGAGCGCGCCGCGGCGATTGCGAATTTGCGTGAACAGCCGAAGAAATTGCGCGCGGCGGTAGCGGGATTGACGGACGAGCAATTGGACACCCCCTATCGTGAAGGCGGATGGAGCGTGCGGCAGTTAGTGCATCATGTCTCAGATTCACACATGAACGCGTACATGCGCACGAAGCATGCGTTGACCGAAGACGATTACGTCGTTAAAGTTTACAACCAAACGAATTGGGTGATGACTCCCGACGGAGCGCTGCCGCTTGATTCGTCGCTGGCTCTGATTGACGCGCTGCACAACAAGTGGACGCTGCTGCTGGAAAACCTTACCGAAGAGCAATACAACCGCGAGTTCACGCATCCCGATCGCGCGGGCGGGCATTTGGATATCAAATGGCTTTTGGGACTCTATTCGTGGCACGGCACGCATCACATCGCGCACATCACGAAACTGCGCGACAGGAGAGGCTGGTGATTGACTACGCGCTGCGATATCCCATCGGGAAATCCGATTATTCCGAGCCCGTGCTGCAAAAAGACAGGGCTGACCGGATTGCGGCGATAAGAGAGCTTCCGCTCGAGCTTACGTTGGCGCTCCGCGGATTGAACGAGAAGCAGCTGAACTCTCCGTACCGGGACGGTGGCTGGACGGTGAAGCAGGTTGTTCACCACCTGTGCGACGCGGGGGCAGTGCTCTATCTGAGAACCAAGCAGGTCTTGATGGAAGATTGCCCGAAGGTTATTCCTTACGACGATCACAAAATGCTGGCTATGGCGGACGGAGACTCCTCTATTGATTCTGCGATGAAACTGATTGACGGACTGCACACGCGCTGGGCTGTCGTGTTTGAATCCCTTAGCGTGGATCAATTTCACCGCAAGTACGTGCATTTCGAGCGAGGCGAGGAGTCGCTGGACAAGCTGCTCGCCTACGCCGCGTGGCACAGCAGGCATCATACGGCACACATCACGGCGCTGCGCGGGCGCATGAACTGGTAAAAAAGTCTTAGGGAGGCCATCATGAACAAGCGATTCATTCTGGCGGGAGTTTTGGCAGGCGCAGCGATGTTCATGTGGGGCGCGGTCTCGCACATGATGCTGCCGTGGCACGAGGCGACCGTAAACACGTTTCGCGACGAAGATTTGGTTGCGGAAGTGCTGATGAAGGAAGCGCCGACGTCGGGACTATATATCGCGCCGATGGCCGGTATGCTCGAAGAAGGCATTACAAATGAACAAGAAGAACAGCGGATGCAGGAGGCGTGGGACAAGGGCGCGAAGGGGCCAAACATCTTTCTCTCCTTTCACCGTGAAGGGAAGGACGGCATGACGACGCCGATGATTCTTGACTTTGTCGCGCTGGTGCTTATGTCGTTTTTGATGCTGTGGCTGCTGGCGGCCGCTCCGAACCTCACGTTTGCTGGAAAATTGTTGTTTGTGATCATTGCCGGGACGGTCGGCATGGCGCTCGTGCAGCTTGAGCAATGGATCTGGTGGAGCTTTTCAACTTCGTATGTGCTCGTGAACATCGTGGACGGGGCGATAAGATGGGCGGTTGGGGGGTTGGTGCTGGCGAAGGTGGGGAGATAGGAAAATGAAAGAAATCATTCTATCCGAATTCGTCGATACCGCCAAGCTGAAGGAGTTTTGCGACAAGTGGAAGATCACTCAGTTCGCGCTCTTCGGGTCGGTGCTGCGCGACGATTTCGGGCCGGCAGCGATGTTAACGTGCTGGTGGACTTCGCGCCGGACGGACAATGGACGCAAGCTTGAGGAATTTCTTGAAACAGAAGACTTGCACGATATTGTGGTGCGACAGTTTACCATTATCGGCGAAGCGGCGCGCAACGTGAGTGACGGGACTAGGGAAACCTACCCAATGTTCCTTGGCACTTGATCACGGACATGAGAAACCGGTTGGTGCATGACTTTAGGGGCATTGATTTGCTTGAAGTGTGGAGAACCATACAGATTGACATTCCACAGCTATTGCGAGAATTGCGGGCGTAACCCATGAACATCTACCACGTCTGGTGCAACCTGAAAGAGCCGCGCCGCGATCTTGAGTTCGTTGAGAACTTGCGCGGCTACATGGAGTACCTGATAAAATCGGGGGATATGGAGTCGTGGCGAATTACGCGGCGGAAGCTCGGTTTCGGGCCGTCTGAGCTGGGAGAATTTCATATCACGATGGAGTTCAACTCATTAGTGGAGCTTGAGCGCGCCTTCGGTGACGTGGCCACGCGCACGGGCGAAGTGGAGGACTTGCACCGCAAGGTGTTTATGATGGTGACGGACTTTCGTTCGGGACTGACACGGGATTTCCCCGACCCGGGGCGTCCGCTTGAACACGGATAAACAAGGGAGATGATGATGAAGACACGCTATGCACTGATTCTAACGTTGCTGCTCTTAATTGGCGCACCGCAGGCTTTCGCGCAAGACAGCCGAACCATAGAGACCAAGAAGGAACAGCTTGCAAATGAGGCGGACTCGCTTGAAGCCCGCCGCCGCGCTCTGCGCGATGAAGGCACCGATCTCGAGAGACGCGAGTTTGAATTGAAACAAGAGATCGCCGACCTGACGGGCCGCTTGAAAGCCGCCAAACTTGCGCTACAGCAAAATAAGATCGATCAAAAAGCACACAAGCAGCGCACCAAGGACCTCAAGATGGACAAGAAAGACTATAAGCTGGAAAAGAAGGAAGTCAAGCGCGCGGCTACAGAGGCGAAGAAAAACAAGTAAGTAATCTGTTGGAGCATTCACCATGTCAGATATGAAGATAAAGCGCGGCTGGCAGCAAGTCGAAGACGTGAACTGGGACGCCTTCGAGCGCGCCATTGGCGAATCAAAAAACAAGCAGCAAATTTTAGCGCACCTGCGCAATCTGTTTGAACAAAAGGGCTACGCCAACATGATTCGCGCGGCAAACGTCGCTTTTGACCGCTTGGTCGAGGTGCTGCCGGGCAATAAATCCTCCATCGGTGTCTATACCTATGTGGACGGCAAAGAAATTTACTCCAACTTCCGCTTCGAGCCTGCGGGCGGAAAGCAGGAGAAGGATGCATTCGATTATTAGGATGAGCAAAACATGAGCAACACCACTTCTGCATACTTCCTTGAAGTCACTCAAGGCTTCCTGAAAGAGTCTTACGGTAAAATAGAAGAAGCAGTTTACCGGTTGGACGAATGTCAGGTTTGGGCGCGGCCCAATCCGGCCTCGAATTCCGTCGGGAATTTATTGCTGCACCTGGCGGGTAACGTGCGTCAGCATATCGTCTCCGGGTGCGGAGGCGTGCCGGACGTGCGCAATCGCTCGTATGAGTTTCGGGTGTCGTATGACGAGATGCTGACCCCAACCAAAGGCGTCCTGCTGACCGATCTTGAGCAAACCGTCAAAGAAGCCTGCGGCGTGCTGGCGAACCTGAATCCAAATTGCTTGATGGAAATCCGCACAATCCAAAACAAGGATGTCATAATCCTGCAGGATGTCTATCACGTCATCGAGCACTTTTCTTATCATACGGGGCAAATTGTGATGCGAGTTAAGGACATGACCGCCGAGAAATTCGGCTGGTATGACTTTCTGGAGGATTCGTGAAACAGTATTTCCTCCGCTTAGTCGCGCACGAGGCTTGGGCAAATCACGCTTTGCTGAACGCGCTGAAGAAGGAGACTCATGCGCCGCAACGAGCCAGAGATACCTTCGCGCACATTTGTTCGACACCGGAGTATTGGCTGCGGCGGCTCCACAACGAACACATCAAAGAGCACAACTGGTGGCCCGCGTTTGACGCCGGAAGACTTGAAAAACAAATCGAGAACAACGAGCGAATCTGGGTGGACTACCTGAACAGCTTACCCGAGCCAATAGAAGAAGCGCGCGCCGATACCACGTCGCAGAAAGGCGAGCAGCTCGTCCTTCGGCCAGTCGATGTTCTCACGCAATACCACGACCACTCCAGCTATCATCGCGGACAAATTGCAGTCTTGTTTCGCGACGTGGGAATTGAGCCTGTCGTAACGGATTTTATTGTGTGGACGAGAACGGCTTGAGAAACGTTTGCAAAGTATTAAATTCCGTGATTGAGAAAGCACGAACGAGTTTGAGCGCAAAGTCAATAGACGCAACTAAACGATTAGCATATGTCCGACAAAGATAATCTTACTTTACCCTTAGCCGGCAACGGGAACGGCGACTCGCGTATTATCCCGGTGAATGTCGAAGACGAAATGAAGTCTTCGTACATCAACTACTCCATGTCCGTGATTGTCTCACGGGCACTGCCGGACGTGCGCGACGGCCTGAAACCCGTACATCGCCGCATTCTTTACGGGATGCTCGAACTCGGCTTGGGTGCCGGAAGATCGTACAAAAAATGCGCGCGTATTGTCGGTGACGTTATGGGTAAGTATCACCCGCACGGCGATCAGGCGATTTACGATACGCTCGTGCGCATGGTGCAGGATTTCAGCCTGCGCTATCCGCTCGTGGACGGTCAAGGCAACTTCGGTTCCGTCGACGGCGACGGCGCGGCAGCGATGCGTTATACAGAAGCGCGCATGAGCCGCATCGCCGAAGAAATGCTGGCCGAAATCGACAAGAACACCGTGGACTTCGTGCCGAACTACGACGAATCTATTATGATTCCGTCCGTGATGCCCGCGAAGTTTCCGAACTTGTTGGTCAACGGTTCCGACGGTATCGCCGTGGGGATGGCGACACGCATTCCGCCGCACAACTTAGTGGAAGTCTGTGACGCGGCCATTGCAATGATCGCCGACGAAACGCTGACGTCCCATGATTTAATGAACTTTGTTACGGCTCCGGATTTTCCGACGGGCGGTACGATCTTCGGCAAACAGGGCATTTACGATGCGTACACCACAGGCCGCGGCAAAATTGTCGTCCGCGCGAAAGCAAACGTCGAACAGCCGGAAAAATCCAATCAGCGCACCAAAATTGTCGTCACGGAAATTCCTTATCAGGTCAACAAAACCCGCTTGATCGAGCGCATCGTTGATCTTGTGAATGACAAAAAAATTGAAGGTATCGCGGATATTCGCGACGAATCGGATCGCGACGGGATGAGATTGGTGATCGAACTTAAACGCGAAGCAGTGCCGGAAGTGATCATGGCCGCGCTGTACAAACATACGCCGATGCAGGACTCCTACGGTGTGATTATGCTCGCGCTCGTGCGCGGAGTGCCGCGCGTGCTGACGTTGCGCGATATGATCTCCGAGTTCTTGGAACACCGCAACGAAGTCACGCTCCGGCGCGTGCGATTTGAGCTTCAGCAAGCGCTGGATCGACTGCACATTCTGGAAGGTTTACAGATTGCCGTTGATCATATTGACGAAGTCATCAAGATCATTCGCGGCGCGTCGTCGCCCGACACGGCGGGAATGGAATTGCGGGATCGCTTCGGTCTGTCCGAAAAACAGTCGAAGGCGATTCTGGATATGCGGTTGGCGCGACTGACCGGACTCGAACGACAGAAGCTTATCGACGAAATCCGCGAAGTCAAAGGCAAAATCGCCGACCTTGAGCCCTTAGCAAAAGACGAAAACCGCGCGCTGCGTTTGGCTGTCGTCAAACAAGAACTCGAAGAAATCAAAGAAAAATTCGGGGACAAGCGCCGCACGGACGTCGTCGAAGACGAAGCCGAAGTGACCATCGAAGACATGATCGCGCCCGAAGAAATGGTTGTGACGATTTCGCATTCGGGTTACGTCAAGCGCTTCCCGGTCTCCGGTTTCCGCAAACAGGGCCGCGGCGGTCGCGGCTCGCAAGGCGCGACTACTAAGGAAGAAGATTGGGTCGAGCAGCTCTTCATCGCGTCCACGCACGACTATATTTTGTTCTTCACCGATCGCGGCAAGTGCTACTGGCTGAAAGTTTATCAGATTCCACAAATGGGTCGCGGCACACGCGGCAAAGCGCTTGTGAATTTGATTGAACGCAGCGCAGACGAAAAGGTGAAAGCGTACGTCACGGTCAAGGAATTTGCCGAAGATCGCTATGTGCTGATGTGCACAAAGCGCGGCACTGTGAAAAAGACCGCCTTGTCCGAGTTCTCAAACCCGCGCTCGAACGGGATCATCGCCATCAATATCGCGGACGGTGACGAACTGCTGGATGCGGCGCTGACAGACGGAAGCAATGAAGTGATTATCGGCACGACCGAAGGCAAAGCCGTCCGCTTCAACGAAAGCGACGCAAGAGCCATGGGCCGCACAGCGCGAGGCGTGCGCGGAGTATTGTTGAAACCGCACGCGGAAGCCGTCGGTATGATTGTCGTGCGCGGAGATTCCACGATTCTCACGGTAACCGAAAAAGGTTACGGCAAGCGCAGCGACGTGTCTGACTATCGCTTGACCAAGCGCGGCGCGGGCGGCGTGCTGGCGCTGAAAACGACGGAGAAGACCGGGCCAATGGTCGCGATGAAAGAAGTCGGTGACGACGACGATTTCATTATCATCACCGAACAAGGCGTCGCCATTCGTCAAAACGTCAAAGACATTCGCACAATGAGCCGTGTGACGCAAGGCGTACGCGTCATTCGCCTTGACGGAGGAGACAAAGTCGCCGCCATCGCAAAAATCGTCAACGAAGAAACTGAAGTCGAAGGCGAGATGGAACTGGATACGGATGTTTAGCATAACAAGATTGCAAAGGAAAAAGAATAGTGCATCATTTGCCTGAAGTCACGATTGCGGATACGGGGTTTGCGAATCCTGAAGCAAGTTTGCTCTCGACGCGCCTGAAAGAGGCCACCACCGAGCTGCACCACGAAGTTGAACATGGATCAGACGTTAATCGACGCATCGTAACGAAGGTGCGCGGCGAGTGCGCGGACGCTGAAGCGCAAAGAGGAGACTACCGTGATGCGTATCTGCAGTTTTTGAAAGTTGCGTACGGATTTGAATTCTCCGTTCTACGCGCGGTGGAATCCTTTATGCGCCAAAACGATTTACAGACATACGGCTATATGCCCGAGTATGCAGACGCGTCGGTGCTGGCTTGCGAGGATATAGAGGCTCTGACGGATCAGCAACAGGATCTCGAAACTCCCGACCATTTCCCGGCCATTCGCTCGCTGGCGGAGCTTGCCGGTGTCGAATATGTGCGCCGGGGCTCACGCAACGGCAATGCTTATATCGCTCATGCCGTGCGCGGCAATCTGGGAATCGGACCGGAGAACGGCGCGGCCTATTTGAATCTCGATCAGGGTCAAACGCGACCTAACTGGGAAAAATTCAAAGGCTGGCTTGATTCGCTCGAGCTTAGCGAGACCGAGCAGGAGCAGGCAATTCAGGCCGCGATGGAGACTTTTCGAGCCGTTGGAAAATGGCACGCAACATGTTGCAGGTAACACAAATTCCGGCATGAACGTGGCAGACAAGAAATCCAAGACTCAGCAAGAACGGTTTGTGCGATCGTCGCGCAAGCGCTCATTGCTCGCGAGCTTTTGGCTGCCGATGGCCGGAAGCTCGATGGACTTGATCGCGATACTGATCGCTTCGCTGGTTGCGTTTTATGTTCGCTTCTTCGGACCCGTGTATGAAGTTTTTCACTCTTACTGGGTGCCCAGCGCGCTCGAGTATCTTGCCTTCGGCGGAATACTTGGACTGACCTACGTCGTCGTCGGCTGGTCGTCGCACCATTATGCCACCGAAACCGCCGTGCCGTTGGATCGCGAAATCGGTCGAATCATTCGCGGCTCGGTGTTGTCTATGGGATTGGTGATGGCGGGAATTTTCTTTTACCGCGAATTCAGCTATTCGCGTTTAGTCTTTCTGTTGACGGTCGCGTTCATGATCCCGAATCTGGTAATCGCGCGCGCCGTATATCACCGTATCCGCAGGTCGTTGTTCAAACGAGGCGTCGGCGTGCAGCGCATCGCCGTCTGGGGAACGGGTGCGGAAGCGGCGCGTTTGTGGAATAATCTTGAGCGTCAGCTTGGCCGCGGTTACGAGTTAGTCGGAGCGTTAGGACCCTCACCCGTGCCGACCGGCCCAAGTTTAGGCGACGTGCATATGCTGAGAATGATTTGGCAAGAGCATGAACTCGACGCGGTCATGCTTGCGCCCTCCAATGAAGACGAGCCGAGCATGAGTGATGTCGTCAAAGCCGCGGAAGGCACGCCGTTGGAATTGCTTTATGTGCCGTCGGCGGTGGATGTCGTGCGCTCAAGAGTAGTGGTCACCGAAATTGGCGGTAAGCCCGTCTTGAAACTGAGAACATTGACGATGGCAGGGCCGGGTTATATCGTCAAAAGAGTTATGGATTTCGCCTGCTCGGCTCTGTTTCTGATTGCCTTCTCGTGGGTCTATGCGATCATTGCCGTCGCCGTGCTCCTGGACAGCGGCAAGCCGCTCTTCTATCGTCAGCGGCGTGTCGGCATGGACGGCAACGAATTCGACATGATCAAATTCCGTTCGATGAGTACCGACGCCGAAGCGAAGACCGGCGCGGTCTGGGCGGTCAAAGGAGATACGAGAGTAACGAAAGTCGGTAAATTTCTGCGCCGTTGGTCGCTGGATGAAATTCCGCAATTCTGGAGCGTCTTGCGAGGCGATATGTCGCTCGTGGGGCCGCGCCCGGAGCGCCCGGAGTTTGTCTATAAGTTCGCGGAGTATATTCCCAACTACTTGGATCGTCATCGCGTCAAGTCCGGATTGACGGGTTGGGCGGTCGTGAACGGACTCCGCGGAAGCGAGACGACCATCGAAGAGCGCACCGCTTACGATCTATACTATGTCGAAAATTGGAGTCTCTGGTTGGACGTTCGTATTCTGCTGCGCACGGTCGTGGCCGTGATTTCGGGTAAGGGAGCAATGTAAGGGCATAACATGGCTACAGAAAAAGCCACTAAGCACATCATCACTAAGGCCAAAAAGAGCCGCAAGAAAATGGCTAAAATTCGAAAGCCCAAACAGTCGAATCGAGTTTCCGACGCGACTGTCAAGCGACTTTCCAAATACTACCGTACGCTGCAAAATGCGTTGAGCGCGGAGAAGACTACCGTGTCCTCTGAAGAAATCGGCAAACTGAACGGCTTAACCGCGGCGCAGGTGCGCAAGGATCTGTCGTTCTTCGGCGCGTTCGGCAGACGCGGCTTGGGCTACAATGTCGTGGATTTGCACCGCGCTATCAGCAAGATTTTAGGCTTGCATCGCACGTGGAACGTCTGCTTGGTCGGTGTCGGGAATATCGGCAACGCGCTCGTGAACTTCAAACAGTTTGCCGAGCAAGGATTTCTCATCAAAGTCGTGTTTGACAGCGATCCGAAAAAGATCGGACAATTGGTGGGAGATATGAAAATTCGCGACTTTGCCCAAGCCAAAAAAATCATTGAAGAAGAGAGCATCAAAATCGCTGTCGTCGCCGTGCCCGCTCTTGCCGCACAGAAAGTCGTGGATCAGTTGGTGGACGCCGGGATTCGCGCAATCCTCAATTTCGCGCCGACGTCCATCTTTGTCCCCAAAGGCGTCACGGTCAGAAATGAAAACATGGCCATTGAAATCGAAGCCCTGTCCTACGCCCTGTCCAGCAAAGGACAAAAACCCAGACAGATTTTAGAGCAGTAGAAAAATCCTCGCGATTCCTTGTCGGAATCAAACACGAAAAACCCCGGTGATGAGCCGGGGTTTTTTTCAAGCAAAAGCAATTTCTAACTACACGACACCCACCTTCGGACAAATCTTCGCCAACGTGCATTCGGCGCAATTCGGTTTGCGGGCGTTACAGACTCTTCTGCCGTGCCAGATCATCGCGTGCGAAAAATTGATCCACGACTCCTGCGGCAATAGGTTCATCAAATCGCGCTCAATCTTTACAGCGTCTTCGGATTCCGTTAAGCCCATACGATAGGAGAGCCGCATGACGTGCGTGTCGACCACGACACCCGAGGCAATGCCGAAGGCCGTGCCCATCACGACGTTCGCCGTCTTTCTGCCGACACCCGGAAGTTTCACCAGTTCGGAAAGCTCAGAAGGCACAACGCCGCCGTAGTCTCTTACGATTGCGCGCGCGAATCCCAAAATGTTTCTGGCTTTGTTGTGAAAAAAACCCGTGCTTCTGATAATCTCTTCGATGTCTTCCTGAGTTGCCGCAGCGAGTTTCTTCACCGTCGGATACTTCTTAAAGAGTATCGGCGTTACCATATTCACGCGCTCGTCCGTGCATTGCGCGGAGAGAATCGTGGCCACTGTCAGCTGAAAAGCGTCGTCATGAGTCAGCGCGCACTCAGGCTGCGGATAGAGCTTGAACAGTTCAGCGGCTATCTTCTTTGCGCGCGCGGCTTGTGTGGCCATTTATTTCAGCAACACGGCTTTCTTGAACGCCGTCTGTCCGAGCGCGCTGGCTCGCACAAAATACAACCCGCTGGACCAATCGGAACCATCCAGAGCAAATCGATGCGAACCCGCCACGGCCACGCCGTCAAACACGCGCGCCACCTTCTGCCCAAGATTGTTGAAGACATCGAGCGTAACCTGCGAGCTTGCCGGTAAATTCAACTCAATATGCGAGACGGCGTTAAACGGATTTGGATAGGCCTCGCTTAATGAAAATGACTGCGGCAGCGGCTGATCGCCGACAGCAGAAGGAGCCAGCACGGTCACCGCGCCGACCATGCCCTGCGCCTGATGAACTTCGCATACATAGGTGTACAACGTCAGCTCCGTGTCCGTGAAATGATGAATAAGCACCCAATTCGCGGATGACGGCGCGCCGCTCGTAAACGCAGGCGGAAAACCTAAGTGCACAGCATTGTGGAAACCGCCCTGATTCTCCCAGCGCACGGAGTCCCCTGAATTGATGATCAGCGACGCCGGGTTGAAAGTCAAACCGGACGATATGACCGTGTGTGTTTCAGCCTGAAGGGAAACACAAAACACGAGCATTGCTGCAACAAGTGAAATTCGAAGCATGATACCTCCCAGTTGAATGAATGACTATTTGAGCAAAGTCAGTTTGCGGGTTACGGCAAAACGGCCCGCTTCCACGCGCAGAAAATACACACCCGACGAGAACGCGCTGCCGTCAAAGGTCAATGTGTAGCGTCCGCTCTCGCGCGAACCGTCAAGCAGTGTCGCGACGGTTTGACCCAATTGATTCATCACCTGCGCCATGACATGCGCCCGCCCGGGAACGTCGAGCGTAAAACTCGTCACCGGATTGAACGGATTGGGAAACGCTTCGCTCACGCGAAACTCCGCCGGCACAAACGCGTCATTTGCCGGCGTGCTGACGTCAATCGTGAAATTCGCTTCGCTGTCCACGAATGTTCCCAATGGATCAAGCGCGGTCGCCAGTCGAATACGCGCGCTGTTCGTCACCTGACCGCGCGGCGTCCATGTCAAGCTCCCGTCGTTTTCTGTTCCCGCCGACACCAATTCCCAATTGCCGGACGGATAATTGCGATTCAACAAAATCCGGAAGCCGCCCGAATGCTCCGGAGCAGACCACCTGATTTCAAACGGCTCGTCAATCCGTGCGACTTCTCCTCCGTTCGGCGCCGTCAACGAGATCTGCGGCGCGCGCGTTATGAAATCCCCGTCGGAGACATCCGTCAGCCACGGCTCTTCGTTGCTCGTGACGCGAATACGGCAAAGCGTGCCGCCCGGCTGCTGCACGCGCCAAACGTAATAATCCTGCGAAGAAAGATTGTCGGAGAGAATTTCCCAAGCGCCACTCGGATAACTGCGATTTAATTCCAGCGTGAGCATGCCCGACGCCAATGTCCGTTCAAAACGAATCGTATCGTTGACACCCGTGAAAACCGTTTCACCGCCGTTCGGCGAAACAATCGTCAGCGAGGGATTCGCGATGCGAGTATCCGCATTCGACGTGTCCGCAAAGTCACCTTGGGTCGTGTGCATAATCCGAAAACGCGCGTGTTCCGTCGTTGGTCCCGTCACCAGCCACGCGTACTCGCCGTCGTTGGTGATATTGGAGACAATCGGCTGCCAATTCGCGGACGGATAATCGCGATTGATTTCAAGCGTGACATTGCCGCCGATACTCACCCCCGACCAGCGAATCGTAACGGTCGAACCTGTCGCAAGAATTTCCGTGCCGTTAGGATAAAGCATCGTGAAGCCCGGCGCGCCCGTCGGAATTTCCCACATGCCGCGTCCGTGCGTCGCGACGCGCAGCACTCCGGTTTGCGCTTGCATCTCCATATCATCCACGCGCACCACGGGAAATCCTTCGCCCAGAATGTTCCATGTGCTTCCGCCGTCCTCCGTGACAAAAACACCGAGGTCGCCCCCGGCGTAAAGAATCGCTGAATTGTTCAAATCCACGACGATGTCTTGAAACGGCGCGTTCGGCAAGTTGCCTGTGATGTCCGTCCACACCGTTCCGCCTTCTGTGGACTTCCAAACATGACCGTTCGAAAATCCTGACTTCGTGACATAGACGGTGTTCGCGTCGAACGGATCGGGCGTGACGCGCGTGACATAGGAGTTCGCCATGTTACCCGTGACGTTGATCCATTGACCGTCGGCGGCGTCATAGCGCATGACCGTGTTGCTGGTTCCCAAATAGAGTCGGCCGGGCAGCGCGGGTGAAGCGGCCAGCACTTGATTTGAATTGCCGACCGTGCCGAGACTCGTCCAGTTTCCGCTGCGGCCTTGATTCGGAGACATCCACACTCGCGCACTGCTGCCGTTCGTGGTCGTGTAAATCGTGCTCGGAGAGAACGGATCCTGCACGATCGGCGTCACCCACGGGCCGTTGCCGGAGATGCCGGGATTGATATCGCTGAAACTGTTTCCGCGATTATCCGTGCGGAAGCGGTTGCCGTTCTGATATTCGACATAATACGTGTTGTTGTTGGTGTAGTCCACGACACAATAGCCGCCGTCGCCGCCGAAGACCATGTCCCAATCCCCGTCGCCGTCGTATTCGCTCGTGCCGTTGTCTTGCGCCCCGCCCAGCGCGAAGGCCGTGTCGAGCGTCGCGTTGCCCATCGCGTAGTATTGATACGTGCTATAGCCGATGTTCTTCTCGTTCCACGAGTTGCCGTTGTTGTACGACACGAAGATCCCGCCGTCGTTGACGTTCCATAACTCGTTGCCGTTGACGGGATGGAAAATCAATTCATGATGATCGGCGTGGGAAAATGTCGGCTGACCGAAACTATGATTCCACCATGATCTCTGTGACCAGCTTTCGCCGCCGTCGGTCGAGCGATAAATATCCAGACCCGCATTAAACACGACTGCGGGATCGTCGGGATCCACCGCAATCGCCATGTCGTACCAGCCTTGACTCGCGTAGTGACTGCCTTCGTCGTTGTCGGACATGCGTTCCCAGGTCTGACCATTGTCGACCGAACTAAAAATACCGATCATCTGCGAACTGTTATAATCAAAGTCTCCGCAGACACCGGCATAAACCACGAGCGAGTTGCTCGGGAAAAACGTCAGCACGATGCGGCCAATAATCGACGAGTTCGGAAGCCCACTGCTCGAGCCAACCCACGTCATGCCGTTGTCCGTTGAGCGATAGACACCGTTCATCGTGGAGCCGTAAGGATAACCCGCCGCGCACAAAAGCACATCAGGATTTTGCGGATCGCGCTTCAGTTCGTTGATATTGCCCGCGCGCACAAGCGTGAAGTTCGCGCCGCCGTTGGTTGAGCGATAGAGTCCATCATTGGTCGAGGCCAGCACGATGTCCGAATTGCGCGGATCAACGCTGATTTTCAATATCGCCGTGCCTGAAGAGTAGTTGTAACTAAGTCCCGTCATCGTCCACGATTGTCCGCCGTCAATGGACTTCAGCAAGCCGATGCCTTTAATCCCGTCGCCGTTGAAATAGCCTTCGCCCGTGCCGAGATACATCACATTTGGATTAGAGACAGAGATTTCAAAACTCCCCACCGCCAGATTCGGCAATTGATCCGTAATCGGATACCAACTGTCGCCCGCGTTGTCGCTGCGAAAAAGTCCGCCGCCGACAGAACCCGCGAACATGATGTCCGGATTGTTCGGATGAAATCTCAACACGCGCGTCCGTCCGCCGTGATTAAACGGCCCCAGCGGAGTCCACGGTTCATCCAAAGCCACGCGTTCCATCCGGCCCATCTCCTGCCACGCTTCCCAAATCGCACCGGCGGGAATCACGCCGTCCGGATAAGCGCGCTGCACAACGTCATATTCATAGCGCTTGTAAGGTTTCCAACCATGCGACTTCGGCCACTCCTCGCGAGTGTCGTAATATTGCTTAAACGGCGCGAGTTGCAGGGCGACGTTAATTTCCGAGCGTTGTTGCGCGAATGCGCTAAAGCCAAAGACGAGTGTGAGTAGTGCTGTGATGAAAATCATGTTGCGGGATATGGTGAAAGTGAGATTATTTCAAGAGTGGCAAACCACGTGAAGAAGCTCGGATTGCCCGTGGCAATAAATTACGACAAGTTGAGTGATTCCAATCATCCTGCCGCAAGAATCGCTGCGTCAGACGGGCACGCACACGAGTGGTAAGAGGCCGGAGTTCATTCCGTCCCATAGCCCACCTTGCCTTTCTGAGTACTTTTCGGCAAATTCGAGCTAGCGTAATTCCTTAAGATACGGATTTAGCAAGCCGGGAGCAATGAACACCTGCACGATCTGTGCGCTTCTCACTCGGCGGAATTTCCCGGTTTTCTTGTGTGCAAAACCTGCTCCGAACAATAAAAACAATAGGTTAGATTATTTTGAAGCGCGCAAACCCTGCGACATCCCCGCAAGCCCTGCAGAGTCTTACGGTGCGACCCATTCTGCTGGACGGAGCACTAGGCTCAGAACTCGAGCGGAGAGGAGCTGCTTGCAAACTCCCTTTGTGGACGGCCGAGACGATTTTAGACTCGCCCGACCTGCTGCGTGAGGTGCATCGGGCCTATGTCCAAGCGGGTGCGCAAGTGATTACGGCGGGGACATTCCGCACGGCGCGGCACACGCTTTCCAAAGTCGGCATGGCCGACCGCGCCGAAGAGTTGACCAAGCGGGCCGTGGCACTGGCGCGGGAAGCAACCCCCCCTGGCCCCCCCGCTGAAGCGAGGGGGAATGTGCTGGTCGCGGGTTCGATTGCGCCCCTGGAAGATTGTTATCTTCCTGAGCTCGCCCCGGGTGACTTGGTCTTGAAAGCCGAGCATCGCCACAACGCGCAAACATTAGCCGATGCGGGAGTGGACATCATTTTGGTCGAGACTCAAAACTCACTCCGTGAAGCCAAAATCGCGACACACTTCGCCAGACAAACCAGGATTCCGGTCTGGACGTCGTTCATCATGAAGTCACCCACGGAACTGTTGAACGGAGATTCCCTCCGCGAAGCCGCGCACACCGTCGTCAAATACGGAGCCGCCGCAGTGCTGATCAATTGCACGTCGCCGCAAATCGCCGCGCAAGCCGTGATGAACCTCTCTATGCACGTCCATTCAGAGATAATCATCGGCGTCTATCCCAACGCGCTCGACGAAAGCATCACGCCCGCCGAGTTCGCCGAATGGGGTGTCAACATCACCGCCATCGCCGACATCGTCGGCGGCTGCTGCGGTATCGGCCCGGAGCACATCAGAGAACTAGCAAAGAGAGTACATCAATCAAGCTAACTATAAAGAGAGCACCTTATGAAATCAATCATCATGCTTATGATTGCCGTGTCGGCGTTGACGCGGGCTTGTCAGGGACCGGAAGACAGCGGGCCGAAGAATGCGCCCGAAGGCTTCGGCACTTCGCAAAAGAGCGAACTGATTGTCGAGCCGCAGCAATCCACGATGCAAGTCGAGTGGGGAATGGCCAAAGACTTCTTGGTCAACGTCTCGTGGAAGAGCGAACAGAAATACGCGATTCAACTCGCGCCCGCAAGCTCGACACCCGAGTGGCTCAATGTCTCGGTCAAGCCCGTGATTCTCGATCCGCCGGGAATCGTGACTGTGCGTGTGGAACCCGAACTCGGCTGGGCCAAGCGCGGTAAGCACAAGATCACCTTGCAAGCCACAGCCTATGGCATCAAAGATCCAATTGAAGTTCAGCTTGAAATCGAAGTCGTGCGGCAATCCGGATCATTTGAAGCTCTGCAAACGCTCAGTTCATCCGTCGAGTGCCGCAACATCTGCGGCAAGGTGACGAACGGTCGGATCGCGTTCTATGATCTCTTGAAGGAGAAGGGACAGGAGTGCAGTGACAAGAAGGCCTTGCCGGAAGATCAGCGCATCGGCTTGAAGCAATACGCGGTCTCGCCCATGGGCTACGGATTCGGCAGGACGTGTGCAGTCGCGGGTGTCTGGGAGAATACGGGCACACTGACGCTCGTCAATGTCGGTTTCTTCGAGCGCACGATTCCGCGCGGCGACGCGTTCATGCAGATTCGCTCGGCGGAGCGCGTCTGGCTCTCGCCCGACAACACCATCGCCGTCGCGCAAAGCGGCTCGGCCTTCACTCCCTATGACATAGTCAGCGGGATGCAAATCGGTGAGATGTGCCGCTCAACCGGCGACGTCACCGGCATCCGCTATGACGCCAATCGCTTAGTCGTCTTCTCATCTAAAGACTGCGAGTGGGACATCAAATAGCCAGCGTGCCGCTGGACTGGTTGACGCTGGCGCGAATTGTTTGTAAGCATTCGCACAGGACTATACATGATGCGGGGCGACCAATTGGTCGCCCCGCATTTATTTGAAATTGAAAGAGCCGTTACTTCAGCAGAGTCAACTTCTGAATTGTTGACAATCCTGTTGAGGTTTCCAGTTTGGCGAAGTAGAGTCCGCTGGGTAAGTTGCTCGCGTCCCAGTTGAAGGCGTAATCGCCCGCTAACAGCGGCGCGTCGTATACGACATCCGTCGCCTGGCCGAGCAGATTGAAAATCGTGAGTTTTACGCTGGCATTCTGCGGCAAGCTGAAGCTCAGGGTCGTGCTCGGGTTGAACGGGTTGGGATAGGCGCTCAACGTGAACGTGGACGGAACGACTTCGGCAATGTCCTCCGCGCCGAGTGCGACTTCGGTGAGCACTTGTATATAGATGTTATTGAAGATGTCGCCGACCGCTCCGGCTCCGCAGCAACGGCCCGGATTGCTGGAGCGCAAGTCTTTCCACGACGCGAGCGCGCTGCCGCCGGCCCATGGAATCAGCTCGGGCTCCTGCTGATAAGTCGGCACGTCGCAAACCGGATAGCCTTCCGCGGGCCACGTAAAACCACCGATGGACGCATAGTCGCCGTTGCCGTCAATGTGTGTGCCGTAGAGGTCAATCTCTGTGTAGATATCGGTGTTGCGGTAATCTTCCCACATCAACCACGCGCCACCATTGCCGTCGTGTGTCATCGTCAGCGAGCTCTGGTCGCCGTCGTAACTGCACACGAGACGCTCAGTATTGCTCCAAGCCGCAGTACCATTGCCGTCGAAGCGCGCAAGATAAGCGTGAGTGGAGCTGCCGCTGCGAAAGTCTTCATACGCTAGCAGAAATCCGCCCTGTCCGTCTGAACTGAGTTTGTGACGAATGACCGCCGAGCCTGCAGGTGACAATCTGCGGCCTTGCGCGCCCCAAAGATTCGTGCCGTCAAGAGTGATCAGCGCCGCGCGCACGTCATAAGTTGCCGCGGCTTCCGATTGCGGTTGTTCATAGGTCAGCAACACGTTGTTGCCGACCAGAATCGCTTTGGAGTTGCGGTCGCGAGTCATCAGGCCGCCGTATTCGCGGCCCGAATCTGTCCACCCGTCCCCAAACGTTCCGTCACTGTTTATGTGCAGAATGATGGCTTGCGTGTCTTGCCACGGGCCGGTCATGCCGCTCAGGTAACAGCCGCCGTGGCCGTCGCTGAAGGCGGACGTGAGCGGCATATCACTGCCTGCTTGTCCGGGAAACTCGTAGAACCCTTCGCCCCAGCTTAAACTCCCGCTCGCGTTGATATGCGCGACACAGATCCGCGCCACAAACGAGCTGTTGAAGCGAGCGAAAGCGACAAACGTGCCACCGTTTCCGTCAGGGATCAGATAGGATTGACCGTAGAAACCGTTAGGCGAGCGCATCGCGACCGGTTCCGACCAGAGTTCCGTTCCGTACCCGTCGATGTGGTGAACGCGCATAATGTTTGTGGCACCGACGGAATCTCCGACCCATCCGAGGTACGCGCCGCCGTTGCCGTCCGCCGCAATCGCGGGTGGCAGATAGATAGAGAGATTCTCACCCGACGAGAGTTGTCTGCCGTTAGGTTCCAGCAGAGCGGTGCCGTTACCGTCCACAAGCTGAAAATACACGTCGCGTTCAAGTGAAGAGCGGCTGTCGCTCCAGATGACGGCGAGCTTTTGTTCGTCTATTTTGGCAATTCGCTGATCGTAACTGTCATAGGTCCAACCGCCGCTCAAAAATTCCGCGTTGCCGGAAATCTGTCCCCCGCTGTTCAGTTCGGCGACAAACAGGCTCTCGGGCTGAGCGATCGAGCGGCCTGACACGATGACGAGTCTGGCCGTCGCGTTGGCAGGTTTTTCGATATCCGCGCGCAATTTCTTGTTTTCACGAGTCCAGACGATGTTACCGTTCTCGCCCCACTGTTTCACGCCATTGCTGTTCAGCTTTTGAGTGTGTACACGGTAGTCAGTATAATTGACGATGTCCATCCAGGTGACGACCAGGTCGCTGCCGTTCCAATACCAGTCGAGCGGAGAGGTGCGCAAGGCGGCGTTACCGAACTCGACCGGGCCCCACACAAGCTGCCCGGTTCGGCTATAGTGATAGAGCGAGAGCGTCGCGTTGTCCGGATCAAATTCGTAATCGGCCAGCGCCGCGATAACACCGCCGCCGGGAGCTTCCGTGAGTTTCGTAATCGACTGCGTATAACTGCCTGGCTGGATTTCTATGCCGTCAGCGGTCCAGCCGGAGAGCGGCGTGCGGTCCGTATTCAATAGCGTCAAATAGGCGTCGCCGAACTGTCCGTTTCCGTCCCGCATCGTCCATCCCAGCGCGAGGCCGCTGTCGATTGCGGCAAACGTGTGATTGCCCACTTCGGAGTATTCCACCACGCCGTTCTCGTCGGCGAATCCGAGCGTGCCGTCGGGTAAGATCTTCTGAATCACCAGATTGTTCGGCACGCCGGGAGATTTGCATAAGACATAAGCGTCACTGCCGATACAGACGACGTCCAGCGCTTGATTGTAGTAGTCGCGCTGAAAGAGCAGTTGATAGCCGTCCAGCGGGCCGACAGGGCTGCCGCCGGGAGTCAGGACTTGCGCGAATACGTTCAGTCTGGTTTCGGCGCCTTGGGTCAAACGGTCGTCGGTGAAGACGATAAACGCGTAGCCCTCGTCATTCAGCGCGAGCTTGACGTCGAATTGATCACGATAGGATTCGATGACGTCAACGCCTTCTGACGGCGACCACATCGCGTTGCCGCTCTGGTCATATCGCTGAGCTTTCAAATCACGGAAGCGGCCCACAGAGTAGTCTTCCCAAACGGCGAGGACTGAGCCATCGGCATAAGCCGCCACCACCGGCGCGCGCTGTTCGCTGATGTCGCCTGCGATGAGTCTGCCGTTTTCGCCCCAGATATGATCGCCATTAGGAGCGATGCGAGTGCCCCAGACGTCGCGCGTGCCGTCGCGCAAGCAATCATAGTAAAAGAGCGCGACGTCGTTACCGGCGGCGACTGCGGCGCCGTTCCAGCCCAAATGTGCGCCTTGTCGGACAGCGATACCGTTGTCTTGCCATTGAAACTGCGCGAGCGCGGATTGTGCCAGCGCGAAGATGAGCAGGAGCGCGAGAATTCGTAAACCGTTCGTCTGATGCATGAGTCTTTTCCTTGTTAGCGTCATCGGCGCGAGCCGATATCTTCTAATGTAACGAATTCTGAGCAATTGCTGTTCCGCTCAGGGCCAATTTTTTTAGATATGTAAGTCCAGTATCTGCGTCCAATCCTAACAATTGGCGGAACGGGAGTATTTGTTTAATAAGAGTTTGAGTTTTTCGCTCGCACGGTTTTTCACGTGGGTCTGAGGTGGGAAAGAGGCGAAGGGGGGTGTATTTGAACGCTTGGGCAGGGGGTTGGGTTCCGGGACTAAGGAATTACTTCAGTAGAACCAATTTAAGAGTTTCCAACGCGCTTTCGGTTTGAACTTGTGCCAGATAGACGCCACTGGACCAGTTATCTGCGGAGAGCCGGACGTCCACACGGTTGGCTGATACAGGCGCATCGAATTGCTCAACCCGTTGGCCAAGCGTATTGAATACGCTCACTTTCACGTTGCGCGTCCCCAGCGGCAGGTCCATGCGCAATATGGTTTGAGAGTTGAACGGATTTGGAAATGCAGAGACCTGAAAGTCTCGCGGATAGGGTGCTCTGTGATCATCCGCCGGGACAATCCAATTCCGTGTTCCTGCAATCACAATTGCGCGACCACGTGTGCCTTCCGTGTCATTGCTCCACGCACCCACGCCAAAATCTCCAACCTCATCGCCGTTCACGTCGCCTAATCCTGCCGCAGAGAATATTGCGACAAGATCATAGGGATCCCTTGTGCCCAGAAACTCATAAACCGGATTTGGATTTAACCAAGGCGAGCCCAGATACAAAGCCAATTTTCCACCGAGTGTGCAGTTCCAATCTATCACAATCATGTCGTTGTACCCATCATCGTTGACGTCTCCGGCGCTTAAAATGTCGAAGACATCTGGGCAACCCAAGAATTGAAGGGTACGGCTTGGTGTCTGAGAAATTGTACTACCGCCGAAATGCACATTAATGTTTCCGACAGGCAGTCCAGCCCAAACAATTTCATCCTTGCCATCTCCGTTCAAATCTTCAATGATTCTGGTTTCCCAGTCTCGATGATTCGTCCAAACGGCTGCAGGAACCGTGTCAGGAGATACGCCCCCATAAAAAATGTGAAGCTGATTTTCTGGCGTTGGATTCCCACTGACAAAATCCACATAGCCGTCTCCATTAAGATCGCCAAAAGCATCTGGCCACGCTTGGTAGCGATGCCCTTCTGGGCTGTGCATCGTCCAATCTGGTATTGTGTCAAAGTTCACTGTTCCGAAATACACCTCACCATAGTCAAGAGGGCTTTCGTAGTATCTGTAAATGTCGTCAAAGCCGTCCCCATTAAAATCGCCCATCGAGTAGAGTATCTGATCACGGAATTGCCATTCCAAATCAGGCAGCGTGTCACTAAATCCGTCGAAGTAGATTTGTGCTACTACAATACTTACGTTTGAGCGCTGTCGCATGTACCCTGCCCAATCCTCAACCCCATCGCCATTGATATCTCCGAGTACTCTGAACGTCCCATACTTCAAGCCCGCAGCTGTGTCGGGCAAAAGCCTTCGAAATGGAGTTAGATTTGGAGACTGTCCCCCGTAGAACATCTCAAGATAACCACCGAACGGGTGACGTGAGTAGTTGAGTGCGAATGCTCCGATCGCAAAGTCGAAAAAGCCATCCTCATTCAGATCGCCTAGCGAATATACCCAAGTCCCATATCCCGAGCTATCCTCTAACCCGTTCCGCGCCCAAATCATCTCTTGCGCAGGACAGAAACTTGTGATCAGAAGTAGTACCAAAATTGTGTAACGCATGGTCAATCTTCTCCACAACAAAAACACGAACCCCACCCGCTTCAAAAATATGAATGCAGATAGAATTCGCGTCATAATCGTGGCCTCCGGCCCGTAGTTGATCCGTCGTGCTGTTCTACAATTTACACCCGCTTCAGATGATTGTCAACTCGGTCATTTCCAGAAGCCCCCCTTAATCCCCCCATTCCTGCAGACAGGAATGGGGGGAGACCTGAATGAACAAGCCCCGCAACTCACGTTACGGGGCTTTGTTTATCTATCTCTGCGCTTCTCAGATTCCGGCGGGGAACCGCGCTGACGCGCTTAATCCCCGCTCGGCGAGAAGGTGCGTTTCACGCACCTACTTGGCGGCGGTGAGGTGCTTGCTGACGAGCTTGGTCATTTCGAACATCGAAACCTGGCTCTTGCCGAACAGCTTGCGGAGCTTGTCGTCGGCGTTGATGTTGCGACGATTCACCTTGTCCTGCAGGCCGTTCTTCTTGATGTAGTCCCAAATCTTCTTGGTGACTTCGGTGCGCGGCATGGGCTTGCTGCCAATGACTTCGGCCAGCACGGGGCTGATCGTCATCGGGGCCATGAAAGCGGCATTCGGTTTACGCTTGGCGGCTTTCTTCTTAGTGGCCTTCTTGGCGGTAGCTTTCTTCTTGGCGGCCTTCTTCGGCGCAGCCTTCTTGGCCGCAGCTTTCTTCTTGGTGGCTTTCTTCTTGGTCGCCTTCTTGGCTGTAGCTTTCTTCTTGGTGGCTTTCTTCGGCGCAGCCTTCTTGGCTGCAGCTTTCTTCTTGGTGGCTTTCTTCTTGGTCGCCTTCTTAGCCGTAGCTTTCTTCTTCTTCTTCGTGGCCATGTGAGAGCTCCTTTGCTCGATGGTTATTTGGTTCTCAGGGTTTCTTGCAGTCAAAAATTGTCCCGAATCGGGGGCGGGGACTGCGGCGTCCCTGCGCTGGGTAGGGCTGTGAGGCAGCCCTGATCCGTTTATTTTTAAGTCCGAGTCACGAGCGCTCGAACAGTCAATCAAAGGAGGTTTCACGGGACGCGCCAGACCTGCGCCACAATGCTAACGCAAATATACTCACAATATATTTTTTTTGTCAAGAGGGAGAGCGCATCCATATAAATTTGAACGACGGAATGCGCCGCAGAGTTGCAGAAGACTCTCGGGAGGGATTCTCGCCCTGCGAAATCGCTCCGTCGCAGGTGTTGCGCTCTGCCCAAGAGAGTCTTGCGGAATGCGCTCGGGAGCCGGTTTTTCATAGGGGAAAAGCCGCTTTTTTCGGAGAGAAGTAATTGAAAGTGAGTTAGTTGCGTGACCAAACGATTCCTCTGAAGCAACCTGCGCGAACAAGCCGCAAGATGCGGAAAGCGCAACCGGCACACGCTCCGGAAAGGGTTGGCAGACCTGCTCGCGGAGCCGTGCGATGGCCCGGTTTTCCCTATGAAAACCCGTCGGTTCTACTGTGACGAATGGACGCAGAGTGAAAATAGTTGAGAGGCTATGCCTCCGATTGCGAAAAAGGATGAAGGAGAAAGGATAAATGATAAAGGGCGCGACGTAAGAAAAAACTTGTCGGACGAGTCCCCAATTTTGTCTTGAAACGGATCGGCTGACCAGCTTCTGCGTCATGGACGAGCAGGGCGACTGAAACAGCGGAGTTTGAATCTCGAGCGGGAAATGGGTATATTAAGGACTGCATTGTACAAAGAACTGGATTGGCGGCGAGAGCCGCTATGACGGCTAAAAAGCCGGGGAAAGGACCCAAAAATGAGCAATATTACACAAGCCGAAGAGAAAATTTTGCTGGAGAATATCCACGAAGACTCGGCTTACAACCCATATCGCGGCCAGGAACTCCCTGAGGATGTTGAGATTCAAGAATGGGTGGAGTCGCTGGATTACGAGTTTCAGCAGGGCGGCCCTGAGCGCGTGCAGACGCTCCTGAAATGGCTGCAGATTCATGCGCAAAAGAAAGGTGTGTCGGTGCCGTTCGCGCTGGGAACGCCTTATGTGAACACGATTCCTGCCGACAAACAACCGGCGTTTCCGGGCAGCCGCGAAATCGAGCGCCGTATCAAGAGTATCATCCGCTGGAACGCGATGGCAATGGTCGTGCGAGCCAATCGCGCCGAAGAAGGCATCGGCGGACATATCTCCACCTATGCGTCTGCCGCGACTCTGTTTGAGATCGGTTTTAACCACTTCTTCCGAGGTCATGACCACCCCGAAGGCGCCGACATGGTCTTCTTCCAAGGGCATGCGTCGCCGGGAGTTTACGCGCGCGCCTTCTTGGAGGGAAGACTCTCGGTTGAGCAACTGCGCAACTTCCGTCACGAATTACGACCCGAAGGCGGCTTAAGCTCCTATCCGCATCCGTGGTTGATGCCGAATTTCTGGCAGTTTCCCACGGTCTCGATGGGACTCGGCCCGATCACGGCAATTTATCAGGCTCGCTTCAATCGCTATCTGGAAAACCGCGACTTGAAACCCAAGCAGGATTCGCACGTCTGGGCCTTTTTGGGAGACGGCGAAACCGACGAACCCGAAGCGCTCGGCGCGATCGGATTGGCCGGACGCGAAAAGCTCGACAACTTGATTTTTGTCGTCAACTGTAATCTGCAGAGACTTGACGGCCCGGTGCGCGGCAACGGCAAAATCATTCAGGAACTCGAAACGATTTTCCGGGGCGCGGGCTGGAATGTGATTAAGCTCGTGTGGGGAAATGATTGGGATTATCTGCTGGCCGAAGACAAGCACGGCAAGCTGGTCAAGCGGATGGGCGAAGCATTGGACGGCGATTACCAAAAATACACGGTCGAGTCGGGAGACTATATCCGCGAACATTTCTTCGGCACAGATCCCGAACTGCGTAAGTTAGTGGATCATCTCTCTGATGAGCAACTCTCCAGAATGCGCCGCGGCGGCCACGAACCCGAAAAAGTTTATGCCGCCTACAAAGCCGCCGTCGAGCACAAGGGACAGCCCACGGTGATTTTGGCCAAGACCATCAAAGGTTATGGCTTGGGCGAAGCCGGTGAAGGCCGCAACATTACACACCAGCAAAAGAAGCTGAATGACGAAGAGTTGCGGCACTTCCGCACACGCTTCGGGATTCCTATTTCGGATGAAGCCATCGCCGCGACACCGCTCTACAAGCCGCCGCAAGACAGCCCCGAGATGATCTATATTAAGGAACGGCGCGAAAAACTCGGCGGATTCCTGCCGGAGCGCCGTGTGAAGGTTCAACCTATGGCTCCGCCGGCCAAAGAGTTCTGGAAGGAATTTTACGAAAGCAGCGGCGAACGCGAAGTCTCAACCACCATGGTCTTCGTGCGGATTTTGTCCAAGCTACTTAAGGACGAGGCGTGGGGCAAACTGGTCGTTCCCATCGTCCCCGACGAAGCCCGCACGTTCGGGATGGAAGCGCTGTTCCGTCAGGTCGGCATCTATTCGAGCATCGGCCAGCTCTATGAGCCGGTGGATCGCGCGTCTCTTCTATATTATAAAGAGATGACGGACGGCCAGATTCTTGAAGAAGGCATCACCGAAGCCGGCTCGATGTCGAGCTTCACCGCGGCGGGCACGGCCTATGCCAATCACGGGTTGAACATGATTCCGTTTTTCACCTTCTATTCGATGTTCGGCCCGCAAAGAATCGGCGATCTGATTTGGGCCGCCGGAGACGCGCGCTGCAGAGGCTTTATGATGGGCGCGACGGCCGGACGCACCACGCTGAACGGCGAAGGTCTGCAACACGAAGACGGTCACAGCCCGATCCTCACTCTGCCCGTTCCGAACTTGATGGTCTATGATATCGCATTCGGCTACGAACTCGCGCTGATCATCAAAGACGGCATGAAACGGATGTATCAGGATCAGGAAGCAATTTTCTACTACCTGACGATTCAAAATGAGAACTACGCGCATCCCGAAATGCCCAAGGGTGTCGAGGACGGCGTGCTGAAGGGAATTTATCTTTACAAGAAATCCGACGACAAGAAAGCCAAACTGCGCGTAAACCTGTTCGGTTCAGGCTCGATCATGCTCGGTGTTTTGGAAGCGCAAAAAATGCTGTCCGAAAAATACGGCGTGGCCGCGGATGTCTATAGTGTCACAAGCTACAAGACACTCTACACCGAAGCCCTGTCTTGCGAGCGTCACAATATGCTGAACCCGACCGGGGTTCCCAAAGTCCCGTTCATCACTCAAGTTCTGAAGGACGGAGCCGACATCACCATTGCCACCTCGGATTACATGAAAGCGCAAAGCGATTTAATCCGCAGCTACGTCCCCGGCGAGTTTCATTCGTTAGGCACCGACGGTTTCGGCAGAAGCGAAAGCCGTGACGTGCTCAGAAACTTCTTCGAAGTCAGCGCCCCCTACATCGTCCAAGCCGCGCTCAACAAACTCGTCGGACAAGGCAAGATCAAACCCGACGTCATCACCCAACACATGAAAGAGTTTGACGTGAAAGCGGATAAGCTCGATCCGTGGGTGTCGTGAGGGTAGTTGTGCTGGATAATGTACATTCGCGTGTGTTGGAGTAACTTTCACGAGAGTCGTCATTTCAAGCAGGAGTCGCGAATGGATCAAAACAAGAATTTCTTTCTAAGGCAATCGTCAAGATCTGAAGTAAAGGCAGAAATAGTTGCCCGATACTTTAAAGGTTGGGCGAATGTCATAATCGGCCACCAAAAACGTGGACGACGGACTCCTAATATCATGTATGCCGATTTGTTCTGTGGACCGGGAATCTATACAGAAGACGGCGCACACTCAACGCCAATTAAGGTCCTTGAATATGTGATCGACGACCCAGAGCTTCTTCGCGCGACGAAACTCGTGTTCAATGACAGAGAAACTCAGTGGGTCGAGGACCTGAAAGGCAATATTAGCAAGTTCGACGTGAACAAGTGTCTTGACAAAACGATCCGCTTTTTCACTGTTGATATTTCCCCCAAAACGATTAGTGAATTTGGATTCTTAAAGAACCAGCCAACCCTGACATTTCTAGATCCGTTCGGATGCAATGGAATTAGTGCTGAAATGGTTCTTGATCTAATGTCATATTTCGGCTCAGAGTGCATACTTTTTTTCAACTATAGACTGTTCAACCAACACCTCACGGATAAGACCGCAGAAGAGTGGGTGAACGACTTTGTTGGAGTGGATCAGGCAGAACGCCTAAGAGCCAAAATTGCAGGTATGTCACCAGATGAGCGTGAAGACGCAATCATCAATGCGTTGGGCGAGTCGTTGAAGCGTGAGGGCGGAGCAAAATATACGCTCAAGTACCTAATTACTGATCGAAGAGGCGCAAGAACAAGTCAATACGTGGTTTTTGCAACCAAGGATGAAAAGGGCTACAAGATCATGAAGAGCGTGATGAAGCATCTCAGTACAGAAGGTGGCGAGGTGATGCAGGCTCTTGGAATGAACGCAGCGACTCACGATCAAACGACGCTTCTTGCGGGATTGTATCCGCCCGAAGAATCCTTGGGAGAGCAACTTCTCACTGAATATCGGGGTAGAAAAACAACATTTGGCCAACTCTGCCAGGAACAATTGACGCGAGAACACTACATTGAGACAGATTTTCGCAAGGCAATTGATGGGTTGCGAAAGCAAGGGCTGGTCACAGTTGACGCTGGCGGAAAGAAACTTCGAGAAGGTCAAGTTCCTGACTATGCGACGATAAACTTCGAGTAGGACAACAAATGTCAAAATCTTCGATCGAGTGGACTAACTCCACATGGAACCCGGTTACCGGATGTAACAAGGTAAGCCAAGGTTGCAAGTTTTGCTATGCAGAGAGAATGGCAAAGCGCCTGCAAGCGATGGGGCAAAAAAAATACAGAAACGGCTTCGAGGTAACTCTGCACCCAGAGGTTGTTGACCTTCCAATTTATTGGCCCGTACCGCAAACAATTTTTGTTAATTCAATGAGTGATCTGTTTCACGAAAAAGTACCGCGTGAGTATGTATTACAGGTCTTTGGCACGATGGCGCTTGCATATTGGCACAATTTTCAAGTGTTGACAAAACGCTCAACGCGACTTGCGGGTCTAAGCAGATTTCTGGAATGGCCAGAGAATGTTTGGATGGGTGTCAGCGTTGAGAGCAAAGATGTCTTGTTCCGTATTGATGACCTACGTGCGAGTTGCGCGAAATTAAAATTCCTTTCATGTGAACCGCTCATTGGGCCACTTCCGAACATGGACTTGACAGACATTGACTGGGTGATTGTTGGTGGCGAGTCTGGCCCAGGTGCGCGACCCATGTCTGCTGATTGGGCGCGCGAAATTCGTGACCAGTGTCTTGATGCGGGTGTACCGTTCTTTTTCAAACAGTGGGGCGGTGTGGTGAAAAGCCGCACAGGCAGAAGTCTCGACAACCGCTTTTGGGATGAAATGCCAACTCAACTAAACGTCCTTCAGGAAGCATAACAAAACCATGCCTGATTTCAAAATACCATTTCTCGGAGACGGCATCGCTAAGGGCGATGTGGTCAAGGTGCTCGTCAAAGTCGGCGACACCGTCAAAGTTGATCAAGGGTTGTTCGAACTCGAAACCGACAAAGCCGTGCTCGAAGTCCCGTCCGATGTCGCGGGGAAGATCACCAAAATTATGATCAAACCCGGCGACAAAGTGAAACCGGAGCAAGCTGTGATGCAGATTGAGGCGAGCGCGAGCACAAGTGTAGCGGCTGGCCCTGTGCCTGCCGAAAAACCGAAACCCGCGCCTGTAGCGGCTGCCCCTGTGGCTGCTGAAACGAAGAAGAGTGTGGCGACGAAAACAGAACCCCCCCTTGCCCCCCCGCTAAAGCGAGGGGGAATGGAAACCAACGGCCAAGTCAAAGATGATCGCTTGCTGCCGGCCGGGCCGTCAGTGAGACGCTTCGCGCGCGAACTCGGTGTGGATTTGGCGCAAGTTGACGGCAGCGGTCCGCATGGCCGCATCGTGATTGACGACGTAAAATTATTCGTCCGTACGAGCGCGAAAATTCCCAGCGCGGGCGGCGCAACCGTCGGCGCGGTCGGTCCGCAAGCGTTGCCCGATTTTTCCAAGTGGGGCGACACGCATCGCGAACCGATGTCCGGAGTGCGCCGTGCCACCGCGCAAAAACTCGCGCGCGATTGGAGCACCGGCCCGCAGGTCACGCAATTCGATGAAGCCGACGTGACCAACTTGGAAAAATTGCGCAAGCAGTTTGCTCCGCTTGCCGAAAAGGCCGGTGGGGCGCTGACGTTTACCGCGATTCTGTTGAAAGTTTCCGCCGCCGCGCTGAAGGTCTTTCCGAATTTTCGCGGCAGTCTGGATTTCAATACTGAGGAAGTGGTCTTCAAAGATTACTATCACATCGGCGTGGCGGTGGACACCGAGCGCGGATTGCTCGTGCCCGTGATTCGCGACGTGGAGTCCAAAAATCTGATTCAACTCTCCGTTGAGTTAACCGAAATTGCCGGACGCGCGCGCGACCGTAAGCTGACGATTGAAGAAATGCAGGGCAGCGTGTTCACGATTTCAAATTTAGGCGGTATCGGCGGCACGAATTTTAGTCCCATCGTCAATCAACCCGACGCGGCCATCTTAGGTGTCTCACGCGCACAAACAAAACCCGTCTGGAACGGCAAAAAGTTTGAGCCGCGCAGAATCATGCCGATGTCGCTCTCCTATGATCACCGCTTGATTGACGGCGCGGATGCCGCAAGATTCTTGAGATGGGTTTGTCAGGCGGTGGAAGAGCCGTTTGTGTTGAGTGTGGAAGGATAACCCCCCTTAATCCCCCCGCGCGACGCGGAGGGAGATCAGAACAGAGGAGCGAATATGTGGGGCGCGTTGGTCTCAGCGGCCATGCTGTGGATCCTTGTGGCGGTGATTGCAAAGGACGATTCTCTTAGCTATCGTCAGGCGTTTATTGTTGTGGTCATAAGCGGGCTTGCAAGCTTTCTGGTGACCGGCGCACTAATCGAAAGAACGGATTCATTTGTTTTGGCTCGCGCAGCGGGAATCGCGGTTGCGCTGATTCCCATCTATCTCTATCTCATGCACCTCGGATACAACCGCTCGACTGTTTTGCGAGTGCTGATGTATTTTGTCGTCATCAATGTCGTGATGTCTTTCGTGCATTTGATGTTCTTTGCCATTTGACGTCACGACAACAAAAAATATCGAACAAATCATGTCTGATAAATTCAAAGTAACCGTTATCGGCGGCGGGCCGGGTGGCTATGCCGCCGCTTTTCATGCGGCGGATGGTGGCCACGACGTCACGTTGATTGATCTTGAAATCAATCCCGGCGGCGTGTGTCTCTATCGCGGATGTATTCCGTCCAAGGCCTTGCTGCACACCGGAAAACTCATCAGCGACGCACGCGACGCCGAAGCACACGGCATCAGTTTCGGCAAACCGAAAATCGATTTGGATAAACTGCGCGAGTTCAAAACATCGGTCGTGACCAAACTCACGGGCGGGTTAGGCTTACTGACCAAACAGCGCAAAATAAAATACATTCAGGGCCGCGCGAAATTTGTTTCGTCGAGCGCGGTTGAAGTCGAAATGGTCAAAGGTGGCACGGAGCGTGTAGAATTTCAAAAATGTATTCTGGCCACAGGCTCCCGTGCCTCGCAAATTCCGAGTTTCCCCAATGACTCACCGCATGTGTGGGGATCAAGAATTGCGCTTGACTTGCCGGAAATTCCCAAGCGGTTGTTGGTCGTCGGTGGGGGCTATATCGGACTTGAAATGGGCTCGGTCTATGCATCGCTCGGATCAAAAGTCGTCGTCGTGGAAATGTTGGATTCGTTATTGGCAGGATGCGACGCGGACCTGTCAAGATTTTTGACACAACGACTCGCCAAAGAATTTGAAGCGATTCACACGAGCACCAAAGTTGCCAGCGTGACTGCCGATGCGAAAGGCGTGACCGTAAAATTTGAAGGCAAGCATAGTGCCGAAGAAAAATTCGACAAAGTGTTGGTCTCCGTCGGTCGCAAACCCAATGTCGAGAATCTCGGACTCGAAAACACAAAAGTCAAAGTCGGCCCAGACGGCTTTATCGCAATTGACGCCGCGCGCCGCACCGCCGATCCCAACATCTGGTCCATCGGCGATTGCGCGGGCCAACCGATGCTCGCGCACAAAGCCAGCGCCGAGGGAAGAGTTGCGGTAGAGTCGTTGTCAGGAAAAAAGAGCGTCTTTGCTCCGCGAGCTATCCCCGCAGTCGTCTTCACCGATCCCGAAATCGCGTGGGCGGGCTTAACTGAAAACGACGCTAAAGCGCAAAACCGCGACGTGAAAATTCTAAAATTCCCCTGGGCCGCCTCAGGCCGCGCACTTTCGATGGGCCGCACGGACGGTGTGACAAAGTTTATCTGCGATCCTGCGACGGGACAGGTCTTGGGCTGCGGCATTGCTGGAGTTCATGCCGGCGACTTAATCGGCGAAGCTGTCCTCGCAATCGAAATGGGCGCCACCGCCGAAGACGTCGCGCTCTCCATTCACGCGCATCCGACACTCTCCGAAACCCTGATGGAAGCGGCGGAGATGATTTACGGCAGCGCCGTGCATTATGTGGGCAAGCGTACCGCTTGACCTATTGCGCGGACGCAAAGCACAACATTGTAAGGGCGATGACAATCCGCCCGTGTTAATCGTGCTGGAGTTTTTGTAGCATGGCAAAGTTAGTTTTCGGAATGAACGTCTCGCTTGATGGTTATGTTGACCACGAGCGTTTTGCGCCCGGCCCCAAGCTCTTTCGACACTGGATTGAGCAGGTGCGCGACCTGTCGGGCAGCGTGTACGGTCGCGGCATGTACGAGGTCATGCGCTATTGGGACGAAGACCAGTCTGAATGGAGTGCTGACGAACACGAGTTCGCGGCGGCATGGCGAAACCAATCGAAGTGGGTCGTATCGCGCACGCTTACGTCGGTTGGCCCCAACGCCACACTTGTTGCGGATGACCTCGAAGCGGAAATACGCGGGCTGAAGGCTCGCTTCGATGGAGAGATTGACGTTTCAGGAACTGTACTTGCCCAAAGTCTGACCGACCTCGGTCTTGTTGATGAATATCGCCTCTACTTCCACCCCGTCGTGCTGGGTCGTGGTAAACCATTCTTTGCCGGCCCCCGCCCGCCGCTCCGCCTTGTAGCCCACGATCAAATTGACGAAGACGTAATCAGGCTGACGTACATTCCTGCTTAATCAAGCGAGATAATAAATTTCACCTCCTTGATTCCTCCCAACACTTCCCCAAAACCGAATTGGGTTCTCAAGTTCGCTTGGTTGTTGGATCGGCCATGGTTCATTTTGATCATATTGGCGCCGGTCGTGTTTGCTTATACACAAACTGAGCCGTGGAATAGCGCGGAAGACTGTTGGGAGACTGCGGCGGCGATTCGCGCAGTGAGTGAAAATCCCTTGCATCCCGACCATCCGATGCTGGCCGTGCCGGGTCATCTTTCGCCGCGCTTCACACCCTACACAGTCATTTGGGGCAGTGTGATGCGAGCCTTCGGATGGGACATCCTGACCGTCATGAAACTATCGGCGTGGCTGAACTTCGCGCTGTTTGTCACAGGGCTCTTTCGGTTCGCGCAGAGTCTGAATGCCCGCAAGCTGTTCGCGCCGTTACTCCTGTTGGTCATGTTCATTTGCTGGGGAAATGGATACACCCAGTCGAACGCCTATCACTTCTGGTTCTTCTTCTACACACTGCCGCACATCGCGGCCCCGTCATTCGGTCTGGGCTTTCACGCGCTCGCGGAGTTAATAAACTTCCTTGCCACTCGCGCGAGACATTCACTTGCTCTGTTTGTGCTCTTGTTCAGCTTGGTTTTCCTGATTCATCCGATCACCGGGCTGTTTGTATTTGTGACGGCGTTCGCATTGAGTGTGACGGAGGGGAATGCCAGACGGGCCGTTCCCGCCCTGCTTGCGCCAATCGCGGCCTTTGCAGCCCTGTTGTGGTGGCCGTATTTTGACTACCCAAAAGTCCTCTTTACCGGTACCAAAGACACATGGTACGTCACGGAGATGTATTCCGGTCAGCTTCGCGCGCTGGGGATTGCGCTGGCGGGCATTCCCATCGCTGGGTACTTCCTGTTGAAACGGAAACACGCCTTTGAAGTCATCGGGCTTACTCTGTTTAGCGCGGGATACCTGCTTTCGTACGCGCTGGATATTGCCATCGGCGAGCGATCCTTACTCTTTGCCGTGTTCTTTTTGCACCTGTGTATTGCCCTGTTCGTATACGAAGCGATTTGTGACAGGTTGGATCGCTCCAGCTCTGATCACGTATCGAAGAAAGTGCGACTCGGCTTGTGCGCTGTGATACTGATAAGCGCTTTAGCTTATCGTCAACACGATGTTCGCATGACCGGATCGCTGCTGATCTCCAGCACGATTTCGCGGCGTCATCCGCAAACTCTTCCAGAACGATTCGGATTTCTCTCGCAGAATATTTCTTCACGTGATCTGCTCATGACCGATCCCTATGGAGGCTGGATACTGCATGCCCTCACTGGAGCAAAAGCTGTCTCCCACATGCATGGAAACCCACTCATGACCGAAGACCTCACTCAACGCGAAGCTGATGCGTGGAGATTCATGACGGGCGACTTAACGCTGACAGAACGTAAAGTGATGCTCAGGCAGTATGGAGTGACCCACATTCTGCTTGATCTGACGAAACCTGCAAGATATTCGCCACAGCTCTTGCGCGACATGAATGAAATTGCGAACTCTGTAGTAGTAGAGCGGGATTCTGTGCAACTTTATCGTGTGCTGGAGCATTTCTGATGCGATCTGAGCGCATACTGTGGCTTCTCGAGCGGCCCTGGGTCTTGTGGCTGTTGCTGTTGCCTGTGGCGATGGCATATACTCAGACTGAGTATTGGGACTACGGCGCGGATCACTGGGAAACTACGGCAGCGATGCGAGCAGTGTCCGAAAATCCGCTTCATCCCGGCAATCCGATGCTGGCGTTGCCGGGAAACACGTCGCCGCGATTCACGCCCTATACGGTGGCGTGGGGACTCTTGATGAAATGGCTCGGGCTGCACGTGCTGTTGCTGATGAAACTATCGGCTTACGCGAACGCGCTGCTCTTTGTCACCGGACTTTCTCGCTTGATGAAGAAGTTGTTCAACTTCAAAACCCTTCCGAATGTCATGCTTCTCTGCATGTTGTTGATCTGGGGCACCGGATACGCGTTTGCCAATTCCTATGAGTGGTGGCAGTTCTTTTACAGTCTTGCACACGCGGCGATGTTTGCCTATGGACTCGGTTTTCATGCGCTTGCAAGTCTGGCGGAGTTCACTGCCGCTAACCGGCTGCGAGACCTGTCTTTCTATGTGTTGCTGAGTTGGATAGTTTTCATCAGCCATCCGATAACCGGAGTGTTCATCTATGTAAGCGCGGCGGCCATTACGTTGAGTGAAAAACGTTGGAGGGATACTTTTCTTTTGCAGAGCGTGCCTCTGGCGGGTTTTGGGATTGCGTTGTTCTGGCCATACTTTGATTATGCGCAAGTGTTCTTTGAAGGCTCCGCTTCGGCATGGTATGTTTCTCTGCTGTACGAAAACCAGCTCGCCGCTTTAGGGCCGATTCTGGCCGGTCTTCCCATCCTAGTTTTTTTCGCAAGCCGCCACCGTCACAATTTTGCGTGGATCGGCGGACTGCTTTGTCTTGGTGTCTATCTGTTTTCGTGGGCGGCAGGAATACAAATCGGCGAGCGATTCGTGTTCTTCGTCGCGTTTTTTCTCCATCTCGGAATTGCCTTGTTTATCTGCGAGTGGATAGAAAGCGGGACGGGCAGGCCGCCTAAAGGCGCGCGCTCGCGCTGGTTCAGATCTGCGGTCATCGCGGTGATTGTTCTTTCGGCCATACCGTTCCTGAAACATGACGTGAAGATGACAGGATCGCTCTTGTTGTCAAATTTCGTGCAGCGGAGACACGCCGAAACGATGCCGGAGAAATTTGGATTCCTCGCTGCCTACCTGAAGTCATCAGACGTGGTGCTGACAGATAGTTTGAGCGGGTTTTCACTGCCTGCGCTCACGGGAGCGAAAACGGTGTTTCATATGCACGGAAATCCCCTGCTTGTGCAAGAACTTGAAACACGAAAGCGCGCGAACAGCATGTTCTTAAGTGGCCCGGCAACGAAGCACGAGCGCGACGGAATTGTGGCGGCCTACGGAGTCACGCATATCTTGATTGATTTGACGCGTCCGAAAGAATTTTCTGATCAGGCGCTTATGGATTTCACTAACAGAGGAATGATGGTCGCCGTGCAGGATTCCGTAAGGCTGTATCGGCTCAAGCCGCCTGAAAGCCCCTCTTGACTCAAGTCACAGAACTTTGTATATTGAACGCATGTTCACATTTGATGAACCTTGAGATTGCTGACCTAACGAAAAGGACCTCCCATGAAGATACAAAAAGCCATGTTGCAACCCCGGTTTGACTACTTCCACGCCATTCACGGCGTTACCCGCCGCATCGTGGACCAAATTCCTGAAGATAAGCTGGACTACAGGCCCGTCCCCGAAGTCCGTAGCTTCTCCGAAGTCGTGCAACACATGTACGGCTTCCTCGATGCCTCAATGAAGATGGTCAAGTCAGGCAAGTTCCAGGAAGACACCAAAGCTGATATCAAGAGTAAAGCGGATCTGAATAAGTTCGTGGACGAGATGTTCGCGTCCGCCATGAAAACTTGGGACTCTATTACCAACGAAAATCTTCAGCAAGATATCGACGCCTGGGGCACCACCATGCCCGCTTTTCAATTTCCGCTGTTCGCCGTGGACGAACACTGGCATCATCGCGGATCGCTCACCACGTATCTCCGCATGAACGGCATCACACCCGTCATGCTTTACGATTATTGATGGTCACGAAGTCAGCCCTTGAAACTCTCGCCTGGGCGGAAGCGTTTTCGACGCGACTCCGCTCAGGCGATGTCGTTTGTCTAAGCGGCGAGCTTGGCGCGGGCAAATCCGTCGTAGCCAAAGGCATCGGCCGCGGGCTCGGTGTCAAAGAAGAAATTCTTTCACCGACGTTTAACTACGTGCTCGAATACCACGGGCGTGAAGCGCTCTTCCATGCCGACTTGTATCGGCTCGAAGATGCGAACAGTTTTATTGCACTCGGACTTGAAGAATACTTCGAGCGCGACGGTATCTTCTTAATCGAATGGCCGGAGCGAATTGCCGAACTCCTGCCCCAAAATTGCTATCATATCCACCTCGATATCCTCCCGAACTTGAGTGAACGTTCAATTCTCGTCTCCGAGCCGCGCACATGATCTTCGCTTTGGACTCCGCAGGCAAGGAAACACTGCTTGGTTTCTTGAAAGACGGATCCATCCACGAGACGATGTTGCCCGATCGCGACGGCTTACTCCGTCGCTTTTATGCCATGCTGAATGACATAAACGCAACGCCGCAGCAGATCACCGCCATCGCACTCGGCGCGGGACCCGGCTCTTTTACGGGGTTACGCGTGGGTTTTGCCTTCGCGCATGGCTTGGCACGAGGTTTGGATGTGCCGTTATGGCCTGTACCCTCGTTTGAAGTGTTGGCGCAAAATGTGTTGCCAAACTCCGACACCGTCACGGTGCTGGCACAAGCGCGCAAGGAGCGCTGGTTCGCCCAAAGTTTTGGCAAAGAAGAAAAGGCGCGAGTCGTGACGGATGCCATAAGTTTGGCGCAATGGTTGCCCGAGAAAGGGTTGATCTGCGGGCCGGGCTGTGATACGCTGCCTGCCGAACTTAAAGTAAAACTTAAAGCGCGCATTCCCCAAGACAAAGCTTTGCACCGTCCGCATGCGCGGAGTTTGATTGACCTTGCGCGGAAAGCATGGACAGACCGGGAGCCGCTGAAAATTGGCCAAGTGCTGCCGGAGTATGGATTGGAATTTGGAGCGTCTTAAAAACTTTTGATGAAACAACCCCTTTACCGGATTTTTTTGTTGGCGGCCCTGCTTTGCGTGGCAGCGGTTTCTGCGTTTGCGCAGGCGCCGGCATCCGCCATGTTCGGCTATGACCGCGCACCGTCGCCGCTATGGGCGCGGCACTTCGGCGGTCCGGAAGACGACGGCGCGTATGCCGTGCTCGCACTCGATGACGGCGGCTTTGCGATTGCGGGTGACTGCATCGCGGAAAACGGCAACCGCCAAATGTGCCTGATGAGATTGGGCCGATACGGTGACCTGATTTTCGAAAAACACTACGTCGGCTCGGGGGTGTCATCGGCGCGCGCGATGCGCACGACCAACGACGGTGGTTTCGTGCTGTCAGGGTCCACTCGCGGACCCGGCGGGTTCGGCACGGACTTGTACGTCGTTAAGACGGATTATGAAGGCGACGTGGAGTGGTCTCGGATTTCGCAGGATCGCGGCGGAGATTTCTCCGAAGATATTTTGCATGCGCGCGGCGGCGGATTTGTCAGCGCCGGACGAAATGCGCTGGACTTGAAAGGGAGCTACAATCTCGTCAAGCTCAACAAACCGGGCACGGTCGTGTGGACGCGCAATTTCAATGGCGAGCAAGCCAACGCGATCATCGAACTCAGCAACGGCAGAATCGCCTCCATCGGCTATACACTGGATATTCCCCCGAGTGCGCGGCCTAAAGCGTCTGCTGACGATTCCGCCTTTCCGTGGGTTAAGTCAAAGAAAAAAGACAAGCTGCCATGCCAGAGTGAAGCCGCTTTCCTGTTCACGGAAGTGGATTGGAAAGGCGCGGTTCTGAGAGAGCGGGTCTATTGGAACAGCAAATACGACGTGGGCAACGCGATTACGGCGACACCGGACGGCGGCTTCACCATGGTCGGATCAACGGGCGGATGCCCGGAGAATCCCTCGGGGTATGATTGCTGGATTGTGCGCACCGACAGTCTCGGCGACACTCTCTGGACTAAATCTTTCGGCGGTGTGCAGGAAGATCAAGCCTACTCAATCTTAGCTGAAGACGACGGCGGATTTGTGATTGCCGGAAGCACGCGCTCGTGGGGACAAGCCGAAACAGATATGCTCTTGTTCAAAATTGACGGGCGCGGCACGGTGTTATGGAGCACAGCCATCGGCGGACCGGGCAACGACATCTGTTATGAAGTACAGCGCACACCCGGCGGTTACATTCTATCCGGCACCACAACCTCCTACGGCAACGGAGATACCGATATGTATCTCGTGAAAGTCGACAGATAGCCGCATAGCAAAGAGGGCTTCGCGCTGACGCGAGCACAATTGAAAGTTTAGAAACAAAAAACGGGCAGCTTTCGGGCCGCCCGTTTTTCATTGTGCAAAAATTCTTTCAATCCCGTCGCCCAATATCAAAATCATACAACAGCTCCACTCGGAACGTGCGCGGCGGCATTCTGTAACGCTCCATCTCTTCGTACTGTTCGTTGAGCATGTTTTCCATGTGCAGACTCAGGCGGGTGCTTTGACGGAATTGAAACGCCATTCGCGCATTTATTATCGTAAAGGCGTCCGGCGCGTCGTTCTGATAGAATACCACCGTGTCGGTCTTGCTCACATGTCTAAGCTCTACACCATAGGTCGTGCGGCGGTGCGTGTATTCCACGCCCGCGAAAAAACGCCACTCGGGCACGTAAGTCAGCGGACCTTTGTTGTCAATGTCCGTGGACAAATGCGTGGCCGAAAAAACCGTGCTGACATTGCGCGGCCAGGCCGAGCGAAGACCTAACTCCGCGCCTTGAATCTGCGCTTCGGCCAAATTCTCAGTCCTGAATCTTCCGCCCGCCAACACCTGCCAGCGAATGATGTCGTTGTAGTCATAGTGGAAGGCCGCGGCGTCGAGCACAACGTGATCATTGATGCGGAAGTTCACACCAACTTCACCGAAGTTCACGGTTTCAGGATCAAGATCAGCATTCGGAACAAATTCGTAATCCTGAGTGCCAACTTTCTTCAAGAACATTTCCGCAATAGACGGGTTGCGAAAAGCGTGTCCCACGGAGCCGCGCAAAACAATGTTCTTCGCCGCTTCATACGAGATTCCGGCTTTAGGAGAAAGCTGCTGCGACGACTTGCCGCTCACTAAGTGCCGGTGATCGAAGCGCGCGCCTGCCGTGACGTGCACCTTTGAGTGAATCGTCCAATCGTCTTGTGCGAATCCCGCGAGGTTAACGGCTTGCTGCCTGCCGTACAGATATTCTTCAGGTGCTCCATTGACAAAATCCCAAACCGCGTCAAAACCAAAAACCAGCGTATGACCGCCGGGTGCGATCTTAGTGGACTGCTCAAGGATGCCAAGCTTTTGCGAAATCGAACGAGTCTGAAAGTTCAACGGCGTGTCGCCTTCGCGCGGATCACTTTCTGGATTAAACAGTGAGCGCGTCAAATCACGATTGTAAAACAGCCTCAGCGTGTAATTCGAGCGCGGCGACTCCATCCGGCGATATACCAAATCCGTCGAAAGAGCTTGCTTGCGCTGTATATCGTTGGTGTAGATGTCGCGGACGCGCAGCGGCTCGGCGACGTTCACCCACGGATGCGGATACTCGTTTTCGCCGTTCAGATAAATCGTCGAAAGCGTAATGTTCCGCTCGGGAGTGTAATCATACACGAGCTTCGTGAACGCCGTTAGAGTTTCGTGCCCGGATGATTGGCGCCAGCCTTCGGAATTGCGCCGCGTGAAATTTGAGTAATATCCCAAACGGCCCACGGAATTCGAGTGACTGAAGGAAAGATCACTGCGCGTCGTCATCCGCTCCGTATAGCGCGCCCACGCTTGCGGACGCTGATAAATACCGTAACCCGCGCGAATGCGCGTGTATTCGCGGTGCGTCGGCGAATGCGTAATCATATTCACCACGCCGCCCATCGCGTTAGAGCCATAGAGCGCGCTGTAGGCTCCCTTCACAACCTCAACCCGCGCAATCACGTCTTCCGGATAAAGCTGCCAGCTCGCGCCGTCCGTGTCAGAAATCACCGCGGGCCTGCCGTCCACCAGCAAGAGCGTTCTGTTCCCGACGCCGCCGCCCAGTTTATCGGACGATCCGCGAATCGAAACATTGGAGACAATCGCGCCGCCGGTGCGATGCACGTCCACACCGGGCACGGCATCGAGCACGCGGTCGAGCGAACTCGGCGCGCGGGATTGTATCTCCGTCGAACGCACGACTTCGACTTTGGTCGTCGAGAGCCTCGCCGTCGTCTCGCGGGCTTGAGCCGTTATCACCACTTCTTCGGCTTGCAGTAAATCCTGCTCGATTATCAGAGAGAGAGTCAACGTGTCGTTCTCGCCGACAGTAAACGGATGCTCAATCAGGCGGTAACCAATGCTCGACACGCGCAAGATTCCCGCGCCGCCGTTTTGCAAAGGCAGCGTGAACCGGCCGTCCTCATTGGTCGCGGTCCCGCGCAACGTTCCGACGAGCTGGATATTCACACCCAGCAGCCCCTCGCCCGTGTGTAAATCCGTGACTTTGCCGCGCAGAACAGGGGCTGCAAAGGTTGCTGAAGTGATGAATAGTAAGAGTAGTAAACGAAGCATAAATTGAAGCGACGAATGGCAATCACCCGCGTTTGAGTCACAACAATGTTTAAGAATAAACAGAGGCCGTCTATGCAGACGGCCTCTTAAGATAAACAATCTGCCGATAACCTCAACCTCAGTTGGAGAGGTCAATACCGATGTGCCCGTAGCTGGCACCACCGTCTATCGTCAACGGAGTCGGCGAGCCGCCGCTTGTCCAACCGTATGCCCCGTAGCACGTTGAGCCCGGCCCCTGCACGTTGTTCCACAGCGATACATAATACGTTCCTTCGGCCATGCCCGTGATGGCGTAAAGTGTCTCCGTGTCGTCAGTGATCGTGAAATAGGCGGACGGCGCGCCTGTGGGAGGTTGCTCGGGAGAGACCGGGAACGTTGACAGCATGACGAGCAGTCCTTCCACCGGACGGGTTCCGTTGTATGTGACTCTTCCGCTGACGTAGTGCGGAGCAGGAGCGTAGGCCTTGACGAGCAGATCGCGCTCTATCGGTGCGGTGTCGTCAATCACAATCATGTCCGGCCGGGCATCTGTGACAAGAGGGGACATGACGATCTGTGTGTTTAAACCGTACGCGCCATACCAGAAAGTGGGTGCGGGCGGCGGGGCCGCGCTCCAAACGGACAAGTAGTAGGTTCCATAGGTAGGCTCGAAACGGAAATTTGTGTCCGCCGATGATTCCATTACATAATAGTCGGTCGGCGCACCCATCGCGGGTTGCCACGGATCAAAGGGAAAAGTCGTTAACATAACGAGTAATCCACCACTCGGATAAGCTCCGCTAAGACGCATCGTGCCTTCAATTCGTCCGCGGTCATCGCAGCCGGGCACAGGCAGGAAATAGTCGAAGTAAGTGTGAATCGTAATCTCGTGCTCGGGTGACCCTGCGGAAAAGACCACGGCTTCGGGCAATGAATCCCCGGTCATCGGATCGCCGCCGTACATGCCAACCACGGGTTCGTCACAACGGAGATCATTGACGTCCGGCGCGCGCCAGCCGGTGACCACCGCATTGTAAGTACCCAGCGTGATACCCGACATCTCAAATGACAAAGTGTCCGCGTCGTGGTCATTCGCCGGATCCGGATCAACAAAATAGCCTTGCGCAGTGTAGTAAGCAGGCGGACCGCCCGCAGCGTTGACACACCATGAACAATTTCCGGCGGAGATGTTCCAGTTGTTGAAAATTGAAATCTGAACCGCGCCCGAATCAGGCCAGTCACCATAAAAAATCGCTGTACCCCGTAGCGTGCCGGTGACCGGAGGATTATTGTCGTTGTTGTCGTCATCGCAACCGACAACCAGAGCGGTGGCGAGTGCCAACACGAGCACAATCAGAGAGAATCGAACCTTTTTAGAAGTCCACATAATGTATTCCAAACTTCTTTGTGAAAAGAGACGCAATAAGCAGAAATATAGATGTTCGATAGTTCTAATTCAATAGTCTAACTCACAGAGTTGCCTCAATGAGAGGAAATCATTAAACTCATACTTCACTCGGGAACCTTCCCTTGACAGGGAGCGTTCTTCGAGTAATAGGTGACTACGGCCTCGCCTAGCCCCTTACCCCCTTAAACCATACCTTACCAAATACTTACATGAATATTCGTGCCAATCAAAGCCTTGAAAGATACCTCCAGGAAATTGGTGAAGTCTCTCTTTTAACTCCCGATGAGGAGATTAAACTTGCCAAAAGAATCCGCAAAGGCGATCAGATTGCTCTGGAGAAACTGACCAAGGCGAACCTCCGCTTTGTCGTGTCGGTTGCTAAGCAGTATCAAAATCAAGGACTTTCGCTCGGCGACCTGATCAATGAGGGAAACCTCGGACTGATCAAGGCGGCCAAGAGATTTGATGAAACGAGAGGCTATAAGTTCATTTCTTATGCCGTCTGGTGGATTCGTCAGAGTATCTTGCAGGCTTTGGCAGAACAATCCCGCGTCGTCCGTCTCCCCCTGAACCGGGTCGGAGCCCTGAACAAGATCGGGAAAACTTTCTCCGCCCTCGAGCAGGAGTTCGAGCGCGAGCCGACTGCTAATGAGATTGCTGAGGCACTGGACATCTCAGCCTTCGAGGTCACCGACACCCTGAGAATGTCGGGCCGTCATCTTTCGATTGACGCGCCCTTCGCCCAAGGGGAAGACAATCGCCTGCTGGACATCGTCCATAACGACACTCAGCCGCCGCCCGACTCAAGCCTGATGAAAGAATCCCTGCGGCAGGACATCGAGCGCTCGCTGTCCTCTTTGACTCCGCGCGAAGCCGAAGTCATCCGCTTGTACTTCGGTTTAGATCGAGAGCATCCGCTGACGCTTGAGGAAATCGGTGAACTCTTCAAACTCACCCGCGAGCGCGTCCGCCAGATCAAAGAAAAAGCCCTGCGCAGACTCCGTCACGCGTCGCGCTCAAATTCACTGCGCAGCTATCTGGGGTAACCCCCCTCTGGTCTTCGAGATCTTGTCGTTGCGACGGGAATCATAACCCGCAAGTTCTTCAGATCAAACATCCGTCATGGCTTTTCACATGACAAGTTTAACAACTTTCGCAAAAACGCCGGTCTTTTTCGACCGGCGTTTTCCATGTCTGCCGATGGCCCTCAATTTGCAATAAACTGTGCGCTAAGTTGCAAACTTCAATTCATGGGGACATCGGCAATGCAAGACTCTAAATCACTTGTGGTTCACAAAGCGCAATCCTTTTCTGCTGACCCCGGAGTCGCTGTTTCGGAACTGAGCGGTATGTTGAATTGCCCAAACATGGCGGTCGTCGTGTTCTTTTGCTCGGTTGATTATGACCTTGACCTGCTGGGTCAGGAACTCAAGAAGACGTTCGACTGCCCCGTGATTGGCTGCACCACAGCAGGAGAAATCGGCCCTGAGGGATACCACGATCACAGCATCGTAGCCTTCTCAATCGAGAGCGAAAAATGTAGAGTCTATCCCAATCTGATTGAGAATCTGAAGGACTGCGAAGCCGTTCATATCGAAGCGCTCGCCAACGACATCAGATTGCAAATCAAAGACGCGCAAGCCGCGTTGCCCGGAGCGTCTCCGTTCGGCTTCTTTCTGATTGACGGGCTTTCGGCAAAAGAGGAGTTTGTCATCGGACAACTCTATAACGCCATGCGGAATGTCCCCATCGTTGGTGGCTCCGCGGGAGGCGGAGATACCTTTGGGACAACCTACGTCTATCACGACGGCAGATTCGTCAATCAAGCCGCGACGTTCGCGCTCTTTGTGACCACACTGCCCTTTGAAATCTTCAGAACTCAACACTTCATTCCGCTTGAAGGCAAATTGGTTATTACCAAAGCACGCCCCGAAGAACGATTGGTCCTCGAAATCAACGGTTATCCGGCGGCGCAGGCTTATGCGCGCTGTTTGGGTCTGGATGAAAGCGACCTGACCAGCGAAGTGTTTGCCACTCACCCCGCCATGCTGCGGCTGGGTGGTGAATACTATGTGCGCTCGGTGATGCAATTGATGGACGACGGCTCACTGAAATTCGCCTGTGCCATTGACGAAGGACTCGTGTTGACCATGGCGCAAGGTGTGGATATGGTCGAAAATCTCAGAGACTCCTTGGATAAACTGCAAATGCGGTTGAATCCGCAAGTGATCATCGGATGTGAATGCTTTTTCAGAAAACTCGAAGTCCTGAACAAAGACATCAAAGAATCCATGGGGCGCATCATGGCCCGCCACAATGTTATCGGCTTTCATACGTACGGTGAACAAATTAACGCGGTGCACGTCAATCAGACGTTCACGGGCGTGGCCATCGGAGCCTGAGCGTGTCCGAGTTTTCCAGTCATGAGGAACGCATTGCCGCGCTCGAAAAGGATATTGAAGCGCTTGAAAAAATCAATCGGGCGCTGATTGGACGTGTTGAAAGAAGCACCGACTCGGCGGGCAGCTCCTTTTCTCTGTTTGAGTCGAATATCGTTCTCCAAGAGCGAATCAAAGAGCGAACACAAGACTTGGAGCAAAGCAACACAAGATTGCAGTCCGAAATCGCCGAACACAAACGGACGGAAGCCAAACTCCGCAAACAACAGCTTCAAACCCGACTGATCATCGACACCGCGCTGGACGCTGTCATCGCGTTCGACCGGAACTGGCGCATTCTCGATTGGAACCCGCGAGCCGAGAGTACGTTCGGATTCGACGCCGAGTTCGCTCTCGAAAATTTGAGCATGTCCGCCCTGATCGCCCCGGGCGGCCATGACTTGCTCAGTCATTTCTTGGAAAGCACATCCTCGTCCGTTGGCCGGTATGTCCATACACTTGAATTGACAGGAAAACATCGAGCGGGCCACGAGTTTCCGATGGAGCTTGCGGTTTCAGTCTTGAGCGGAGGCGCGACCCCTGTCTACAGTGTCTTCATTCGTGACATCACCGAACGAAAGCTCGCTGAAGAAGCACGCTATCAAACCCTCTTCGACAACTCACCCATCTCACTTCGTGAAGAAGATTTCTCTGAAGTCAAACGCTACGTCGACAAACTTCGCGAGCAAGGCATAACGGATCTCCCGAAATACTTCCTGGAGTTTCCCGAGGCGCTTGCCCACTGCGCGTCATTGATTCGAATCATCGATGTCAACCTGGCGACTACGAAATTGTTTCACGCGACGAGCAAACAGCACTTCAAAGGTCACTACAACACTTCACTAAGAATCAAAGTTCCCGAACTGCTGACCGCTGAGATTTCGGCCCTCGCCAGTGGCGACATCGCGTGGGAAGAGGAAGTCACGCTGCAAACTTTTGATGAGAAGGTCATTCACGTCGTGATTCATCTCTCGCTGGCGCCCGGACACAAAGAAGATTGGTCAAAGGTTATTATTTCCGTTCAGGACTTGACGGATCGCAAACGCGCCGAAGAAGACAAGGCTCAGCTGGAAATGCAGCTTCGGCAAACTCAAAAAATGGACACCATCGGCACCCTGGCGGGCGGCATTGCACACGACTTTAACAATATGCTCACGCCGATTCTTGGCTATGCCGAACTGATCGCTGATGAAACCGATGACCGCAACGGAGTGCGGGACGCCAGCGCAAACATTATCGCTGCGGCGAGACGCGCGCGTGATCTGGTGCGACAAATTTTGACGTTCAGCCGTCAAGTCGAGAGCGTGCTGAAACCGGTCAAAATCAGCCCCATGGTCAAAGAAGCGCTTGATCTCGTGCGCGCAACCCTTCCGACGACCGTCAGTTTACGAGTTAGACATGATGAGTCTCCGTTCGCTGTCATGGCGGACCCGACGCAGATTCATCAAGTGATTCTGAATCTGTGCACAAACGCCTATCAGTCCTTGGAAAACGCCACGGGACTCGTGGAAATCGAAGTGCGCAGTGTCTATGTAAATTCCGAAATGGCCGCCGGCGTTGCCGGAGTGAAAGAGGGCCAGCATGTGTGTATAACCGTTCGGGACAACGGCTCTGGTATCGAAGACCATTTATTGCATCGCATCTTTGAGCCGTTCTTCACGACAAAAGAAGTCGGCAAGGGAACGGGGATGGGATTGGCCGTTACACACGGTATCGTGCAAGGTTTGGGTGGCGACATTATTGTTGAGAGCAAACCCGGCGAGGGATCGAGCTTTCATGTCTATCTGCCCGCGATAGCACAACTGCCGACAACTGAATCGATCGCTTCTCCATGGGAAGCCGGTCACGGAAGAATTCTTGTTGTTGACGACGAGTTGATGGTGGCACAAGTGACAAAACGGCAGCTCGAGAAGTTGGGTTACACTGTCACGATGATGACGAATCCGTTAGCTGCCCTTGATATGTTTCGACAGTCTCCGAACGAGTTTGACGCGGTGGTAACGGATCAGACCATGCCCCAGATGCCCGGCCATCTGCTTATAAAGGAACTCCGGCAAATCTCGACAGAAGTTCCGATTTTGCTGCTGACCGGTTACAGCATGGCGGTCAATGGCGGCGAGCTAAAAGCGCTTGCGATCACTGAATTGCTGTTCAAACCTGTTTCGGTGGCTGACCTTTCGACGGCCCTAAAGCGCGCCTTGGATCAGAAATCGATTCACTAACTTCCTGAAAGTTATCACTGATTCCGAAAGCAAGCCGGCCCACTGGGACGGTTTTTTTGGGAACTTTTTCAGCATTATTGAGTTAGTTTAATATGAAACTAATCTATATTGAACTAACCCAAAGAATCGGAGAGAACTTATGATTCGGATTCGAAAAGCTGCTGACCGTGGTTACGCAAATCACGGCTGGCTCGAGACTTACTTCACTTTCAGCTTTGCAGACTATCGCGACCCTGAGCACATTCGCTTCCGGAATTTGAGAGTCATTAACGATGATAAGGTCGCTCCCAGAAAGGGTTTTGAGATGCATCCCCATGACAATATGGAGATTATCACCTATGTCATGGAGGGCGAGCTGACGCACAAAGACAGCATGGACAATGAGGGTGTGATCCGGGCCGGAGAATTTCAGATGATTCACGCGGGGACCGGGATTTTGCATTCGGAAAAGAATGATTCAGATGCGAAAACTCATCTTTATCAGATCTGGATTTTCCCGGACAAGAAAGGGCACACGCCCGGCTACGATCAGCGGGCCGCGCTGAATGGTGACTCAGCCAACAAGCTCAACTTGATTGTTTCGCCGGATGGCCGCGATGGCTCGATGCAGATTTATTCGGATGCGAGCTTGTTTTTAGGCAAGCTGGACCAAGGGAAATCGCTCGACTTTCCGATTGCGAATCAACGCCATGCGTGGATTCAAGTGACAAAGGGAAAAGTTACGGTCAACGGACATGAGCTTGTGACGGGAGACGGCGCGGCGGTGTCGGACGAGACGATGCTCGCCATTAGTGGTGGGGAAGGCGGAGGAGAGTTTTTGTTGTTTGATTTGAACTAACCAGCGCAGGCGCTGGACCCAGTGCGCTGGCGCAGTTGCTTTGGGATTGATGCGGCGGCTCTTCGGAGTCGCCGCGTTTTTTTTGGGGGGAGGAAGGCCCCATCCCCTAGCCCCTTTCCCCGTGAACGGAGAAGGGGAATAAGAATCGGATTCCGGCGGGGAACCGCTTTGCTAAATCCCCGCTCGGCGAGTTGGTTTCGATGCGGTGTTTGCTGAAGTAGTGGATCGTTTTCGCCCGTTCTGAGTTACTTGACGTTACCAGCACAACAAGGTTCTTGCTGACCTTCTTTACCTCCCCTAACCCCCCCGCTAAAGCGAGGGGGAAACGTCAGGCCGGACACGGTTGATCACTCCGCCGGGTTCCTCTGTGGGTGGTTTGGTTGATTAGCTGTGCTTAATATACGACATGAAATTGCGTTTGTCAAGTGTTAGTTCTATTTTATTGGAGTTAGTAAACGTTTGTTCAAGGTAGAGTTAGGGGAAAAGCTGGGGGTTGGGGAGGCGAGGGGGCTATTTCAAGAGGAGCAGTTTGACAGTTTGAGGGTTTGAAAGCGGAGATGACAGTCTTGCGAAATAAACGCCGGAGGTAAACTCATTCGCTTGCCAGAGGACACCGTGCACCCCCGCGGTCTGGCGGTGGTCGAAGATCGTTTCCACGTTGCGGCCAAGCACATCGAAGATTTCCAGTTTCACATCTTGCTCGCGAGTCAGAGCGTATTCGATGGTGACCGTGGAGTTGAAGGGATTGGGGTGAACCGAAACTGAAAGATCACTCACAACTTCCGGATGCGAAGGAACTACGCTCGTGGTGTCACCGAGCCATGGGATAAATGGAACCGGGCCGTCAATTGTGTCTCCTTGGCCGCCGGGATTATAAGAAGCATGAAAAGGCCCGGTCGGCTCTCCCCAGTCGTTCCAACGCGCATCTGCGGTCGCGCCGAGATAAAACGCGTAGCCGCAGTTGTCCCATACGTTGTTTCTCAGTGTCAGCGGTGTCTGCTGCCAGACTGGATTTCCGGCATAAATAGTGGCAAGTCCGTTGTTGCTGTCTCGAATAAAACTATTGCCGGTGATAAGAGCAGGGAAATACACGGAAGGAACAATATCATCCACGGCCCGGTTGCCAGAGCACTCTATGAACGTGTTGTCAGCGATAAGCGCGCCGCGCTCCAAGCCTTCCGTGGCCGTCTCGACAGTCAGAACCCCAAACGCCATGATGCCCTCAGATGTAGCGCGACAGCGATCAAAAGTGTTTCCGACAATCTCAAGTGAATCGCCCATGTTCGAGTTTATATCCAAAACATGAGTATAGTATGTACAATTTCTGAATGTATTGTTCGCGAATCGAATAATGCCGTGTCTAAGTCTAACTAATGGCGCAGGACTATCCATATCAACGGAGCCGAAAACGCAATTAGTAATACTGTGAGGGCCGCGAGACGCGCTGAGCAAGGTTCGACCAATATTACTTTCAAAACTGCAAGAGTCAATGATCATTTTATTTGAGGCGACCAAAGGAATCCCCGGGTCTAGTCCCGCACCATGAAAGTCACAATTGGTCGCACTCAAGAAGTTTCCTGGGCGAGTCAGGACTGCATACCATGCGATGCTCCGGAAACTGCAATGATCAAGCGTGAACACCGAAGCAATGCTATCTAACACATCGCGTACTCCGTAGCTCATGGACTCAAAGCGGCAGTTGCGGAGTGTGATACTATCCGCCCGGCTCCGTACTCCGTAGCGATCTTCGTTTCGAAAGCTAAAATTTTCTATCGTGGCACTTGCAAGCGGAGGCAGGGTCAGGACGGCGGTGGTATCGTCTATAGGTAAGTTTGTCGCATTCAGCTCGATGAGTCCAAGGGCACTTGAATCATCATTGAATTGACCAAGCATGGTGAACCGGATAGGCAGAGCAGTTAGGAACTCCTGATACGTCGGGCCGCGCGCCACCCAAACAGTATCCCCGTCATTGAGGCTATCCAGCCCCGCTTGAATCGTTGGCGCCTCCAGCGGTACGCGGACCACTCGAGCCTCAGCGCTCTGGCAAGATATCAAGCAGAAAGCGAATGCAAGCCGGAGCAACATCACGGGCAACTAACTGGATCGCTTGAAGCAATTCCCCATGCATTGCAACTTTGTCCACCCGTGCAGCAGGAGCCTCCGCTCGGGCAAGGAATCAAGCAAACGTACATGATAAAGTCACCGTCAGGTAAGTTTACCGAGCTTGTCACACAGCAAGCTCCTTCACCACAGCTTCCATAAGTGGAGAAGGCATGATACTCCTGGCCATTCCCTCCTTGTTCAACAATCCTAACGCAAACCGCGCAATCGTCGCAGTCTGAGCTTGTGCATGTTGTCCCTGCCGCAAAGCGAATCAGTCCGGCGCATTGAACGTGGAAGGCGACAGATGTGCAGCCTGTGGGATTGGCGTAATTTGTTCCGCTTGTTCCGCAACCAAAATCCTTCACAGACTTGCTGAAGTAACATCCCGGATCATCCGTCTGTCCAAGACAAATCGAACAGAGCCCAACCAAAAAAATCAGACCTGACACTACAAGGCTCTTCATAGCAACCTCCGAGGTGGTTAGACGTGCCGCGCAATCCCGGCGGCTTGGGTTGCTGATAGTAAAGCAAAAAATAAAAATGACTTTGTCAAGTCGGATAGGTAGGGGTGGGGGAAAGTGGCGGAAACAATGCCAACTTTAGATCTTGTAAGCGGCTGAGATTGTTTTCTTTACGGGGCGGTGAGTGGGAAGAGATTTACGCAGTGGAGTATTTTTGTGGGAAGCGGATGTTGTGCTTGGAAGCACGACCTAGTTTTTATTGACCAATGTGTTTTTCAGAGGGATTCTTCAGCCGCGGCGGCTTCAGGAGGGCAGAATTATAGAAGTATGATGATTGAGTGAATGGACATGAAAGAGTCGAGGTTGTGCATCTTCTTTTAGTTTCTTCGGAAGCCCCCTTTAATTCCCCCTTATACGTAGACGGATTTGGGCGAGATCAGAGTGCTACTTCACTAAGGACATGCTGCGGCTTTGCTGCGCGCCGTTTGCGTCGAGTTTGTTCTAAGCCACGACCGTCGAAAGTTGCTGTGTATGCGTCTGCGGATCGGTGCAGGAGGTAGCGCCCGACATCGTTATAAGGCTGATCGTAAATCTCAGTAAAGCTGGCCGAATTCATTCGGTCTCCATGGTGGGGCTTCCCTTAAAAGAACCCGGAGGCGGGCGAATGGTTGCAATGATACAGGCGCTGGGCATTGGGGTGCTTGCGCGCGAGAACTGGATAAAGTTGATTACTTGTTTGTTTTTATACGGTTACAAACTCATTTATATTGACCCTGCCGGGCTATTGTTACTCATTGCATTTGCTATATATTGTGGGAAAACCATTCAATTCAGGGGAGACCGGACATGCGCTACTTCGTAATTTCGCTTTGTTTGCTTGGATTCACAAAGGTTTGGGCGTTTCATCCGCAGGATGATTGCAGCGATGCGCTGGTGTTGACGATTCCGACTAATTCGACTGCGAACACAACGGGAGCGGCGACGGATGTGCTGACTCCGTGTGGTAATGCTGTGCCGCAAAACGGGATTTGGTATTCGGTGATCGGCGACGGCACGCTGCTGAGATTTTCGACCTGCTTCAATTCCAACAACTCGGATGACGCAGTGCAAATTTTTCGGGGGACCTGCGGGTCCTTGGTCTGCGTGGGAGGAACGGACGACACTTGGTGTTCAAGCAACTCAAACGGTGTGACGGCAACATGGTGTTCCGAATTTGGGGTGCAATATTTTATTCATTTCGGCGGAGTGAGCGGAGTTGTCGTATCTGAATTCCTGTTATCGAGCGTAGGAGCGTGTAACTACACAGGTGGCAATTGTGAGCCGCAAGCGGTGGTCGCTCCGGCGAGTGTAAATGGCACGACCTTTCAGCGCGATGATTGCTGTGACGGAGACGGCGCGGATCATCATTACGCGGTGACACTGCCTTACACGAGTAATTGGAAGTTTCGTGTTTGCGAAGGACAGGCGTCCAACATCATAAAAGTCGGCACGACGTTTTGCGGATCGAGTCTTTGTGTTGCGAATGACAATGTTGACCTAAATAATGTTTGTTATCCGCAGGGGAGTTGCGGTTGCCTGACTCTATCTGCCGGTATCTATCATGTCACGATTGAATGGGCGGGAGACGACGGCGCGGGTGGGCCGCACAAACTGCAAATTGTGGATTGCAATGCATTCAACAACTATGTCGAGCTTGGCGCTTCGGCGGGACAGATCAGTATCGCCTGCGGGTATGTGCTGCCGAACGAGCCGTTGAATATCATCGTGAGTGCGGACAATCCGAATCCTGCTGAGCCGCCGCTGCTTTCAATTACCGGCGGTTGCGATGATTTGTGCACGGGCGGCGGCAATCCGGCGACGTGGCACTTTGATCCGGGTGTGTGGGAACTGCATGACGGTAATCCCGGTGTGCCCGGTCAGGAAGATCCTTATTGGCACAATACGATTGTCGGACTGACTGAGGGTTCTGTTTGTTTGGCGCTGGAAGGATTTCTTGGTGTGGAACTGGCGAGCTTCACAGCGATTCCGAGTGATGGCGAAGTTATCCTGAATTGGCAGACAAGTTCGGAGCAGGATTTGTCAAGCTTCAAGTTGTATCGTGGTGAAGCACTACTGACTGTGTTGCCAGCGTCCAATAGCGCGACGGGCGAGAGCTACTCTTATCGTGATCGCAATGTGATGAATGGCCAAACGTATTCGTACACGCTGTATGCAGAAGAGATGAACGGCGACTTGACGAGACTGGCGATGGCATCGGCAACCCCGCAAGCTAATCCGGAAGTTATCGGAGGTTTTGCGTTGGCGCAGAATTTCCCCAATCCGTTCAACCCGGAGACGACGATTGAATTTTCAATCAATGAGCCGGGTGAAGTTTTGCTGCGTGTGTTTGATTTGAATGGGCGCGAGGTGACTGTATTGGTCAATGGAGCTCTTGCGGATGGAGTGCATGCGATTTCATTTGACGGAGCGGAACTACCAAGCGGACTTTATTTCTATCGGCTTGAGTACAGCGGTTTCTCGTTGTCGAAGAAAATGGTGCTGCTGAAGTAACACTGAAAACTTCAACGCAAGAAGCCGAGGTGGTTGCCTCGGCTTTTTTGATCGTGATAATTCTGACGCTATTTCAGGAGAAGAAGTTTAACGGCCCGAAAGTTTGACTGCGGTGAAGACAGTGTTGCGAAATAAACTCCAGAAGGCTGGCTCTCGGCGTTCCAAAGAATACTGTGGACACCCGCGCTCTGGCGGTCATTAAGAATTGTTTCGACATTGCGACCCAACACATCAAAGATCTCCAGTTTCACATCTTGCTCGCGAGTCAGAGCGTATTCGATGGTGGCTGAAGAGTTGAAAGGGTTGGGGTGAACCGAAATGGAGAAGTCTTTGTCAATCTCTGAATGAGAAGCAATATCGCTCGTGGTGTCGCCCAGCCAGGGAATGAATTGCATATCGCCTATTAGTGTGTCACCAAGACCAGTCGGATTCAATGTTTCATGGTAAGGACCTGAACTATGCCCCCAATAGTTTAATCGTCCGTCAGCGGCACCGTGTCCGAGCACTGCGTAGCCGCACTCATCAAACACATTGCTCCGCAGAACCGCTGGAGTGGGCTGCCAAGGGCTGGGGCTCATTGCAATTGACGGCAAGCCGTTCCAGCGATCCCGGACAAAGTGGTTGCCAGCAATAAGCGAAGGACTGAAAGGCACAAGATAGATATCGTCAACAAAACTGTTACCAGAACACTCTACAAACAAGTTATCTGAAAATGTCGGGCCTATCTGTGCATCTGTATCTTCAACTCCATTTCCAAGAACGCCCTGTGCGAGGAACGCAGTGTTAGATCCTGTACATTCGCGAAAAATGTTGTCGACTACCAAAACACTGTCACCAAGCGTGGACCGCACGCGCAGCACATGTGAGTCGAAGACGCAATCTTCGAAAACGTTGTTATAGAATTGGATTGTACCTTGCCCCATATCAACAAGCGCCTCTCCGTAGTTTGCAATGGCGGGTCCAAAGCGACAATTCGACACAATGTGCGGACCTGACCAGCAGTACAAGAGAGACTTCGGAAAGTCGGAAAAAAAAATACACGAATCTATGAACGAATTGCTTGCCGTCACAAGAGTGCGCCGATGGAGAGCGCCTCCACTAAACTCGCAATTCACCGCACGCAAGCTGTTTCCCCGTCGGACTTGAACACACCGCTCTATGTTGCCTCTAAACAGAGAATTAGTGATATGCACGGTTACGTTCGCACTGTCACGCGAATACTCAAATCCTTTAAAGGCGGAGTCTATGACGCAAGAATCAATGAAGATACCGTTGCTTCTGCAGACAATGCCGGCTCTATTGCGATTCTCAAACCAAAACCGCTTGATCGTTGCTACTGAAGAATCGGGAAGCATTAGAAGCGGAATCGTGTCATTGAGGTGCAATTCCGACGCATCAATCAGTGGCCGGTCGATCTCCGAGGAGTCTGTCGCAAGTTCGCCGAGCATGAAAAAATGCAGAGCTGGAGCGACCAATGCTTCATGATACACGCCAGCTCGGACAAACAGAGTATCGTCGTTTGTTAAGTCATCGAGTCCGGCCTGGACAGTCGGAACATCGTCAGGCACAGTGACTATTCGGCTGTCAGCTTCTCTGCTTAACAGTACAAGCAGGAATAACGAAATCGCAAATGAGCTTATTCGCAACTAAGTGAATACTTTGAAATCTCTCCCCACGCAACGCACGGAGCGCCACCGCAGCAAGTTTCGGCGTCCACCTCATTGCATGGTACGAGACAAATTTTCAGCAGGTAGTTTCCGGCAGTCAACGTAGTAGTAACGACTTGACAGCACTCGGTTTCATCGCATTCCTCCTCAGTGCTAAGAAAGTATACAGGCGTTGCTCCCGGTGGATCGGTGTAAATGCTTACGCATGATGCACAATGAGCGCAATGCGTCAAGCCGCAATCCGTCCACGCCTTGATCCAGTATGTGTCGTTACAAACAACTTTAAATGAAACAGTTGGGCAGTTTGTCGCAGTTGCGCATGTGGACTCTCCATCACAATCAGAATCCTTCTGCGACGCATACAAGTTACATCCCGGATCATCCGTTTGACCAAGACAAATCGAACAGAGTCCGACCAAAAGCAGTCCTGACAATAGAAGGCTTTTCATAGCAACCTCCCGAAAGAAAAAGTACTTTGGGCGCCGCACTGTCCCGGCGGCTTGGGTGCTAATACAAAATCAAAAAAAAAGGGGGCTTTGTCAAGAGGCGTGACATGAATTCTCATACATCCGAGATAGATTATGAATATCGATAGCTTGCCAAGTGATTGATAAAATATATCTTAAAGGGTGTCGCGTGCGCAGCACGTTTCGCAAGTGAGCTTTTGTCGTGTTATCACACAACAACGCAAAAAGCCGAGGCGGTCTGCCTCGGCTTTTGATAAATCATTTTGACGGGCGGATTGCCACCCGTCTCTACATATATATGTTATTGATAGCGTCCCAGCCACCATGCCATTTTTGCGTCTTGGGCTATGACTTTGTTCAGTTCGGTGATGGTCATTTTGCGGAGGCTGGGGTTGGGCGATTGGCGTTTGGCGGTTTCGTAGTTCGTGCTGTTGATGAAATTCTCAATTGGTGTGACGCCGGAATATTTTGAGATGGGGCCTTGGAAGATCCAGCCGTCGGCGAAATCGCTGAGTGTGAAATTCTCGTAGCCTTGACTATAGACGGAAGTCTTGCCGCTGAGTTTTCCGAAAGGCGAGTTTTGCAAATCGAAGCCGACGGGATAATGTGTTGAGTCGAGGTCTGCGAAGAGCGCGTCAATTTGTCCGTCTGCCGCATAGACGTAAATTCCGCCGTAGCCGGTTTTGGGTGGCCAGATGGCGTGCAGATACACCGTCATCACGCGGTCGCCGAGCGCGGACTTCACGTAGTTGCCCATGCGTGTGTCTTCAAAGCGCACAAATTTTCCGTTGTTGACTATTGGCTGTTTGTATGATGTGAACCCGTGATGAATGCCGCAATAGACCAAGACTTTTTCGCCTTGGGCGACGGCATCGGTGACTACTTTCGCCCACTTGTCCTCGCCGCCGCCTTGCCAGACTTTTTTCATAATATCGGAATTGTCGCGGTCGTCGTTTGACTCGACATGCGACCAATCAGGAGAATCATTCATGCCGAGAATGCGGAACTTCGGAAGACTGTCGGGCAATTGCGAATTGAGCTGCCACGCGGCTTTGAAAATGTCCACGTACTCTTGAAATCCCCAGAAGGCAAATTGATTGAATGTGATTTGCTGTGCCAGCGACTCATGATAAGAGGAGCCGCTTAACAAGCTGTCAATCATGTGTTGATCTTCACGGCGGGCGAACTCGGTGGCGAGCACATGAATTCCGCGGCCATAGCAGCGCGGAATCAACTCCTGAATCAGTTCGACGTTTTCTTTAATCCGATGAAACTCTCCCAGAATCACCACATCGCGGTCTTCAAACTTGCTGACTACGTAATCGGCGGGGGTTTGCCTGTGCGTTTCGATATAGCTCTTCAGTTCCGGGCCGAGCGCGGGGTCAAGCGCCGGCGGAGTGTGGTGCAGCTCGGCGCAGGAGAGGAAGAGGAGGGGGAGGAGGAGAACAAGAAAGAACTTCATGAATCTTCAAGAACAGGCCGCATGACACGTCCGCAGAAGAGGATTAAGCCGGTTTCGTTATGAACAATTGTAAAAAAGAAAGGTCGGTTGGCGTCAAAGGTGATGGGAGGGTTAGGCTTTGCACTACTGATAACCATTCCACCGGATACTGCTTGGGCATCGAATCCTTTCTCGTCAACGGTTACAACGGCTGCGTGTCTGAGCAACCCCACAAAGAATCCTTGCCACTCAACAAGAATGTTTGAGAAATTTGCCCCGCCAAGACCATTTGTTCCGCCGAGACCAAATGCCGCGTTGACACCAAGTGATTTCACAGCGGGAATTAGGTCTTGTCTGTCGCGGAAGCTGAATTTCGGAAGATACGTGATGAGAAGGCCTTCTGCCGAGCGAATGCTGTCCTGCCACACTGCAAGACTATCGGCGGCTAGTAATTTTTCTAATTGCTTCAACGAGAATCCACTGTCCGGAAGATAGATCTGCATGGTCAGGCGTGTGTCCGAAGTCTTCATGGAAAGCGCGGCAAATTGCGCGAATCTACCGTAGGTCCATTCTTTTTGGTAGGTTCTCCCAGTCATTGTCGGCACGTCTATTCTTGTGCCGTCATTCAAGTAGAATGTTCGCGGTACTGTTTCCTTTGTGTTGAACGTACGGCTCCACTCCGCGCTTGCGGTTACCGCGTTGGTCACGACAAACCCCACAGGATACACAAATTCAGAGGCGTCAATGATGTCCTCTATCTTGCCATCTGTCTTGTCGCTCGCCCACTTGTCTATCGCGCGTTCGGCTTTGTCTGCCCGACTGAAATCCGTTTTGATCAGTTCAATGCTGTTTCTCTGAGCTGTTTTCTTAAAGCTCGGAGTAGTCTTGGCGGAAACATTAGGCCAGACCGCTGTGGCAGAGACGAAGTTTGACAGATACTCGCCAACAGTGTCATTCTTGTGAATCTCGAGAATCCGGCTAAGCGAATCCAACAAGAGGTCGGGGTTTATCTCGCATTGCAGAGCCTTGACAAACTCCGCGCGTGTCTCTTCCGCTGCGCCAACCGTAAGCACTGCCAGCATCGAATAGATGGAAAGCGGCGAAATTACAAGGTTTCCGGAGTCTGTTTGTGCCAGTGTCTTGTAAAAGTCTACACCGAAATTGTTGATTGAGTGGACAAAGGGTGAAGGGGTCTGAAGCGGATGATACCTTTGTTGTGCCCTTCTGTTAAACATCTCCATATACTTCGCATTTGGGGATTGTTCGGATGGCTTCGGTTGCTCTTTGCAAGAGAGGAGGAAGGTCGAAAGTAGGGCGAGTACGATGATTTTTCGCATTAATAATCACCACTTGATACTTGGTTTGGTAACCTGCTTTGTGTAGATCCCTGCGGGAAGACAATGCGCATTGATGCTCGGTGCGTGGGGCAGGTGAAGACAACTGCCGCCGCGATTTCTAGTCTTACCTCATCAACATCAGTTTCGCAATCGCACTCTCGTTTCCTGCTGAGAGTTTGGCGAAATAGACGCCGCTGGGTTGGGTTAGCTCAAGGGAGAGCGTGTGCTCGCCGGATGTTTGTTGGCCGAGAGATTTTGTCAGGACGCTTTGGCCCAGCGTGTTGAAGACCGTTAGCTCGACCGGAGATATTTTGGTTAGTGTGTAAGAAAGCGTCGTTGTCCCGTTGAAGGGATTGGGGAAAGCGGCGGAAATGATGAATGATGAATGATGAGTGATGAATCTTTCATCAACTGCATCGGGAACGAAGACGGAATCTATGACTGCGGCGAAGGCGTCTTGGTCGCCTAATCTTGTGTCGGTCCAGACACAGACGGCTTTGTCGTGCTGCGCGTGCCAGCCGATGTATTCGCCGATTAAGCCTGCGTCTAATGTCCCCGTGCCGGGATTACAGGACACTTCGGTGATGCGCTCGTTGGGAAGCCACGTCGCGCCGCCGTCATCGCTCACCGTGAAATAAACATCCATCAAAAGATTGTTCGGATCGTTGCGGCGGTCATACCACGCGCACCAGACGCGGCCCACTTCGTCCACGGATATCCACGGATGAAATTGATCCACCGGATAGGATTCGGTTTCGTCGTCAATCAGGACGCGCGGACTCCAACTGTCGCCTTGGTTGTCACTATTGATGTAGTACACTTCCGTGTGATCAAGATTGCTGCTCGCATCGGTGTAAAGCGCGTGAATTCTGCCGCGCAGCGGACCGTCCGAATTATCCACCGCCATCACCATATAGGAGAAAACAAGCAGCGTCGGACTAATATCCGCATTGGCGAAAGCCGTTTCAAACAGGAAATCTTCCTCCGCCCACGTAAGCCCGCCGTCCAGCGAGCGTGAAAACATCACGCCGTCATTGCGATAACTCACCCATGTGACATAGACTTCACCGTTGGGTCCGGTGGCGACGTTGGCCCATTGCACCGAGCGATCAGTAGAGATCTGAATTGGCGCGGAGTAGGCGGAATCCGGCCGTTTGTAAACGAGTTCGATCTGTGTGGAGTCGAACGAGCCGCCAGCCTGAAAGAAGCGTGTCCACGCGATATAGAACGTGCCTTGATGAGGTGAATCGGGCGAGTTGTCAATCGCCATCATCTGTTTGTCTTCAAAGGAAGATTGATTGGTGGTGCGCACCGCCCAGACGGAATCCCGCCATGTCACACCGCCGTCGTAGGACGAGATGGAGAGTAGACCGTTGTCATCCACGCCACTCGGTTCAAACGAGATCACATTGGCCGTAAACACGCCGTTGTGATCCACGACCAGCACGGGATCGCTTTGCCAGGGATAATACATTTGCGGAAAGAGCGCGTCAGTCCAGGTTTCACCGCCGTCAAGCGTGTAACCGACGCCGATTCTGCGATAGCCGAATCTGAAATCGCGCCAGACGGCCACCATGTTGTCGGGATCGAGCGGATTTATGCAGGCTTGCTCTTCATTTTGAATTTCGCCTGATTGATCGGTGTTGATGCGCTGATTCAGGTGTTCGTCGAAGTGAGTCACGAAACCGCGATGTTCGAGCGGACGATGCTGCCAGAGCGAGTGCGGCTTTTCGTGCTCGACGAGCGGGGTGACGCGGGCGAAAGACGCAGTTGCGAGGAGGAGGAGAATTAGGATGATGTTGTGCATGATGCGGGGCCTATGTTTCAGTAGCTATCCTTTAATATAGGTTTCCTGTCGGGCTTTGGCAATGGTACTCTTGTTGCACAAGGAAATGGACTATTGACTCGTGTAGGCGCGAACAGTTGCGGGTATGGCTAATATTTGTTATTATTGCGCTTGACAGGAGGAACTGCGCGGGGCTTTGACTCCCTGCGCCGGCCACGGAAGACCGAGTGGGAAAACTTAGTGCTTTTATCCTAATTTACATGACCGAAACTTTACAAAACCCGCTGCCGAAAGGTGCGTTCCGGATGACGTACGAGGAGCAGCTTGCTCTCGTGCCGTGGCCGTTCAAGGGCTACTGGAAAAAATTGGCGGCACGAAACGGGTACTACAATCATACGTTCATGCAGGCGTGGGCGGACGGATTGGAGCGCGAGCCGGTGCTGGAAGCCGGTTGCGGCGAGAGCAGTGACCTGACCAAGCGCGAAAAGAAAATGCACTATCTGGTCGGGATTGATCCGCTGCCGGATGACATCGCGAAAAATGAAGGACTGAAATACAAAACCATCGGCGTCTTGGAAGACTTGCCGTTTCGTGACGAAAGTTTCGCGGGATACTACAGCGATTCGGTCTATGAACATATTGACGATCCGGCGAAATGCTGTAACGAAGCGTTTCGCGTGTTGAAACCGGGCGGACGGATTATTATCAATACGAATTCTGTATTTAATCCGTTCATGTTTCCGAATAAGTTTCTCTCAATCAAGTGGCGCGAGCGGCTTAAGGGCGCGGCGAAAATTCAAAGCGAAGGAACCTTTCGCGCGCCGTACAAGATCAACACCGCCAGACGGCTAAAAAAATACCTGCGCGAGGCAGGTTTTGAAAACATAAAAATCTATCGGTGGGGTGTGCCGACTATGTATCGGCCCAGATGGGTTTTGTTTCTCTTGTTGTGTATGGAACTTCTTGGAGAGACGCCGTTGTTCTGCGGCTTGAAACATCGGTTGATGGCAACGGCACAAAAGCCAAACACGTCGTCATCCTGAACGTAGTGAAGGATCTCTCTGGTGTTTGCCAGAGGGGTTCTTCACTTCACTGCGTTCCGTTCAGAATGACGACGCGAGTCGCAGAGTACTAAAACTTCCAGTAGGGCTTGGGGAGTTTGCTGTTAATGAAGTCGCGCTCTGCTTTTGAGAAGCCGCGGTTGATCATTGAGAAAATCAGAAACAGCACGGTGAAGATGAAAACGCTGGCGATGACACCGATTAAACTGTCCAAGTAGGGTTTCAGGAAATAGATAACGATGCCTGCTGCGACGGCGTTTAGCCAGATGCGGATGTTGCCCAAAATGTCCATGCGGGCTTTGGCGATTTTCTTGACGAAGTAATAGACGATATTGTTTTGCGCCAAGACCGCAAAACCCGTTATCCACGGCATAGCATTGTAGCCGTATTTCGGCAGCAGAATAATGCCGGCAATAATTTTGAGAACGCCTGAGATTTTCGCGAAGATCAGAATATCCACGCGCTCGTGGTTCTGCATCATCAGGCCGAGCGGCATCCGCATTGACGCTGAAGGAAGAAAGAGCGCCATCACCGCGACCAGCATCCACGCATCGGCGTAGCGCGGGTCAAAGACGTAGACGATCACTTCCTTGGACATCACGGTCATCCAGACGGCGACCGCGACAGTCGGAAAGAGCGTCGCTTTGACCAACATACGAAACCCGAATTCGGCTTTCTCTTTGTTGGCGCCGTACTCGCTGAAGAAGAGCGGCTGAATCACGGGGCCGAGCATCTTCATCGGCAAGACTTTTTGCGCGAGGTCATTGATGCGGTTGGCCAGGCCGTAAAATCCCGTGGCGATGCCGCCCAAAATACCGCTGACCAAGAAGAAGTCGGTCGCAACGGACAGAATGGCTACGCCGATTTCGTTGATGTAACTCAGGCCCGCGAACTTTTTCATGCGCGGCCAGTCGGCGCCCGATTCTTCGGGTTTCGCGACAGGTTGTTTAGGGAGCGACGGTCTGACGATTCGACGATAGGCCACCGCATAAAAGAGCAAGCAGAAGCCGAGCGCGACACCTTCGGCGACGACGACCGCCATGAAGTCGCGATAGTACAGATAGACGGCGCCAAGAAACAGCAGGCGCAGCGTATTGAACGCGATTGTGACGCCGAAAACGGTTTGCTGCCGGAAGATCGCGCTGAAAGTCAGGTGATGAACTTCCGAAAGAAGATACAAGATCGCGGCCAGACTGAAGACGCGAATGATGTTCGACTCGCCGGGGAAATTTATCCATTCGCTAAGCTGCGGCGCCAGAAAGAAGACCAGCAACGCGATCGCGAGACCAACCAGAAATTGAAGGCGAAAGATTCTGCCGAAGATTTCGTGGACGCCGCGCCAATCGCTCGCTGTAAACCGTTCCGGCACGAAGCGTGTCAGCAAACTTGGAGTTCCCAACTGGAACACCATGGAAAAATTCACCATCACGCCGATGAAGAGCAGGGAATAAAGTCCGTACTGTTCGACGGACAAAACATCCAGCAGCAGCTTGATGATGATATAAGAGAATACCGCAGCCTGCGCTTTCCCCAAGAGTGAGAAGACGGCGTTGCGAAGCGTGTGGCGGCGCGGTTTGCTATCTGGAGTTTGTTGGTTCGTCAAATTTGTAGAACTGTCCCAACTATCAGCATTGTTAATACTATATACATTTGAACCTGCGGACTCTTCCGCATCGCTACACGGTGACAAAAAAGTCACGGGGCGTCACTTTACGTTGACGGAAGAGCGCGAAGACGACGGCCCGTGGTTTCCTAAAGTGCTTTGCGAAGAAGATGCGGATGCCTATTCGTTTTGCGCGGGGAGGTGGCAGAGCGCGCCCGATCTCAGGAAACACGATAACTTTCCGGACGGATGCTGGCTTGCGCTCTCTTTTGATCGCGGCAAAGACGTTCTGATTGCCCGCAGTGATCCGTTTTTGCTGTCGCGCTGGTATTACACTCAAAGCGGAAACAAGCTGTATCTCACCAACTCGCTTCTGTTTCTTAAGCGAAAGCTGGGAAGCGCGGTGGAAGTGAATTGGCAAAGTGCAGACTCGCTCTTGCGATTCGGCTATCTGCGGGACAAAGAGACTCCGTTGCGGAAGGTGTTCAGTTTGCGCAGCGGAGAAACATTGCGTTGTCAAAATGGTCAACTTTCCCTTGAGCAGGTGCGCGTGTCGCCGCCGCCAAGAAAAGTCCGTCCGGTGACCAGCGCCGAGATATATCAGCGGCTGAGTGTTTCTGTTCAGCAGGAACTCGAAGGTATGGACCGTGTCGTGATACCGCTGTCCGGCGGAATGGATTCACGAGTTTTGCTCGCTCTCGCCTTACAGGTTTTGCCCCGCGAAGCAATTCACACGGTGACGTTCGGGCATCCGACATCACTTGACTTTCGCATCGGGCGGCAGGTTGCGCAAGATTTTGGCGTAACAAATCAAGTGATGCCGATGGATTCGCGGCCGTTAGGTGAACAAGTAAAGGACAACTTTCCGGTCGGCGAAGGCATGCACTGGTGCGTGCCGGAGTATCCGGTCGGGCCTTATCATGAGGCTTTGCCCGATCATTCACTGATTCTCAGCGGCTACATCGGTGACGTCGTCTTCGGATCCTTTGAGCCTGACGATGAAATTGAAAGCGCGCAGTCAGCAAGCGATTTACTGCTGGAAACGATTGAGTCCGTTCCGAAACTTGTGCTGAAGCGACTTCTTCCGAATAATACAAGCTCTGACAATCTGGTCAGCGAGAACGGCTCGCCGCTCTTGAGTTACGAATCGTTTATCTACGGATCGCACCAGATGAACCGAACGAATTTCGCGCTGTTTGTGCATCGACACAAGTACTGCTATGCCGCGCCGTTCGTTCATGCAAAGGTGCTGGAAACGGCTTACGCATTGGATGCGCGGGATCGCCGGGGTGAGCGCGCGTTCTTCGGAATGGTGCGCGAACACCTGCCTGATTTATGGCGACTGCCGTTAAAATCGAGTTTCGGATATCCGCCGGAGTTTCGTTATGCGCGCCGGACGATGCTTGTGCGGACTTGGCGACGGGTGATGGCGAATCTGGATGCTGTTATCGGCGCAAGACTCGGAACAATTCTGTACAGGCATCCGCGGCTAAACTATGCGCATCCGCGAGAATGGATGGCGAGCCCTCACCGTGAATTCGTGATACAGTGTATCGAGAGATTGATCGCTACTTCACCGTTAGAGAAAACGGAATTGCTTAGATTGCGCGATGGTATGTCACGAGGTCGAGCAATTGACGGGAGTTTGATCAAGGGCCTCGTCACGCTCGCGCAATGGGTCGAAGCATATGGAGACCGCGATTGAGCCAGCGTCGAATACTGTTCGTCACGCGCTATCATCATTTGCGTTACACCGGCGGAGCTGAGCTGCAATGCTGGCTGCTTGCGCGCGAGTTTCAACGGCGGGGTTGGGAAGCGCACTATGTGAGCGAAAACGACAGAACGGATGCGCCGCACGAACTGGACGGAGTGAAACTGCACTACCTGCCGGAGTCGCCGAAGTGGTTGGACGGAAATCGGAAGCAATTCGAAAAAATAGTTGCCGAGATCCGGCCAGACGTCGTGTACAATCGAGTGTTCAGTTATTACACATGGCTTGCGATGTCGCGAGCGCCTCGGGGAACGGTTAAAATTTGGGCAGCAGCAGCGTCTTCCGACGCTACGGTGTTCGGTTCGTTCTCAGAGCTGTATCGCTCAAAAAGTTTTAGGCAGTTGTCGGTGCTCGTTCCGCAGTTGGTCTATACGCGCTATTTTGCCGCCAAAGGAGTTCGCTCGGCGGACGTGAGGTTAGCGCAACACTACGAACAGCAACGGGCTCTGTCGCGCGCGGGAGTTGAGACCCTCGTCATCCGCAACAGCTTCGCTCCTGTGCCGGACAGCGAGGTGCAGAATCACACTGGCCGTCCAGTAGTGTTGTGGGTCGGTTCGGTGAAGGTTTGGAAGCAGCCGGAAAAATTTATCGAGCTTGCGCGACGATGCAAGGATCTTTGCGCAGACTTCATCATCGCCGGCGAAGTCTATGAGCAGGAATACCGGAGTTTACTTGACAAAGCGGCTAAAGAGTTACCGAATTTCAAGTACGCGGGTTTTGTGCCGCTGGCGGAAATTGATCGCCACTTTTCTGCGGCTCATATCCATGTCAAAACCAGCTTGCCGCTTGAGGGATTTCCCAATACCTTTGTGCAGGCGTGGCTGAGGGGTGTTCCGGTGGTGTCACTGGGTGTTGATCCCGACCGTTTGCTCAGCCGCAACGGATTTGGTTTCGCGGTCGGGAGCATGGACGAGCTTGAGCAGCGAGTCCGAGAACTACTCGAAAGCCCTGAGCTTCGGCGCGAGATTGGCGGATGCGCACGAGAATTTGCACAGAAAGAGTTTGATTTGCAAGCGAACGTGGATAAATTGGAAGAATTAATTCGGGAAAAGCAGGTTGCGGTGTCCCCCCTGCCAGAGGCAGGGGGCTTGTGATCCTTCGACAAAGGAGAAATACGAAACGGGCGCCATTTTCGGCGCCCGTTTTATTACTTGGAAGACATCTGTATTCGATCCCGAGCTTTCTGAATTTCGATAATCGGGCAACTGTCGCAGGCTTCGACGTGGCCGCTGGTCCAGTCGCGCTCGGATTTGCGAGCCTGATGAATTTTGCGCCACGCAAGATACAAAACTGATACGGCGACGGCGGCGATGACCAGTATGAGATTGAAGGTGTCGGACATATTTGGCTCCACGCTATCGGTTGCCACTACGAAAGGATTGACTAACTAAGTCCAAAAAGTTTGCCGCCTTGATAGACCGCGAAAGCTCCGGCCCAGGCGAGGATGGTCATGTAGGTAACCATGAAAATCGGCCACTTCCATGAATTGGTTTCACGGTGGACAATGGCGACAGTGGACATACATTGACAGGCGAGCACAAAAAAGACCATCAACGACAAGCCGACCAGCGGAGTATAGAGCGGCGCGCCCATTTCATTTTTCGCGGAGCGCATCGCCTGTCTGAGTGTGACGGATTCTTCATCACCGCTTGAGACGCCATAGGTTACGGCAAGCGAGCTGACAAAAACTTCGCGCGCGGCAAAACTTGCGATGATGCCGATTCCCATGCGCCAATCGAAGCCGAGCGGCGCAATCACTGGCTCAATAAACTTGCCCATCTGTCCGCCGAGGGAGTGCTCTGTGCGCAAGGCGGCTTCGTGTCCGTCAATCTGTTCCAGCGCAACCGCGCGCGCGTCGTCGTCCAGAGCAGGATTGCCGACGACTTCCTGCCGCGCTTGCGCAAAGGGAGCCATGTCGGTGGCTGCCCACTCGAAATTCATCATGGCCCAAAGAATAATCGTCGCCGCGAGAATTACCGTGCCGACGCGCATGACAAAGAGCTTTCCGCGATCCACAAGATTCATAATCATCGAGCGCATGGACGGGAGCTTGTAGGTCGGCAATTCGAGATAGAGCGGAGGGGGCGGACTTTTGAGAATGGTCTTTTTGAAGAGCGCGGCCACACCGATTCCGGCAAACACTGAAAGCAGATACATGCTCATCAGTACCAATCCGCCGACGGTAAAGACTCCCAGCACACTTTGATTGGCGACGAAAATTGTTCCGATGACCAGTGTGTAAACCGGCAAGCGCGCGCTGCATGACATCAGGGGCGCAACGAGAATCGTGACGAGCCGGTCTTTCTTGCCGGCAATCGTGCGAGTGGCCATGATCCCGGGAATCGCGCAAGCGAAACTTGAGAGCAGCGGCACAAACGCGCGGCCGTCGAGTCCGACTTTGGCCATCACTCTATCCATCAGAAACGCCGCGCGCGCCATATAGCCTGTGTCTTCCAGAATGCCGATGAAGAAGAACAACAACAGAATCTGCGGCAGGAAGATGATCACATTGCCCATACCGGCGATGGCGCCGTCGATGATGAGATCGCGGAACAGACCTTCGGGCAAGATTGTGCCGATATGTCCGGAAACCCAGGTCATCAGGGTTTCGGTCGCCTCCATCGCAGGCTCCGCCCATGAGAAAATGGACTGAAATACGAAGGCCATCACGGACAGAAAAATAATCGGGCCGAGCCAACGATGCAGGAGAACGCGATCCAGAGCTTCGGTTACTTTGTGAGGCAAGTCCTGCTCCACCGCCGCCGATAAGACCATCAAGTCACGCAGATAGTGATAGCGCGCGCTGGTCTCGATGGCGCGAATCTCATTGGTGGTCAACTTGTTCTTGTTCAAGACACGCTTGGCGAGCGCGGATTGCGTCGGCGAGACTTTGATGGCCTCATCACCATCCAGAGTCGAAACAAGCAGCCAGAGCGCTTCGGCGCGCGAAGTTTCTTTTCGGGACAGGCCACTCTGTTCTAATCCTTCGGCAAGCTCTTGGACCGTAGTTTCGAGCGGCTCAGGGAGCGCATCAATAAATTTGGGTATCTGCGCCACCGGGCCATCGGTGCGCGAACCTTGCTCGACTGCGGTAAGCAGTTTGTCCATGCCTTCGCCGGTACGGGCCACGACGGGCACCACGGGACAGCCGATCGCGGCTGAAAGTTTGTCCGCATCAATATGAAAACCGCGTTTGCGCGCGATGTCCATCATGTTCAATGCGACAATCAACTTCACACCCATATCGCGAAGCTGTGTGGCGAAATACAAATTCCGGCGCACGTTCGAGGCATCGAGCACGACGATTACGGAGTCGGGCCGTTTGAGTCCGGCGCTGTCTCCGGTCAGGACGTCATGCGAAATTTGTTCTTCGGGCGAACGCGCGGCGAAGCTATAGGTACCGGGCAGATCAACGAGATCAACGGTTTCACCTGAGGGCAAGGTAAACTGTCCGGTTTTGCGCTCGACTGTTACGCCGGGGTAGTTGCCGACTTTCTGACGGGCACCGGTCAGGCGATTGAAGAGCGTCGTTTTGCCGGAATTGGGGTTGCCCGCAATTGCAATAAGCCGACGTGTTTGCGTCGGCGTATCAAGCAAGGAACGGGCGAACATCGACATTATTTTACTTCAAGAATCGGCGCAACCATCAGCCTCCGGGCGTCTTCACGGCGGACGGCCAAAGTGCAACCGGGCAAACGAATACTGAAGGGGCTGTTCAAGGGGGCCGTGCGCTCGATGACGACATTGATCCCGGGGATCAGCCCCATCTCCATCAGCCGCAAAATGTTCTCAGATGGCTCTTTAATTTCGACTAATTGACAACGACTTCCGATCGGCAGGCTGTCGAGCGCGCAGACGGAAGCAGGGTCTCCGGTGTAGCCACAACTAAGGCATTGTAAACACTTATCTTTCATAATAGAAGTTAGAGGCCTCTAACATAAATATATAATTATTCGAGTCTTCTCAGTTTTCGCGCATAAATATGCACAATTTGTAGCACGGAGTCAAGAATTCTCTTTGTTACCTTCTCACTCAACTTTGCTTATCGCCGTAATTTTGGCGATATTCCGTGATTACCAATGACCCCTTTCGCCTCAACCCTTGCGCATACTCTTCAGCAACGCCTCATTAATGTGGGGCGGCAACGAAAAATGGACTCTGAACGCCGCCGAAACGCTCGCTTCACGCGGGCATGACGTGTCGGTTGCCGTGCGCGAAAAACAGCTTTGGCTCACACGGAAGAAGACCAATCTTGTGCGCTGGATTGAACTGCCCTTTACCAACGAAGCTGACCTCCGCACCATCTGGAAGCTGCGAAAAATACTTCAGCGCGAAAAGATTGATATTTTTCTGCCGACAAGGAGCCGGGATTACTGGCTAGGCGGATGGGCCGCGATGGGAACGCAAGCAAAGTATGTGATGCGCATGGGAATCACGCGTACCTTACCCAATACGATCAAAGAGCGCTTGCGATATGGTATATGGCCGGACGGCATCATCGTCAACGCGGAGGCCGTAAAGAAATCGCTGGCGGCGCACTCATGGGTTAGAGCAGAGAGAATTCGAGTCATCTATAACGGTGTTGAGCAACAGGAACGCTGGACGCAGAGCGCGCCGCACGAGGGCCGGGAGATTTTGGTGCTTGCCGCCGGACGAGTGGAAAGCGAAAAAGGCTTTGATATCTTGATTGACGCGATGGCGCTGGCAATACAGCAAGAGCCGCGATTGATTTGCGAGATCTGGGGACATGGTAATCAGGTGGACATTCTGCAAGCGCAGATTGAACATCTTGACTTGGCTGAGTATGTGAGACTGCGCGGATTTGCGCAGACGATAGGCCCAGAGCTTGCGCGGGCGGATGTGGCGGTGTCCTCGTCATATCGAGAAGGCATCTCGAACTTCATTTTGGAATCGTGGTCGGCGGGTGTGCCGTTAGTGGCGACGGCGATTGAAGGCTCCGCTGAAATCGTGCAGGACAGAAAGCGCGGCCTGCTTGTTCCGCCGGGTGATGCACAGGCGATGAGTAAGGCTGTTTTAGAAATGGCTCGCGACAAGACATTACGCGAAACCTGCGTCGCTGGCGGAAAATTGGCAATTGAGACCACGCACAATTGGGATTCAATGGCGGAGAAGATGGAAGAGTTTTTTGATAGGCTTAAGAACGGGAATTGAGAACCATAGTATCGAGGAAGGCATTTTGTCTACGGGCAAAGACTCTATATTTATAAACTGTCCAAAGTGCAACAGCAAGTACTTCCGAGTTCGCTTGGATGATATTAGGCTGCAGTTGCCAGGGCTAGACATTGAAGGTGCCGCAGGTTCCTGCGATGCCTGCTTCTATCGCAAAACAAGTAGCAATGCTCCACCACTTGACCTTTTGCAAGATAATTCCATAGCGCAGTACCTTAGCTGGTACAATTCTAAGAGCCCTCAGGAAAGAAGCCATATCGAAATGTCCAAAGCTAGACTTTGTTGTTTTCAATTAGGAGACTTCAAGAAGGCAACCGAGTATTTAGCAGAATGGCTCCTGGCAAAAATCGACTCCTTCAAGATTGACAAGAGAGATTTCTCAGAAGATAAGCTTCAAAGTGACATTGAGCGTCTTCGAAATCTAGACGACCCGAAAGCGATACAAAAAGCACTGCCGGAAATCGCAAGATTGACTGAGATAGTTCGCAACCGTAGTATTGATCTTTGGCTTGAAGAGGATGCTACGAAGAAACTAGTTAGCACATTTCGAAGCAAACAAAATCAAGATTCCAAATGGATAAACAATGAGACGCTAGGTATCGATTCATTAGAGCTTGAGTGCCATATTCTCTCCAAAAATCTTTTCTCTGCGAACAACTGGTTCGTTTTTATGCTTCACATCGAATTGCCGGAATTGAACAACGATTACAATCTGGCTGAATGGGTAATGCAATTTAACCCAAATGGCCTCGATCTTGATACTTGGAAATTTGGCTATCATGAGGATGACTTTCTTTATTCCCTTTTGCATTCGCATATGTGGTACCGCGGTGGCACTACTCTCGGCCTTAACGGCCTAGACGCAATGGCTCGGCTAATTGACACTTTCCTTAGGTCGGGCGGCAAAGAAATCACTGATGGCTCAATGCGACGAATAGTTTGCGAGAACACCGGCATTCAAATCATGGTCGCGAGCGTAGAATTCATGTGCAAGTGTATTATTGAAGCATTTGTTGGGATTCTCCAAGAAAGTAGGTATGGCGACCTACCGGATTTGCCAGATTCCGTTGTGGAGCTGAATTCAACACTTTTAAGGCACGAGGATCTCCAAGAATACCAAAAGTTCTTTGGAACGTCTATCGAAGTGTATTTAACAAACCAGAAGCTGCGAAAAGCGGTTACGGAAACAGACCGGATAGCAATTCGCTGGAGCCTCAAACATGAGATTCTTGATGCACCACCCACCGACAGAGATGCATTGAAGTTCTATAATAGCATCTACAGCGACCCAATGGAGTGGGAGTTTTGTGAAAAATCAGTTCTCGGTCTCTTGTTAGATCGTGTTAGTAGTTACGTAGAAGATCATAGCCCTCGCCAATTGTGGAGTTATTGCCCAGAGGTGAGAGAAATAGGAAGAAGTGTCGTTCGCGACGTACTACCACAAATTGACGACAAAGAGCTTGTAGCTTCGACTTACAGAAGTTGGCCAGAAATCGTTGTCCCTCATTTGACAAGCCAATTGCACTCATTACGAGGCTTTGGACACGACCACACAATTGAATTGGCCACGAGACTTGTTAGCGAAGTCCGGCCAAAGTATTCGATTCAAATGCTCGATGTTGGCGACAAAGTGGCTACTCTTGAAAGAGAAATGCGCGATAAACTAAAGGCCTTGTATGGAGTAAGTCGCCTGAAGGTACTCGATCAGTTCATTCAGGACTCTACCAGAAGTAATAGAGAGTCCCCTCGCGAGCGAATGCAAGAATTTCAAGTTGGAATGTCTGCGCGCAAAATTAGACACAACGAAGTGTCAATTTTTGACTTCATCACATTTGGTGCATTGAAAGAGCATTTGTGGAGCCACGTCAAGAAAGACGATAAACCAACTGATAAACCGCAGTTCGAGCCGTCGCCAATTCCAAAACCAGAGTTTAGCTACCACGCCATAATTGTCTCCGCTTTTCGCAACGCATGGGCGCATCATCAACCTGTTCTATCTGGATTTGACAAATTCGACGACAGCCACCACTTTGTTCGAGAATGGGTCAAGTGCTTAGAGAAATCGGATCAATAACAACAACATCTCCGTTCGTCCTATCTCCTATTTTTCGTGATAACTTATCTACATTTCATAAATCCGTTTAAGCGCTATCCGCGTCATTTGATTTTGACGGGGGTGGCGACGTTGTTCTATGTGGTGTTCAACACGCTGTCTATTTGGCTGATCGCGCCTGTGTTGAACATTATCTTTTTGCCGAACAAAGTATCGGAACCGCAGACTGAAGTGCTGACGGGCGGACTGCGCGGCATCTATGACAGTATGAAACAGTGGTCGTGGGACATGCTGGGCGGCGGGGAGCCGTTGAACGTGCTGCCGCGGTTGTGTGTCGCGCTGGTCATCGTATTTTTGCTGAAGAATCTGTTCGCATATTTGCAGTTACATTTTGTGTCGTATGTCGAGCAAAGAATGATTAAGGACCTGCGCGACCGGGTTTATGCTCATGTGATTCGGCAGCCTTACAAATTCTTTGACCGCAGCTCGACCGGTGAATTGATGAGCGCCGTAATGAACGACGTGAACACGCTCGCGGTCACGTTTCAGCGGGTGTTTACGCAAGTTGTCCGCGATCCGTTGACGGTGTTGACGCTGTTAGTTATTCTTTTCAGTATCTCCTGGCAACTCACGCTTGCCGCGCTGGTGATTGTTCCGGCGTTCGGGATTCTCTTCAAGAAAACCGGTGGCAGCTTGAAACGAAAATCCGGTCGTATTCAGGCAGGTCTGGCCGAAATTACCGGCGCCTTGCAGGAATCCATCAGCGGCGCGAGGTTGATCAAATCTTCCGCCGCTGAACAAAACGAAACGGAGCGCTTTGAAAGCCGCTCGTATAAACTGTTCAAAAATACGCTCAGGATGGCGCGGCTTGAACGCCTGGCGTCGCCGCTTTCAGAGACCATCGGCGTCATCATCATCGCCTCTGTCTTGATGTTAGGCGGGCAACAGGTTTTGTCAGGGTCGCTTCTTGACGCCGAAGATTTCATTCGCTTTATGGTCGTGCTGTTTTCCATGCTGGCGCCCGCGCGTGCGGTGGGGGGCTTGCACAACTATTTACAAATCGGGTCGGCGGCAGGCGCGCGCATTGATCTCTTGCTGCAAGAAAAGATTGAAGCCGAGGAAGCTGACAAACCCGAGTCGGACATCAGCGGCTTGTCAAAGAGCTTGACATTTGAACACATCTGGTTTCGCTATCCGACTTCCGAACACTGGGTGTTGCGCGATGTGTCTCTCGAAGTGAAACGCGGCGAACGTATCGCGCTGGTCGGCAGATCCGGCAGCGGCAAGACGACGATGGCGAATTTGCTGCCGCGATTCTATTCTGCGGAACGCGGGCGCGTGCTATGGGACGGTCAGGACATCGAGACGATTTCGCGCAAATCGCTGCGCCGTCATGTCAGTTTAGTCAGTCAGGATGTTTTCCTGTTCAATGAATCCGTGCGCTACAATTTGACGTACGGTTTGACGGACGTTCCCGAAGACAGACTTGCTGACGTGATGCAGCGCGCGCAGTGCACGGACTTTGTCAACAAACTTCCGAATGGACTGGAGACCATCGTCGGCGAGCGCGGCGCGCAGCTTTCCGGCGGACAGAAACAGCGTATCGCGATCGCGCGCGCTTTGCTGAAGGATGCGCCGCTCCTGATTTTTGACGAGGCGACTTCTGCATTGGATAACGAATCCGAGCGCTTGATTCAACACGCGCTGGAAGAACTCTTCCGCGAGCGCACGGTGGTGATCATCGCGCACAGGTTGAGTTCCATTCGCTTTGCGGATCGCGTGGTGGTGCTCGATGAGGGGCAGATTGCCGCGAAGGGAACGCATGAGGACTTGCTTCACGACAGCGATCTGTATCGCACACTGACGCAGCTTTACGAACGCGAGAGCAAAGCGACGTGAACATCTTGCTCGTCAATTCCGCCGCGCCGGAACTTTGGGGCGGCGGGGAAAAGTGGTTTGTTGAAGCGGCGAAATGGTTCAACGAGAAAGGGCATCGAACGGAAATTGTGGCGCGGCCGGATTCACAATTAATGGCGCGCGCGCGTCAAAACGGTGTCGAGTGTATCGCCAGCAAATTCGGCGGCGACTTTGATCCGATGGCGATGCTGCGCGCGCGAGAGACAATACGCGCATGCCGTTCGGATGTCGTGTTGACCAATTTCAATAAAGAAAGCTGGCAATTCGGCGTCGCGGCGAATACCTTGAAGATTCCGGTCATCGCGCGGCACGGGTTTACGCTGTGGTCCAAGAAACTGCATCACAAACTGCTGGCGAAGAGAGTCCTGACGAAACTGATTGTCAACGCCGGGAGTATCCGCGACTACTACGAGACGTTGGGTATTGAGCCGAAAGATATTTGTGTCATTACCAATGGCGTCATGCAAGTCGAGCAGCGGCATGGTGATTTGCGTCGTCGGCTCGGTATCTCGCAGGATGTGCTGCTGCTTGCCGCTGGAGGAAGATTAGAGTCGCAAAAACGGTTTGACCGTCTGCTGTTTATCGCCGCAACTCTTAAGCAAACTCAAGATTTCAAACTTGCGATCTTCGGAACCGGCCCGCACAAACAAGCGCTGCAAGCACAAGCGTCGAAATTGGGCGTTCAAGACAGTGTGACGTTCATGGGTTTCGTGCCGGAGTTTGCGAACATCATCGGCGACGCGGATTTGCTGTTGTTGACTTCGGATGGCGAGGGAACGCCGAACGTCGTGCTGGAAGCGATGGCTGCCGGTGTTCCGGTTTTGGGTTTTAATGTCGGTGCGATGGAGAGCGTGCTGGAAGGTGAGTTGTCGGAGTTCTTGATTCCGGCGGGTGAAGAGTCTGCGTTTCAACACAAGCTTTCAACACTGCTTGCCGATCGTGAGGCTTTGAAGAAGCGAGGCGATTCCTTTAAGACACGCGCGCTCAACGAATTCAGTTTTGATCGCTCGATGAGTGCCTATCTATCGATTTTGCAAGACGTCTTGAGCGCGAAATGAGTAAGCAAGGCGAGCAATTGGTCGGCTCACTGTTCTTTTTATTGTTTGTGGTGGTAGGATGGGGGCCGTATCTTTTTGCGACGGCGACTTCCGGAATTTATCTTGCTCCGGTCGTGTTGCTCGGAGGTTTCTTCGCGCTATGTGCCGCGGGATTTGTGTATGACGCGGCAGAACGGTTGTTCGGCACGGGGAAAGGCATTTATGCCGCTGCGATTTTTGTATCGTTTCCGTCCGCTGCGATAATTTTCAGCGAGCCGCCGTTCATCGCGGAAACCTCCGTCATGTTCGTCACGGCAGCTAACGTGTGGTTTGCGGCGCGGGCGACCGAAGAGCAATCCCGTGAGGCGATGTTCTTCATGGCGATCTTAAGCGCGGTGCCGCTGGCGGTGTTCGGCTTGTGGCCGCCGGCGTTCTTGCCATTGCTGTCGCTCTTTATTTTGCGCAAGCAGACGAACGCGAGTGCACGGGCATTGTTGATCACCGTCGGTATCGCGTTTCTTGGATTAACGGCGAAAAGTCTTTTGCAATTTGATTTGCCGGAAATCATGGAACAGCAGCCGGACCTTGCGCTGACGCTTAAGGAATCAGCATTCTTGGCTGCGCCGTGGATTGGTTTCATAATCGCGGCGCTGTTCGTCAAGACCGCGTGGGCACGAGGCGTAGTCATTTGCGCTGCGGTGCTGACGCTATTGCATGTGCTGTTAGACGGCGAGTGGGTCGGACTGGTGGGCGCGGCGTCACCGTTACTTGCGCTCAGTGTCACGGCCGTCATCTTGCGTTGGTTTCACGCGCAGTCAGAAGCCGGTTTGCGCGCCGTGCGCTACAGCGCGCTGCCGCTTGTGCTTGCGCTTGTCGGATTGTTCGTCGTGCGCGTCACGGAGCCGGATGTGATATTAGACAGCCGCAATCATGTGATTGTCGGGCTTGTGATCGCGACGCTGTTAATCGTATCGGCAGTGAAGGACGGTCGGCGCTGGATGTTTGCGCTGCACGTTGTCGCGGGGCTGCACATCGGCGTATTGTGGTGGTACTTCTGGCCGGAAAATATTGACCCGGCAATCCTGGAATCTACGGTTGATCTCTTGCCCTTTTTGATTGCCGCGGGTGTGATTGCGCGTGGAGTTGTGGCCTGGATTTACGGCAGGCGAATGCCGCGACACTTGCGACAAGAGGGAGCACGGCATCGGTTTGAGGAAGCGGTGTTTCGCAAATTTTCAAACGTGCGGCGAAAATCATGGGAAGGCGAACCTGTTTCTGTGACGCCTGCTGATGCGGGTTCTGTTCGCTTCGCCATTTTCGGTGACGTCACCGGTTCTGAGTCGCCCTTTGCGTCGCGGAAAACCGGATACTACGCGTTCCAAAAAATTATCGAAGCGATTGCCGCGCGCCGTCCGGATTTTACGGTGTCCACCGGAGATTTAGCGACAGGCGCGACGCAATTGGCGTATCGCAGAGTGCGCGTGCTGCTGCGCAAACTTCCGTTTCCGATTGTTGTCACACCAGGGAATCACGACGTCGTTCACTACAATAAGGTTCACGCGCAATTCTTTCACGCGTTATTCGGTAGCGATCACGGAGATATTACGGTCGGGCAGGTGCGATTGATTTTGATCAATAACGCGCTGGGAACTATTATGGACGAGCAGTGGAAATGGCTTGACCAGACCTTTGCGAAACCGTCTGAAGCGGAGTTCACGCTGGTGTTTTGTCATAAGCCGGTGTTTGATCCGCGTGAAGACGCGTTCTACGGTATGGAGGTTCGGTCACACGCCGAGCGACTGCATGAGTTGTTTAAGAAACATTCCGTCTCGGCTGTTTTCTCGGGGCATATTCATAGCCTGCTGCACTTGGAGAAAGATGGTGTAACGTATGTTATCTCGGGCGGCGGCGGATCCAAACTCAAGAGTGCGGAGGATACGCATCACTACCTGTGGTGTGTAGCGACGACGAGCGGTGTCACTGTGACAGCCTACGGTATTGAATCGAGCGAACCCTTGCTGACACTCAATTTGAGCAAGGCATCGTGAAGCTCTCTGCTCCCGCGCCAGTTCTTTCGCCGAGGAAAGTTCTGTTTGTTCAGCTCAGGCGAATCGGGGATTGTCTGTTGTGTACTCCGGCGATTCGCGCCGTGCGTGAGCGCTTTCCGGACGCGCAGATAGATTTCTTAGCCGAGTATCCGGCGGAAGAAACAATGCGCTATCATCCGGCGCTCACGAATTTGTGGGTGGCGCCGAGGCGTGGATTGATTGCTGTGATTGAGACTGCGCGGAGATTGCGGCGCGAGCGCTACGACTTGGTGATTGACTTTTTTTCGAATCCGCGCAGCGCGCAATTTGTGTTTTGTTCAGGAGCAAAGGTGCGCGCGGGACTAAAACGACGCGGGCGAAATTGGGCGTATACCCATCACTTCATTGAAGAAGCGTCTGATCGAAGTTTGTACGCGGTAGATCTGAGACTGGAGATGCTGAAGCTGTTGGGAATTCCCGCGGGGTCACGGCAGCTCGATATTTTCAGCGATCAACAGGATCGGGACGCGAAGGCCAAAGCGAACAAATTCATGGATAGCTTAACCGGCGTGGTGGTGGCTGTGGCGACGGGCAGCGCGAACGCGGCGAAGAGATATCCTGCGGATTTAACGGCGCAAACGATTGACATGCTGCGCGCGGCGCATATGCAAGTTGTGTTGACGAGCGGACCCGGTGAAGGAGAATTTGCCCAGCGCATTCTCAGCAAGCTGAATAAACCCGTGCCGCATTTTTCGGAGGCGCGAGTGCCCGAGCTTGCCGCGTTGTATCGGCATTGCTCACTTTATGTCGGGCCGGACTCGGGGCCGAAGCATGTCGCGGTGGCTTGCGGTATTCCGACGGTTACGATTTTCGGGCCGGGCAATCCGGATAATTGGAACGACGCCGAGAATCCGCGGAACATTGTGCTTGCGGCGCCGTGTTCGTTTCGCCCGGATTGTATTGAAACCGAGTGTGCGCGGCTGGGGCATCTGGCGATGATTACACCGCGCGAAATTTTGGGCGCGTCGCTAAAGCTGTTGCTGGAATAAAAAAAGCGGCTGTGCTGCCGCTCTTTGATTCTGACTGCGCTTTAGTTTTTGACCCCCTAACCCCCTCGGAGGACCGGGGGAGAAAAAGACATCAGCGGCCGCGCATTTTGTCTATGTCCCGGCGATCTTTCTTGGTTGGTCTGCCTTTATCACTCTTGCTTGTTTCGCGCCAGAGTTTGTTTGACTCGGAGATTTCGCGAAATTTTTCGACCGTGGCTGCGTCGGTGATCTCTTCGTACATGTGCGGCGCGTCTTTCTTAGAGACGTTGATATTCGCGGCTTCCAAAATGCGGTAGGTGCGGTAGAGTCCCTTCATGCGAATCTTGATCGTCGCGCCCTCTTCCACGGTGTCGTGTGCGACGGCGAATTTTTCACCGATCATTATTTTTCCGTCGCGGCAGGCTTCAGTCGCCTGAGTGCGCGACTTGAAGATGCGCGCGCGATGCAGCCAAATGTCCACGCGAAGCTTCATGATTGTGTCAACCAGCGATCGGCGGCCAAAATAGCCGCGGCGGTTTGTTCTTCCGTAAATCGCTCATCCGCAAACATCGTCGCTAAGGTAACGATCAGCGTCGCGGGAAGAATCTTAAAGGATTTGTGTTCGCCTTTCGACAAAGCCGCGAGCACGAGCGGGAACTCTGTTAAAATGGCAATGATGCGCTCGATTTCGCCGGGGGTCGCCTCCAGCGCGGTGAAGTCTATTCGCAGCGACGAAAGATAGCCGGCGATGCTATCGCCTTCGTGAATCAGCAGCGCGGCGAGCGAGGTCAAGGCCCAGCCATTCAATCGGCCGTCCACGCTTGTATCGTGAAAACGGCAAATGCGATGGAAGGCCGCTTCGCTCAAGCCGTCGGCCCAGCGTTCGAGGTGAACTTCTTCGACGGCTGCCAGCCGCAAATCCTGAACATGAATGTAGGCCGTCCATGACGGAATGAGTTCGATGATCAGGTCCAGAGCATTCAAAATCGCCAGGGCGCGCCCGCGCTCGGGATACGAAAGTATGCGCCACAAATACTCCCGGGCTTCCTCGGGTTTGGGAATGCGCGGAAAGGGAAGCTCGCCGACTTCGCCGACCAACTCGCGTGACGGCGCGTCCTCACCGGCCGCCCATCCGACCGCGCTTTCCAAAAATTGTTTTACTTGCTTGTCCATGAGCACAAGATACACTTTCCCGCAAACTTTTTCCACTATTCGAAGAACCAGAATGAAACACTTGACTTTACTTTGTTTGCTCATCACGTTCGCCGTGACCGCAAGCGCTCAAACGATGATCGAGCGGATTCGCGCCGACGTCGAGTATTTAGCCGATGACGCGCGCGAGGGCAGGGGTATCGGCACCAAAGGGCTCGACGACGCGGCGGTCTATATCGCGGAGCAAATGCAAGCCGCAGGACTCGAACCCGTGTTCGGCGGCTCCTATTTTCAGGAATTTGAAATGGGCTGGGGTTTCACATTGGGCGAAAGGAATTTCATCTCGTATAAGGGTGCGACATTGGACACCAAGACGGGCGTCATGCCGACGGGATTTTCCGCTCCGGGCGAAGTCACCGGTCAAGTCATCTTTGCGGGCTACGGGATCATCGCACCTGAGTTTGAATATGACGACTTCGCGGACGTGGATGTAAACGGCGCGATTGTGTTGTGTATGCGCAAGGAACCGGGAGAGTTTGATTCGACGTCAGTATTCGACGGCATCAACGTGACAGCGCATTCGACGTTGCGCGCCAAAGCGGGCAACGCAAAACTGAAAGGCGCGAAGGCCATGTTGCTTGTGGACGGGCCGCTCTATGCCGACACCTCGCAAGTGGAAGAACTGATCGAGCCGTCTTCAACGGAAGCCTATATGGACTGCGGCGTTCCGGTCATGCAAATTACGCGCAAAGCCGTCCAGCAACTTTGGCCGGAGTTTGAGCTGGCAAAATTACAGCGCTCGATTGACTCCAATACTCAGCCGCGCAGTTTGGAAGTGACGAAAGACAGCGTCCAAATGTCCACAGACTTGTCGCGCGAAACCGTGCTGGTCAAAAATGTCGGCGGAATGATTCGCGGCGGTGATGACATTCTCGTGATTGGCGCGCACTATGATCACTTGGGCTACGGACAGAGCGGAAGTCTGGATGAAAATCCGCATATCATTCATAACGGCGCGGATGACAACGCCAGCGGTGTGGCGGGAATGTTGGAAGTTGCGCGGACATTGAAAAATACTCCGATCAATTCGACGCTTCTGGCCGTGGCCTTCACCGCCGAGGAAACAGGCTTAGGTGGTTCGAGTCATTTGGTCAAGAACTTTCCGTTGGATCTCGACCGCGTGCGGATGATGCTGAATTTAGATATGGTCGGCAGGTTGAACGAGAAGAACGAATTCACAGTCTTGAGCTGCAAGTCCGCCGAAGAGTTTTCCGAAATCGTAGATCGCGCAAGTCTCGGCACGGGTCTGACCATTAACTGTAAAGGCGACGGTTATGGCCCTTCAGATCACATGAATTTCTATTTGGCTGAAAAACCCGTACTCTTCTTTTTCAGCGGCGCGCACGCGGATTATCACAAATCCACCGACGACGCGCATCTCATTAACTACGAAGGTGAAGTCAAGATCACGAACCTCGCCGTCAATACCTTGCGCGAAATTGACGCGTTCAACAATCCGCTGACGTATGTAAAATCGTCGGAGCCGCCGCAGCAGGGCGGAGGCAGTTTCCGTGTGTATTTCGGCTCGATTCCCGATTACTCGCAGGCTGATTCGCTGTTGGGAGTGTTGTTGTCCGGGGCGCGCGAAGGCGGACCCGCCGCCGAAGCGGGAATAAAAGGCGGCGACTTACTGGTGCGCATGGGCAAAGTCAAGCTGAACAACATTTATGACTTCGTGTTTGCGCTCAGAACGTATGCTCCGGGCGACACCGTCGAAGTCGAGTATGTCCGCGAAGACAAACATGAACTCACGAACGTCGTCTTGAAAGCTCCCGCGCAGAAACATTAATACCGCATGTTTTTTGTGTACAGTACGATTTTCTGGTTCGCGCTGCTGATCACTGCGATCGTGAATGCAGGCCTACGCGAGAAAGTCCTAAAACCATGGCTTGAAGAGTCGCTCGGCAAGTGGGCGCATCAACTGAGCGTCTTTACCGGTTTCGCGCTGTTTCTTCTTATAACGATGCTGTTCTTGAAGTTCCAGCGTGCTCCTTACAAGCTCGCTGATCTTTGGATCGTCGGCAGCATGTGGTGTGTGATGACCGTCATCTTCGAATTTGGTTTCGGCAGAGCGCGCGGCATGAGCTGGCAGGAACTGTTCGCAATGTATCACTTCTGGAAAGGTGACCTTTGGCTCTTTCTGGTGTTAAGTATTATTGCTCTGCCATATCTGGCGGAGAGGTTATTGAAATAGGAAACTGATAATGAGATTACAACTTATCGTTTTGGTGATTCTTAGCTTCGTGACTGCCGCGCAGGCCGCCGAACCCGCACAGTTCGACGGCGAAACCCACTTGCAAAACATTCAGCAGCTCACCTTTGGCGGAGAAAATGCGGAAGCGTATTTTTCTGATGACGGAAAATGGCTGGTATATCAGGCGACGCGCGACAGCTTCAACTGTGATCAAATTTTTACGATGAACCTCGAGACCAAAGAGTCCAAGCTGGTCAGCACCGGCACGGGTGCGACGACGTGTTCATTTTTTGTGCCGGGCACGGACGAGATTGTCTTTTGTTCGACACACGAGCATGGCGCGAGCTGTCCGGACAAACCGGATCGTAGCTTAGGCTACGTCTGGGGACTGTTTGAGTTTGACGTGTACAAGTCCAATCGTGACGGAAGTAATTTAGTGAAGCTGACAAGCGAAAAAGGTTATGATGCCGAAGCAGCGGTCTCGCCCGACGGAAAAGAAATTGTGTTCACGTCCGGCCGTGACGGTGATTTGGAGCTTTACAAAATGAATATTGACGGCTCGAACGTCAAGCGCTTGACGCACACGGTGGGTTACGACGGCGGGCCGTTTTATTCACCGGACGGTAAGCACATTATCTATCGTGCGTTTCATCCGAAGACCGCCGAAGAGCTGGGCAAGTGGAATCATCTGTGGGAACAGCAAGCGGTCTCACCCGTCCGGCTCGAACTTTGGATAATGGACATCGAGGGAAACAATCAACGGCAGGTGACGAACTTGAACTCCGCGAGCTTTTGTCCGTATGTGCATCCCTCCGGCGAGTGGATTATCTTCACGACCAATTGGGCCGACAGCGCGGGCAACAAGCGCATGCCGAATTTCGACCTCTTCCGCATTCGCCCCGACGGCTCCGACCTCGAACGAGTAACCTACGGCCCCACATTCGACGGCTTCCCCATGTGGAGCTATGACGGCAAAAAACTCGTCTGGGCCAGCAACCGCGGTGAAAGCAAAGCCATGGGTGAGACAAATATCTTCATCGCCGACTGGATAGACTGAGCCGTTTGAGTTACGGCGAACTTTTGCGCTGCGTGAACACTTGAAAGTATTTGGTAGAAATGTTAGATTGAGAATATTGAGTGCAGGATAAACTAACTCTGTGAAAGCAGGAAAATTATGAAAATCAGGAAATCACTCTGGATTACCGTCGCGGCCGTGACGTTGTTCACGGCGGCGCTGATTGTCAGTTGCAAGAGCGACAGCAACGGCGGGGACGATCCCGTTCAGGCGAAATGGACGATCATGCTCTACGGCGCGGGTAACAACGACTTGGATCAAGCGAACAACGGCACATCCTATATTGTACAAGACGTGCAGGACATGGAAAAGGTCGGCAGCGTGGACGGGGTCAACATGATTGCCATGGTGTCGCGCTATGGCGGCGGCGGCAACGCGCGCTACTATCATGTGGAGCTTCATCCCAACGAAAACCCGAACCAGATCAGCTCACCTGAGCTTGAAAACCTCGGCACACGCGACATGTCGGATCCGCAAACGCTGCGCAACTTTATCAACTACTGCAAAGCCAACTATCCCGCCGATCGTTATCAGTTGATTATTGACGATCACGGAGCAGGCTGGCCGGGAAGCTGCTCGGATGACTTGAGCGGCGCCGGCGGACTCTTGACGCTTCCCGAAACCCGCGAAGCCATTGCCACGTCGGATTTGCAGCACGTGGATATTCTCACCTGGCACGCCTGCTTGATGGGCATGACCGAAGTCGCCTATGAATTGCGTAGTGTGTGCGAATACATGACGGGCTGTCAATTCGTGATGCCGATGGAAAATATTCTTGGAGCGGACTTGTGGTTAGGTTGGCTTGCCAATAATCAGAACGCGACGAACGACGCCTTCGCTCGTAAAATCGTGCAGTCGGTGGTTGAGCGCGCCCAATTCAAGCAGAAGACAACGCACTACGCCATGTTCAGGATGTCGGAAATGCAGAGCCTCGGCGCGGCGCTGGGCTCGTTTGGAAATATCCTCGTGCAGGAAGGCGGCGCGAATTGGAATGAGGTGTTGAACGCTTGGAACAGCACACACGCGACGAGTTTGGATGAACCCAAGTATGTGGACATTCGCGAGTTCACCAATCAGATTCAGGCTCAACCGAATCTGGCAAACAGCAACTTGATCAACTCGAATGCCGTCGCCGTGCGCAACGCGCTGAACGCCGCCGTGCCGTTTACCGACACTTATTTTCAAGCGCCCACACAGCCTGTGCCCCGCGGCGGATTAAATGTTTACATTCCGTGGCAGTTGTCGCAGTATGCGCCGGACTCGGTGAGCTATTCATCTCTGCAATGGCGGCAAACCAACTGGCACGCCTTCATCTCGACCTTCGTGCGCAGTTTAGGCGGAAGCGATCCCACCGGACGCTGCTGCTACAATAACAACACGCAATGTCAGGACGGCGTGACACAGGCGCAATGCAATCAACTGAGCGGCGCGTGGACGCAAGGATTGGATTGTTCCACCCCTTGCGGCGGCGGCGGTGGACAGTGCGCCACGACGTGCGGCACTGCGACGGCCTATACTTTAGGCTCGGTCGTGAGCAATTGTTCCCTTCCGGCTGAAGGCGCGGAGAATTGGTTCCGCACCACCTTGACGCCCGGTTCGTGGCGCTTCCAGCTTGTTGCGCCGGGCGGTGACTTTGACGTGTTCACGTTTTCGGATGATTGCCAGACCCAGCTTCCCTGCCAAGGAGAAGCATCCGGTGACGAGGATTTTACGTGCAATTCAGACGGAAATATTCCAATTCGAATTGTCATCTACGCCTACAGCGGTTCCGGCAGCTACCAGTTCGCCATCACCCAAGTAGGTTCAAACGAAGCCACAGGCTCCATGACCATTAAGTAACATCACATTCCTGATGTTGGGGCGGATGGCAATCCGCCCGCCAACCAAATTGTCTCGCCGAGCGGGGATTTAGCGAAGCGGTTCCCCGCCGGAATCTGAATCTAACTTCATCCGCCGTTGTGGGTGTCCTCACCCGCAATGGCACAATGAAAAAAGCCGTCTATCATGGACGACTTTTTTTAATGCCCCAATCCCAACCAAATCAACTAAAACAAGAGGTTAAAACAACATGCACCCCACAAATTCAGACAAACACAAGCCCAAAAGCCAAAAGAGTCCCCACCGAGTTGATCATATGATCAAATTTCGCTACGATCAAGGTGATCAAAATCAAATAGTTAGAACAGAACCCACCACATTGAGCCACGCGGATTTGACAGACTCTATTCTCCGGAAGAAAGAGCGTAAAGAAGGTAAAAAGAAAGCGGTGCCCAAAAATGGGCGCATGCCTTTGGTGCACTCTGCTCCGTTGATCAAAGTCGAGTTGCCAAAAGGCATTAAGCCATATTTCAACGAGAGCGGCTTCTGCCTGTTGGAAGGCGATTGCCGTGAGCTTCTGGCAAAGTTTCCCGAGAACCATTTCGACATGGTGTTCGCCGATCCGCCCTACATGCTCTCCAACGACGGCTTCACGGTTCATGCCGGAAAACGCGCCAGCGTCAACAAAGGAAAGTGGGACAAGAGCCGCGGACTCGAAGAAGATTTCAAGTTTCATATGGAATGGATAGAAGCCTGCCGCCGAGTGTTGAAACCCGAAGGCACGCTCTGGATCAGCGGCACGTATCATTCGATCTACGCCTGCGGGTACGCGCTGCAATTGCAAGGGTTCAAGCTCTTGAACGACATCGCGTGGTACAAACCGAACGCGTCGCCGAATCTTTCCTGCCGTTTCTTCACCGCGAGCCACGAAACAATTCTCTGGGCCAGAAAATCCGCCAAAGCCAAGCACGTCTTCAACTACAAAGAAATGCGTGAAGGAGTCTGGACAAAGGATTTCATGAAAAAACCCGGCAAGCAAATGCGCTCCGTCTGGGCCATCAACACTCCGCCGCCCGAAGAGAAAACTTTCGGCAAACACCCCACGCAAAAACCCATTGAATTGCTGAAAAGAATCGTCCTCGCCTCAACCAACCCCGGTGCGCTGATCCTCGATCCGTTTTCGGGAAGTGCGACGACAGGATTGGCGGCGGTGGCGAATGGACGCTCGTTTATTGGGATTGATATGGAGAAGAAGTATTTGGATTTAGCGGTGAAGAGGCTGCGGTTGTTCAGAACCTCTTTGCATAATTCAATAGAAACAGACAAGTAATGGACTCGGTCTCCAATTTTTTTGCAACTCTGACACCTGAGATCTTTGGCCCTCTTGATTTTGTCGATTGGGATGTGATCTATAAAAAGATTAAACCGATCCGAAGAGAAATTGGGATGCTTGAGGGACTCGACTTGAGGAATCCAACCGATGACCTTGCAGATCTAATAAGCGAACACCCAAAGGTGTTGCTTGTACTAAAGTTGCTTGTTGGTCATACACCTGATGTAATCTACTTTAGCGATGGAAGAAGTTGTGACTTTAAGAATGACGCGAAACAGCAGAAGCTTCCAAAGGAACAAGCAACTTCGATTGCAAGTATGTTCGTTGACATGGGACTTGTTGGTTTCTTGTCTCAAGTCAAGAGTGTTTTGGATCTCATTAAAGGCGTATACATTGGACTGCTTCCAAACACGCGAAAGTCCGGCCGTGGTAAGAAAATGGAAGATGAGGTTGCATTCGAAGTAGAGAAAGCCGTTGCAAACATAAGCAAAAAAACTAAACGAAAAATTGAGTACCGGAAACAGCTCAGTATAGCTGTACCTCCAGATAACAAGAAGGTAGACAACCTAATCTTGCTGGATGACGAAGTTCAGATTGCGATCGAGACAAATTTCTATAGTACTTCAGGCTCGAAACCATCTGAAACATTGGAAAGAGCATATCCAGACATACAAACACAATTGCGTCGTCAAGGAGTTGATTTTATCGTTATTACCGACGGCGCAGGATGGAACAGTATGCGTCCTGTAATCACTAGAGCATTCACAATGCTACATAACTTAATGAACCTTGAGCAAGCTCGCTCCGGCGAACTTGAGCGCACAATAATACGTTGTTTGAAACTGTAAGCAGGATTTCTCGCGCTGTTTTTCCCCACACCCCCTCACCCCGAGGGGGTTTTCTTATCCCCCACTTGACTAATTGAACAAATGTTCATATATTGTATCCTGCCCGTTCCCTCTTCCTTTATCCTTCATCCTTTATCCTTTCCGCCCCCCTCGCACCTCCCTTCACAAGACCAAAACCCAACCCCCTGTTTTCCCCCAACTCCCGTTCCGCCAATTGTTAGCGTCGAACGCAAAAACAACACCTTCCCACCCCCTTTCTACAATTCAATTCCAGCCTACTCCAAACCCCGGCCTGCGCCTCGTACCCCGCTTCTCAAGTGGGCGGCACAAGGGTTGCAATGTGAACCTCCGAGTGAAGGTGCTGTGGCATCTGTTATACCGAGTCATATGAAAGCTAAAACTTTAATAATCCTTGTCTTGGCAGGGCTGGTTCAGGCGCAATCCTGGCCGTCTGGAGCCATTTCTGACCCCGCCTTGGGGGCAAAACCTGTCCCGGTCGGCATGTTCCGGCTTGCCGGGTTCGGCTCTCAACTCGCCAACGACATTTGGGAAGACAACCGGATGGGAGTCGCGTTTGAGGTCGGGCTGGCCAGCGGCTTGGGCCTCTCCGCCGCCACTTCCAACCGCGATGTCGCGGGCCGCGGAGCCTTCCAAAACGGCGCCGAGGACGCCCGGCTCGGCCTCTCAGTTTGGCCGCTCTCTTATAAGGAGAGGCTGGCGGTTGGGCTGAACGGTCATCTGATTCTGCCGACCGGCTTCCGCGAACAGGAGAGCTACTACGACTCGACCAGAAATGAAGTCATCTCCCTGCCCGCCTATTCGCTCAAGCAAACAGCAGGACAGTTATCGCTGGGCACCACCTGGACACCGGGACGCGCCGCGAAACTGAGTTCGTTCTTTGGCTACTTCGGCACATCCGACAACCTGGAACAAGCGATGCGCTGGGGAATGCAACTCTCGCTCACTCCATTCGGAGATCGAGTCGGCGCAAGTATGTCGTATGCGCAGTCCATCACCCGCGTGGGAAATCTTCCCGATACGGAAGCGCTGCGCGGCGGACTCGATTTTCAATTGCCATGGGGTTTCGGAGTGCATCCGGGCGTCTACGCGGAATTGGAAAACGATCCGTTGATGGGCGGTATCGTCACGCTGAGTTATCAAGGACGTATGCCGCTATCAGTCTTTCCTCCGAAAGCGCTGGCGCCGATGGCTCCGATTCGCAACGGAGCCTTGTTAGTCGCGCCGCCGCTCTCAACTCTGCCGATGGCGGACAACGACGAGCTGTGGTATCAACTGCGCGAATCTATGAAAGCCTCCTTTGACGTAGTCATGCCGCTGCCGTCACTGGATCGACCCGGCTTGCCCTTTGACGAAATGAAACGCGCAAATTTCTGGAACACGATGGCCGCCATCAGCGCCGCTTATCCGAACATGCGTTGGCTGTTAGTTACGCACGTTGAAAATGAAACCGTCGTGCGCGGCAGCAGCGTTTCCATTCCGTTAATCGTATCAAAACCGAAAATCGAAGCGGCCTGCAAACTGCGCGTGCAACTGATTGACCTGTTTGAACAGACGGCTTATCCGGAACGTACCGTGATGGCCACCGCAATCTTGAGTGACGGACTTCGCAGTCCGCTGCTTTCGACCGTCGAAAAGGAAAAGGTCAGCCTGTCCCAAGCACGGGAAGTGACTATGAAAGTCTATCGCAAAGCCGGGCAGGAAGTCGCGCTGACGCTGCCGCCGAGCGGAGAAGACGAATGAGAATTCTTGCTCTATGCGCGCTGCTGACGTGGGTCGTGTCCTGTACATCACCGACAGACCCGAATACTGATCCGCCGGATACCCAACTAACACGCACGCTGAATGTCGAAGCGCAACCGAGCGCGATTCCCGCGAACGGTATCGCGCGCACCACGATTTTCGTGGAATACAGAGTGAACGGAAATCCCGTGCCGGATTCCACGCGAATCATCTTACTGAATCCGATGGGCGTTTTGGCGGCGGGAACGATTTACACCCTTGGCGGTGTCGCGCTGGATACACTCACAGCCGATACAATTGCAGGACTGGGGTGGCTGATCGCATACGCCGACGGAGTCCGTGACTCAACTGAAATCATGTTTACAGCAAATACACCTTAATGAAACTACGACAACTTACTGTTCTTGCGCTGGCCTTGATACTCTCTGCCTGCGGCAACGGCGGGTCCTCCGGCCCCACCACACCCGTTGGTCCAGAGGCATTCGCGATTGACTATTGTCGCGTCGTGGAAGTGGACGGCCGCATGCGTGTGGAATGGTCGGCGAATCGTCCGACCACCGGCGAGTTCCGCTACGGTCAAACCGTGTTCACGCAGTTGATCAACATCAACGTTGCGGCGGACTCTCATAGCGTAGGCTTGTCAGGCTACACCTTCAGCACCGACTACATTTATCGATTAACTGTCGTTGACAGCAGCGGAGCGCGGCTGGATTGCGCCGGAAATTTTACCACACCGGACAAAGCCACACCGGAGCCAATCATCACACAGCTTCAGATTCGCGATATCACCGAATCCGCCGCGCGAGTGACATGGCAGACGGATGAACCGGCTTCGACCATCTTGCATTATGGAATCGGATCAACAAGTGATTCGATGACGACCGCAACGCCGGTGATGGATCACGAAGTGATTCTGACTGCGTTGAATCCATCTACAATATATGCGCTGAGACCGGAAGCCGTGGACGAAGACGGCTTGCGCGGCATCGGACGGGACAGTACGTTCGCCACGGCCGCGCGCTTGACCGTATGGCTGCCGAACGTGCAAATCGGATTGGGAGACACCGTGCTGGTTCCGGTGAACGTTGAATCGGCCAGTGATCTTGCCGCCTTGCAGTATTCCATCAGGTTTGCCGAGGGCAATATCGAAATCGTGCGCATCACCGAAGGCCCGTTCTTCACCGGCAACAACGGTTTCAATTTCTTCCGCGCGATCCAAAACGGGGACAATCGCGCGACCAACACAATGACTTGGATTATTCAGTACAACGGCAACACGCGCGTCGGGACGAACGCGGACGGCGACGGCGTTGTGGCTTACTTAGCGCTGCGAGGTCTTGCACCAGGCTCGGCGGGGGCTGTGTTTGATGCGGATTCTTCATTTGGGCTGGACATGTTCGCGCAAACGCGATTGTGCTCCTTGCGCACGGGCAACGTGACGGTGATCCCGTGATGATGACGACGAAACTTTTCACTTCAACATATCCGGTAAACTTAATCCGGAAAATCGGGAGTATGACCATGCGAAATTGGCAAATCCTGTTGCTAACCCTGCTCATCACGCTGGTGAGCATTACGACCGCCTTCGGCGCGCCGTCGTACCGTTCCTTTATTGAATGGAACGGGCCGTACTATCATGTGCGTCACGGCTTAACCGCGGATTCAAGCAGTTATCTGGACTATCGAGTCAATAGTCCGCTGCCGCTCTTTTCCACGCCGTTCTCATCGCCGAGCGCCGTTGAACTCTTCGGGTCCGTCTCGGCGATGCGCGCCTTCGTCGTTGATCACGATCATCGGCGAGTGCAAGTCTTCGGCACTCCCGCCGACTGGAACGTGGAAGCGTTGTTTTACAGCGCGACTCCCGTTCAAGGCAGTTTCGGCGGACGTTCCGTTAAATTTACGTACGGCGAAACCGTGCAAGGCAGCGAGCGCGTGTGGCTGAACGGCAAGTTCTTCACGCGAGTTAACTCACTGACGGGTTACGGCTCGCTGGATTCTGTTTACACGATGACGTATACCGGCGTGCCGAATGTCGGCGGTGTGGCAACCTTGCCGCTCGGCTGGGACTTAAAGGCGACGGACAGCGTGCGTGTCGAGTATGCGTATGCCACTCCTCCGGGAACGGCAGGGTTTGGCGACATCGATTATGTACTCTTTCAATCCACGCCGACGGACATTCCGCTGCAACTTAACGAGGCCAGTTCAACCACCGATCCGGGGATGAGCGACCTGACGTCGCTGGCGATTAACGCTTCCGCGCGCGTCGGCGCGGCGGTTGATTTGTATCTGGTGAATGCGCTGACCGGCGGCAACGGCACGCTGGCGAGCTATGACCTGACCAACATCGGCACTGCAGGTGTGTTCTCACACGTTGACACATATCCCGGCACGATGGGCCGTCCTTATGACGTGGAAATAGTCGATCGCGGTGTCAATACAGATGGATTGGTCGCCGAGGGCACGCCGTCCGGCGTGGACAATTCGACATTGGTCGAGAGCATTACCAATCAAAATACGTATCTTGGTCACGACTATCGCATCACCTTTGCGTTTGATACGGCAACTTCGATGAACGGCAGCGCCGCGCCCGCCGTGCAGGAAGTGGATCTCGCGTGGGAAGCCGCGCGGGGCCGTTTGCATATGGTGATGACGTCGGATAACGCGTCGCCGGGAACCGCGTACAGCTACAGCAACGACTTCGGCCAATCGTGGTCTGTTCCCGTGACGATTTCTCCCGCGACCTTGACCGGTGTGCATGATCGTCCGCGTATCGCCATCGAAAGCACAGGCAACTTGCATGTGGTTTACGAAGCGATTAACGGCAGCGGTGACCGTCATCTCTATCACTCTGTATCTTCCGACGGTTCAAGCTGGTCGGGAAGTCTCGAATTGACGACAAGTCTCACCCCTGCGACTGTAACCGAGAACCGCTATTGCAATTTGCTGGTGGATCCGTCTGACAATGTGCACCTGGTTTGGGCCGGTGATGACGACGTTTATCATCGCACCTACAACGGTTCGTGGGGCGCGTCGGCGCTGGTCGCATCAGGTGATGGCACGGGCTTTTCCGCTCCGCACTGCGCCATTGACAACAGCGGACGACTCTATATGGCCTATGTCGCGGCCGCGACAGCTCCGGCGGATATCAGCTTCATGATTTTCAACGGCGCCGTTTGGGGAAGCTACGAAACAGGAGGCTTCACGTCCGGCACTCCTGATCCGGTTACAACTGCTGCGGGTTTTGTCTCCGACGGCGGCGGACGCGGCGAAGCGTTTCCCCTGCCGCAAATCGCGTTGATGAATGACGGCGTCTGGATTTTCTGGGCCGGAACCGGAACGGAAACCTACGGAGTCGGCCAAGCACAATTGCGTTTCAACATGATCTCATCGCTCGGCGGAAACTTTACCTCCGGCGTTGGAACCGTGATTACAACAGGTGACGACGTGGCGCCGATGTCCTTCAGCGTCAAAGTGGATCCCGACAACAATCTGCACATTTTGTATCCATACGGAACGGTGGTGGATCAGGAAGGATTGCGCTACAAAAAGTACACCTCCGCCACGGCGACTTGGGCCCCCCTGACCAATACGACGGGACGCGAAGTTTTGGAAGACGGTGCGGCGGCAACAGTCTATGCGTTTGAACCGCGCCTCGCCTGTCCGAAGATTGCCGGTCAAGTGGCTCCGTTCATGGCTTGCGCGAAGGCTTACACATCGCTTGGCGCAGGTTCACCGCGCGGATTGTTTAAGGTGATTGACGGTATCGTTTCGATTACGGATCAAACCACACTGTCGGTTATTCAAGCCTGGCACGTCTGGACTCACAGCGCCGCGGACATCACGGGCATTCCCGGATTGTCCTTCACGATTTCCAACACAACGAACTTCGTCTCTTCCACGGACGATGTTGACGGCACGAATTTCAACATCGGTGACTACTACGAACTCGACGGCACACCAGCCGCCAAAAACGACATTCTGCTCGTCTCAGATACCGACAATCATCGCGTGAAGGTGATTCGTGCCTACGAAAACATTGATAACTGTTTCGCCGGCGATGTGCGCTGGGACGTGCCCGGTCAGTCGGACGGCACTCCCGGCCAAACGTTCAAACTGGCCACGGTCGGCGGTGAAGACACCTACACCGTTTGGGCAAGCAACGATGTCACACCCTGGACGATTGTCGATGATCTTTTGATCGCAGGCCCGACAGATCGCTATTGTGAAGTGGATCGCTATACGCGCGAATTGCGTTTCGGTGACGGCGCGCATGGCGCGATTCCGGCCAGCGGCGTGTTTATTCGCGTGACTTATGAAGAATCCGTGGACGAAGCGGAATTCGGCACACTCGGCAGCGCGAGCGGACAGCTCTCCTATCCGCGCGGAATTGCTGCAGCCTACAACGACAATCTCGGCTCCTACGATGTCTATGTTTGCGACACCGGAAATGACCGCTTGCAGAAATTCTCTTACACACCGAACGCTAACGTGAATCCGGATTCGTGGACTAGTCCGAAAGTCTCCTGGAGAACCGGCAGCAGCGCGACGAATTTCCTGAGCGCGCCGCAAGACATCGAAGTCGTCACGTTGAATGGCGAGGTTTATCTCGTCGTCAGCGACAACGGCAACGACCGTGTTGTGATTTATAAAGACACCGAAGCCACAGGCGCGGGCGGCAACACCGCTCCGTCCTACGTCGCGCAAGTCGGCGCTACGGGCAATTCGCTCAATCAATTCGTCAATCCGTTGGGCTTGGGCGTTATGGCTGAAGACAGCGGCTTAGTGATCATGGCGGCGGACGCGGATCGTGATCAAGTCGCGAAAATCGTGCGCCGTGACTGGCTGACTGTTCTCGGAGGCGACAGCACGGAAGGCAGTGACAGCACGAGCGTCTCGCCGGAACTCGCTTTGATTGACGGTCTGGACGGAGACAGCTATCTGCTCTTGCAGCCCGGCGCGACGCGAACTCTGCGATTAGTAGCAAACAATCCTGATTCGCTGGTGTCGGTACGAGCGGTCTGCACGTTCCCCTCGACGATGATTCAAGTTCTGAGTATCAGCGAAGGAAATCTTTGGAGCGGCGAACGCTTCACGAACACGGTGTTCCTGACCGACATTGATAACGGTGCCGGAACATTTGACGTCAATGCTTCCATGGTCGGAGACGACGACGGTTTGACGCTGAACGGTCAGCGCATCGCCGCAACGATTACCATTCAGGCATTAACCACGGTCGCGATTCCGGCATCCGGTGCCATCAGCTTTACGGCGGCGACGGACTTGCGCGCGGTTGGCAATCTTTCAGTGACCAACGGCTTGCGTGCAGGATTGTCCTTACGCGCGGGTTATCTTGCGGATATCGCCACGACGAGTGGCTCACCGGGCAGCGCGCCGCGCATGATTCCTGAGCCTGACGGCCAGATCAATTTCGCTGACGTGAATATCTTCACACAAGGGTGGAACGGCGACGGTATTACCTTTGATCCGATCGCGGACATAGGGCCTTATATCGGTGCGACGGTTCCGAATCTGATTGCCAATCCCGACGGCGGTTTGGACGCGTTCGACTTGCTTTCGCTCTCCACGATGTACGCATGGTTTAATACCCAGGGCGCGAATGCAAGCGCACCTCGTGACAACGGCGGCAGTAATCTTGACGACACGGGTCACTTGACGATTACCTACACTCAGAGCGGTCACTTGACATCGGTTTCAATCGGCATGGACAACGCCGAGCAACTGACGTCAGCGCATCTTGTCGTTGAGGTTCTCAATCCGCGCGCGATTATTACTGACGTGCGTGAAGGAAACTTGTTGAGTCGCGGCGCACAGACGATCTTCCTGTCGCATCGTGACGGTCAGTACGCTGACGTCAACATTGGCCGCCTGAGCCGCACGGCGCCGGGAGTTTCCGGCAATGGAACGCTGGCGACGATTGAACTGAATCTGCCTGAAGGTGTTGAACCGTTTGTGCGCGTTCGCTATGAATTGCGTGACAGCGAAAACAACCTGAGTGGTTTGGGTCAGACGAATGATCTGAATCCCGCCGCGCTGCCGACCGAATTCGGTTTGCGTCCGGCGTTTCCGAATCCGTTTAACCCGAGCACGAATTTCAACTTCGTGTTGCCGGAAGCCGCGAACGTTCTGGTACGCGCCTTCAACGTGATGGGCCAGGAAGTCGGCACGATTCTCGAAGGCCGCTATGAAGCAGGTGAACACACGATGACGTGGAACGCCGAGTCTACAAACTCCGCTCTTCCGACGGGCGTCTATTTCGTCCGCCTCGAAGCACTGGGCCGCACGAGCTTGCAAAAGGTGATCTTGCTCAAGTAAGTATGTTGCTTCGCCGAGCGGGGATTTAGCGCGTCAGCGCGGTTCCCCGCCGGAATCAGAATCGCCATCTGCCTTGAAAAGAAAGAGCGGGGCGGCTCATGTGAGTCGCCCCGGTTTCATATCTACAAAAGTTTTGCGCTATTCGAAGAGCGGAGTTACGCGGAAAAATTCAATACCGGATTGCGGTTCAAGAGTGATTGAAGTGATGTTTGGTGAAAAGAAATCAGAACTATATGTTACAAAATCCGAGTCCTCGGCGCGGTCAAGCTGATAGGCAATTACTCCGGGGCTCTCCGTCCATGTCAATTCAACCTGCCCGTTTTCCGTTGTGAGTATCGTCAGCAGCGCCGGGTAAGGTTGGTAAATGCGCACAATCTTGGTAGCGTTGTCGAATGTGAGCAGTTCATCGTAACCTGTTCCGACGAATTTCTTGACGGGAACTCCTTGAATCTGTGTCGTCGAATCGACGAATTCTCCGGTGCGTCCGTCGTAAATATCGAAGCGATTGGACTGAAACGAAAGAAAATCTTCTCCGGGAGCGTCTCTGATGTAGGCGGAAAGGGTTGTGTTGGCAAAGGGAATGCTCGAGTACAAAACTTCGCCTGTCGATGCACTGTAGCAATTGCCGTTCGAATAGAGGATTCGGCGTGTGCCGTCGAAATCTTGCTGGCCGACGACGCCAATCGCTCTTGGCAGAGTGTCTGTATAGACGCCTTGGAATTGAGGTGTTGTTGAATACCACATAGACCCCGCCGTCACTCTAACATAGTAATGCGGATCTTCACAAAAGCCCCAGTAGCTCGAGAATCCTGTTGCGGAAGCCATCAGCAAACTGTCGGAACGATCGTAGATATCGAAGTTGAAACAGGGAATACTTCTGTGAGTCTGAGAATTGAGATCGGCTATAACGCCTGAGCCCGCATTAGTGCTCTCATCACAGCCAGCGTGGTCAACAGAATAATGGCGACTGCCGGAAACGATAACATGCTGAGCTACTTGGGGTAGCGGGGGCCATGATTCAATACGCCTTATGGAATATGCTCCATCAGATTCCGGATATAGATGGTAGATGGATAACACCGAATCGCCAGTCAAGTGAAAATAGTGCAGAAACTGATCGCCGGATTCGCTCCACCAGCTTACATTTCGCGCGACAGCGCAGAACCCCGGTAGATCCGGCATCTTGAGAAGATTTAGCCCCACCCAGAACAGGTCGCTGTAGTATGGATTGTACAAGTCACGCGAGAAAAGATATTGCTCAACAACTCCGTCCGTGCGAGTTTGATAGAAGATTGTATCTACCGCTATTGCTATCAAGCTATCTTCTCCAAGCGAGTCCACTCCCCACACAGTTGCTCCGTCTGTCAATGCCGCCCAGCCGAAACTGGTTGAGTCTTCAACGTGCTCGACATCCCACGTTCTGGTCCGCGCGGGAAGCTGAATTTCTTCGACCAACCTGAGCGGAATCACGGCTTCAGCAGTCGAGAAAAGTATGGATAAGATAAGGATGGCCAGCAGCATACTTCAATTTACAACAGATTTTCCTAAATACGACCGGACAGATGTCACTCAATAAAAAAGAAAACAGCAGTTAAGTCGCTGTTTTCTTTATACTCGAATGCAGATGATTCAAGAAAGGAGGCTACACGTCCGCCAGATAGCGCGAGTCCTTGTCCATGTAGTCGCGGACGTAGCTTTGCACGAATTCGCCGAAACGGTCGGTGAACTTGGGCAGACCCGCCGCGTAGAACTTGCTCATGTCCGCGCAGGTTTCGTATTGATAGCGGCTGCGCAAATCTTCGGGCATCGGGAAATATTCAATGTTCGGTTTCTTGCCCAAAGCTTGGCAGACATTTTCCGCAAGCTGATTATAGGTGTGCGGAGTGCCGGTGCCTAAATTGAAAATGCCGTTGACGTCCGGTTTGTCGAGCAGAAACTTGATTCCCATTAACACTTCGGCAATGTGAATGAAATCGCGGCGCTGTTCGCCGTGCTTAAAATCATCGCGATGCGACTCGAATAGCCTGACTTTGCCCGTGTCACGCGCCTGCGGATAGGCGTGCATTACGACACTCGCCATGCGCGCCTTGTGATATTCGTTGGGACCGAAAACGTTAAAGAATCTCAAACCCGCGACTTTGTCCTGCACGCCGTTTTCCAATACCCACATATCGAAGAGCCACTTGGAAAAACCGTAAGCGTTCAGCGGACGCAGTTTGGGCGTCAGCTTGTCGTCATCCGAAAATCCGAGCGAACCGTCGCCATACACCGCCGCCGACGACGCGTAGATAAACCGCGCGTTATTCGCCAGCGACCATTCGCAGAGTATCCGCGAATACTCGTAATTCCACGTCGTCAAAAAATCCACGTCGGTTTGCGTCGTGTCCGCACACGCGCCCATGTGCAGCACAGCGGAGACTTCGCGCGCCCAATAAGCGGATTCCAGAGCTTCAAACAAGTCTCCGCGATCCACGAACTCGCGGAATTTCAAGCCGCGCAGATTTTTCCACTTCTCTGTCTTGCCGAAACTATCGGCGAGCACCAAATCGGTAATGCCGCGCTGGTTCAAGGACCATACGCAAGCGCTGCCGATAAAGCCCGCCGCTCCTGTAATCAAAATCATTTAGTGCTGCTCTTCATTCTGTTTGCGAGTGGCCCATGCTCGCGCGTCTTTCAACATCGCCGACTCGTGCTCGTGTTCGGAATCATCCGTGACCGCCGCCGCGTCGCGCACTTCGCAATCGAAGGCATGCGCTTCCCACGGCTCCAGATCCAGATAGATGCCACGCATCATTACCTCCACGCCGTCACGGATGTAAACTTTACTTGTGAGCATGTCCCGCAGGATAACTTCCTTTCCCTGCAAATTGCCGAAATTCAAGTCCACCCAACACTGACTGCGATAGTCCGCCCAGTTGACAAAGACGCGCAAGTGTTTGTCTTCGTGATCCCAGGACTGCGCCAACACTTGCCAATGTGTTTCATTCCCCTGCCACGACTGGCGCGGATGAAGAAAGGTCCATGATCCCGACTTCATTGAGTCGTGAGACACGACGGCCATCAACTGCTCGTAGAAGTGCGCGATGTCCTGATTGACTTCTTCCTGGGGCATGCGCAAAAGCTGGACGGGAGCCTTATGAAGTGCGCCCATAAGCTGCCCTTGGTAGAACAGGTTCGCGGAAGGCAAAGAAAAAATCCACGTCGCCGCGGCGCGATGCATCGGAAGAGAAAGCAGAGCCGCGATGCGCTTCTCGTCGTGGTTTTCGAGGAAGCGGATTCTGCGGCGATGCTTCGCTTCGTCGTAGTCAAACTGCACACGCGACAATCCGGTCGGGCCGGTCGCCCAATCGAGCGGATCTTTGTCGTAGGTATAATCAAACCCCATCTCGTTCAACTCGAGATCAAGCCCCCAATAGACTTCGGCGATGAAGACAAACTCAGGATGCTTCTCCCGCACTTGACGAATCGCGTTCGCCCAGAACTCGCGCATCTCTCCGCCCCATGTCTTCGTGAAAATATGCGAGAGAATCAGCATCGCCATATCGCAGCGCACTCCGTCGCAACGATCCGCCACGGATTGCAACTCGTTCAGAACGGCGAACTGAGTATCCAGCTTGCGCATGTCCGGCTGAGCCGTATCCGACCAGGCGGGGAAATACGGATCGCGACCGTGTGCGATGACACGCGGGCCATATTCCGACTCAGCGCGAAACCACGAGGTCGGATCGCGCTCCAGATCCTCATCGGTTCCCAGAATAAAGTAGTCGGGATTCGTGTAGGTCCACGGATGATCGCGCGCCGTGTGACTGGGCACAAAGTCCAGAATCAATTTCATGCCGCGACGACGCAGATTCTCGCGAAATTTCTTTAAGCCGTCTTCGCCGCCCAATTCGGAATTGACTTCATAGCCGACAATCGCGTACGGCGAGGCCGTGACATCATCTTCCGACCAGTCCGGCAAGACCTCCGCATAGTCTTTGCGTAAGCCCTCATGATGCCGCGCAATTTCGCGCGAAGCTTCGCTGGGCCGCCAAATTCCCATCAGCCATACGGCTTCGATTCCCCGCGACTTCCAGCGATCAAAGTGCTCGGCTTCGACATCCCCTAAAGACAAGGGGGCCGCGCCGCCCAGTTGCCGTGACCACAACCGGGTATTAATCTCGAGAATATTCCGGCACGAATTCATCTCCCACGCGCCTTTCACAAAGAATGGTAATAATGAGTTGCACCCCCAGGGTGCTTTTCTTATATTACGGCATTAAAGCCTAAGAAACAAGGCCGGTTTTGACCCGCCTAATCGACAGAAAGGATAATCATGACGAACATCTTGCGCCTGTGCGCGATGCTTGCTTTTGGCCTCATAATGGGCTGTGGCAGCTCAAATAAGCCCGCAGATGCCGCAAAAACCACCGAATCCGAGAAAAAAGTTGCCGAAACAATGAAAGCAGACGATTCCAAGCCCACCGAGAAGCCTACCGAACGGACCATGTGGAAAGTCACGGGTGACACAGTGACCACGGCGAGCGGTTTGAGATATCTCGTCATGTCTAATGGGTCGGGCGACAACGCCAAGAAAGGTGACGTGGTCATCGTGCACACGACCGGCTGGTTTCAGGATGGCAGCAAGTTCTACTCCAGTTATGACGGCGCTGGCACTCCCTTGGACTTTCCGTTAGCTGCAACACCCCCGCGGGTGATTGCCGGATGGGAAGAGGGCCTGTTACTGATGAAAAAGGGCGGCAAATTTCAGCTAATCTGCCCGCCGAATTTAGCCTATGGCGAAGGCGGTCGCCCGCCTGCGATTCCGCCCAATTCGACGCTCATCTTTGATGTTGAACTCATGGATATCAATCCAGCAAAGTAACCGCTGTTAAGCGGGTTTTGTGCTGGCGCACCGGCTTTTTGTTTGAGGCGGCTCTTTTTGGAGCCGCCTCTTCTTATGTACTTAACTTATCCATACTTATTGGCAAGAACCTTAGCATCCTGAAAATAGATAGCTTAGGGGGTCAAGGAAACTTTGTGATTTTGTGACACAACTATTGAAAAGGGGGGGGGGCGTGAGTGTTA
>CAZHAK010000007.1:0-131615 GCA_964530625.1 uncultured Alphaproteobacteria bacterium | reverse complement strand
GCGCCAGGCCGGACTGAAAGTCCCGCGCAAGCAGCCGAAGCGCAGACGCTTGTGGTCTGCCCCCATTTTCTATACCACTTTGAAAGTTAGAGTATAGTGGTATATTAGGGAAGAAGGAGGCTGGAATGGCACGAGCTAAGTACAGAAATGGGGGCAGACCACTTGGCACGGCGCGCAAGGGCTTTTGTCGTGCTTACAGTCTGGGATCAGACGAACGTTCTGACAATCTCGCGGTGAAGATTATCTAAGTCGCCGTAGGCTTTGTTGATTTGATCGATTTTTTCTTGCAATTTTTTCATCAGTTGCTGCTTCTCGAGGCCGTTCCTTAAGATCATCAAAAGATCGTTGTTGTCCCACGGTTTCTCGATATACTGAAACAAGCCTACTTCATTGATCGCTTTTATGGCGTTTTCTTTGTCAGCATAGCCAGTCAATAGAATGCGGGGGATCTCAGGCCGGATTTTTCTGACATTTGCAAGAAACAGAATACCATTCATTTCAGGCATGAGATAGTCTGACACGACAAGGCTGACGTCATCAGACGCCGTGATGTATTCAAGCGCTTTAGAAGCCGAGGTAAATGGAATGCAACGATAATCAGTTTCGAGTTCAATAAGCGATCGAATGCTTGTCAGCACCAATTCTTCGTCATCCACAAGCACAATGGTTTGCGTTGCCGCCGCTTCAGACATAACTTTCTCCAATTTTCAAAACCACTCCGTTCAATTTATACAATTAGTATTCTTTATTCAGTGATCCGCCGGCTCTGCCCATCAGACTGCGCATTCGCGAGGCCATCGCCTGCAACACTCCCTCTGTTATCTTGGTATGTCCAGTCAAGAGATCCAAGAAATTCTCCTTTCCAATTTTGAGTAGCCGGCTCTCCTCGACTACGGTCGCCGTCACGACTCTTGTTTCTTCGTCGAACAGCGCCCACGTTCCAAAGACATCTCTGGGTCCAGCAAACAGGACATCCGCGCCGTGCCTATGCAGGCGAATTTTTCCTTCGAGAACAAGGTACATGGAGTCCGAGATTTCACCTTCAGCATACAACTTGACACCCGGCTCGACACTAATCTCCTCGGTGATCAAAGCGATGTACGCCAGATCCTCGAGCGGAATCCGTTCGAACACGTCAATATCTTGGAGAACGACGACTTTTTCGACTGTAGTTAACATTGTACTCTTCTATAACTCAGCCATTGCCAATTTGTTTCGCCGGACCAGTCCGACAGTTTCTCGAATAACGTAATTTTCATGCGACTCGAGTTTAGTCAAGTCCGCTTCATTGAATACCGTGCCAATATGCGCACCGGCATAGAGAGCGCAGATTCTCAGCCAATCATCATCTCCTTCAATCAGCACTTGCAGGCCAGCGATTTCCGAGGTCACACTTAAGCGAAAAAGTTTGGCACCGATTTCAGCCTGCCTCTCCGCCTCAGAGATTTCTGCCAATGGCAGCACGGCGGGTTTTAACTTGGGGTCCAATACCAAGTCAAGCAATTCGACGGCATTGGCGCGCAAGTCGGGTAAGCCGCTTGTGACTCCAAGAAACGCATGATACATATCTTTGGGTACATACTTTAGTCCCAAAAGACGGAAAATTCTGTCGAGCTTGGCAGACAATCTTTCTTGGAGTGCACGAGTGAGGAACTTTCGTGCTCGAGTCGCCGCCAGCTCTGAGCGGCCATGTCCTGCGCTTTCGGAGGCTTCCTTGATTTGACTTAGCACCGCCAGAATTTCATAGTAGCGGCGAACTTCCGCGAGAATTACAGGGTCAATGTATTTCGATTTGATTCGCAGGTTTGGATCGCGTGTCCGGACTTTGTTCAGTGAGCGAATGACTTCATAGCGCAATAAGACATTGGGTTGATTCAGTTGCCCTGCAAGCGCTGTTAGACTTTCGTGAGTGCCGATCATGGACAAAACGCGCGGAATTTCGAAGCGAACGCGAAAAGGCATACTTGGCTCTGAGAACCGCAGGATAAGAACCTCAGCAATATCCCCCCCGTACTCGGAAAGAGCTTCGCGTGCGCTTCGACGTGTGTGCTTCTCCTCTAGGAGTGCGATCAGATCATTGAGAAAACGCTTGTCACGAGTGCGGCCCGCGCTTAGGGCGGCCGTTGAGCGAATTGTAGCGTCCTTTGAGCGTAGCAGTTCTTTCAACGCGCTAAACAGTTGCGGCCTCGGAGCAATTCCTATTGCGCGTGCGAGCGACATCTCGATCTCTGATGAAGACGTATCCGTCGGAGATTCACCGCTCGCAAACGGTTCAAGCAGATCTGCCACATCAACCGATTTTCTGAAGTCACCGTCGAAGTCCCATTCGCGAGCCGCGGCTTCAATTGCCGCAGCCTTGATGCTTACATCGTCGCTTTTGAGCCACTCTCTTATCATCGCAATTTTGTTCTCCGAGCAGCTCATGAGATAGCGCATGGCCGCGACACGCACATTATGTTGTCCCGACGCGATCCGGTGCTTCGCGTGCTCACACAGATCTATTTCAGGGAACGATCTGCCCACGCGAAACACTCTGCGCAACACGTCATCGGACGTAGATTCGGCCAATGCGCATAAGTGTTCGGCCAGACGGGGATCTCGCATATTTTCAAGATACCCCAGCGCCAAAACAACTTGCCGCTCGTTTCCGCTGCTCAATAATCTGATCAAGTAATCAGCCCGCATGGTGGCAAAAATCTCATAGGAAAGATCTTCTTGCCGAATGGCGCGCTTCTCAATAGCCTGCCTGAATGCGTCCACGTAATCTTGACGGCCGCGCACGACGAGATAGAACAGGCTTGCGCTGAATACGAGAATTGCCACACTAATGCCGCGCGCATCCAAGCCGATCTGCACGGTCAACAAGAGAATTAGGATACCCGTCAAGCCTGTGGCCAGATTGTCCACGGCGACGTCGACAAGAGCTTTGACTTGATTTCGCAATCGCGCGGGCACGGGCAGACCGAGCAACTCGATTCCCGCCTTGTGAATGGATTGCTTGACACCACCTTCACTGACTTTCAGCGCCGTTGTGGTCAACAATAACGGCGCGAAGATCACAGCGCTTGCACCAGCTGCCGCGACTATTGGTAGGACCATCAAGGCACCTGCCACACCGACTCGCTTTAATGCGTAATTGGTCACGACGATCTGAATCAATAAGGACAGAACGCTGACATTTGACAGCCAGAAGCCGAAGAACGCGGTCAACTCGTCGGGATCATCAATACGATCGGAAGCCAAGGCACTGAATTGAAAATCGACCAATGTTCCGATGACGACACTGACTCCAACTATCGCGGCGGAAAAGATAACGAGCCGCGATTTCAGCAATAATCGTAGCGGACTGCTCTGCTGTTGCAACTCACGTTGCCGATCTTGCCTGCGCAGTCTCTCTTGATAGGTCGCACGCGCGCCGTTTTTCCATATGTAGTATTGTATTATCAGACAGCCAGCCAGAAATACGTAACAGAAATGCAGCATTCCGCGGGTGTTGAGAAGCGGAGCGAGTACAGATGTCAGATAGCCGCCGAAGATTCCGCCAGCGATTGCTCCTGAACCAATGAAGCTAAACAGCCGCTTGGCTTCACGCGCATTGAAGACGTAGCTTGCGAGCAGCCAGAACTGTGCCGTCGTCAACAGGCCGAAGATGGCCACCCATACATAGAACGCGTAGATAAACCATACTTCGCGAAAACCGAGAGAGAGCAAGAGCGAGACCATCAAGAGCGACGCAATGGATCCTACTGTGGTCGCGGCAATCAGGCGATTTAATCTGACGACTCTTGCGAGCTTGGTGTACAAGCCGACCAGAATTGGTGAGACGACGGCAACGAGCATAAACCCATAGGGGAGTTGCTCGGGTCCGAACTCAGAGAGAAAGAGAGAAATACGCACGGGCTTGACAATCGTGAGCGACGCGATAATCAAGAAGATGTAGGCAAACATCAGTGAAGCTCGCACACCTTCGCCCGGCCTGATATCAAAGATCTTTCTGAATAGGGACGTCATGCTGTCGCTCGTGGGATCCTCATGACTCGCTGAGTTCTTTGAATCGGCGGCCGGCGTAACGAACGGCCACAATCCACACCGCGATGATGACAATTGTAAACAGCGACAGATATCGAATGCTGTCGAACTTGACAAACATCGTTGTGACAATCAAACTTACGCCGACGGCAAGAGCTTTCGCAAAGCGCTGTACAAACATATCAATGAAGGCCTTCGCTTTGTACTTCTCTTCCGTGGACGTTGGCACGTAAAGGGCTTCTTTGGCGGACTGATTGATCGAATAACTGAATCCGTTGTCAGCGGTATTCAGCACACTTCCCATCCAGAGAATTGGCAGGACTAAGAAACCAATCGATCCAGCCAGAACCGCAATCGGAAGTAACATAAGCGCGGTGGTAACTCCAAAGCGCGTCATGATGAAGCTCGTCAGGAAGAACTGAACCAACATCGAGACCCAATTTGTGATAGCGAACACTGTTGAGAACTGCCGCCCGATGGCGTCGCCGTCCAAGTAGTGCGAGATGGTCGCGGTGAATTGAAAATCTAACAACGTCGAGACGATCTCGTATAGACCAACCACGGCGGTGATGGCGAGTAAGTAGCGCGACTTTATGACCAAGCACGCACCTTCGAGAGCGGGGTTGCCTGAGTTATTCGGCGCAGAAGTTGAGATGAGCTTGGTATCCTTTTTTGTCTTGAAAGATGGGTCAACATGACGTCCCGCAGCCATGGCAATCACAATGATGACGAGAGCGATTCCAAAACAGACCCAGAGCCATTCTGCTCGACTCAATTGATCAATCCAGACACGCACAAGCGTCGTGCCGAAGACTCCGCCGACGACGCCACCCAGTCCGATGATTCCGTAAAGTCTCTTTGCGGAATCCGGCGTTACGCTATCATTCAGAAAAGCGAAAAACGTCGCGACCATTAGGGAGCTAAACAAATCACCGAACAGATAAAATGTCCAGACGGTAAGGTCGGTAGGAGCTGCCAGCGAAAGTGTATATAGTGCGTAGCAGACGAGGAAAAATGCGCTGAAAATATAGGTTAGTTGCTGACGCCTGAATCTGCGACTTAGCCACGTGAACACGATGACCGCTCCGATTGCAACCAGCATGTTCAGGACCTTGGCAATCAGTTCGGCTTGCGACGCCAACATACGCCAACCGAAAAGAGTGTAGCCCTCTTTATCATAGAATTGGATAAAGAGCGCTTTCTTAAGCGGCTTCAAAATCCAAAAGCTCGTAATGACGAGAAAGAAATAGCTGAACATGAGCAGCGCTAAAGGCAGCTCACGACGCTCGATATTCAATATGGACTTAAAGGGATTTGCCAAGAGTGCATTTATTGGGAGGCGTTGAGCTCGGCGGGAATTTCTATGGTTTCAATACACACGGGCGATTCGGGGTTGTTGCGGTTGACAGCAAATGTGCGGATAACCAATTGCGTGTCCGATACCGCGACTTCGCAGTAATGAAATTCGCGCGCGAGCATTTGCGAGGTGACGTCGTAGCCGTTTGCTTCAAAGTATGCCTGCTGGAAGTCCATTGCCTGTTCATTCGGAAGATGCCGCAAGGGAACTCCGCCACCGCTTGAGACGACGATATGCAGGGGCGAAACTGGTTCATCGTTTACATCGGGAAAGTTTAAGATGTTGTGCTGATAGACGTGCTCGTGACCGGCGAATACGATGGAGACATTTTCGGCGGCGAAGAGATTCAGCAGTGCGCGGCGCTTTTCGGGTATGTTGTTTCCGTATCTGCCGTCTTCGTTGACCCAATCTTTGAAATGGCGTCCGAAACTGATCGGTGGTATGTGCATGGCGATCATTTTGAATCGCTTGTCACAGGAAGCGAGTTCCTGTTCGAGCCATGCGGGTGAGGCTGAGTCTGAAGAGATGTACCACTTTGCAAAGAGCGAATCTTGCACATCGTCAGCCATGTCTTCGTACAAATCGCAAATCACTTCTGAATCAATCACGAATAGGGCAGCATCTTTGAACTTCACGGTGTAAAATGGCGGACGACCGAACACCACCTCATAATTTGGTTTGCCGAAACGAACGTCCGACGTGCGCTCGTGGTTGCCGGGCGTCGAGAAATAGGCCACGGAGTTTAGAAGCGGAGACTGTAATTTATTTTCAACGAGAAATCTTCGCCAATGCGAAGGATAGCGGCCGTCGTGAATACAGATGTCGCCAATATTGAGAATAAAATCGGCGCGGGTATTTTTGGCTGCATCGAGCATGACGTCGCGCATCATCAGTCGAGTGCGCTTGCCGCCGTCGGCGCTGTAACGGGCAGCGTTGACGGTGCCGACGATTCCATTGGACAGCCAGTAGAGTTGGTAGAACGGCACGAGTGCTTGTTTCCATGTCCACCAGTTGTGCTTCTTGCCAAAATCTTCAATTAGCCTAAAGCAGCCCTGGTTGTCGCCGTAAACAAGAAAAGTCGGGTTGAGCGTGCTAAACTCTTCCACTGGGCGAGGAGCTACTTCGTAGAACGAGGGATCATACGCCTTTGTTACCAGTCCTCTCTTTGCGCAGCTCAGGTTTAGCGCAAGCGCAAGAGACGTCAGCAAAATTAGTGTGACGCTACGCATCCCGTTCAATTCCGACGATAGCGAGTGACTCATTTCTTTTTTCAAGATAGACCACAACGCTGTGGCTCCAACCGCATGACCGACGAACTTGACATTCGATGGCTAATTGTGCATTTGTGTCTTTGAGGCGCGGCAGTGTTGATTTTGTGATTTGCCGTGTGCTGCCAAGCTCCTGCCAGTCGTCAACCTTACGGCCATTCAGGAATGTTCTGTAGCGATACGAGGACGCTGTTTCTGAGTCAAGTCCTGCGCTCACGGCCAGATCGCCGAATGTGATCTCGTCGTCGGTTACTTTGAAGTGATCGAGTGGCGCAACACGACTGAACCAATAGCGGCACACGATGTCGCGCCGTTCCATTAGAGTGCGAACAAGGTAGTCTTCAACATCCTGATCGGCATAGATTGCGGCTTGTACCGCGGCACGTATTTGCGGCTCTGTGAAGGAAGCGACTATCTTCGCTCCCCAGTAGGCGTCACGAGGAGTATAATATTCGAAAGCCCGCGTCGGGAAAATGAACTTGAAACTTTTGGGATGAAAATTATCAGAGGTAAATCTGCCGATCAGCGGACTCAGCACGGGTGATTGATAGTCACGCGGCCTGCACACCATTCCGAGCTCTAGCGACTTGTTGAGCAGGTGGACAGGATCCATGTACGGCTCGCTGCCCCGGTCGGCGGGCTTGGCTCCTGCCGGATGACTTCCCATCGCCGCGCCGAAATCAATCAAGTAGTGACGAACGTAGTTGACTCCGCTTTCTTCGACATAGCCATCGAGAAAATTACTCGAATTTGTGTCGTAGTGTCCCAGCCATGCAAAAATCACTCTCAGTCCGCGCAATTCGCGACGGTGTTCGTGCGGTATGAAATCGTTGGGATCGTCCGCTCGCGTACCTTTGAAGTAGAACGGGCCGATGGGTCGACCGGAAATGTATTTGCTGGCGATCGCGCGGATTTTTCCGTCCGGAGTCAGCTCTACTTTTGACAGGATGTCCGCGAGATCCTGCTCGGTCATGGTGCGATTTGCGCCATCCGCGCCGGTGAATTTTACATTCTCGCCGATGCTCAGAATTGAGGGATCAAAGGTGACGGCAAAGTTTTCGGGCACGTTGTATCCGGCGGCATAAAGGAGTTTTGTGGTGACAACTTCGGCGCCGCTGTTCAATCCATTAAAGCCCGGAGGATCAAGTTTGATGACATAGGTGTCGCCTCGACTATCTTTAATGTTGAATCCGGGTGTGATGCCGAGTGTCTTGGCGCGAACGATGGTCCAGCCGTTGCTCTGATCCGGTCCATCTACAGTGTTGGGACCTTTGGCGATTGAATTAAGTGACAAAGGTGAGACAACATTGCGGTTGGTGAACCAGCTTGAGTTTTCAATTTCGTCGAAGGCATTTAGGTTGTATGCCTCTTTGGAGTTGCCAGTCGCTTTACGCAGCCAGCGACTAAAATCCAACAGGTCGGCGCCGGGTTGAATCATTTGCCGCTTGAAGCCATCCCACATGATGTGCGCTTCAATTTCTTTCGGACAAACAGGAATATGTGCGCGATCATCAGGAACCTGCGGCGGCGGGACGAAACGACGCGAACTTGCGCATCCGAAAACGTTTAACGTAGTGATCAGGGCCAGCACGCAGACGACGAATGCTGTTCGCATTTTCATCATGGCGTATTCAGCGTCAGATAGAAGCGATAGCCTTCTTTGCTGAACGCGATTTCGGTGCTTGCGATCAGATTGACTTCACTGTAGAAGCGAAATCCTCCGCCGTAGCCGACTTGCCAATCCGCTATAGCACCATCTTCAAAGATATTGTTGGCAACTTGTCCGCCGTCCACGAAGATCAAAGCATCCACGACTTTCGCCCAAGGGATCCAGACAGGATAGCGGTATTCCGCTGAGCCGAGCACGTAATCTTTGTCGCGGAATCTTCCGCGCGTAAATCCGCGAATAGTTCCGTGGCTTCCGAGTTCAGCAAGATGATAAAAAGGGATGTCCGGATCATCGAAACCTTGTGTCAACTCGCCCGCACCTCTTAAGACAAGAGTGCGATCGTTAAACAGGTGAACGTGCTGAGTGACGTCCACTCCGAGCTTCCAAAAGCTGAATCTGTCATCACGAATGTCCGTGAACAGAGTCGCGCCGAGTTTGCCTAATCTTCCTGCGGAGGGATGGCCGGGATGATTTGTGTCGTCGTAGCGGATCGAGAGTTCTGTACCTTGCAGGCGGACCTTTTCGCGCAGTCCCGGAAGCATGGAGTCCGAGTAGACATCACTCAGCGCCTGTTCGTCGCCATCGCGCCGTTTGAAGACACTGGTGTTGCTGACTCCCAAGTCCAGCTTGAGATAAAATGATTTGCTGATGTGCCGACGTAAGGTAGCTTCAAACAACGCATCTTCGGCAGAGTAGTATAGCTCATCTTCTTCGCGCGAGTGCGGTCCGATGCCGAAGAAGTCTTCATCTGTGAGCAAGCGATATCTTAGCACGTAATCGGAGTACAGGCCGCGGGCGAGTTCGAAATTTTTCCATTGGATCGAGTAGCGCTGTCTAAAGTCTGTCCATGACGTCGCCTCAAATATCAATAACGCATTGGCGGTCGCGAAGTCCTTTGAGATATACTTCACACCTCCACCCGTTCGAGGAGCATAGACGGGAACAAATCCCGAACGATTGATGACAGACGAAAGCTTTTCAATCACTCCACTCTCTACGAGATAGACACCCGCGTAACCAAGGCCAAGCACGGTGTATCTGACCGGGGCATAGGCCAGTTGTCCGGGGAAGGAGACGATTTTCTCCAGCGTTGAGCTCGCTGGAACTCGTTCCGGATAGACCACGCTGTCAGTTTTACTCTCGGTCGCCATCGGTGCGGACGCGGTCAGGAGACATGAGAAGAGCAAGCAAAGACCAAGCGAGCAGCATCGTCTCAAGATCCTAAGCAGAACCGGCCTCACTCTCTTTGGTGTCGGGAATCTTCAATATCATGGGCAGAAGAATCGAGAACGTCGTGCCCTTGCCGACTTCGCTTTCGACAGAAATTGACCCGCCGTGCGCTTGAACGATTGAATAAACGATGGACAGGCCGAGTCCTGTTCCGACGCCAACGCCTTTGGTCGTGAAACCCGGATCAAAGATCTTTTTGAGTTGTTCCTGTGGAATTCCTTTTCCCGTGTCGGTGAAATCAATTCGCACATTAGAATTTTCAATGGAAGTTGTGATTGTAATCACGCCACCGTTCTCCATGGCCTGCCGGGAGTTAACCAACAAATTCAAGAAGACTTGATTGAGTTGCCCGGGATAACACACGATGTCAGGAATATCACCGAAGTTTTTGACAACTTCAATGGAGTGTTTGATTTCGTGATAAATCAGGGTCAGCGTGTCTTCAATACCCTCATGGATATTCGCTTTCATGCGCTCGGCTTCATCGAGCCGAGCGAAGCTGCGCAACCGTCTAATGATGTTAGTGACACGTGATGTGCCACCGCAGATCACCCGATTTGCTTCGTCAATAATTGCGAGTGTCGAGATGACGTTGGGATCGCTCAGCAGTAATTCGCCGCCAGCCCCTGACGACAGGAGCGTTTTTAATTTGTCAATCGCCTTCATGAGCGTCCCGTGCATACTACTGACCGCGCCGACGGGAGTGTTAATCTCGTGCGCAACACCGGCAACCAACATACCCATCGTCGCCATTTTTTCCGAATGGACAAGCTGCGATTGAGTCTGTCGCAAGTTAAGGTTGGTACTTTCAAGCTCGTCGAGCGCATTACGGAGTTTGCGGCTCTCCTCGAGTTCCTGCTCTTTTCGTTGGTTTTCGGCTTCGAGAAGTTTGCGCGCGATTTCCTGTTCTTTGGCGAGCCGCTCTTGTCTAATGGTGACTTCGGATAGATCACGTACTTGAACAAGTTTTTGCTCGAGGTCGCGATAGGTCCGGGCAACTTGCCGCGACAGATAAATGGACATTGATCCGATCAGGAAGATCACGCCATAGACGAACAGATAGGGAATGGCGACAGCATGTGCGGGAAGGATTTGTAAATCCCTGAGAATTTCCACGGTGGCGAAGGCTGAGAAGACACTCATGCCTACACCGACGATCCAGGCACCGGAGACTTTTTTGGCGCAGGCAAAGATTAAGACTCGCACAGTTTCGACCATTGTCAACAGACAATAAATGTAAACCCATGTTACCGGAATCGCGAGGACACCGATTAGTAAGGCGATCCCAATGCCAAGCGCTATCTTGAATTGCAGTGGAGGTTTTGCGCCGACCACAGAGTAGGCGAATCGCAATCCGAAGATACAGGTCAGGATGGCGCTAAGTCGGAAGAGAGTAAGGACTGCGAGGTGAGCGGAATGGGCGCTGATGGTGCTGAATGAAAAAGTGCTCCAGAGCAGCAGTGCCAGCGACATTGAGAGAGCGGCATAATACAAATTGCCTCTGTTGTTCCGATAAAACAAAAATAGAAGCAGATGGAAGAGGCCGAACACCACCGTCATGGTGGTAATGACATATTGCATCCTGTAGAGAGTGTGCAGCTCTATTGCCGCTGCCGACATCATTTGCTCAAATCTGCCAACCAGCACGGTGACGCCGAAGTGACGACTTCCTTTGATGTATTGATCACTGTCCCATAAACTGTAGCGAATCGCGAGATGCTGTTCTTTCCCGGGCGAAAACATAATCGGCATCGGCGACAACAAATTGTTGCTGACAATTTTCTCTGAAACGGCAGATCGTCCGATGCGCCCGGTCTTGTGAATCAATTTTCCATTCAGATAAACTTCGACCGCGCCGACAAGTTGAATCGAAAGCGCCATGGTTTCTTTCAGCAAGGAGGAATCCACGCGAAAGCTTGTTCGAAACCAGCCGATGCCGTCCCATTTGCCACCGGGAAACTGATCCGGCATCATTCTACCGGGCGTATCTGTCCACTCTCGATCATCGTAGGTCGGAAGCGACCAAGTTTGATCATCCCCTGAGCGGAATTTCCAATTTTGAATCGTAAATAGCGGTTCTTTCGGTACTGAGAAATCATTGGCCGACAACTCGACAGGCATGGGCCGGATGACACCGCGATAATTGACCGCGAATGCAGAGTTCGCCGCATCAACGCACAGAAAGGCCGCGCAAAGTATGAGTAGCTTAGTTCGAGTTATGTGCATAATGAGCTCTGTGTATGGAGCGGCTGCGTGGTTTTGGACTCCGGACCAGCCTCTACCTGTTTCAAGCTGTGCTTCAGAGTACCCGTCAACATACAAAGATATTCTCGGATTTGCACGTTAACTGAGAATGGAATGGCCCACCATCTTAAACTAAGTCGCCTCGTAAGTAAATATAAAACAATATGATATACCACACCATCAAGAATGTGAGCTTGAGCGGCGAAAGTACTCTTACATCGTACCGATTTTGCGGCATCATGGGAAAAGAAGAGGAAGTTCACAGAGCCGGATGGGAAATTTTGAGAAGAGCATTGGCTTGATTTAGTGAAACTTTTGTAATTACATGTGTTTATGGAACGGTGCCGAGATTCCGTCGTGCGTATGTTAGGGTTGTAATTGTTAATAATCAAATGTACATAGAACCTTCAAACGTCTCCATACGCCCAATGCCGCTCTAGCTTAACTCTCCTTGATGTTGCTACGTCTCTTTCTATTGTTGTTGTTTGCTCAGTCAAACGCGAGTTTTACCGAAGCTCAGCCGACGACGCAGGCGTCACTGGGACGCTCGGCTTTGGTTTTGACGACGAATGATTCCATCCAAGCTCCGAAGCGAGCGTACGGGGACAGAGCATTGGGCAAATCGGTCTTTCGGAGAAACATCGCAAAGGATGTGAAATTCGTGGGAAAGGCTGGAGTCTCGGATGCCGTTTGGGTTTACTCTTCGCCGACCCGTTTTTCGACCAGATCAGCGCTTGTGATCGCGGGTGTTGCCGCGATTGGCGCGGCGGTCTATTTTCTTGACGATGAAATTGCGTCAGGAGTGCGGCGCAACGGCGAGAAGTGGCCATTGCAACCGCTTCATGAACTGGGGGAGTTGCTGGAGCCTGTAGGGCGACAGGCAACGATGAATAAGTATTTTCTTGGTACAGCGGCTCTCTCGTATATTATCGGGTTTGAGTGGTTAGCCAGAATGAGTTCGGAGATATTGGAAAGCTATCTAATTGCCGGTCCTCCGAAAGTCGCCACGAACAAGATGACGGGCCGGCCTCGGCCATTGAACGGGTATGAATCGGACTATTGGAACTTCTTCACGCCCGGGCAATCTTTTTTTTCGGGGCATACGTCGCACGCTTTTCAAATTGCCCGTGTCATGGATGAGCATATCCACTTTGTGCCAGTAGATATTCTGCTTTACATCAGCGCGGCTTCAGTGGGCATAGAGCGCATTGACAGCCGTTGGCACTGGCCGTCGGACGTTTGGGTTGGCGGAGTTTATGGATACGTTGTCGCGGACGCGCTTGCGGGAAAACATCGGATGCAATGGCTCACAGTTCGTCCTTATTCCAGCGTATTTGGACAGGCACCGGGTATTTCTGTTACGGCTAAGTTTTGACAGGGTTCCCAGTTGATATTCAAGTGGGTCAATCTGCAAGAATAAGGAAATTTGAGTCTCTCGGCTACATAGACTATCTTGTCACATGATAAAATCAAATCTTTCTTCGACGGAGTCGCGTGTTATGTTTCCCGCACCCTTCCGACTATTGTTGATCGCAATTGTGGCGGTTTATTCATATTCCCATGCGCAAGAGTTCGATCTTTACACAAGCGGTTTCGTGAGCCAAGGGTTCTTGATCTCGTCGGGCAATCATTTTCTGGTGGATAAGTCCAAAGAGGGTAGCTTTGAGTTAAACGAAACGGGCATCGTGGTGCAAGCGAATCCGTCGAACCAGCTTCGAGTAGGAATTCAGCTTTTAGCCCGGGACTTGGGTGAAGAAGGCAACAATCAGGTGTTTGTAGATTGGGCGATGGGCGACTATCATTGGCGGGATTACTTGGGCATTCGCGCTGGGAAGATTAAACTTCCGCTGGGATTGTATAATCAAGGCCGCGATATTGATATGCTTCGCACAAGTATTTTGCTGCCACAGAGTGTTTACGTAGAAGATCAGCGGGATTTCGTGCTGGCACAGGAAGGTATCAGTTTGTATGGCAATCTTCCGCTGCGTGGCACCGGATATTTCGACTATGAAGTCTATTGCGGGACTTTGAATGTGCCGAATCCTTCGAAGGGCTTTTGGGGTAATGTTTTTGATTCCAACGGTCTTTTCGCCGCAAATGAAATTCGTCGCGGCTACGCAACGCAGCACGGCGCCGATACAGCCACCGCCACCATTCAGTTCCTTGGCTCTTATGACGAGAAAGTGCAGTTTCCTGTGGTCTATGGCGGCGCGTTTACATGGTCGCCTTCGGTGCCGGGGTTGCGATTGGGCACAACCTGGTTTTTCGGTGAATTTGACATGTCCACGCGTTGGCAATATGCACTTTCTGTGACAGACAGCAACGGAACGTTACGAGAGTTTACGACGCAGGTGACTTTTAATAATGAGTTTCATATTGATCAGATTGCTTCCTTCTCTGTAGAATACATTTGGAATCGCTTCACCACTGCGGCGGAGTACAACACGCTTGTTCTTGATCAAGGACTCGGGCACGCCAACAGGGAAGACGGTTTCTACGCGATGGGGAGCTATCGCATCAACAGTTGGTTAACGTGCGGATCATACTACTCAGTATTCCACGCCAATTCCAATGACCGCAACGGAAACTTCGCGACCGAACAAGGACTGCCTGCGTATCTCGCTTGGGAGCGAGATTTGGTGTTTAACGCTCGGGTGGACTTGTCAGACCATTGGTTAGTAAAGGCGGAGTATCACTATCTTGATGGAGTGGCGTTGCGAGAGGATATCAGGATATTCGAAGATTATCAGAAAGAAAAGCTAGTCCGATACTGGAACGCGTTGTTGTTGAAAACCACGGTGCATTTCTAATGAAGGGGATTGTCAGCATATTTATTTGTGTTCTTCTGCTGAGTGGCATCGTTCATTTCGCGTCGGCACAGGTTTTCATCATTGCCAACAACAGTGTCTCGGAAACAAAGCTTGACCGCGAGGCAGTCGAGCGGATTTTTCTGGGGAAGAAGTTGCAATGGTCGGACGGATCGCTGGTAGTTCCGGTGAGTCTTAGATCGGGCGGCGTTCACAAGGCGTTCATGAAAAATTTCTTGGATCGGGACCCCTCGCAATTTTCAACCTACTGGAAACAGGCCGTCTTTACAGGCCGCGGTGTGCCACCAAAGTCATTCGAGCGTGAGGCCGATCTGATCGAATTTGTTGCTCAGACACCAGGCGCGATCGGTTATGTTTCCTCGATACCCTCTTCAAAGCAAGTTTGCAAAATAGACATAAAGTGATTTACATCACTCGATAACCTGTTCTTAGCAGCAGTCTTATGAGATTCACACACAAGATCATGTCCATGCCATTGCTCGCCGCAATGGCATTTGTCGTTATTTACGGCATTTCTTATTATCAAGCCTCTCGCAACGCCGCGCTGGCGGATCGAATTGAGGTCACGGCCTTTCCTGCGGTGCGTCTTAGTCATGAGTTGGAAACACTCACTCTGCGAATTCGGCATATTCTGCAGAATTCAATCGTCCTGCAAGACGCCGATATGATTCTCGAAGCAGACGAGTTGACATTAGAGGTCGAGGCCCTCATTGTTTCGATGAAGACACTTCTGCCCATACACACGGCACTCATTGATGAGATCGATGAAGCTTTCAGCGGCTATAGCACATTGGCGCGTTCGCTGACCATGCAACTGATAGTTCACGAACTGAACGAAGAAATGTATCCGAAAGTAGAGGAAATGAACCGTCGCTACGGGCGGCTGAACAACTTGCTGTTAGAATCGGCGGTTCGGTTGGAAGCGAGCATGGATCAAGCATTCGAGGACGCTCGCAGATCAAGAACGAAGTCGCAGATACACATGCGATTCGCGATCATTCTTTGTATCAGTTTAATGCTGATTATCACTTTTGGCCTCATCGGTGCGGTAGTGCGTCCATTGCGCCGAATCACCGACGTAACGGAGTCTATTGCGAGGGGTAAATTGGACGCGGTGTTGGACTATAGATCGCGGGATGAGTTAGGCCGCCTTGCCGACAGCTTTCGTAGTATGCAGAGCAGCTTAATCGCCGACATTCAACGGAGAGAGCAAGCCGAGACTGCCTTGCGTGACAGTGAAGGACGATATCGCGGAATTTTTGAGCATGCCACCACGGGAATCGTCCGCACGACTCCCCAAGGACAGGTCGTCGCGGCAAACCGCGCGCTGATCAAGATGATGGGTTATGACACCGAAGCTCAGGCGAGAGCAGAGATAACGAACATCGGAGAGCAGGTGTATCGCTATCCAAGTGATCGTGATCGGGTGATGAGAATTCTTTCAGAGCGGGGAGAGTTAACAGATGAATTTTGCTTTCGGAGACGGGATAACACTGAGTTCTACGTGCAAGCGAGTTTGTGGGCGGAACGATCAGTGACCGGACAAGTGACGGCCATCGAGGGCGTCGTCACGGATATTACCGCACGCAAAGACGCGGAGGGCGCGCTAAAACGAGCCTTGACGGATATTGCGCGAAGCAATGCTGAATTAGAGAAATCAAATGAGGCGTTACATCACACGAATCTCGAATTGCGCGCCGCTCAAGCCCGGCTTATTCAGTCTGAGAAAATGGCGTCGATGGGAAGATTTGTGGCTGGGATCGCGCACGAGTTTAACAATCCGATTTCGGCGGTGCAGAGTTCGAGTATGAATGTGCGGACATGCGTGGAACGACTTGACAACGAAATCAAGGGATTGCCCGCAACCATGCAAACAGAGCGGATTCAGGAACTCATGAGTTTGCTTAGCAGAAGCGAACGCGTCATTTTCGAAGGATCGTTTCGCGTGGCGGGGATCGTATCGAAAATGAAAAATTTTATACGGTTGGACGAATCGGACAAGCAGTTCGCAGACATTCACGACATGATGGAGGAAACGCTTTCGGTTTTTTACCACGAGCGTAAAAGCGGTATACAAATCGTTAAGGACTTTGGGCACATTCCAAGTTTGTTATGTTATCCGGCTAAGTTGAATCAGATGTTTCTCCAGCTCTTGAGCAACGCGAATCATGCCATCACGGACGCGGGAACGATTACCATTCAGACTAGATCCGACCGCGAATTCGCAACCATCAGTTTTCTTGATACCGGAATCGGAATACCTGAGAACATGCAGCAGCGCATATTTGAACCGGGGTTCACGACATGGGGCGTCGGAGTCGGCGTTGGGCTTGGGTTGACTATCGCGTATCAAATCGCACAGGAGCATGGAGGAGACGTGCAACTGGAATCGAAGCTCGGGGAGGGAACGAGAGTGATGATACGGTTACCATTGAAACCAGCATAGATTCGGGAGTTAAAAAATGGGTTAGCCAAATAGGCTGACCCGTTTTAGTTTATGGGATGTCACTCATCGAACTCAGTTTGGATCAAGTATGATTAGAGTCTGAGTGTTCAAAATCGAGTCAAGCACGACAGACATCTTCTTGACATCTGACTTTGTCAGGAATCCACCAACTCTGACTTGCGTAAGTGAGTTACTGTCAGAGCTTTTGGGCACAAGCTTATAGACAAGATTAAGTCGATCCAAGAACTCGATCATCCGTTTTGCGTTTTGCGGGTTGCGGAAGGCCCCGACCTGAACAAACCATTTGCCTGTCGCGGTTGATTGAGCGATGACTGAAAGTTCAATTTCTCTTTTCGCCAACGACGCCTTGTTATTGTCTAAGAGCTGTGACTCGTTTTGCGTCGGCTTCCGCGAGGTAATCACCAGCGTGGGCAGGTTCATTTCGTCGCGCAGCGTAATTGCCACTTCATTTGCGATTTGTTCGCTGGAAAAAGCGCCAACTCGCACTTGTATTATTGTTCCTTCGGCAAGCGCAAGTGGCACGAAGTTTATCGTGTAGCCTGCACTTTTGAGCATCGCGGCCATGCGATCAGAGTTGGCCTGCTCTCTAAACGCACCTACTTGCACGAACCAAACGCCATCGTCAAGGGGTAATGCACTCGCTTGAGTCAACTCTTTTTTGACGGGTTTCGGAGCGGACGGAAATCGCGGCTTTGGTTGCTCGAGTGCAGGTAGCTTGGCGAGTTTCTCAGTTGACAATTCTGCTAAACGAAGGGTGCCGGACTCCTTGATGACAAGTCGCCGCGTACGGGGGATTACACGAACGTTTATTGTCTCTGTCTGACCAGGTTCCAACTCACACTCTAAGAAGTCATGTTCCAAGCGATGGAAGTCGGGCAGTGCATAGCTGGGAACGGAGACGCTCCAATGGCCAGGTCGCAATTTACTGACTTCAAAATGACCCTGCTTGTCCGTAGTTGCAAACACGACTTCATCGCCATTGACAAGTTTTAGCGGGCAGTTCGCGATTTCGTGACTGGGAACTATTGCCGATGCATCTGTGTTAAGAGAATCGAGTCGATCCCCTTCGAGCAAGAGTCCGCGCTTGGTGCTTTTTGTTGTATGGCCATACACTTTAACGACACCGGCAATCGTGCAGCTTTTTACGACTGCGATATCGGTTGACTCGGTTTTGCCGCCACGAACGACGATTTCTAACGGCATCCGTTGCAAGGTGACGCGATTGAGTCCGATCGCGGCATTGTCCACCTGCAAGTGACGATAGCCGGGCTGAACTGAGCGGAACACGTATTTACCTGTGGCATCGGTCAACGTTGTGCGTTCGCCCATGCGCAGCAGTGCTCCGGGAATTCCCGCGCTTCCGGAATCATCGGCGTCGTAAAGTCTCCCCTGTATGGAACCGAGATAATTTTTTCTGCGCAGTGGGACGGCCAGCGGAATCTGATAACTTAGCAGATAGGACGACGTTCCCTCAATACCAAGATCGCCGAGGTCAAGTTGTCGTAATTTGATAGCGATGACGTGGCCCTTTGCCGGCATGTATTGCCATGAGACGTCGAATTGTGTGGACTCGAAGTTTCCTGAGTCGTCGCGGTCTGTGGCTTGCAGGCTTGCGCGGAAAAGCATGTTGCGGATGACGCTGTGTTCGGTATTGAAGCCAATGATTCGGTTACGGCGAGCGTTGATCGAATAGCCTGCGTGTCCGAGTTGAAACCATGCGCCAAATTTCTGGCGATTGTTGAGTCGAAGATCAACACCGAGCCGATAGTTTTCGAACTCTGGTGAAGAATCGGTCAGGCGGTCTTTTCCAATTCCACGGGTAATGACTGTGTTAACGGAGGCGCGACGAAACGAGCGCTGTAATCTGGTGATGACAAACAGCCGATGATTATCAAAGTCCGGCTCAGCCAAGCCGTCGACGCGGCGATAGGATTCAATATCGACTGATCCGGTTAGCAGAACGGGGTTTCTGTAGATGATACCGGTTCTGATTTGCTCTTCGCGAGGAGCTGACGAGAAGCTCTCGTCTTTTTTCAGGTTTTGCGCATATCTCTGGTAGGCGATTGTATAGCCGAAGTTCATGGGCAGAGGCGCGAAAATGTCCACGAGACTTTGATCCAAATCTTGAATGGATCCAGCGAATTCACGGTTCGCATAATATTTTTGCAGCGACAGTTTGACTCCATTTATAGTTCCGTCAATCTTGCCGAACAGGGCTTGTGGCAGATTGGCGGACGAGGAGTCTTTGGATCCGACGGCAAATTCGGCATCCGCCTTCCAGCCGCGCACGGGAGTGACGACAGTTGCGAAACTCATCAGGTCGCTCGTTGTCCGCTCCGTGTTCTTGCTGAAGAAATTCGCGCGCGCTTTGGCGCTGGAGTTGAGGGTTGCGCTAACAAATCCGCCGTATCCGTCGTATTTCAAGTATTGGGGTCGTGATTGAAAGCCTATCGCGCCGGCTTCCAGCGCGCCTCTTGTCACGTTGCCGCTTAGGCCTCTGCCGAGTCGGCCCCGCTCAAGCAATCTTGAAAGACTCACGACATGATCGCCTGCCGTGACGAATACGTTATCGGTTTCGACTTTCAAAGTGAACTCATCTCTGTATCCAAAGACGTTGTTTTCAAATGTGCTCGGACCTCTATAGAGGTAGTCCAGACGGACGCGTCCTTCGTCGTCGAGAATGCCGGATCCTGCTAACTCGACTTGCGTCCCTCCTTGTTTATCATCACCGACATAGCGAGTCGTGAGATGTGAAGGAAGTCTGTGATATTGCGCGGTGCTCTTCGCCGGTGCGGGAATGACTTCAACTACGGAGTAAACCTTCGCTTCTTTTGCAAGCGAATCTCCGCGCACGGTTGCGGAAAGAATCAAGCGATCCGACTTCTGTACGACGACGTTGGCAACGGTTGCAACTACCGCAGTAATTTCTATGGTCTGACCAGGTTCGAGGGAGACTTCGGCGGAGTCAAGCTTCACTTTGTAGCCCGCTGAGCTGCGCACTACGAGATCAATCAATGCCGCTTCATTGCCGGTATGGACAGCTTGGAATTTTACGGCGTAGTTTGTCCCTGCTTCTACAACTTTAGGGGCGCTGACCACAGACATATCTACGGTCGTTGTCGGTATGACAGAAATGCGCAGAGTGGCTTCCCGGACTGAGTTGAGACTCTCTGGATTGTGTACGCGGTAATTGATGGTATAGTCACCGGGCAAAGCGCCCTTTGGAATCGCCACCGCCACCAGACGGACTTCATCTTCGAGCGGCTCCAGATCAAAGCTTCCGGCTTCGATAATCAACCTCCACCCGTCGGGAATTTGAATCTCTTCGACAAGGCGTTGTTCGGTTGAGTCCGTATTAGAAACCAAAAAAGCTCCGGTGATAAATCCCGGAGCTTTGTTTTGTGTTGTGGTAGTATCCTGTAAGACAACCGAAAGACTCTGACTCAAACCACACTCGGCATAGAGGCAGAGCAAGGTGAAACTAAAAACGCACGTTGTGAACGTGTTGCGGGCCACGGTCAGAATTCTAAATCGTATTTCGCCCCGAGCACATTTTCTTCGCCGCTATCAATCACCACAAGTGCTTTGTATTTTCCACTCAATTGGTTGCCCAAGTTAATGAGAAAGCGTACGGAAGTACCGGGGAAAATTCTCTTTTTTTCGCACTCAAATTTACCCGCAGATTTTCCAGCATGATCATAAAGTTCGGCCCAGATAATCGGGACAGCCCAGCGATTGCCATTGTTCTTCACATCCAGTTGAAGCTCTTTCGACTCCAGTTCTGCGGCTAGCAACTCTGCGTCCGTAATCTCAAGATCGGACTCTCCCGATTCGCCGATATGGGTGATACACTGGACACCATAGCGAATGACTTGCGAGATGGACGCCTGATTATCTCGTGGATCTCCGGCACCGCTGTCGCGGTTAATTTCTTCAACCATCAGCATACTCCAGTAGGTACCGGAGAGCGAGGCGTCATCGGGGACCGTTACCGAGTAGTCAACATGATACGTTTCGCGGGGCGGGATTGTGATCCGGTTGGGACTGAAATCTATCCATTTGGCATTGGATCTCGCGAGCGCTCCCGGTTCTCCAAAGGAATTGCTTCCGTCACTTTGGAATTCATAATCAGTCTGATAGACTTCGATGACGGCAGGATTGTCGCTCTTGTTGACGATTTCAATGAAGCCGTCATAGTTTTCGCCTGCGGCAGCGGCTCGTTCGTGGGTGAGTGATGCAATGGTAACCGCGACCGCTACGGGCACAAACGAGATGCAAAGTCCCGTTAGTAGGAAGAGAACACGGACTCGGTAAGTAGTCATATCGCTCTTTCTCAAAGAGATTCCCGTCGGCTATTGATCAACAATGGTATAGGTGATCGTGTGGTTTTCTACGCCGGTGCCATCGGAGGCCAAAGCGGAGGCGGTGTACCGAAGATCACAGGTCTTGGTTCCGGTTTCAGGAATGTTATTGATGAAATCGGTTTCGATAGTCGAGACAGTGATTTCGCCAGCAGACGAACCTCCTCCGACTGAGATGTTAAGCGCTTGGACTTTCAGCAGGAACTGCGGACTGGCGATATTAGTGCGAACGGTAATTTTTTTGGTGGGCGCACTCATCACACTGTTGTCCCACTCCAGTTGGGTGGTCTGGTCTGTGACGGGATTCGGTTCAGAACCTGCGGTGGCGGTGGAGACAACCAGACTAACATTTCCGTTCAAGATTGCAACATTTGCACCCGTGACCGACCCGTGGAAAATCGTCCACGCGACAGCTGAAAACGCAAGTCTCGTCAGGATTTTCATTCTTCTTATTGATCAGTCTTTCGTCGTGCTGTTAAATATCTGTGATGGTGAAAGTGACGGAGTGAATATCAGAACCGGTTCCTTCGGCGGCGGTCGCGCTTCCGGTGTATTGATTGGTGCAGGCTCCGGTAGTCGTCGCAACATCTGTGATGAAGTCTTGTGCCGAGGTGGATACGGTGACTTGTGAAGCTGCCGTTCCGCCGCTTGCTCCCAGCGCGACCGCATTCAAGGTGAAGGTCGGCGAACTGAGATCTGTCTGGATTGTAATCTTCTTGGCTGAGACATTGCTTGTCCAGAGTAAACCGGTTGTTGCGTCGGTGTCAGCATCAGGTTCGGAGCCTGCAGTCGCAGTGGCCACTGTCAGAGTAATATTACCGCCGACAATGGAGAGTTCGTTGATTGTGTTGACGGTCACTGTGACCGTATGGCTATCCGTTGTAGCCGCAAACGACCCGTGAAGACACAGGCTACAGAGCAGGACAAGTTTTACCGTAACATCTCTGAAGACCATAGTTTAACCTGTCAGTTTAGCGCACCCAGAATTCTGACAAAACCACTTTAAGTATCTGTAACATATACTTTTCGTAAAGTTAGTTAAACATTTGGGATTTGTCAATAGATATGGCCAAGCTTCGCTGAGACTTGCAGGGTAAGTTTTGCCATAAAAGTGACTGGAGTTGGATAGCGAGTGTTGAGCCGTGTAAATGAAGCCCGAGTATGGCCTGCTTCATCTCCGTCGATTTCTTTATATTTTTCAAGTGCTTAAATCAGGTGCTTTGTAGCAGATTAGTCGGGGCCTAGGAATTGCAGATAGTATGTCGTTGAACGCTTTCCCTTCGGAGCCTTTTGGCAGCTGAAAACAGCAACGTATGGAAGCCGCGAGGAATGACGAACTTCTGTAATAATTTGTTAATAGTATAGATAGAGGATCAGCAATGAGAAACGGGCGAATTTTTCTCGTCTTGATCATCGTCATATTGGGAACCGCAAGTTTGTCAACGGCGGCTAACAATGACAACCATCAGGTTACCGTGACGGTCAGTGTCATTAACGAGCTTGCTGTAACCGGCGGCGACATCACTCTGTCGCTCAATACAGCGACACCCGGCTCAGACCCGGATGACGATACCGATGCCACGACGGGTCTCTTGTGGACGACCAACGAGGCGTCCAAAAAGATCACGGCGGCAACGGACAATGCGGGAGCAACATTTACGCTGCGAGTGACCGCAACAGGAGTTTCCGGCGGGACGACGAGCGGCGAGATCACGTTGTCCACAACGGCAACGGACTATGTGACCGGAGTTGCCACAACGACCGGTGGGTGTACGTCCAGCTACAGAGCTTCGGCGACTGCGGCTCAAGGGAATGGATCAGATGTTCACGTTGTGACATTCACATTGACAGATGCATAGCGGCCTGCGCTTGTAATGCATACGAGCGGACCCGGGATTTTCGGGTCCGCCTTTTTATTGCGATAGTTGGTTGTCCTAGCAAGCTTTCGCCCAATAAGAAAGCCCCGCGATTACGGGGCTCTTAGGTAACGAATCGATCAGAATCAAAATTGCGCGGCTAAAAGTCGTCGCCGTTGACGTTGCCGCGAACGGCGTCGCGATTTTTCTTGAAGTTGTTGAAGGAATAGCCGATGCTGAGGGTTATGACCGGAGCATCCATAGAGAAATAATCGTAGCTGTACAGACCGGGAGCTTCGGACGTGGATTCGCGCTTGCTGCTGGCGAAGATGTCGCGTACTTGCAGAGCGACGTTCAGGCGCTTCTCCAAGAACTCCTGACGGAGTCCGGCGTTGACGGTGACGGTGGGTTCTGACGTTCCTTGCGATGTGAGTTCCGGACCGTTGTATTGCGCGTCAAGTTGCAGTTTGGTACTCTTACCGAGGGCCGTGATGTTGTTGACTTTTGCATCATAGCTGAAATTGTGATCGTCAAACGTTACTCCGTCGGCTTCTCCCGCCACTCGCTGGTCGTATAAACTGCCTGAAATTCCAGTCGTCCACCCTTTCCGAACGACGATATCCGTGCGTAACTCGACACCGAGAGAAAACTGCCTGCCCACGTTAACGGGACGGCGAAGCGTGACATTTTCGGCGTAGACGCTGCGCAGGTATTCGATATTGTTGTGTTTCACACGATAGAACGTTTCGATTCCGGAATATTGTCCAAAGACTATAGTCTGATAACCTAGCTCATAGGAATCAATGAACTCCGGTTTCAAATCCGGGTTTCCCGAGCGCACAGAGTAGGCATCCTCCCATGTAATGAAGGGCTCAAGCACCCACGGTCTAGCGTGCTCAACGCGGCGGGTGTAGCTAAGGGCGGCTTGTTTGCTGCCTCCCAGTTCATAGGCGGTATGCGCGGACGGATAGAGGTCTAATCTGTCAATCTTGAATTCTTCGGTAGTGCCAAGTCGCTCAATTTTTCGATACAGATATTCACTCCGCAAGCCGATTTGGTATTCGAGTTTTCCGCGGACATCTGAATACATGGTGTAGGCCGCAGGCAAGAGGCGTCTGAAGCGGGTTGAATTTCTGAATTCCGATTGTTCAACATACGTTCCGGTTTGAAAATCATACTGGTATTGCGCATAAATATCTTCACTATCTCCCGAGTTCGCAGAGACGCCGCTTTCGAGTTTTCTATTCTTGCCCATGGGCCGAACATAGTCAGCTTTAAGCTCCATGCGCATTCCAGGGCCGTCTTCGGTAGATTTCAGGCCATTGATCAGCGTTCCGTTTTCATCAAAGCTGTCATTCAATGTATATTCATCGCCACTCCGGCGGCCAAAGCTGAAATCCATTGTCCAGCTGTGGTCATCTTCGGGATACTTGTGTTTCCAATTGGCGAACCCTGAGACGAAATTGAAGTCACGTTCAGACTCATTGTGCGATGTTAAGAATGTGGTGGCAGGTGTCAGGTCATCCGACTGCTGATGCTGCAAGTCACTGAGCCTTCCATACGAGCGCTGACCCCATCGTCCTCCGAATACGATATTGTCACGCAGCCCGAGCGGAACATCCAACTCTGCGCGCAGCCCACCGGAGTCACGGTTTCTAACTGAAGAGCCGTTGCTGTGCACTGTTGTTGTGACATCTTGAAAAGTAGTGCGGGTTTCAGAGCGGGAGTCACCGGGGTCGCGGTTGATTCCGATATCTCCGCCGATGGTCAACGCGGCTTTACCGACGGGCCGAACGAGCGAGAAATCCACGCCTCGGCGCTCATCGGTCGTACTGCGAGCATTGATCAGCCCAGAGACATCGGCACTTTGGCGGCGAAGCGGAATGACGTTGATAATCCCGGCGGTTCCTTCAGCGCTGAAACGAGAGGAGGGATTAGTAATGATTTCTAATTTGTCAATGGTTCCAGCGGGAATCTGTTGCAGCGCATCGTTAGCATCAAGGATGCTTGGTCGCCCGTCAATCATCACCGTGAAGTTTGAGCTGCCACGCAGTTTGACATTGCCCTCTATGTCCACCGAGACGGAGGGGGCGTTGGCCAGAACATCGGCGGCGGTACCGATGGGAGAAAGATTCTGTTGAGCGACGTTGATGACCTTTTTTTCGACGTGGTATTCAACAGCCATGCGCTCGGCTTCGATGGTGACTTCAGCGGATTCAAGACTCATCGGAGCGAGTTGAATCGCGCCAAGCCGCAGGTCGCGCTGTTCGCGGTTCAAACTAAGGTCGGTCAGGGTCTTAAGCCGGTAGCCAAGGAAACTCACCCGTGCGAAGAACTGGCCGGGCCGCAGACTGTCCAGCTTGAAATTGCCGTTGGGTCCGGCAGCGATTCCTGTTATCTGGGAGCTATCGTTAGCGGCATGAAGAATAAAGGTGGCATACTCGAGCGGTGCTCCGGAGATTGAGTCAACGACTGTTCCCGAAATCGAGAACACGGGCATCTGGGCAAATGAGAGGGGTGCAATACCGAGAACAAAGGAGAGAATAAGTTGTCGCAAGAAAGAAGTCCGGTTGATGAGGTTACCTCACTTAAACTCGAAAGATGGCGAAATGATTCCGTAAATTGACTACCATTTATCCAAAAATCTACCTAAATTCCACATTCTATGCAAATTGCGAGGTGAGTTGAAGAGGCTTGTCCATCAAGCAGGCGGCAGCAGGGCCATTCTACGGGCAGGTTGGGCGCTGGCTATCAAGGGTCTTCCAGCATTTTACGGGCTGGGGGTCATTTTTGTGTTGCTGCGTGCTCTTCCGGTTGAGGAGTATGGCTCATACGGAGTAGCCTGGGCATTCTTGAATGTGGCAGCGATGTGCACGAGGGGGCTATGGGCACTGACTCTGGTGCAGCGCTGGGCCTCTGGTGCGGGCGAACGCATATTGGGGGCGATTGTCGGTCTGTCGCTTTTTACCACACTGATCGGGATTGCGGTGGGCGCCGTGCTCTTGCCAGCTTTGGGGCTGTCTGGCGTTGAGACGGGGTTAACCTGTCTGGCTTTGCTTATTTTGGTGCCGCGTGATTTGGCAATTGCTCTAGGGCAAGCAGAAGGCAAGCTCCGGCGCGTGTTTGTGATCGAGGCATGCTATTTCTTTGGCAGTCTTGTAGGTTTTGTTGTACTTGCTCAGGCGGGATTGCTTGTGGACGCAGAGACTGCCCTAATGGTGAATACAGGCGCCATTGTAATCTCATCTTTTGCCGGTGTCGTACGCTATCCGATTGTGCTGCGCCCGACGTTTAATCGCGCCGATTACAAAGAGGTTTCCCATTTCGGAAAGTGGACGGGGATTCTGGCGATTGGGGACATTTATTTTCAGCAGGGTGATTTATTGGTATTAGGGGCTGTTTTGGGGCCTGCTGTGCTGGCGCCGTATATTGCCGCGAAGACGTTCTTGAGGCTCTTTGCTCTGGTCTCACAGGCCATGAATTTTTTGTTGTATCCGATGGCTGCAAAGCTTGCGGCGGCGGGAGATTTGCCCAGGCTTGCCAGCAAACTCAAGTTTGCCTTGTCCGGGGTTTGGGCGGTAGGGATTCCTGCCGTACTTGCTCTTTGGTTTTATGCCGATCCTGTTATTCCTGCTTTGTTAGGTCATAAGTATGCGGACGCAATTCCATTTGTGCTGGCTTTATTGCCGGCGGCATTGCTTGAGCCGATGTTTAGCACAGGTGCCAACATCCTTGTCGGGTTGGGGCGTCCCCGCTACGCAATTCCGTGGATCATCGCGATAGTGTTAGTGAATGCCGTGGCGAATCTGATACTTGTCTCCTTATTTGATTTGTCGGCGGCCCCATGGATTTTGACAGCCAGCTACGCCATTTTGGGTTTCGTGCTTCAGGCACACTTACGAAAAGTGCTTCGGGGAGAGTAATTGTTATCGGGAGATCAAGTCAAAAGCCTGTAAATACAGGCTTTTGACGCTTATGGGAGCTTGAAAAGTGTTGCTCAAAGCTTAGATGATGACAGGCTTATATAGAAATTTGCATAACTTGGTATTTCTTAGCATGAGGTCTTGACACTTGGATAATCTGTGCTTAAAATTAATTATTGTGGCCAATTGATTTGAATTCTATTGGGATGACCTGGCAAGGCCTGATGCACGAATGAAAATGCGGAGTTTAGGTGAAGATTGGTTTCCTGAAATGGTTAGGAACCCTGTTAGGGGTGGTTTGTCTCTTCGTGGATCCTTTGTTTGGTGAAACTATTGTGCCTCCCGGCAACGTCAGCGGGGTCTGGACAGCTCAAAATAGTCCCTACATTGTAGGCGGGGGTGACATTATCGTTGCAAACGGCAGTGGGCTCGTGCTCTTGCCCGGAACTCGGGTTGAGTTTGAGGGTCATTACAGATTCATCGTGAATGGCCATCTGCGAGTTGTTGGAACAGAAACAGACTCTGTTGTCATAACATCCACCTTCGTGTCCTCGGGGAACCAAGGGCCGGGTGGCTGGAGAGGGCTCAGGCTTGTCGGGGCGGACAGCACGCAATTTGATTACTGTGTGATTGACAACGGGAACGCCATATTCGGTTCGTCGCAAGACAGTACGGGCGGCGGAGCTTTTATTAGTGGCGCGGGTACACACGTAGTTTTCAGGCATAGCACATTTGCGAACAACTATTCCGGAAGCAACGGCGGCGGATTGTTCGTCACAAGCGGCACATCAGCGGGTTGCTATGATTGCAAATTCGTAGGAAATCGCTCAGCGAAGGACGGCGGCGCGGCATTCGTAAATAACTCGTCGAACTCGCGATTCGAGCGCTGTGAATTCTTGGGGAATCGTTCCGGCAAGGAAGCCGGTGCGATTCATTCTCGGTTTGGCGCTCCAGTTTATCTAGATTGTATTTTTCGATATAATGTCAGCTTCAACAGTGGCGGAGCGGTGACGGCCTCGGGCCAAGCTAGCTTCCGCCGCTGCATTTTTGAGTGGAATATATCGGAAGTATCTCAAGGTGGCGGACTTTATTTTTACGACAGTTCGACCCGGGCAACATTAGATTCATGTCTCATCTACCGAAATCGGACGTTGCTTCGGGATGGCGGTGGCGCATATTGCTGGGAGGCGGCACCGCGATTTACGGATTGCCAGTTTGTGGAAAATGAGTCAGCCGATGACGGTGGCGGAGTTCATTGTTATAGGCCCGGAGCAAATCCGATATTTACGCGATGTGTGTTTGAGAGAAATACGGCGGCAGATCGAGGCGGTGGGATGAAGATCAGCCGTGAGTCATTTGCTACCGTGACAGATTGTCAGATTCGGAACAACCGCTCGAACGGCAGGGGCGGCGGCGGGGTTTTCTGCAGACTTCAAGCGGGTCCTGTTTTTACGAATTGCGTGATTGAGAACAACAGTTCGGCTGGAACGGGCGGCGGCATTTGCACCATCGAAAGTAATCCGAGATTTCAAGGTTGTTTGATTCGCGGGAATGTAACAGATTCTCTTGGCGGGGGGGTTTTCGCGTACTCGTCAGACGTAGACATGACGAATTGCACAGTGTCCGAGAACCACGCTCTGATGCACGGTGGAGCTTTGTCGCTAAGAGAGTCGTCACCAGATATCACTGCGTGCAGGCTCCAAGACAATTTTGCCGATAGTCTCGGGGGAGCGATTTACCTCGCCAACGCATTGCCCATGTTCACGAATTGCTTGATCACCGGCAATCGTGGCGAAGTCATGGGAGGAGTCGCTGTAGTCAGCAGTTCGAGTCCAACTTTTCTTCATTGTACAATGGTTGCGAATTCATCGCCATACGGGAACAGTTTTGTAATAAGTCAATCACCGGGAATGATTTTGAATTCGATTATCTCCGGTAATTCCAGTGGCAATGGATCAGGCAATAGTCCGGTAGGAATAGGGTTTGTGGGCGGATCTATAGCTTGGACGATCCGGAACACTTTGTTTTATGCGATTGGCAGTCAATCTTTTGTGGGCGCGGTACCAGTCGGCCTTGGTCAATTGACATCGACCAATGCCAACGGCACAATCTGTGACGGCTATGGAAACATGTTTGGTGATCCGGGATTTGTGGGAACAGGAGCCGAGCCGTATCAGCTTGACACGCTGAGTTCTTTGGTCAAGAACGCCGGGTCCATTGCGGGACTCGCAAGCGATATAATTGGGGAAGCCAGACCGGTCCCGGTGGGCAGTTTGCCTGACTTGGGCTGCTATGAATCAGAGCAGTCTAATGTGGGTCGAGGATTGTGGGGGGTGATGTCGGGCACTCTTCCTACAGGATCACACCGGGTTTACGGAGATCTAGTTGTTCCTCAAGGAAGTGAGCTTGTGATCAACGCTGGAACTGAGCTTGAATTTATGGGGCCGTACGGGATACTTGTGTACGGGGTATTGACTGTTGATGGAAATACAGCGGATTCTGTTTTCATGTTTGCCGACACGATTGCCAATCCGCCGCGCTGGCGGGGCATCCGTTTTTATGGGTCGGAGTCTTCGGCCTCGCGTTTAAAGTTTCTGTCACTTTCGAATGCGAGCTCTTCACAGATAGACAGCAGCGGTGGCGGCTTTGGTTTCTTTGGGGGTTCTTCGCCGGAGATCAATGCCAGTTCGGTTGTTAACTGCACGGCGGTTACGGAAGGCGGCGGTATAAGAGTCGTGAGCGGAAGTCCGATCTTGACAGAGTGCATTTTTTCGCGTTGCCGCGCAACGTCCGGTGGTGCGATAAGAGTCGAATCGGATGGAAATATTTCGTTCTCACAAGGCTTGATCGCAAATTGCACAGCGGATATAGGCGGCGCAGTCTCGGCGCAGAATTGTCAATTGACTTTTGCTCACGTATCGCTGTCTGATAATGGTGCAGAGGAAGGCGGCGCGCTTCATGTGCGAAATTCCATCGTGGAGCTCTCGTACGTCACAATGAGCAACAACTCATCAGATATCTTCGGGGGGGCGATGTACGGAAGTGGTAGTGAATTCAATTGCGATAGTTTGCGACTCGTCAGCAATAGATCCAATAACGGCGGCGGACTGTATTTAACAAATTGCATGGGTGAGATTGTTGGTATTGAGTGCTTGAACAACGTTGCCAGCGGATCAGGCGGCGCGGCGCGAATTCTTGGTGGGAGTGTACTGCTTAAGCAGGGACTCTTTGTCGGGAACATCGCAGTCCAGTTTGGCGGCGTGTTGCGGATGTCGAGCGATTCCAGTAGAGTCGAAAGATGTACAATCATCGATAACTATGCGAACACAGGTTCCGCAGCTTATTTAGAGGCATCATCCGCAGTAATGTCCTCGTGCCAGATTACGAATAACGGGCCAGCGGTATATTTTCAAGCAAGCTCCGCCGCGCGAATTCTCAATTGTAATTTTACGCGCAACAGCGGAGTTAACTTTCAGTACTATCTGAACAATCCGGGTAACGGCCCGGCTTCGATAGGTGTTCTAAACTCCGCGAATCATTTGGAATACTCATCCGACACATATTCGAATTTATTTGTTGATCCAATGTACGCGGACTATGATGGCGAAAACTACTCGCTTAGCTTGTCCTCGCCGTGCATGGATGCAGGCAGCCCCGGCGCGGCCTGCGACCCTGATTTGACGTACGTTGAAATCGGAGCATTTTACACTCCGTACGTGGTCAATCCGTGGACACCGCAGAAATTAGTCATATCAGCGCAAGATACGTCAGTGTTGATACTGAAATGGACGCCTGCCAAGTCCACACGCTTGTGCGACCAAAGTGGGCTAATTTTCGAAGTTGAGAAACTGGACTCACTTGGAGTTTGGCAGCAGATTTATCTGACGCAAGACACAACCTGTGTTTTGCCGCTGGACGCAGAAGTGCGACAGGTCACTCCCCTTCGCGTCCGCTCGGCTGTCGCGCCGTAAGCGAGTCTGGCAAGGTAGGCAGGAGAGCCGGGTTTTCCCGGCTTTTTTGTACCCTTGTGCGCATGTGCCAAGCACCATAATGAGTTTCTGGATAACGTTATCCGGAGTTGCTTTTTCGGCTATGATGCCTTATGATAAAGGCGAAGCCGCTTAGTCGGGTGCCATTGGAATTCTGAATCTCTGCTGACTTCATGGATGCTTGAGTGTAGCGCTAAAACAACGATTTAGAAATTGACTCCTTTAGTCTGTTTTTGGTATCGCAAATTATAGCGAATTGCAGACTTGCGCACGAGAAACCGACTTGGATCAAAAGATGCCTCCCTATTTTCTTTCCCTGAATGACAACTCCAGCGACATCGTCCGGAAATCTGGTTAGGCGAACTCAATCGTGCGCACATTGCTCGTTGCCTGTTCCGGTGGCTCGACAGACGGATTCGGGTGAGGGGTTTTGCTGTGCGGGATGTGAGGCGGTGTTTGCGATTTTGCATGATTCGGAGCTTGAGAGCTATTACGAATTTCGTGATCAAATCGGCGGGGCAAGGAAGAAGCCCGCTCGAGTCTCAGGTAAAGCGTTTCATTATTTTGATGACGCAGAGTTTTTGCAGCGATACGCCGAAGCGCGCGCTGAGGGGCGACTCTCAGTGCAGTTTTATTTAGAAGGGGTTCATTGCGCAGCCTGTTCGTGGTTGGTTGAAAAAGTATTGCTGGAACGCGAAGGCGCGGCTTACGCAAAACTCGACTTGGGCCGCAACATTGTCGAGATTATTTTTGATCCGATACAGGTGAAATTGAGCCGTCTGGCTCATGCACTGGATCGGTTTGGTTACACACCTCATCCGCTGATTGAAGACAGCATCGCCCAAGCGCGCAAGAAAGAGACTCGCAGCTTACTTTTGCGGATGGGTGTTGCGGGTGGAGTAGCTGGAAATATCATGCTGCTGGCCGCGGCCTTGTACGCAGGGGAGTTTAGCGGTATTGACGCAGAGCTTGCAAGCCTTTTCCGCTGGGTGAGTTTCGGACTTGCTCTGCCTGCCGTGCTCTATTCTGCGATGCCGTTTTATCGTGGCGCAATGGCAGGCTTACGGGCCGGGATGCTGCACATGGATTTGCCGATCAGTTTGGGAATTATTGCGGCGATGTCTGTGAGCGTTGTCGCGACAATTCAGAGTCGAGGCGAAGTGTACTTTGACAGCTTATCCATACTGATATTCTTGTTGCTCGTGGGACGGATGCTCTTGAGCAGAGCGACGGCGCGAGCCGCAGACGCCTCTGAGTCGTTGATGGAGCAGGCGCCACGCAGAGTCCGCCGGGAAGTTGACGGCAAGATTGAAGAAATTGCCTTGGCCGCCGCGGACGCGGGAGATACACTGCTGTTTTTGCCGGGCGACGTGATTACCGTGGATGGAGTCGCGTTGCAAAGCGCATGGGTGACGGAAGCGCATTTGAGCGGCGAATCGGACGCGGTGAGGAAGGATGTCGGCTCAACGACATTCGCGGGATCGCAAGTTGTGTCAGTGCCGCTCAGATTACAGGCTACGGCGGTGGGAGCTTTTACGCGACTCTCGCAGCTTTCTGAGATGATGCGTAAAGCTGCAGGCGAACGCGCGCCTATTGTGAAATTGCATGACCGGATTGCTGGATATTTTGTGGCGACGGTGTTGACACTGGCGGCAGTTACGGCGGTGATTTGGTGGCAGATTGATCCGGCGCAGATTCCGTGGAACGTGGCGGCGCTCTTGGTCATCACTTGCCCGTGCGCGCTGGGCCTTGCGACACCTGTAGCGCTGTCAGTTGCTATGGGACGCGCGGCAAAGCAAGGGATATACATTAAGTCATCGGACGCCTTAGAGCGCGCGGCTAGTATAAGACATGCGCTGTTGGATAAGACGGGTACGCTAACGTCAGGCAAGATGGAATTTGTGGCCGCTAGCTATGCTGCGAGTTTGTCGCCATGTGAACAGAATAAGTTAATGCGGCAGGTTGCGGCGGTGGAATCCTTTACGACGCATCCTATTGGTCAGGCACTAAAGCGTGTGGACTCGCAACCGTTCTCTGTTTCGGACGTGGAAATCTATCCGCAGGGAGTTTCGGGAATCGTGGACGGGCGTCGGCTGGCAGTGGGTTCCGAACGATTTATGCGCGAGCTTGAGTGTCTTGATCCTGAAGTGCCTTTGTCTGGTGACGGAAATGTGTTTGTTGCCCGTGACGGTAGAGTCTTGGCAAACTTTTTGTTGGCCGATTCGATTAGTCCGGACGCGCAACAAGCGGTGGACGCGTTGCGCAAGAAGGATATTTCTATTGAACTATTGAGCGGAGATCGCTCGATTGAAGTTTCACGAGTTGCCAGCGCGTTGGGTATTACCTCCGCGCGGGGCGATGTGTCACCGGAAGACAAACTTGCTCGGGTGGCAGAACTTGAAGCACGTGGCACACGGACAGCCATGTTTGGCGACGGCGTGAACGACGCGGCGGCGCTTTCACGGGCGACGATTGGAGTGTCTGCCGCAGAAGCCGCAGACATCGCGCGAAGCGCGGCCGATGTTTTTGTCTCGCGGGGGGGGCCGATTGCATTCGCGGAACTTGTCTCACTTTCAAGCAACACAATGAGAACGATCCGGCACAACGTCGTGATTGCGATATGTTACAACGCACTTGGCGCGGGTCTGGCGATGGCGGGATTGGTCTCTCCCCTGCTCGCGGCAATATTGATGCCCGCGTCTTCGATTACGGTACTCACTTTGGCAGTGCGAGGTTCGAGGCTATGAATATCCTCTACTGGTTGATGGCGCTGGCGGTGCTGTTCATACTGGTGTTTGTCGGATTCTATTTGTGGGCAGTACACGGTGGACAGTTCGATGATTTGGACAGTCCGGCACAGCGGATTCTATTAGACGAAACGAAGTCACCAAAAGACAAGGACGGGAAGTAACTGTATGGCGATGGAAACCTTTCGCTACGACTACGACATCGTCCGCAAGTTTACCATAGCCACTCTCTTGTGGGGAGCTGTGGGGATGCTTGTGGGCGTGATTGCCGCATCGCAGCTCGCCTTTTGGCAGATGAACTTTGACACATCGTGGTTTACGTTCGGGCGATTACGTCCGCTGCATACGAACGCCGTGATCTTTGCTTTCGCCGGCAACGCAATTTTTGCGGGCGTATACTATTCATCTCAGCGTTTGCTGAAGGCGCGCATGTTCAGTGATATTCTGTCTAAAGTCCATTTCTGGGGCTGGCAGCTTATCATAGTACTTGCGACGGTGACATTGCCGTTGGGTATCTCTACTTCGAAGGAGTATGCCGAACTGGAATGGCCGATAGACATTTTGATCGCGCTGGTTTGGGTTGTGTTCGCGATTAACTTCTTTGGTACGATTATCAAACGGCGCGAGCGGCATCTTTATGTCGCCATCTGGTTTTACATTGCGACGATTTTGACGATTGCGATGCTGCACATCGTGAACAGCCTGGCAGTTCCGGCGACGATGCTGAAGAGCTATTCGGTTTTCGCGGGAGTGCAGGACGCACTGGTGCAGTGGTGGTACGGGCATAACGCGGTCGGATTTGTGTTGACGACTCCATTTTTAGGGATGATGTATTACTTTATTCCCAAAGCCGCGAACCGTCCGGTGTATAGTTACAGATTGTCTATTATACACTTTTGGGCTTTGGTCTTTATGTACATCTGGGCCGGGCCTCATCACTTGCACTATACGGCTTTGCCAGACTGGGCGCAGACGTTGGGCGCGGTGTTCAGCGTCATGCTGATTGCTCCATCTTGGGGTGGTATGTTGAATGGATTATTGACATTGCGGGGCGCATGGAACAAGGTGCGGCAGGATCCTATTCTGAAGTTCCTAGTTTTGTCAGTGACGTTTTACGGTATGGCCACGTTTGAAGGCCCGATGATGTCCATTAAGGCGATTAATTCGCTGACACATTACACGGACTATACGATTGCGCATGTTCACGGCGGCGCATTGGGCTGGGTCGGATTTATGATCTTCGGCATGTTCTACTACCTGATACCGAAGCTGTGGAAGACCGAGTTGCACTCGAAGGGGCTTGCGACGACGCATCTTTGGGTTGCGACGATTGGAATTTTGCTTTACATCGTGCCGATTTGGATCGCGGGAATCATGCAGGGCTTGATGTGGCGCGCTTTTGACGCTGACGGATTGCTTCAGTATCCGAATTTTGTCGAGACGACACAGAGAATTCTGCCGTTTTATCATACGCGATTATTGGGCGGAACGCTTTACTTGACCGGCATTCTGATTATGTGCTACAACGTGTGGCGTACGATTCGGAGCGCTGAGCCTGCTGCGGACGAGGAAGCATCCGCTCCATCTCTGTCAAGTTTGAAGCCTGCCGTGTATGGACCGAAAACCTATTGGCACCATTTCATCGAAGGCAAACCGTTTGCTTTCACGATGGTCGTCGTGGTGATGATTACGATTGGCGGAGTAATCGAGATCGGGCCTCTGTTAATGCCGAAGAGTTATGTGCCGTTGCACGCCAGCGCGGCAGTGCCTTATACTCCGCTGGAACTTGAAGGCCGAGATATTTATGTGCGGGAAGGCTGTTACAATTGTCATTCGCAGATGATTCGTCCGTTGCGCGACGAGGTTTTGCGTTATGGCGAGTATTCCAAGCCGGGTGAGTTTGAGTATGACCACCCGTTCCAGTGGGGATCCCGGCGTATCGGCCCGGACCTTGCGCGTGTCGGTGGGAAATACCCTGATCACTGGCACTACTTGCATTTCATGGATCCGCGCTCGACATCGCCAGGCTCGATTATGCCGCAGTACACATGGCTTGCGGAAACGGAATTGAACACATCTGATATTGAGTCCAAGCTAAGAGCACACGTGCTGCTAAATGTTCCCTATACTCCGCAGGACATCGAGAACGCGCAGGTTTCCATTCGATCACAGGCCGCAGAGATCGGTGAACGGCTTGCCGCTGAAGGCATCACGGGTATGGAGAAGACGGAGATGGTCGCGATGATCGCGTACTTGCAGCGTATGGGCAAGCAGCCTGTTCAACTCTTGGTGGGCCACTGATGCTACGAGACCTGTTAACCAACTTAGAACTCGGGATCTGGCCGGTCGTGTCTTTGATCATCATGTTCGCCGCATTTTCGGCGATCCTGATTTGGACGTTCTTGGGCAAGAGGAACCGATTTGAAGATGAGAGCAACTTACCGCTTCACGAAGACGATGAAGATACAACCAATTCGCACTCTACGAGAGGGCATTCCTCATGACTGATAAGCAACAGAATGATATGCAGGCCGAACTGCCCGGCGATTTCATGCCCAAGCAGGAGTTAATGGATCACGACTATGACGGCATCATGGAAGCGGACAATCCGCTTCCGAAGTGGTGGGTGCAACTATTTTTCATTTGTATCGTATTCGCAGTAGTGTACACACCGCTGGTGCACATATTTGACCTATTGCCAGAAGATTATCTTGCGCGGGATATTGCACAAGCGGCATTTGCGGCGGAGCAGCGTGAGGCGGAGCTTGTGGCTTCGGGATTTTATGACAAGGATCCGATAGCCGCCGGGAAGAAGTATTACGGCACGTTTTGCGTGTCGTGTCACGGGACATTCGGCGAGGGCGGGATCGGGCCGAACCTGACGGACAAGTATTGGATTCACGGGCCGGACGAAGCGGCAATAACGTCCACGATTATGAACGGCGTCGCCGCGAAAGGAATGCCGACATGGGGCCCGATTTTGGGTGAACGCAAGATCAAGATGATCACGGCGTATGTGGTGACCTTGTGGGAAACGCCGCCGCCCACGACAGGTAAGAAAGCTGAGGGTGATCCATACGATATGGCAACCATTCGCACTCCCAAGCAAGCAGTTACTGCGGACTCCGTGCAGGCGGTGAGAGATTCGACGGCGACAAACGCGAACATGTAATGAAAGAGAGTGGTAAACTGCCGGTGCTAAACTCACCGCACATGCCGGAGACGAGTTCGACAATCGACTCGGAAGGCAAACGCAAGTGGGTCTATCACGAGGCAGCAAAGGGCTATTGGATGAACCGGCGGAACATTGTGATCGCCGTACTAATTGTGTTCTATCTGGTGGCACCGTGGTTGACGATTGGCGGCAAACCGTTCGTGCTGTTCGATTTAGTCACCCGCAGATTTTCATTTTTCGGAGTTACGTTTTTGGCCAGCGATCTTTATTTGCTGGCGCTCATGTTGGTGCTTTCGGTGCTCGCGTTGTTTTGGTTTTCGGCAATGTTCGGCAGACTTTGGTGCGGGTGGGCATGTCCGCAGACGATTTATCTCGAAGGGTTATTCTTTCGCATCGAGCGCTGGATTGAAGGCAATCCTCGGCGGCGCAAAGAGCTTGACAGCGGCCCGCGTGACGATACCTATTGGACGAAGAAGATTTCGAAGCACGCCATCTTTTGGCTTGTTTCGACCGCGATGAGTTTGAGCTTCACGGCTTACTTCATCGGACCGAAATCCTCGTATGAGATGTTTTGGACGTTTGGAGTCGCGCATCCGGCGGCAATGGTTGTCGCGGTGACAACCACGTTCCTGACATACTTCAATTTCGCCTGGTTCCGGGAGCAGTTCTGTCACTTCTTGTGTCCTTACGCGCGGATTCAATCGGTGTTTCTCGATGATCATAGTTTGATTATCGGCTATGACACACGGCGGGGCGAACCACGCGGTATGATCAGGCCGAATGATGAGACGCCTAAAGGAGATTGCATCGCATGCAACCGTTGTGTGCAGGTTTGTCCGGCGGGGATTGACATTCGCAACGGCTTGCAACTTGAGTGCATTCAATGTACTGCCTGTATTGACGCGTGCGATACGGTGATGACGAAAGTGGGACGACCGACGGGGTTGATTCGGTATGACTCAGCAGCGGGAATAGAACACAAGGGGCATAAGTTCGTGCGGCCACGAGTCTTACTCTATCTGGGTGTGTTTATTGTGGTGCTGGGAATGTTCCTCTTTCGTTTGGCAGACCGGGAGATTGTGGATTTTGCAGTAGTGAGATCAGCGGGTATTCCCTATCTTGTGCAGGACGACGGGTTGATTCGAAACATGCTACAGATGCACTTGACCAATACAGATGCCAAGACGCGTACGGTGACTGTAATGCTTGAGTCTCCTGTGCCTGCGGAACTGCTCGTTCTAGGCGAACCGTTTGAGATCGCGCCGGGAGAGCGCATCAAGGCTGAAGCATTTGTAATGATACCTAAAGAGCACATCCGGACGGTGGCGACGCCGATTGAGTTCAAACTGATGGACGGCACAGAGGAAATCGGCACGGCATCGGCGAAGTTTTTGGGTCCAGTTTACAAGGGGAATTAGCGACTATGACCAAGGAAACGATGACGAAACCATGTTCGAAAATTCAGAGGCACCTCGATGACAATTTGTGGCCACTGATTATTGTTGGCATTCTCACTGCAACCGTGGCGATGAATATGGTGCTCGTGACCTTGGCGATGCAGAGTCCGCCTGAGTTAATGACGGAGCATTATTACGAAAAGGGCGCGAATCTGAAGCAAGTGGTCAGCGAAAAGCAGGCTACCGAACGGACGGGATGGAAAGTGACGGCGACTGTTGCTCCAGAGGACAATCTGTTAGTCATCTTGAGCGTCATTGACGCGGCAGGAATTCCCACAGATTCAATCAGCGGCACATGCAGCCTATACCGTCCTTCAGACAAACATTTGGACCAGCAAGCGAAGCCAATTTTGCCGATGGGAAATGGCCAATATGCCGTCAAAGCAACTCTGCCTCTTGCGCGCGGCGCGTGGGAGTGTATCACGGATTTAAGTCTAGGTGAGAAGCGCTATCGCGATCGCGTTTCGTTTTTCGTGAATTGACATGAACACGTTTGCTGTTGACATCGTCCCGGCTTTTGTTGTGGGAATCCTCAGCTCCGCACATTGTATAGGAATGTGCGGACCGCTATCGACATTGGGTTGCCGCTCAAAGATGACGGGTGGAGCGTGGGCGCCGCTTGGTTTTTCGGTCGGTAAGTTAGTCTCGTATTCGGCATTGGGATTCGCAGCGGCTGCAATGGGTGCGATCTTTATGAATCAAGCCGGATTGCAGAAGGCCGCGGCGTGGGTTTCGATTATCGGCGGAGCGCTGATGATTATCGCCTTGGTTCTCGCCTGCGTGCTGCCGACGTCTGGTGGCGTACTCGCGAAGTTTTCTGTTGCGATGTCCAAGCGAGCGATGAGATGGGGCAAATTGATGTCACCCGGACTTGGATTGGCGGCGGCGTTTCTTCCGTGCGGAGTGTTGTATGCGATGGTTGCGCGCTCCGCGGCAGCGGAGACTCCGATGACGGGCATGATGATTATGCAAGCGTTCGGGATCGGCACGATGCCTGCGCTCTTAGGATTGGGTGCGCTAATTAAACGGATTCCGGCAAGGTTCAGCCGCTACGGAAATGTCGCGGCGAGCGCATTGATTGCCGTGACGGCTGTAGTGTTGTTATGGCGCGGGTTTGCGGGACTTGCGGCGGATCTCGGGCCTCCCCCCTGCTGTGCTCCGTAGCTGTGAGTGAGCAAAGATAAAACAAACGGGTCCGGCGATTGCCTGACCCGTTTTCTTTTTCTTGGTGAGAAAAATTCTCGAGTTTAGTTCATGTTCAAACCGCGCACGAGATATTTTTCGGCGGCTTCAATATTTTCGTCAATAACATCAACATTGAAGCCCAGTCTTGCGAGTAGTGATGATACGGCTATCGCGCGAGTACCGGCGGAGCAAAATACGGTGATGTGTTGATCACGCGGAAGCTCGGACAGTCTGCACAATATACGAGTGTGGGGGATACAAACTGATTTTGGTAAACGACCTTTCTCTACTTCCGCTTCACCGCGGACGTCCAGTCGCACTCTTCCCTTGTGGTCATCCATGAGGCTTGAAAAGGTGGTCGTGCGGATTCTATTCAGGGTCGGTCTGGATTTCTTTACCCACTCGTCAAACTCGCGGACAGGGATGTAGCCGTGGATATTGTCGAGACCAACGCGCCAGAGCAGTCTGACGGCTTGCTCTGCTTGCGAGTCATGACAGAGCACAGCCACTTTTTGTCCGGACATGATTAAGGAACCGGCATAGGAGGGAAAACTCTTTGACAGCGGAACCCAAACACTGCTCTTTACGTGCCCCCTGAAGAAGGCCACTGGGTCACTCCTAGTGTCAATGATCACGGTATTGGAATCGTCGGCAAGTTCGGGAAGTTTTACGGGCGGGATGGCGGGCAGCTTGAACTCAGTGGGCAGCAGCGGCGGACCTTGTTTATTCCAGCGCTTCATTTGCGCGAAATAGAGCGGTGGTTCGGACTGGCCATGCAGGATTGATTCAACGAAGCTATCTTCGCCATTTTGAGCGGCCCGTAGGCTTGAGTTGAAACGGCGTTCGTAACCGACCGTTGATTCGGGAATGGCGCCGAGAACTTTGCCGCAGGCTGAACCCGCTCCGTGCCCGGGCCAGAGTTGAAGATAGTCGGGAAGCTGGAAGAACTCCAGAAGCGAGCGATAAAGCGCACGGGCGGAGGGATCTTTTGAGCCAATTTCTCCGGTGGAAGTTTCCAATAAGTCCGGTCTGCCGACATCGCCGACAAACACGAAGTCGCCGCTAATCAGGCCCATCGCATCATCCGCTCCGCCGCCACGATCAGTGATCATGTAGCACAAGTGCTCGGGGGTATGGCCGGGAGTATGGACGGCTTCAATCTCGATGTTGCCGACATGAAAAACATCCCCGTGCTTCAGATGCAGAATGCGGGCGGGTGGATTTGCTTCCCACTCATACTGCCAATCTTTACCGCCTTCGGCAGACAGGTAGATTTTCACTGGATAGTTTTGCGCAAACTCGCGCGCGCCGCTGACAAAATCGGCATGGATATGAGTTTCGGCGACGGCAACGATTCGCAAATTGTTGCGCATCGCGATTTCGACGTAACGGTCAATATCTCGCTCGGGATCAATCAACAGTGCTTCGCCAGTTGCTTGACATCCGATCAGATACGCATATTGCGCGAGATAAGGATCTTCTATTTGGCGGAAGTACATGAGTGATTAATGCGGCAGTTTCGGTTTAAAGTATCCGTAGGTCCAAGCTCCAACAAAGGCAAACAACAAGGGAACCACCATAACGGTTAATCCGGTTCCAATCAAAGTGTAAAGAGGGCCAGGACAAGCTCCGGTGAAGGCCCATCCCAGTCCGAAGCAGCTTCCCCCGAGCAGGTAGCCTTTCCAGGGTTTTGTGTCCTTCGGCTCGAGTTCGAGAGGTTCTCCCTTGATGGTCTTGAGCTTAAGGCTGCGGATGACTTTGAGACTAAGTGCGCCAGTAATGACGCCAGACATTAGCAAACCGTACATGTGAAACGACTGAAAGCGAAACATCTCTTGAATGCGAAACCAAGAGATGGCTTCAGATTTAGAGATGACGATTCCGAAGTAGATGCCGATCGCGAAGAAAATGAGCTTATCGCGAGTCCGCATGGAATAGATTTCTGAGGATGTTGAGTCGGCCATCAGAAGAAGAGCGGGAACAGAAGATGAGTGGCCAACAAGCCGCCGAGGAAGAATCCGCAAACAGCAACCAGCGAAGGCCATTGCAAGTTTGCCAGCCCGGTAATACCGTGTCCGGAGGTGCAGCCATCCGCCCAGCGAGTACCGAAGCCGATCAAGAATCCACCGACGGTCAGGAAGAAAATACTCGGCCACGTGAAGAGCGACTCCCAACTGAAGAGAGAGGCAGGCGCGAATCCTTGAACATCCGCGATACCCAGCCGAGCCAGATCCATGACGGTTTCGTTTGAAATGGATATGGAGTCACGTGCACTGAGCAAACTACCGCCGACCCAGCCCCCGGCAACAAGGCCCATGACCAGCAGGATCAGCCACAGCCCCTCGCGCCGCCAGTCGTATCTCAGGTAGTCAAATTTCCGCGGAAAGACGGCGGCGCAGACATGGCGGAGGCTACTTGAGATACCAAAGGGCCTCTCTCCGAAGATCAAGATAAGAGGCACCATCAGACCAATCAGGGGACCGCTAACATACCACGGCCACGGGGCAAGCAGGATTTCCACGAAATGTGAGTGCTAACCTATTGTAAATACGACATAATTAATAAGACGTGCATAGTAATGTTACTACTTTCCAAGCAGACATACAATGCTTTGGCGTGGTAAATTGTGATTGGTTGGATTGTTTTCCGCAACATTTGAGATTACCTTATATAGATGGAATCTCACTCGTCAAACTCATTATGAACATGCACAAACTTTTAGTACTACTTTTCCCTCTTTCTGTGGCCATGGGTCAACCATATTTTGACTACATGCTTCATCCAGAGCGGCTCTCGTGGCCATTGGAAGGAGAGGTTGTTCATTTCTCGAGTTGGGCTCATAACGGGAGCAACAGCGATCTCGGCCACTACTACGGAGTTGACACGTTTGGCAATAAGATTCTTTGTGACGTTCAAGGTCCGGGCGTGGTCACAGCGATGTGGTGGACGCAGGGCGATCAGACATCTGACTGGCGCTGGCGGCTGTATGTGGATAATTTAACAACGGCTCTAATTGACACGCCGCTGGTTTGTCCTTTCGGATTGATGAGTCCGTTTCTTCCTCCGATTGCAGACAGTTCGTCAGGCGCGTATTACTCGTATACTCCGATTCCGTTTCAGGATCGCGTGCGGATTACATACAACAATGTTCGAGCCATTTATTTCCATGTGACCGTGTTGAAACTTCCGCCGGGAACGGAAGTTGAGTCATTTACGATGCCGCCGAGTACTGACTACATGGCAAAGCTTGATTCATTAGCAGCGCGGTTTGCGGCACCCGCTACTCCGCTTTATGTGCCCTATGAAGATCAGAAAGACTACACAGTGACGTTGAATCCCGGTCAAAGCGTGACGGCGTGTGACGTAGAGTGGAGCGGGCAGACGAGGCGGATATTGTTGGCGATACAAAATAGAACGCAGTCGGTGTTTGAGAATTTTTGGGTTAGAATATATACGGACGGTTACCCGATTCCGGATATCGAGGGTCCCATTTGCTCCGTGTTTGGCACTCCTTTGGGTTGGCGGCCATATCAATCCATTGTGACGGGATCAGTAGGCGATACGCTCTACTTCAATCAACCGGTAGTGATGCAGCAGGACTTGAAAATTGAATTTGAGAACCGTACGCCGTCGCCGCAGACTTTTATGTCTTGCGTTGAGCTGGTCACTGCAGAAGTAGGGCCGTTTCGTTTGCATGGCCAGTATCGAGAGATGGAGCCAACGCGGCTTTGGGAGAACTATTTGATAGGAGAGTTTGATGGCCCAGGGAGTTATGTGGGGACCGTTCAGGACATGCAGCAGACTGACAACCATGTGTTGGAAGGCGACGAGATGTTTTTTATTGACGGCGAAGAGATACCTAGTTGGCACGGTACAGGAACGGAGGACTACTTTAAGGGCGGATGGTATTGGACGCCACAGTATGCGCAATTGCCGCTGCACGGCTGTGTGGCCTATTTGGGAGACAGCGCTGCCGCATATCGGTGGCACAATAATGATCCGATTCCATTTGAATCGCACATAAAGTGCGAAATAGAGGTTGGACGTTTCAACAATTTTTCGGGACATTATCGCACCACTGCGTTTGCGTATGTTGAGCACCCCAAGTGGCGTGTGCTCGACGCAAGTAATGATCAAGCGACTCATGCAGGTGAGTCCATTCGCGTCATTGGCAAATCACTGGACCCGTTTTCACCAATATTTGGAGTAAGTTTGGGCGACGAGCTACTTGAGCTTGCGGCAGGTTCGTTTCTTCACGTAAATATGGACTCTGTGTTTGATGTAACTTTTCACGCTCCGGACAGTTTGCCTGCAGGAGATTATTCATTAGCCGTGTTGACGGATTCGGGATACGATACATTGACTGCGGCGTGGCAGCACCTTGGCGGACCAACACTTTGGTTTCAGCCGGTTCGGACAGACATTGACAATTCTGTTTATGCGGGCGACACATTGACCATCGAAATGCACGGATTGCTTGCAAACGAGAGTGCAACGGTCGCAATTGACGGCATGCCGTCACCGTGGATCGGGGCATTACCAAGCGCCAACTCGTTAGGGGTATTGACGGGCCGGATTCGAGTACCCGTCGGATTGTACGAGGGAGAGTATTTGGTAACGGGAACGCCTGAATTCAGCGGAACTACGATATCAGACAGCCTTCTTCACTATCGCTATTGGTTTCGTGTCGAGCCTGAGATACTCCGTCGATCGACATGGTCAGGCGCGCGCATCAAAGAAGAGTGGTGCCGCGATTGGATTCGATCCAGCAACACCGATCCTTGGGGCAGAATGTCCTGCTATGTACTGACTGGAGCAGACACAACGAGCTTTGTACACCTTCCGTTCTGGTCACCTTCGGGCGGAACATTTCAAACAGCTTACTTCTTCGGCCAGACGAGCAATGCGGCAGTCGTAGCGGTTCAGATCAACGGGGAGAGCAGTTTGGTCGCCAGTGATCAGTATAGGCCTACGATGTATGCAAGTTGGGAGCGCAGCGATACCCTTTGGGGCGCCACGCACACGTTAAATCCGGGGTACAACATTTTGACGATTCGCACGGTCGGCCTCAATCCCGCGTCATCGGGTTGGAAGGCAATATTGGATCAGGCATTATTTATCGCATCTCCGCCGGAAGCGGCGCCTCGTGTTGTGGAGGGCGCCGTGATTCATGTAGAGGGAGCGTCAGTCCGGTTATATTGGCAGCCGGTAACGAATGATGTTCTCGGCGCTCCGCTGCTTCCGTATGCGTATGATATTTTCCGCGCATTGCCGGATGACAGTCTGTGGTATTGGCAGGCGGAAGTGAGCGGCGCGGATACGACTTGGACAACGCCGATAAGTCTTGGCGATCAATTTGAATTCATAGTCACTGCGCGGCGCGGGACGAACATTCCAGCCACCGCCATCACGAGGGAGTTACCGTGGGACTGAATCTGAAATAGAGTATTGAGCACCAAAAAAGCCCCCGCGATAGCGAGGGCCTTTTTGTTTAGACGAAACTCTCTTAGTACTGCATCTCAATCGGTCGCCACGACGACATAATATTGTTGGTCGCCAACAGGCATCGGAATGGACACCGTTTGATTCGTTGTAGTGGCCTCAAGGAAGTTATACGGACCATCAACCGTGGATCCACTCCATAGCTGATAATTTGGCGCGCTTCCTTGCCAATTGAATACCAACTCGTTTGTATTTGAATCATAGAGGATGGTTAGTTCCATCGGCGCGGACAATGTTTGATCCGTAAAACCGACACCGTAGATATCATCGACGTACCAGCCTTCCAGATTCGTATTGGCATCTGATCCGAAGCGGAAGCGAACCTGCACGTCAGAGCCTTCATGGCCCGAAAGATCGAGGGTGTAGGTTGTCCAAGTCGTATTAATTCCTCCAAAACACGCAACCCCCGGAACCGGCCCGGTATAGGGATTTCCTCCACCTGCAGAGTATCGGAAGGTTTTGGTGTAGCCTTGCAGCGGGGAAACGTGGGTCCACGGGCCTGCATCAACGGAGAGCTCTATGAATCCGCCGTCATAAGCTGAATCCGGGAAAGCTCCCGAAAGTTCGGATTCGATCTGGAGATCGAAATTCAGATAAGCCGAAGCAGGGATGTTTGACAAAACAGGGGACGTCAAGCGAGCGTCATCGAAACTTGCATATGTTCCCACTCCCTCGTCGCCGCACTTGTACGAATGTGTACCGGAGTTTGCGCGCTCTGTCGAGATGTGCCAATTATCTACCCAGCCGCCGGGAGCATCGTGTGTCCAACCGGGAGCGCCGGCTTCGAAATCTTCGTTCACGAAAACGACTGGTGTCAGCGCAGTGAGTTCAGCATTGACAAAGACGGTATCTCCAACGGTCACGACCACGCCATACGTTGTGTCAGAAATGAAACCGACTTTCGAAAACTCAAGGTCGTAGGTTCCGTCAGATAAGGCGAGGTAATACAGACCACCAGCATCAGTGTAAACTTGGTTTGGTCCGGAAAGAATTTTCACGCGCGCACCGTTAATAGGATCAACTCCGTCCGTAACGACACCAGCTACGCGGCCGAGTGCGGAGACAGCGATGACGGCTTCATAGGCTTGGATCACGCCATAGCCGTATGTATTGTCCTGCCCTGCCGGACCTTGGTCAAGCGCGGTTTGCATGATCGCATCCTTGATCGTGATGTGATCGCAATCGGGACAGGCTTCGCGCATCAACGCGACGACGCCTGCAACATGCGGTCCTGCCATAGAGGTGCCGGAATAGGAACTACTATAGCCGCCACCGGGGACGGACGAATAGACATTCACACCGGGCGCGGAAATTTCTGGCTTAATGTTGTCAGGAACAAAGGGAGCACAAGGTGTGGGTCCAAGGCTCGAAAAACTTGCAATCGGATAGGGCGGCAAGCCATCTTGTGCGTCCACCGCGCCCACAGAGAAGATTTGGTAAGCATTTATGGAAAAGATCGCGGGCGCTCGATGGCCGGAGCCAGATTCGTTACCGGCTGACCATGAGATCACGGGACCAGCCGCTTCACAGTTTAGAATTACGGTGTTCCAGCGGCTGTCGCATTGAATGTACCCGCTAAAGCCAGAATGAACTCCCCACGAATTCTGAATGCAATCCGGGACATCATCCAAGGTTTGGACGTCGCCGTCGGGATCTGCAAACCACTGGTAGTCGGCGATGATGTCGTTATCGAATGCGGCACCGACGCCCTGATTGATTGAGTTGGTCGCAATCCACAGCGCGTTGGGCGCACTACCCACAGTATTGGTGTCATTGCCGGAGATCGCGCGGCCCGTAATCGTACCCATGACGTGCGTGCCGTGATTGTTTCCATCCGAGGGGAAGTTGGGTGCAGATCCGAGAGCGTCGCGCCAGCATTCTGCCGCAGGCGCAAAGTTTCCTCTCCAGCGCGAAGCGAGCGCAGGATGATTGCCGTCAACTCCGGTGTCACAGTTTGCTACAAGCACGCCTTGACCCGTAATGCCAAGTTCGCGATTGACGCGGGTTGCACCGATGGCATTTTGACCGGCTGTGGTGGTTTCGTTGTCGAGCGGATTTATTCGCGGCGGACGTTCGTCGCCTGAGGACGAGACAATCGGCTCAATCAACTCGGGTTTGAAGTTCTCGTCGGCAAACTCGATGTCACCGCGGTTGCGCAGCGACTCAATGTAATCTTTTGTAGCAGAAATCACGAAGAGATTTTCAATCCAGTAGGCGGTATAGCCTTCGACATTTCCTTTTTCGATTTCTTCTTCGAGTTCGGCGCGATAGGCAGGCTGATTTAGCGACGCGTTATATTTCAGCGCGCCAATAACTTCACTGTGACGTTCCGCCAAGGTTGCTTTGCGAGTGTGAAGCGCAAAGTCGAGCGACCGAATATCAATCGCACTCGGCAGCGTGATAATTGCGCTGACGAAGTCACTACCCTTCGCTTTTTCAAGCTCTAACTCGAGCATGTCCGAGAACTCGGCAGCGTGAAGTGTGGTGACCGCGAACAGGGCAACAACCAGGCACAGAATCTTAGACCATAGTTTCATTTCAATTCACCTTTATCTTGCATATAAACAGAAATCCTCGGGACAGAGGTATTCCCTCAATTTACACTCAATTTTTTGGCGAGGCAAGGAATAGGGAAGAAAAAATGAAATAATCGTATCGTTGACGTGAGCCGAGAGAGGGCATTTGGAACTTGAGAACCCTCAGGAAAACAACAAGTTAAAGTTCTTACGTCAAAAGCAGCTTTTCTTTGTGTCGTTAATGTCGATATCAATCTTGGTCGTGTAGAAATACAGACCCGTGGTCAGATCCGGCGCATCAAATGAAACAAGATGACGACCCGCTACGATCATGCAAGGTGCTAACTAGTATTGTGATTTCCAGATCATTGATTTGAACACCGCATGGTGTGCTCTTGGACAAAGGCTTATGACGGATAGAATGAATGGGAGCATCTGCTTTGCGTGTTGTTGCTTCAAACCTCTACATAATGCAACGAGCCTCCCGTGTAGAAGGCCCGTTGTATGTCCTTGGGACAATATCTTACGTTGGCATCAGCACAAGACGTGCGTTACACGCACTTGCTTAACGGCAGCATCTTCTTCGTGGCGGTGAACTCGGTGCCGATCTTCACCGTGAAGTACACACCTTTGGTCAGGTTCACGTTCGGGCTAAACGGGTTCGGGTTGCTGATTTAGAGTGTACTCCGTGGTCACTGCTTCGGTGCCAACCGAAGGCGTGGCTGAGGCAATCATCGTCAACATCGTCACACCGGTTCGGTAATCGTCACATTTGTTTTAGAGTCAGAAATAACAATAATTTAAGCAAGTGGATCGAATTGCCTTGCATTCTGCAGCGAAAAGACAGATTGATGCCTCTTTTCGCACCGAGGCACGTCCATCTAAAATCAGCAAGATAAGGTCGAGGCAGCTTAGGCGACATCCTCTGCCATGACTTCTCGAATGGCCGAGATAAGCTGTGCGCTGTCGAAGGGTTTCCTGATAGTTTTAGCGGCTCCGAGTAGCTTTGCCATGTTCAGGTAGTCTGCCGGGCCAACCCGTCCGCCTCCAGAGATTGCTATGATGCGGCAATCCGGGAATTCGGATTTCAGTTGCCGGATAGTTTCGATGCCTTCCTGTTCGGGCATAATGATGTCCGTGATAACGACGTCCGGTGGATTAGCCCGGAATTTTTCAACACCTTCGCGGCCGTTGGCAGCAGTCACGACATCGTACCCGCTGCGCTCAAGCATCCGGCAGATCATTTGTCTAACGTTGGGATCATCGTCAATGGCCAAAATTCGATTCATTATGTTGCAGTCTCCATTTTGGATTCGTCAATACATTTTCTAACTGAATGTGCAAGATCACCTGCTCCGACCGGCTTCGAAAGCACGGCAGCAAAGCATTCTGCGCTCTCCGTACGGCTTTGCCCCGCAGACAGCAGGATGACCGGGACCCTCGAGTTGTAATCGTGCGCCGCTAATGCGACATCACGGCCTGAGAGGATGGGCATTTGATCATCCACGACAATAGCCGCGACAGGGGGGTCTGCTTGCGCCAGCAAGGCCAGAGCTGCGACAGGGTCTTGGGTCGCGGTTACAGAGTATCCATAGTTCTCAAGCATCTGCTTTCCGAGCATCAGAATAGAATCGTCATCATCGCAGAGTAGGATGTGCTCACTTCCCGAGGGGTCCTCAAACGTGCGCGGGAGATTTGCGCCGTCGTCATCGAATTCTACGGGTAGATAGACGCAAATTCGTGTACCTTGATCGGGTACGGACTCAACATCTATTGCCCCTCCGTGCGATTTCACGATGCCATGCACAACGGAAAGTCCGAGTCCAGTTCCCTTGCCGACATCTTCCGTTGTGAAGAATGGTTCAAACATTCGTCCCATGGTGTATCCATCCATTCCTTTGCCGGAGTCTCGCACGCACAGTTTTGCGTAGGCTCTTTCGGGCAGTTTCAGGCGCTCACGTTCGTCATACTCTTTCAGTTCAACTTTTGTGAGTGAAACATCAATGACACCGCCGGTTTCACCGATCGCCTGCCCGGCATTGGCGCAGAGATTCACGAGGATCTGATTGATCATGCTGGGATCCGACGTAACATACCCGACGTTTTCGATGCTTTGGACTAAATCAATGTTTGTCGGGATGCCGACCCGCAACAACTTTAGAGTTTCCTTTACGACAAGGTCGATTTTCAGATGATGGCGAGCTTGGTCACCTTGCGTGCTGAACGCAAGAATTTGCTGGACGAGCTCTTTGGCCCGGTAGGCAGCCTGAATCACATGTTCGAGATCTTTTCGCGTCGTCGATTCTTGATCCAGTTCACTGGCGGCGATATCCGCATAGCCCAGTATTGGAGTAAGGATATTGTTAAAGTCGTGGGCGATACCGCCAGCCAGCGTGCCGATCGTTTCGAGACGTTGATTTTGTCTGATTCGCGCATCCAGTCTTTCCAGTTTTTGCTCGGCTTTGGCCTTTTCGGTTGCGTCGGAGCCAATGAAGACAAGCACAGTTTTGTCTTGCCATTCCATGAGCTGGAGCGTAGCTTCAAACGGATACGTTGTCCCGTCACTTCGGCGATGATCGGCCTTTGTCCGCACAACTTCCATTTTGTAGTTCAGCAGAGGATGAAGCAGCCTTGGAAGTTCGCTTTCTCTCCAATTTGCCGTTAGCCGTGGAATGGTCAGAGTCTGGTAGTCTTCGAGCGAGTAGCCGGTGTTGATTCGTGCCCTCTGATTGGTTTCCAGAATTCTCAGAGAGTCTATGTCAACGATGTAGACTTCATTGACGGAATTGTCCAGAATTCTTCCAAGCTGAAGCGCACGTGCCTCGATAACTTTTCGGTCTGTGATGTTTGTCCATGTTCCTGCTGCACGCAGTGGTGCTCCGTGTTCATCCCACAGCACGACCTTCCCTCGCGATAACACCCAAATCCATTCCCCGGATTTCGTGCGTATTCGTCCTTCGACTTCATAGTGCGCAGTTCTACTCGCGACGTGTTCAGCAAAAGCGCGATTGACCACAGGCAGAGAATCCGGATGAACAATCTCTTGCCAGAAGCTCATTTTATGAATGAACTCACCTGCGTCATAGCCGAGCCACTCTACGATTCTTGGGCTAAAAAAGCAATCGCCAGAAACGATATTCCAATCCCAGAAGCCGTCGGTTGAACCTTCGAGCGCCATTGCCAGTCTCTGTTCGCTGTCCCGCAGCATTTGTTCGTTCAGAACTCTGTCTGTGACGTCGAGCGTGGTGCCGAATAGCTTCAGGATGTTACCGTGCTCGTCTCGTGCGGTTTCACCCTGGCTGTAAGCATATCGGATTTCGCCCGTCGGTCTTACGATTCTGTATTGGAGTTCGCAAGAATTCTGCCCTGACGCGAGCGCCTGATTGGTATCGATGAACATTTGTCGGTCATCCGGGTGCACGATCTCAAGAAACCGCGCAAAGGTGATCGGCAGTTTCAAATCAGGTCTGTCGTAGAGTGTTAGTTTCTCTTCGCTGACAAACATCTCATCTTTTTCGGCAAACCATTCCCAGAATCCAAGACCGGCGATTCTTTGGGCTTCTTTGAGCCGAGCGCGGCTTTCGGTGAGTTCTTTTTCCTTTTCAAGCCGTTCACTGATATCGCGGATAAATGCCGAGAAATGAGTCTCGTCACCGACTTGAATGGGACAGATCGAAATTTCGACAGGGAACTCCTCCCCGCCCTTGCGTATCGCGGGTAAATTCAGGATACGATTCAGGATCAGGGCGTGACCCGAACGCGCGTACTTTTCAAGGCCTCGAACGTGGGCTTCGGCCAGATGTTTGGGGACAATCAGGTCGTGCAGTGGTTTGCCGATCGCTTCGTCGTGCGTGTAGCCAAAGTCTTTCACTGCCTGTGGATTCCACTCGGTAACATTCCCTTTGCCGTCAATAGCAATAACGGAGTCGAGCGATGACTCGACAATTTGACGGGCAAGATTTCTGGAACGTGAAAGTTCCAACTCTGCATTGACTTCGTCGGTGATGACTTCAGTGAACATCATGATTCCGCCGATAGTGCCGTCGGCACGATACCAAGGGCGAATTTCCCATCGGACCCAATCGGTTGTTCCGTCATTCCGCAGGAAGGGATCGCGTGAGCATTGTTCAGTGGCACCGTTTAAGCAACGTTTATGAATCACTTTCCATTCATCGCTGATTTCCGGGAAGACCTCGTAATGCGATCTTCCGACAAAGTCAGTGCTTCCAAGATTGTAATCGGTGCGCCATCGTTCACTAACAATCATATAGTTCATGTCACGATCAAACATGGCAAGTGCCGCGGGAGAATTTTCGACAAAGAGGCAAAGTTGTTCTTCACGCTCGTGAAGCGCATTCTCGATTTCACGGCGACTCGTGACATCTTTACCTGAAGTATAAATCAGGTTGTCATGCGGATCAAGAACGGAGCTCCAGGATATCCATTTACATCCTCCGTCTTTGCACACAATCCGCGCTTCGAGTCCGATAACCGGCTCCCCTGCTGACAGTCTTTTCATAGCCCACTCAGCTAAGGCAAAGTCATCAGGATGAACCAGGGTGAGGGATGGCTGACCGATTCTCTCCTCACGCGTATATCCTGTGGCATTTAAGTACGCATCATTGCAGCGTACAAGTACGCCTTGCAAATCAATAACGGCAAACAAGTCTCCGGACAATTCAAAAAACCTGCGCAGTTCAGTCCCCGCGCGGTCCTTCTCAGTCACATCCAACGCTACGCCGGTCATGCCCGCAAATTTTCCATCAGCACTGTTTGTCCGCTCGATCCATGCCTCAAAGGTGCGTTCACGCAATATGAATTGGAAACTTTGCGGTGCGCCCGGCACCAACGTTTCGAATTGTTGTCTGAAGTCTTCGTCTTTGAACTGCACGGTCTGGCAAAGAGTATTTCCAACCAGTGAGTCGGGACCAAGTCCAATCGCTGACAACGCCGCACCGGTTGCGTAGGTAATTCTCCCTGTTTCGTCTTGTGACCAGAGCAGCGCGGGCGTGCGCTCAGTGAAGAGCCTGAGTTTTTCTTCCCGTTGCTTTAACTCGGCTTGGGCAGATTTTCGCTCGAACGCTCGTCCTATCGAACCCGCGACGATCGACAAGAGTTCGACATCAGAGTTGGTGTAGCAATTCAGATTGTTATACGATTGCACGACGAGCACACCAAGTACGTCATCGCGTGTTTGCAAGGGCACCCCGAGCCAGCAAGCGGCGGATTCTCCAATTGTTCGCAAGCTGCCATTAGCGATCAATTCCGCTCGATTGTGATTGTTCATCAGCACCGGTTTGCCGGTCTTGCGAACATAGTCAGTCAATCCTCCCTTGAGGCTCACCCGCTCGATTTCTGCTGTAAGCGGCTCCGAACGATCTCTGGACAGGAATTTCAAGTACGTATCAGTCTCGTTGTCGTAGAGAGCAAGGTAGAAGTTACTTGTATCCACCAATCGGGCAAGTTGCAGTTCGATGTATCTGACAAATGATTCCAAGGACTCAACGTGAGTCGAGGCAAAAGTAACTTTGTGGAGAACGTCTTTAGTTGTTTCTTTCAAACGGGAATCTGTGACATCGCGGGCACAGAGCATGATATCTGCTCCGTGCGGCCCATTAGAGAGCGGCGAAATGCGCACTTCCCAATAGGCGGTGGTGGCTTCGGGCAGCGTCATTTTGAAAACATCAGTTTTACAAACGGAGGCTCTGCCTGCTCGAAGAAAGTAGTACTCTTTCCAACGAACTCGATCATCGCCGTGAATAAATTCTTCGATGGGCATACCGATCATAACATCACGGTCGCTGCTCCAGCGGTTTACAAACAGCACCGTTCCATCGGCCTTCAGAAGAATAACCGCTTCGGCGATGTTTTCTGCAAGGGATCGCCAATCCAGCACAGGATCGTGTTCGTCGGTCTTACGTGCCCTCCGAAAAGTCAGGATACACAGCCCTGCCAAACCCACCGCAGCCATCAATCCAAGCGCCGCAGGCCAGTAGGCCAGGAACCCATGCATCGGGAGGTCTTTCGCCGCCCAGAGGCTGGAATGGCAGATGAGTAGAGTTGCGAGCGTGTAAATAGTCCGAAACATTGATCTAAGGGTGAAGCGTGACGGAAACAGGTCGAGCATCAGTAAAGTCGTTGGATTAATTGATCTTCGAGGAATTTCACCATAATAAACGCTATGCCGCGAATCTCCTTGTTCACTCTGCGTAACGTACCCATAGCCTCAAGTGCAGTTTTCGTGCCTCAATCAAAACGAAACGAGGCCCCGCGGGGCCTCGTTTGGATCACAAATTAAGTGACGGTTTAGCGAATCGAATTCACGCGTTCTGACTGTGGGACAAGAATATTCTCGTGCCATCCTGCAGCATTGCGGACATCTTCCGCTCTTTGACCTATGACCGACGTGGCTCCTTCGGGCAGGTCAGATCCTCCGACGATCAAGCCATCGGTGTCAACAGCCAAGAAGAGACACTTGAAGCCGAACTCCGCATCATTCGGGAAAATCGGCACTTGCGTGTTATCTAAGGTTGAACCACCGAAACCCCAACCCGCCGGATAGAGCGCGTTAAGGTTATACGTGAAGTAAATGTCATAACGGTCGACCGTGATTGGTTGCCCGAAAATGTCTTGGGTCACAGGCGCCCACGTCAATTCCACGGAAATCGGAGAGCTTGAGGCCCACTTGATGACCAGTGAGTCCGGTGCTCTTGGTGTACGTTCACCGATGACCAGCGCATAAGGATTTGCTCCCAGATCACTGCGATCATTCTTAAAGACCACAAATCCATGTCGGCCCGTTTGAGTCGGGACAAATGTTGTCGCTTCATCCGCGGCGTCGCCATTCAAGTTAATCAATTGGGTGTACGTCGTGCGACTTCCATAGAGCATGCTCGGATTGTAGATTGCAAATCCAAGATCACCTGTTCCACGGTTATCCAAGAGAATATCCGTACTCACTCCAGAGGTCAGATTGAGATCAAACACGTTGATAATCTGAGTGCTGGGGAAGGGGAATTCGCCGTGAAATTGTCCAACATTCAGGTCTTGAATTCTGTTGGATTGCTGCAGACGGTAGGTGGAGAGAGACGTGTCATTCGGCCAGGCGGTGTTGTTGTGAACGCCGACATCAAAGGTTTCATTGGCGATTTGGCTACCGTTCTCAATGACCCATTCGACGTCAGCGCCAGCTGACCAGGAGTTCACCAAGCGAGTTCCGAACCCGGATGTAGAAGACGTTGCCGGGTCGTAGAGGAATAAGTTATATACGTCCTCAACGGTGTTATTGGGAGTCATGCCAACGCCGCTCCAGAATCCACCGCCTGTAAAACGGAAGCCGTCCACGTTGTAGTCCGGGAAGAACAAGGTTGCATCGAAATCGCGCCAGTTCGGGGCCGTGTTTAGCGAGTTGAACATCACATTGTTGGTCAACAGAGCAGGCGTCCAAACGAATTGTTCGTCGTAGCGATTGTTAGTTTCGTCCCATTCCGGCCCTTCATTAAGAATATCAATGACGTTGCCGATTTGGTGACGGCCACCGGGGACAGTGCCGATATTGCGATTTGAACCGAAGGCCATGCCTCCCGGCACAATTGCCCCGTTCCAGTTGGCAAAGGTTCCAACGGCCGGTCCGTCACGAAAGACGCGGTCATCCAAAGACGCAACAGCGGCAGTACAGCCTTGATTCAAAGCCATGATGTTGACATAGTTCGTCGCAATGTTGCCCGTCAAAGATGCAGGCAGAACTGCAGGCTGCCCACCAGCAACCTGTCTTACAACCAAACTGTGCGACCAACCCGTACCTAAAGTGTGAACGAAGTCAAATCCTGCTTTACCTACGTAAAGATTGAAGTTAGCCGTTTCATCCCAATCGAGGTAGTTATGCTTGTGCACGACGATGGCGTGCCAGCCTATGGCGTTGGGTGTCCAGCAGGAGATCATTTCGTCTTCGCCCGCACCGCCGGAGTTTGACTGCGCATTGAAGTTGCCTCTGCTGAAGAAGGTGTCGTCCGGTCCGTAAATAGAAACGACAACGTTTGCGCTTCCGGAGGTGACGTCAACTTCAATGTTGTAAGGAACAAGTTCGTTAACATAGAATTCCCAGACATCAAAGAGCTCCGTGGACGTTAAGCTATGCGAGCCATAGGAGGTGCGGCCGATGCCGGGCGTGCTGGGGCTAAGGATTGTGGAAGTTCCGCACTCCACACGATGCTGTGAAGATTCACCGTCATAATTAAGCACAGCGGCAATCAATTCTTGAGACTGACCGGCGACATTGTTGTTGACGCCTACGAAATCGCTGAACGAAACGTACGCAGAGGAGGCTTCGGTGTCGTCAAATCCGTTTGTCGAGGTGACATCTTCGCTGTAGATACGTGCGTCGTAATCTGCAGTTGAAGATTGGGCCATCACCATCATGATATCCCAGTATCCATCGAATTGAAAGTTTTCGCCACCATAGCCATCCACATTGGGATATGAGAAACCCTCGGAGAGCTGGTCTGTAGCATACTTTATCGGAGGCGAAGACAAGGTTAGGATCTGGCCGTTCGTAAATTGGCGGGGGTTCCAGACCCATTGATTGTGTTCGCTATTGTCGGTTTCAACCCATTCATCAACTTGATCAAGTGGATCAACGGTCAGGCGAACAAAGTGGCGACCACCGCGAACGGTAGTACTAGCATTAATGCCGTAAGTTCTTTCTTGCGCATGCAAAGTGTCGTTTCCGTCCACCCAGCCGATTTCCCACACGTCGTCTAAATAAATTCTGTACGCCGCCGGAGTTCCCCAGCCGATAACCGCTTCGTTCTCCGCAGCGGCATTCCAATAGGTAAGTGACGGGTCGGGGCTTAAGTTCGCGGTGATAAGACAGTTGTCCGCTGTCGCACCTCCTGTACTTCTCGGCACCATATACCAGGTCCAACCAGTGCGGAAATCGGGATTCAGGTTAGCCGACATGATTCCGAAGAGATTCGGCATGACACCGATATTCCCCGGAGTCGTGCCTGGTGCGGTACCGTAGTTATTGAGATAGTTTCGCATCAACGAAGTGGACAGCGTCGATCCGGTATAATAGTTGACCACGTTGTGAATGACGCCTGCACAGCCGGCAACGGTCGGGGAGGCGTTCGATGTTCCATTGAATCCGTTCGTGTACCACTCGTCCTGGGATGCCGGTACAAACGGAGTACCGTCGGAATTATAGCCCAGCGTAAAACTCCCATCGCCCCATGCGTTCAGGTCACAGCGCTCGCCAAAGCACGTAAAGCAGGATGCATTGTGGCCAGCCGCAGACTGGATTGCGGAGACGTAGTTTGATCCTGTGTCTGTGGAATTTCTGAAGGTTGTTCCAAAAGTCGCGTCATCAAGGTTCGTGCATCCATTCCCTGCGGACAGAAAGTAGTGAATACCATCTGCAACGCCCGCCTGAACTTCTGCCTTAACACTTGCTGAATACTCAATGGGTACTGAGCCGTTTTGACCTGGATTGCAAGGACATGTTTGTCCCGGAGGGAGTGGATTTGCCGTGTAGCCCCATGATGAGTTCGTGACTTCACCAGAAACCAGTTGCCCATTGGCTAGATTGTAAATATCAGCCGTGGAACCGTAAGAGCCTGAATTCCGTTGATAGAGCCTCATTCTCTGATCGGCCATAAAACCAATACAACCAACCCCATTATCATCGCAGGCGCCCAGCAACCCTGTCACAGCCGTTCCGTGATCGTTGTCTGAATCAGGCGTGCCAGCTGTGGCCACTTCAGCTAAGGTGAAGTCTTCGTGTGTGGTTTGGAGTCCGCGCTCAAAGATTCCAGTCCAACGACCTGTGCCGGGTCCGTCCACGACATCATCAATATGTTCTGCCCACACCCAATCTAAGTCGACACCAACAGGGGCAGCATCGTGATATGTTTGGTTGGGGCGGAAGTTTGGTGTCGTGTTCCCGAGATCTTGACACAAGAAATCCACGGGAATCGGCTCGTAATAAGCGGTTTCGACCTCGGGAGCATCGAGAATCTCGCTGATCAACGCTTGCGCGTCAGCGGGTGCTTCCGGCAATTCGAAGCAATAGAAGCTGAAAAGGTCAACCAAATCCCAGCCCGACTTCTTCTCGATGCGGGCGAGATTTGCCATGTATTTTTCTTCAGTTTTGTTCCATATAATCACGCGGGGCGAGATTTCGGGATGGCGGGCAAGAAAGGATTTCGTAAAAGAAATATCGCGTCCCGTCAACGAAGTCAACTGGCCGTCACGCAGGCGCACAGTGTCTTCATCGAAGAACTTCACCATGAGCAAATTGAGGAAGCGTGCTTTGGGGTCAACTCCTTCTTCCCACACATATTTGTCAAAGACAATGCGCTTTGAGAAATCTCGTGTCGGGGGCTCGGGCACCCATTCATTTTGAGCATCGCGCACAAACTCCGATTGCGAATCAGTTGCGGCATTCGCGCTGACGGTGATAAGAAGTATCGCTAGAAAGAGAAAAAGCCTATTCATCGCGAAACTCCCTTCTTCTCAGCACCGGTTTTCGGATCGCGTTCAACGCTCACTCTCTGTACCGGGGTCGGATTCTGATAGTTGTGAATCGCTTCCAGCACGCGCTTTTCTGCGTCAGTGTTGCCCTGTGCGCGAACATAGTTTAACACGGTTTCAAGTCTGGCCCCTTCAAGTTCTTGCTTTAGCGCAACGGCTTGAAGTTCGAGTGCTTCCTGCTGATCCGGCGCGGCCAGCTCAATTTGCGCACGGAGTTGGTTCAACTGTTCCGCGTAGCGGTCTTCAAGCTCTTGAAACTCGGGCTGCAGAATAGTCGTGACTGGTTCGCCCGCCAAGTCGTCAACACGAGCTTCGGTTGAGCTTCCGGTCGGAGCTTTGTCTACGATCACCGCGTCGTCGTAGCGCTCACCTTTTTGGACAGGTTGATTTGCCCAAAGAGCCAAAGGCAAGGCGAGAAGAATAATCAAAGTAATCTTTTTCATTTTAGCGTCCCTCCCCATTCACGGCTTCCGGCGTTCCTGTTGCAGCGGGCGCCAACATTTGTGCAAGGTTTGCTTCGGCACGAAGTCGCAATTGCTCATTTCCAGTCACTTCATAATACTCGACCATCATCTCCAGCAATTGAATCTCGTATTGAGTTTGCATATCCGCGTACTCAGCGTCGCGTGCTGTACGCTCGTCTAAGGGTGCGGTCTTCATGTCCTCGGCCATTTGGGTCAGTACCGCTTCCCTTTCCATCAACAAATCACGCATCTGTTGATCCAGAACTTGGGCGTCCGTGGGCAATGCCTCGATTGATTTTTCTTCCTCCGCAAAGGCAGAAATCGCAATCATCGAAACCATTGCAAGCATAAACATCCATCGCATGTGTGTCTCCTTCACACAAAATTCATCTATTCTCACCCCGAAGAGAGTAACTTCTGGGTGTATTACGGTAGATTATAGCACGTTAGAGACTGCTATGCAATCTATCTCAGTAACTTAAATCACATTTGCGACACGTTTCTTACCAGCATTAGTTCAGGTTATCTGATGTTTTAACAGAAAGTTGAGAAAAACATTGACTGGGTTACACACCTGCCTCTCTCGGTTTGCGGGTCGATGCCTCTCCTTGTTGCCGAAAATCATCTATTTAGGTATCTGCCTCGGATTTCTATAAATGTAAGAACTCTGCTGCCCCTTGTGGTTATTATTCATTGATTTTTATTGATTTGGGTATCAGATACATTATCTGTCTGCAAAAAATCTTTACGAGACTTCCTTGCTTTCAGCAGGAATCCGTTGCAAATTGTAAGGATAGAAAGGAACGCCCGTGGGGCGACATAATTGACAAAAAAGACTTCTTGAAAGAGCATGAGATTCCCGGGTAAACCATTCACTTTTTGGACGCTGAGTTTCTTGGTCAGCGTGCTGGCTGCGCGGGCGGATACGACCTTTGTGGTGTCGGGTCCTGTCAGCGGAAGTTGGACGAGTGCCGGAAGTCCTTATGTTGTTCAAGGAAATCTCAGTGTTGCCGCAAGCGATAGTCTGCTGGTTGGCTCAGGGGTCAGAATATATTTTGCGGGCGCTTTTTCGCTGACTGTCAATGGCTATCTTGCCGTGAGTGGAACGCTAGGGGACTCGGCAGTTTTTACGACCGACACGCTTCTGAATCCTTCCAAGTGGCGTGGGTTGAGTTTAATTAACGCCAATGACTCGAGCTTCGTGCGCTATGCGGTGTTTGAGAATTCGCTGGCTCCCGGTCCAACGGGTCCGGATAGTTTAGGTGGAGCAATTTATGTTGGTGGGGGATCCGTTCTGCGAGTTGAACACACGAGTTTCAGGAGAAATCGCGCGGAAGTCGCCGGTGGGGCAGTGTATGTGACATCCTCAACTCTGTGGATGGATTCCTGCTTCTTTGAACGGAATGTATCTCGTGCCGAAGGCGCGGGGCTGTTCCTAAATAATACCATTGGCAGCGTGGTTACGTATTCGCGATTCTTCAAAAATAGCGCAAGTTCCGGCAGCGGCGGCGGGGCTTATTTGCGCGGAGGTTCACCACAACTGTCTCATTGTTTGTTTGACAGCAATTTTGCAAGAATAAACGGCGGAGGGTTGGTGTTTAAAAATTCCACAGGGCGGATTGACAGTTCGACGATGCGAGCCAATCAGGGACGCGGTCATGGGGGTGGCATTGTTTGTGAGAATTCTTCTCCTCTGATTTACGATTGTTTGATCGAGCGGAACTACACTATTGAGTTTGACGGAGGCGGAGTTTACATTTGGGAATCCTCTCCGCATATGCTGCGGTGCAAGGTCTTGATGAATACGTCAGCAGATGACGGCGGAGGGATTCACAGCTACCGAGCGACCTCTAACGGGCTGTTTGAAGAGTGTGAAGTGCGCGGCAATATCTGCGTCGGCGAAGGCGCGGGAATCTGGGTCACGTTAGACGGCGCACCGACATTTAATAATTGTGTGGTGAAGCAGAACACGGCAGGGCTTTACGGAGGTGGTGTGTTCTTGCGAAACAATGCGCACCCGATCTTTACAAATTGTGATTTTGACAGCAACACAAGTCTGGGCAACGGCGGCGGCCTCTCCATTCGACAATCACAGCCGACGTTAAACGGATGTCGGGTTCGCTGGAACCAAGCCAGTGACGAGGGCGGCGGTGTGCATCTGTGGGAAACTGCGGATGCGGTGTTTAACTCATGCGAGATATTGAAGAATACTTCGACTTTGAACGGCGGCGGGATTTCGACGAATCAGAGCACACTTTCGGCCACGAACTGCCTGATTACGAAGAATAAATCGTTGGCGTTGGGAGGCGGGCTTGCGACGGCCAATAGCAGTAAGATTGCGCTCAGGCATTGCACGATCGGCGGCAGCATTAATGGCGGGTTGCGACTTGAATCCACCGTTGCAGATATTGAGAATTCCATCATCGCGGAGTCGACGAGCAATAATGTGTATTTTGGTGCGTCTAAGAATTCGCGGATTGCGTATTCACTTTTAAGGGGAACAATAGGTTATTTGGAGAACGATGCTGCGCAGGGTCCTGAGTTTATCGGGGTTCCGGTGGCTCAAAACATGAACGGCGATTCCTGTGACACATTCTTGAATGTATTTTCAGATCCGATGTTTGCTGATACGGCAAACGGTGACTGGAGTTTGAGTGCGAACAGCTCTGCCATAGGTTCGGGGAATTGGAACACCTTGGCACAAGACATTGTCGGGGAGAATAGACCTCTGCCACTCTTAAGCTTGCCGGATATGGGCGCGATTGAGAGTGCGTTTGGAGTTTCGCCAGTAGGAATTTTCGGACCGCAATCAGGTACTCTTGGACCCGATACCGTGAAAGTCTTCGCGGATATCGTCGTGAATACGGGGGAAGATTTGACGATTGCGGCGGGAACCACGTTATTGTTCTGTGGTCCATGCGGCATGGATGTTAAGGGGGTTGTAACTGCGATAGGAAACGTTTCAGATTCTATTTTGTTTGCTACAGACACCGTGAGCAATCCGGGTCGCTGGCGTGGGATTACCATGAGCGGTAGCGCCGGAGCGAGCGCTTTTGACTATGTCGGTTGGAGTGACTCGTGGGCCCTGACAACTTCACGGACACAGGGCGGAGCGATTTGGCTAAGCGGTGTTTCACCGTCGTTCGTTCATTGCTCGATCTCGCGGCACAAAGCGTTGCAGGGCGGCGCGGTTTATCTGACACAGTCTTCGCCAGTATTTACGGAATGTTTTCTCTCAAGCAGTTCTGCCGACTCGGGCGGAATAGTTTGTGCGGCAACGAACTCCAATCCGATTATTGACGATTGCGTGATGGCAGGCGGATCTGCGAAGGCAGGCGGGGCACTTTTGGCAAAGAGTGCGACCGGGCAGATTTTGAATAGCAGGATTGAAGGGAATTCCGCTTCTGCAACAGGGGGCGGAATTCATTTGGACACGTCACCCACGCTTGTCAGGAATAATTTGCTTTTGAATAACAGCGCACCTGCGGGCGGCGCGATATGGGTGGGCAGCGCGAGCGCAACGCTCCAGTTCAACACGATTTCAGGAAACAGTGGAGTGGATGGCGCGGGAGTTTACATTCGTTTTGGCTCCCCGCAGGTGAAGAACAATATCATCGCCAAGAATCACGGCGACGGGATGTTTTTCTTCGTGACATCGACGTCTGTCGTACGCTACAATTGCGTGGCGCAGAATGACTCCGCGAATTTCGCATTCTTTGCGGACACCCCTAATCAGGGGCCGGCGAGTATTGGCATATTGGACAGCTTGAACTCGAACAGTGATCCGTGTGACCGCTACTACAACATTCAATTGGATCCCCAGTGGGTGAGCGGATCGGGTCACGGATTCTATTTGGCGCAGCTTTCGACGGGAGATAGCGTGCAATCTCCGTGTGTGAATGCCGGGGACACGCTGTTGATTGCTCCGGAAGGAACGACTCGCATCGATTTCATCGCAGACATATCCAGACCCGATCAGGGGTATCACGGTCCGCAGCTTGGCGAACCGCTTGCGCCGATCGAGGACTTGATGATTCGCGCGAATTCGGACAGCGTGTGGCTGCATTGGAGCTACAATGTTCCGGCTCTGTTTACAGTCAAGACGGACTCGAGCATGAGCGGGAGTTTTCTCTCGACCGTCGTGATAACGACGGACACCTTTACAGTTTTTCAGTTTATTGGCCCGGTTCACCCGGTGAAGGGATTCTTTCAAGTATTGGCAGAGCCGCAGCCTTGACGACACAGATTGTGACGACGGACTGGCTGGCCGAGTACATCAATGATCCCGGGATTGTGATTGCCGATATACGCTGGGTTCACATGGATCCAAAGGCGGCGTACGCAAGCTATTTGGAGGGCCACATTCCAAACGCGGTGTTTGTGGATGTGGATTTGGATCTGTCGGAAGTCGGAGATTTTTCCAAGGGCCGTCATCCACTCCCGACTCCTGAAGAGCTTGTTAAGCGACTTGCTCGCAAGGGAATTGGGCAGGGCAGGCGCGTTATTTGTACGGAAGCAAAGGGCTTTAAGCTGGCCGCGCGGCTGTGGTGGCTGCTTCGGTGGATTGGCGTTGATGACGTGGCCGTGCTGGATGGGGGATTTGCCAAGTGGAAGGCGGAAGGACGCGCAGTCGAGACTGCAGAGAAAGCAGTTTCTTCCGTGGCTCCGTTTGAGATTCGACTGCGGGAAGAGTTGATGGTGGATGCCCGTGCTGTTGCGCAAAGTATCGCAGCCGGAGAAGCCGTACTTGACGCACGTGCCTCAGAACGTTATCAAGGCGAGATCGAGCCGCTTGACAAACGCGCAGGGCACATTGAAGGCGCGAGCAACATGCCGCTTTCGGAGCTTATGACGGGCGATCCTCCGCAACTGAAGAGCAAGACTGAATTGCGTGAGGCTTTCGAAAGATTAGGTGTGCATGATCAGCAAGCCGTCACGGCCTACTGCGGGTCGGGTGTGACGGCTTGCCAATTGTTATGGGCAATGGATCAAGCCGGCTACACAGATTTGAAACTATATCCGGGTTCATGGAGCGAGTGGATTGAACTGCATTCGAACGCCGGGGTTGACTAAACTTAGAGCAGGTGAAATGATGCTACGAACGTATCAGTTGTTATTAGTAATAGTCGCATGTTTTGTCATAGCAGTCGCGCCTCAAGCGCGACCCGTGAAGAAGAACATGTTGAATTCAAGATTGGCCGAGATTGAAATCAAGTCTCCGCTGGACGCGCAGTTGATTCAAGATGCGGGTGGTATTTTTGATCATTATAGGGGACCGGTGCCGCATGTTTATCTGCTTCCGGAGGATTTTGATGCGCTGCGCGCGCGTGGCTTTTCGGTACGCTGGCTGCCGGAAGAACGCGTTGAGCACGGAAGTTTGGATGAGTACCACGAGAATGCGGATATTCAGGCCGATTTTATCGCCTGGGCTGCGGCTTATCCGACTCTGTTTTCATGGCAGAACATCGGCAATAGTGTGCAGGGGCGTCCGATGCTGATGGCAAAAGTTTCCGATAACGTCGGGGTGGATGAACCGGAAATCGAAGTAAAGTACATTTCTTCGATGCACGGGGATGAAGTGACCGGGCTTGAGAATTGCATGAAACTGATCGATACGCTGCTTACGGGCTACGGCATTGATCCGGAATTGACAGGCCTCGTGAATGACTTTGAAATATACATTATGCCGTTGATGAATCCCGACGGACGCGACGTGGGGTCGTTGGGTCAAAGATTTAACGCGAACGGGATCGACTTGAACCGGGATTTCCCGGATCGTGTGAACGACTCGACGAATACGACGACCGGCCGGGAAGCCGAAACTGCGGCGGTGATGAATTTTTCGGCGACACGAACCTTCGTTATCTCGGCGAATTTTCACGGGGGAACAATCGTCGCAAACTACCCGTGGGACAGCAATTACACGGGTCAGAGTATCTTTTCTCCCTCGCCTGAGAACGCGCTCTTCTATCATATTTCGTTGGTGTACGCGCAGGAAAATCCGACGATGTTCGGCAGCAATCAATTTCCACCGGACGGCACGACCAATGGCGCGGATTGGTATCATGTGAACGGCGGAATGCAGGATTGGAACTACGTCTGGATGGGCTGCAAAGAAGTGACAATGGAGGTTTCACATACGAAGTCCGGCCCCGAAAGCGCGCTGGATAGTTTGTGGAACGAGAATCGTCAAGCAATGATCAACTACTTACAGCAGGCTCGCGAGGGCGTGCGCGGAATTATAACAGATGCTTCAACGGGTCATCCAGTTCGGGCGAACGTCATGTTGGCGAATATTCCCTACTTGACCTATAGCACGGCTTTGCACGGCGACTACTTCCGGATGCTGCGACCGGGAACGTATTCTTTGACGTTCACCGCTCCGGGTTTTATCGGTCAGACCGTTAACAACGTAACCGTAGTTGGCGGCACTCCGACGGTATTGAATATTCAATTGAATCCCGCTCCTCGTGCTGAGATTGCGGTGGTTCCCGCAAATTTCTCAGAAATCGTTCCGTTGTGCGATACCTACGACGTGAACTTGACTATTGAGAACAATGGCGACGCCGAATTGACATGGAATTCGAACGAACTCGATTTTAACATGACAGACTATGGTGCAAGTATTGGCGGCGGGAGGTGGATTGACAGTCGTGTGACGGGCGGCCCGGCTTACGCTTGGGTTGATATCAGCACCGTCGGCACTCAGGTGTCGTTTACGCAGGACGATCAAAATCTTGGCCCGTATGCGATCGGATTCAGTTTTCCGTTTTACGGTGATAGCTATTCGCAAGTGCGTGTCGCGGCAAACGGATGGATTTCATTTACATCCACGGCTACCGGTGCGACGTCTTACAGCAATACGCAACTGCCGAGCATTACTGCACCAGAGAACATTCTTGCTTGTTGGTGGGATGATTTGAGCCCGCAGCGCGCGGGAACCAACGTGCGCCGTTGGACGAACAACGTGGATTCGTTTATCGTGTCATTCCAGAACGTACAGAGCTATTCGGGCAGCGGCGTCTACAATTTCGAAATGATTTTGACAGCCGACGGTTCGGTGACGTATCAGTACGGCAATATGGGCGTGAACCGCCTTGAGTCTGCGACGATCGGAATGCAGAACAGCGACCGGACAAAGGGAACGGCTGTGATCTACAACGGCGCATTTATCGCCAACAATCTGGCAATCAAGTTTTGTCCGGAACCGGCGGTGCAGACGATCCCGGTTTCTGGAAGTGTAGCGATAGGCGGACAGCAGATTGTTACGCTGAGATTGTCGTCGTGCTGTTTACCAGAGGGACCGTCGCTGGCCACGCTGAGGCTCAACTCGAATGATTCGATCACTCCGGTGCTGAGTGTGCCGGTGACAATAGACGCAAGCGAGAGCCTCGTTCCGTTGGCGGTTGACGACTTGACCATTTCAATCGAGAACGGCGACGCGCATTTGCGCTGGTCGGCAGCTGACAACGCCGATCACTATTCAGTTTGGAGTAGCGAGATTTGGCCTCCAACCATTGGCAACTCGACGCTGATCGGCACGACCGCGAACATCGAATATCTGACGACGGTGGATTTGACCGGGCCGGAGTACTTTTTTGTAGTGTCTGAAAGATAGATAGCATCTCCTAACTAGCGAGGAAGATAATGAGGAACTGGGCTATTGCAACGCTCGTCTTGGGACTTGCCGCAGGGTTTGCGCCGGCAGCGGAAGTGTCACCGAATTTTGATCTTGAACTTAGCTTTGCCGGCACGGGCGAATTCGTGTCCGGCATCGTGATTTTAGAGAATCCGATTGACATCCGGATGCTCGATCTCGCGCTACATGCGCAGGGCGCAAAACGCGCACAGCGATACGCGGAGGTTTACAACGCTCTACGCTCGAACGCGGCGCAGACTCAGCCGAAGTTTATCGGCGAATTGGACGCTGGAAAAGCGACAGGTCTGGTTGAGGGCTATACGGGTTACTGGATTGAGAATTTGTTTGTAGTCAGCGCAAAACCCGAGTTTTTCAACGCGCTGAGGCATCGCAGTGATATTCGCGCTTTATCGGAAAACTTTCAGGCAGTACTGATTGAGCCTATCCGCGGGGACACTCCTGCGGAGGACGACGATGAAATGCACCGACCGGGTCGCAATCCGTTGGACACGGAGCAATTGACTCCGGGTCAGAATGCAATCGGTGCGACGCGCGTGAATCGAGAGTTGGGAATCACCGGACAGGGTGTGCTGGTGGCAAATCTGGACACCGGAGTTGACGGCAATCACCCGGCATTGGCCTCACGCTGGCGCGGACTGACGGCGGGGGCATCGGCGGGTTGGCTGGATGTGCTGAATGCCGTGCCGACGACTTTTCCGTCCGATGACAACAATCACGGCACGCACGTCATGGGCACGATGTGCGGTCGCGCGATTTCCGGTAATGATACCAACACGGTCGGGAGCGCACCGGACGCAGAGTGGATTGCATGCAACGCGATAGATCAAGGAGTGAGCAACGACTTCAACAACGACGTAATCAACGCCTTTCAGTGGTTTGCAAATCCGGACGGCGATCCTCAAACGATTGACGACGTGCCGGACATTGTGCAAAACAGTTGGGGCGTCAATCAGAATTTTCCTGGCTACACGCAATGTTGGGATTTCTGGAACACGGCGATTGTGAATCTTGAGGCTCTGGGTTGTGTTGTTACATTCAGTGCGGGTAACGAAGGTCCGAATGCCACGACGCATCGCAGTCCGGCAATTCACGCGCTGAGTGAAGTTCAAATGTTTTCTGTCGGCGCTGTGGAAGTCGCCGCGGCAAGTCAACCGCCCTATGCGATCGCGAGTTTTTCCAGCCGCGGTCCAAGCCCTTGTGCCGGAACTCATATCAAGCCCGAGATTGTGGCACCCGGTGTGAATGTTTACTCAAGTGTCCCCGGCGGCGGTTACAATGGAGCATATAGCGGAACGTCAATGGCGGGGCCGCACGTCGCGGGCATTGTCGCGTTGATGCGTCAAGCGTGCCCGGATTGTGATCCGATTACGATTAAAGAGGCACTGATAAACACGGCCATTGATTCCGGGTATGGATCCGTCGGCAATGACAATACGTTTGGATTTGGGTTTATCGATGGATACGCCGCAGTTACAGCAGTCTTCAACCTTGGAAGAGTTTCCGGCGTCGTGATGACTTCCGGGAATGCGCTTGTGGACGTTGACGTCTCCATTCTTGAAAACGGTCGCAGCGATCTGACGGACGCGGCGGGTGGCTATTCCATCGCCACCAGCGCGGGAACTTACACTTTGGTGTTTACGAAATTCGGGTATCTGCCCGTAACGATGGACAACGTAATGATCACTGAGGGTGGTGACACGGAACTTAATGTGCAGATGACATTGGCTCCCGTGGGCGTGGTATCCGGTCATGTCTACACCTCAGGTGGTCAGAGTATTCCCAATGCATTGGTTGAAGTTTTAGACGCACCCATAGCACCTGCAACGACCAACGCCGAAGGCTTTTACTCTTTGACGATGCCGACGGGCAATACGTATACTTTACGGGCCTTTGGCACTCGCGGCGCGGTGCAAGAATCACTGATGCTATCGGCAGATACCACGGTGAATTTCTTCATGCCGCAGGAACTGTACTGTTATGACTTCGAGGCAGATAATCAAGGTTGGGCAGTAGGTGCGCCGGGAGACAATGCCACGAACGGAATCTGGAATCGGATGGACCCCGAACAGACTGAGACAAACGGCAACGTCTGCCAACCGGAAAACGATCATACGGAAAGCGGTGTGAATTGTTTTGTGACAAGCGGACTCGCGGGCGGATCTGCGGGCGCAAATGACGTGGACGGCGGCAAAACAACGCTGCTCTCGCCTGTTTGGGATTTGAGCGAAGAAAGCAACGTTGCGATTGAGTTGTACAGTTGGTACTCGAATGACAATGGCAACAATCCGGGCGAAGACTACTTTGATATTGACATATCGAATGACGGCGGCACAACGTGGACGTCCATGCTGCATGAGCGTGTTGACTGGGAAGAGTGGCGGCGCAGTATTTTCATTGTAGAAGAATTCGTCCCACTGACCAGTCAGATGCGGTTACGGTTCGTAGCACAGGATCAAGGGCTTGGGTCGCTGGTTGAGGCTGCGGTTGATGACGTGTGTATCTTGGCATCAGGACTATTGCCGCCGGAAGATCTCACAGTCTTGGTGATTGACAACGGGATGCAATTGACGTGGGAGCCAGTAGCGGGTGCCAATAACTATACGGTTTGGCGCGGTACACAGTATCCCGCGACAGTTTTCAACACAGTTATTTTGGGAACGGTTCCGGGAACCACGTTTGTGGATTTGACTGAATTGGACACATTGGGTTATTACATTGTCACCGCGAATCGTTAGCGGGACTTAATTTTGGGAGAGTGGATAGGAATGCCGACGATCGAAAATCGCGTCGCGGAACTCAGCCGGCCTTCAGCTGAGTTTCCGCGTCATTTTTTAGGGACGGACTTGGTTTTGAAGGGTTGGGATGACGTAGCACCCTATTTCGTAAATCTTGAGGAGCGCAAGATCGCGAATACGGACGATTTGGAAGCATGGATTGCTGACGGGAGCGAACTTTCGGCCTTTATGTCGGAGGAGTCCTCGCGTCGCTACATTGCGATGACGTGCGCGACGGATGACGTGGAAGCTGAAAATGCCTTTATGACGTTCGTGGAGGAGATTTCTCCGAGAATAAAGGAAGCACAGGACAGGCTGAACCGAAAACTCGTGGAGAGTCCTTTTGCCTCCTCTCTGCCGCCGAAATACGATGTGTATCTTCGCTCGTGCAGAAACGCGGTGAACCTTTACCGGGAAGAAAATGTCGCGCTGGAAACCGAACTTGAGCGGCTGTCACAGCAGTACCAGAAGCTCTTCGGCTCGATGACGATTGAATGGAAGGGCCAGGAGATCACCATTCCGCGCGCGTTGGCCTTGCTTGAGGAGGCGGATCGCTCGGTGCGTCAAAAGGCTTATCGGTTGGTCGCAGAGCGGCGCTTGCGGGATCGTGACGCTTTAGAAGATATTTTTGACGCGATGCTGCGCATCCGGCATCAGATTGCCTTGAACGCGGGTTTCGATAATTTTCGTGATTACAAATTCCGCGAATACGAGCGTTTTGATTACACTCCGGAGGATTGTGCGTCTTATCACTCTGCGGTTGCAGAGTTAGTGGTGCCAGTGCTTCGCAAAGCTTCTGAGGATCGCAAGAAAGCTCTGGGTGTCGAGGCCTTAAAGCCGTGGGATATGGATTGTGATCCGCTTGGTCGCCCGCCTCTTCATCCGTTCGGCACATCGGATGAATTGATTGATAAATGCTCACAGGTCTTCCATAAATTAGATCAGGAGTTGGGTGAGCAGTTTGACAGGATGAACCAGCTTGGCTTGCTCGATCTTACTAGTCGCAAAGGCAAGGCTCCGGGTGGATACCAGAGCGACTTGGCCGAATTGCGGTTGCCGTTCATTTTTATGAATTCGGTCGGGACAAACGATGACGTGTTCACGCTGCTGCATGAAGGGGGACACGCGTTTCACGCCTTCGCGGTGCGGGACGAAGCGCTTCATTCTTATCGTCACGCACCGATGGAGTTTTCGGAAGTCGCCTCGATGAGCATGGAGCTCTTGGCTATGCCTGTGCTGGATGAATTCTATTCTGTAGCCGACAAAGCGCGCACGATTCGCACAGAACTTGAAGCACGAATTGCTTTGCTCTCGTGGGTGGCCACGATTGACGCATTTCAGCATTGGATTTACACTCATCCGACTCACACACGCGACGAGCGACGAAACTATTGGCGCGGGTTAGTGGAGAAATTCGGCGCAGGTGCGGATCACACTGGCTTTGAAGAGGCTCGCGATTATCGCTGGCATGCGCAGTTGCATTTGTTTGAAGTGCCGTTCTACTACATTGAATACGGTATTGCGCAGTTGGGAGCGTTTCAGATTTGGAGTCGTTCGCGCAAGAATAAAGCTGATGCGCTGCGTGATTACAAGCACGGATTGTCGTTAGGCGGGTCGAGGCCTTTGCCGAAGCTATATCAATCGGCGGGAATTCAGTTTGATTTTTCGACTGCGATGATTGCCCCGCTGATGCAGGAGGTGCGCGAGGAGATGGACCGGCAGGGTCGACTCGAAGCACAGTGAGCAGATAAATATTCAACGCAAAACAGCCCGCACACGCGGGCTGTTTTGTTAAGCGAATTTTCTGTCAGGCGGCTTTTGCGCCCGACCACCAAGCGGCATAACCACGCAAGCCTTCGAGCAGCGGGACTTGCGATACAAATCCGAGCGCCTTGAGTTTGCTGATGTCAACGCGTTGGGCGAGAGTGTTTGTGACGGTAGGTTTAGCGTATGCCGGTTCGGGACTCAGCTCAAGAATCGCGCACAAATGTGTGTTCAAATCAGCAAGTGAAAGGCAAGTCCCCGATCCAACATTGAAAGTTCCTTCGGTGCTCTTTTCGAGAATGAGCCTGACCGCTTGCACGACGTCGGCGCCATGAATCAAATCGCAGGTGGCGTTCATGTTCAGGTCAGCTTTGCCATTTGTTCCTTGCGGGCCGATCAGATTGAAGAGCAAATCATTCACCGGGTTGTTGCGGAGCGACGGGCCGTAAGCAGACGAGACGCGCAAAATAGTCGTTTTCAAACCATGCGTTTCGTGGAAGTCCCGCAGAACCTGCTCCGCGATGTGCGTGTAACGGCCCTGCACGGTAACTGGCGCAGGTGCACGGTCTTCTTTTGCTGGCGAGTCACATTCTCCATAGACTTCGGCGGAGGACAGAAACACAACGTGTGATGTGGGTGAGTGCCGGCGTGCGGCTTCGCAGACGGCGAGTGTTCTTTCGACGATGCGGTTGAATACTGCCCAGGGCCAGTGGCTGGAGGACTCGCGCGTTGGTTCGGCAGGCGCATGCAGGATCACGTCAGGAGAAAACGTCGCAAGCGCATGAGTGAATCGCTCGTCCGTTAGTGAGCAGTGAAGAATCGGGAAATTCCGCTTGAGCGCGATGGCGGAGTCGTGATTGACAGTCTGTGCGGAAATCTGCGCGCCCTGTTCATAGAGACCATAGGTCAAAACATTTGCGAGTGTGTTCTCTGCTCCAGCTACGAAGATTTTTGGTGCGAACACAGGCTTTGACTCAACGCGCGGGTTGAGAATGTGTCGCGTCGATTCTTGTGATTTGAATGTAATCATGCTTTTTTTATGCTTCGCTTGGGTGCCAGATATGTCCCGGGGTAGAGTCAGCCGGAATGAGGTCCTGGGGCAGTGATAGCCAGACGGACAGCGCGTCCTGCCAACTAAATGGACCGTCGCCGAGTTTTTCAAAGATAGTGCGGACGCGATCCAGATCAGGCAGTTCTGACACTTGCCACGACATGTGTGACAGATCGGTTGTGTGTGAGACGCTCACGGAGTTAAAGAGATCAATTCTGCGAATTAGAAAGGCTTCAAGATGCTGGCGTGAACCGGGATGCGTGTCTTCGTGCCAGGCTTTGCGCAACGCGTCAATTTTGATGGCATCCACTTCGAGGCCTTGCGGGAACGTGTGTGCCGGCAATCGATTCGTACACCAATCGGCGGACTTCGACTCAAGCAGTTTTTCGACGACTTGGTCAATGAGCTGGCCGTCAATCAGAGGACAGCTTGCGCGCAGCGGTACTACGATATCCGCTCCGTAGGCGATGGCCGTGCGATAGACGCGGTCAAGGATGTCCTGCTCTGAACCTCTGAAGCAAAAATAGCCGCTGGATAAACACAGCGATTCAATCGAATCATCGGTGCGATTGTCCGGCAAGGCTACGAATAAATCATGCAAACAGGTAGATCGGGACGCCCGGGACAGAACTTTCAGCAACATTGGTTCTCCGGCCAAATCCCGGAGGACTTTGCCCGGTAATCGCTCAGATCCCCGGCGGGCTACTATAATTCCCAAAATCTTCATAACTTATCGGGTGTTTTCATGTAGATATCCGTAGGAAGGAGTCTCGGCCATGCGGCCTGACAAACCCAATTTTGAAGATAAAGGGCAAGAATCGCTCCATCAAAGCTCGAAGTCTGCCGGCCGCCAGGTCGGGGAAGTAAGCGCTCTGTCGAGCGACGGGCGAGGAATTGTCCATAGCCGGGAGAAGATTTACTTCGCCGAGCGGGTCGTGCCGGGCGACCGTGTGGCGTTCTCGGCCAATGACACCGCAAAGCCACCTATTGCTGAACAGGTAAAAGTCCTGCGCAAGTCAACGGATCGGTGCGAACATCCGTGCCGTCACGCCAAGGAATGTCCGGCTTCAGAATGGGGGATCATCAGCTACGAGAAACAACTAAGCGAGAAGACGGAGCTTGTCAGGCGTGTCCTGCGGGGAGTGGTTTCGCCTGCGGTAGTGGCTGAGATGTGGCCGAGTCCGAGCAAGTGGGGCTACCGAAATCGGTTGACTTTGCAGCTTCGAGGTCGGGAGCGCGGCGGCGCGGACCTTGGGTATGCCGTGGGCGCGCGAGGGGCAGGATTTGCCGAGATACGGAATTGCCTGCTGGGAACCAAAACAGTCGGGCAGGCGCTGGGAAACGTGGGTTGGGCGCTGAGGGATGCACGAGAGTTACCTAAGTCGAGCTTTCCAGACCGGATTTCGTTTTATGAAACGGACTGGGGTGCGGGTCTGATAGCGATTTTTAAAGGCTCGCCGGACGAGACGGATGTACAGAATTTCTTAAAGTTTGCGAGAATTTTCGAAGTTCCGGGCGGTGTCTGGATAGGTACGGCCAATCTAGCCGGAGTTGTGGGAGAGCGAGGCAGGTTTTGGAGAGAAGAGGAGAGTCGCTCCATGTTGACCACTTGGCTGGGAAAGGATTTGAGTGTCCACCCTGCCGGTTTCGCTCAGGTTAACGAAGGTGCGACGCACCTCGTCTTGGAACACTTGCAGGAACAACGGGAACGACTCTCCGCTCGAACGGTTTGGGATCTCTACGGCGGATATGGCGCACTGGGGTTTGCGGCGGCAGTTGACGGAGCAAGGGTTGAGGTTGTGGAGCAGAACGCCCTGTCCAAAAAGACGTTTGAACATCTTGCGGCGATGAACCCTTCAGTAGAAGCGGAGTTTCATCAGGGCGAAGTCGCGCGACTGTTGCCCCGCCTTTCGGAGACGTTCAGTCCGGATGACCTCGTGATTTTGGATCCGCCCCGCAGTGGTTGTCATCCGAGCGTACTCAAGCTGCTAGGCGATTCCCGAATCAAGAGAATCGCGTATCTGTCCTGCAATCCGGCCCGGCTAAGCCGCGACTTGAAGATTTTGGCTACCGATGGATTTCAGGCTGTCCAGATTCAGCCGGTTGACTTTTTTCCCCAGACCCCGGAAATCGAGGCTTTGGCTATGTTGGAAAGATAGTATTTTGTTGAATCTTAGCTGAAAAATGGCTATTGTTTAGCTTGGACAAACAAAGCAGAACTGGAGAAAATCTATGAAGAGGAATGCACTCTTGTTGGTATTGGCAATGGTTATGGGGCATGCTGCCTTTGCGGCCACGAATATCGGATTGAAAGGAATAGGCGGACGCGTAGGGTTCGTGGATCCTGAACTTGGCGACGGCACTTTTACGTTGGGCGTTGTGGCCGATATGGGAACATGGACGGACAATTTACCATGGGAAATTGCAATCACATATTGGAGCACGGGCGAGGACATCAATGGATACGCCGGGAGTTACGAGTGGAACTATACGAACATTGCGATTCGTAATACCGTGGCCTATCACTTTGAATTGGACAAGAATTTATTCGTCTATCCCGGTGCAGGGTTGGGACTTAATCTGTATAGTTTCGATTGGAATGGCCCGAACGGTTCGAAGTTTGACGACTCAGAGACTGACTTGACACTTATCATACTGGGCGGCCTACAGTTCCCGATTACAGGGAACTGGCACGGTCAAGCGGAGCTTCAGTTTGACATTGGCGACCCGGATCAAACGACAGCGCAATTTGACTTCATCTACGAGCTCGGCAAGTAACACAGGCAATTTAGCAGGAGGAGCGTTGCGCTCTTTAGCTGAGAAGATAGCACATGCGCGGAGATTGGGGGAGGGAGCGCATGCTCTCTCCCCCCTTCCGTTTTCGAATGTCGGACAGTTGCTCAGGCAGCAATTTTCAGCCAGACCCGATCAGCCATTTCTGATTTTTTACACTGACGGAGGCGAACGGAGCGAGTGGTCTTATCGTGAATTCATAGGATTGGTTTGGCAGACCGTGCGGTTGCTCAAAAGCTTTGGTGTTTCACGCGGGGATCGGATTGCCACGGTGTCGCACAATCACGCGGAGACCGTGGTGCACTACTTTGCCGCGTGGGCGCTTGGCGCGGTCGTCGTGCCGATAAATCTTGGGGAGAGCGATGAGCGGGTGGAATTCATTCTCGCAAACTCGGAGACGAAACTTGCCTTCGTGCGCGAGCCATATTTAGGGCGCATCGCTCACTTGAAAGAGAAGCTGCCACTGCTCAAAACGATCGTACAGACAGGAGGTGTGGCGTCGGACAAATATCCGCACTTTGTCACGGAACTTTCCAAGCACAGCAGCGAAAAGGTTGAAAGTTTGGACATCACACTCGAGGACGAAGTACTGATAGTCTATACGTCCGGCACGACCGGAAATCCCAAAGGCGTTGTGCTGGTGCAGCAGAATTTGTTAACGGACGCGCAGGGAATTGCGGAGTGGCATCAGCTTACGGCGGGACAGAGAATGATGTGCGTCCTGCCGATTCATCATGTGAACGGGACGGTGGTGACGCTGATGACACCCATGTTTTTCGGCGGCACGGTGGTTTTGAATCAGAAGTTTTCCAGCTCGCAGTTCTTCGACCGAATGAAACAGGAAGAAATAAACGTGGTCAGCGTCGTGCCGACCCTCCTTCAATTTCTGCTGCACGAGAAGAGTTTGGAGGGTAAGCAACTCTCGTTACCCAAATTCCGTCATATTATCTGCGGGGCGGGGCCATTGACAGTGGAGCTCGCGTCGGCTTTTGAGGATCGTTTTGGTTTGCGGATCGTGCATGGTTACGGATTGTCGGAGACAACCTGCTATTCATGCTTCCTCCCTATCGAGTTGACTGCGACCGAGCACAAGTCATGGATCCGCGATTTCGGATTTCCGTCCATCGGAGTGCCGATTCCGCAAAACGAAATGGAGATTCACGACGAACACGGGAAGTCGCTTCCGCAGGATACGAAGGGCGAAATCGTGATACGCGGCCTTAATGTGATGAAACATTATTTCGCGAATCCGGAAATCAATGAGAGGACATTTGAGTTCGGTTGGTTTCGATCCGGTGATGAAGGATTTTTTAAGCTCGACGACAAGGGCCGAAAGTTCCTTTTCATCACCGGACGGCTCAAAGAGCTTATCATTCGGGGCGGAGTGAATATCTCTCCGTTTGAAATTGACGAGGTTCTTGCGCGGATACCGGGAATAGACAAAGCAATGGCTGTTGGTTTCGAAAACGATTGGTACGGCGAAGAAGTGGGAGCTTATGTTTGCCTGAAACCCGGCACCGACGTGACGGAGGCTCAGATTCTCGAATTCTGTAAGCAGGAATTGCCGATGTCCAAGTGCCCCAAGGTTGTGGTGTTTGGCAGCGAATTTCCTGTGACGTCAACCGGAAAATATCAGCGCAACAAGTGCAAACATCTGTTTGCGAGCTATAAATCAGAACAGTTTCCCAGGAAATAGCATAGTTCAAGGACCCTAATATGAATAAGTATCTTGTCATCCTCGCGCTGCTCGGTTTTTCTCTTGCGCATGCAAATCCGCCCGCGACGCTACTCTCGGAAGGTCAGTATATTCCGGATATCGGGACGTTTTTGCAAATTGGTAATTGGAGTCCAGCGGGCAACAGCTGGGACGGGAAGGATGTTTATGTGTCGTCCTCAGCGTCAGGTGAACCGCAGTTGTATCGCATTACCGAGAGCGGTTGGCCATATCAGTTGACGACGTTTCAAGACGGATTTAGCGGTTTTACTCTATCCCGCAACGGCCACGTTGCCATCGTCGAAGCGGCCGTTGGCGGCGACGAAAACTCGCAGCTCTATTTGATGGACACGAAAACGGGCCGTATTCTCAAATTAACAGATAAGCCGGGCATCCGTTTTGGTTCGGTTGTTTGGTCGCGCGATGACTCGAAAATATACTATCGCTCGAACGAAGAGAACGGCACCGACTTTTTCATTTATGAAATGAACGTTACTTCGGGTAAGACGAAGAAGATTTTTGACGGCATACCCGGTGCAAATGTGATAGCCGACCTATCCAAGGACGGCAATCACATGATTATTGCCACATGGACGTCCAATGTCAATAATGACCTTCATCATCTGAACTTGACGACGGGCAAATGGAAGACCATCACGAAAGACAAGAGCGAAGTGATTTATGGTTCTGTGACGATGATGCCGGACAATCAAACGATTTGGTTGGATTGCAACGACAACAAGGACGGGATGTCGCGGCTAGCCACAATGAAGCTCGGTTCGCCGAAACTGACTTATGTCGACGACGGCTGGCTGGATACCAAGTGGGAATGTGAAGGTGTGGGCTTCTCCCGCGACTTCAAGTATATGGCGGCATCGACCAATGAAGACGGATGGGGCCGAGCAAAAGTGCGCGAAGTTGAAACCGGAAAGGCCGTGAAACTTCCAAAACTCGACGGACAGATGCGCGTCGCAGGCTTCACGCAAGACGGCGAAATCATCATTTCATTCTCGAGCCCGACAACGGCGCCAGAGGTCTACCGTTGGAATCCGGAAACTGAAAAACTCACGCAGCTGACACAATCCATTTACGCCGGTATTGATAAAGCGCTGTTTCGTGATCCGGTCCTGGTTCGCTTCCCGAGTTTTGATGGGCTTGAAATTTCAGGTTATCTTTACTTACCCGCTGCTTACAAAGAAGGCGAGCAGATTCCATTTTTGGTTGAAGCACACGGCGGACCTGAGTCGCAATTCCGTCCCGGGTTCATTCGCAACATTCAGTACATGATGTTGAACGGCTACGGCGTGTTCTGCTTGAATCCTCGCGGATCATCGGGCTACGGTCGTGACTTTATGGCACTGGACAACTACAAGCTGCGCAAAAATTCGCTCAAAGATTACAAAGCTGCGACGGATTATGTGATCGCGCAAGGCTATACGAAGCAAGGCATGATCGGCATTCGCGGCGGCAGCTACGGCGGCTATGTCACTATGGGCATGATCACGGAGTATCCTGATTTGTTCAGCGCCGCCGTGAATGTCGTGGGCATCGTGAATTTCAAGACTTTTTTGGAGAAAACGGCTGATTATCGTCGCGCATTGCGCGAATCAGAGTATGGTCCCTTGTCTGATCCCGCGTTTCTTGATGAAGTGTCGCCAATTCACAAGGCACATTTAATCAAGACTCCGCTACTCGTGATTCACGGTGAAAACGATCCGCGTGTTCCGGTCTATGAAGCCCGGCAGATTATCGCTGAGTTGAATAAGATCGGTACGCCGGTGGATTCGCTGATCTTCCCGGATGAAGGTCATGGCGCGAGCAAGCGCGAGAACGTCATCGCAGAATACACCAAACAGGTCGAGTTCTTCGACAAACATCTGAAGGGCATTCAAAAGCCTGAGGTAAAGGAATAGTCATCACGACATAGCTGATAGCAAAAAGCCCGACTCATTTGAGTTGGGCTTTCTGTTTACTTGGGAAGTGAATCGTGCCACCATCGAAGAATATCGGGCAGGCGTCGCCGCCACGAGGCTTCGTTGTGCTCTCCAGCCGGATCAATGAATGATCTTGCGTTCACGCCGTTGGACTTCAGCGTTCTCACGCAGCCTTGCACCGCCTCGATCATTTGGTTAGAAAGTTCAAGGTTTCCACCGAATTCGCGCGCTCCATAGTCAATCCAGAAGCGCACATCACCCTGAAATCCTGCGGCGGTTTTCAAAATTCTTCCTCCGGCAACGTTCATTGTCGGACTAAGACATGCGGCAAAGGAAAATCTGTCAGGACGTGTCAGTCCCGCGTAAAGCGAGATCAGTCCGCCAAGTGATGATCCGGCGACTGCCGTGAATTCACGCTCGGACTTTGTGCGATAGTAGCCGTCAATCATAGGCTTAACGGTTTGCAGAATGAATCGCACATAACGCTCACCCCAGCCGCGCGAGCGCCTGAAGTCATCTTCCCACGGCGAATACTCGTGCAGACGCGACAGTCCCATGTTGGGAATTCCAATTACGATGTGACGAAGATTCTCCTTTTCCGCAAGTTCAGTCGAAACTTCATCCACTCCCCACTCATCACCAAAAGCGAGCACGTTGTCAAAAAGGTTTTGTCCGTCATGCATGTAGAGAACTGGATAGCGTTCGCCAGTCAACTCGTTATACTCAGGCGGTAGCCATACGAAAATATCACGCATGTTGCCGAGCTGAGGCGAGAAGATGTCTTTCAAGATGCGCAGGTCGCCGACGACGGTATGTTTGGGCCGCCAATGCAATGCATCAGGATGTATGTCACACCAACCGCCCACCTCAACAGTCAAGTCACCGTTGTCCGCGTCGACAAGCCAACTGCGATTACTCATCGGCTCGCCATTGGCCGAACACTCGACAGTATCCCAGGTTCCACGCGTAATTTTGAATTCAACTTTTTCCGTACCAGACGGCAGCAGAAAGCGATGCGTCCCATCCGATTGCAGGGACGCGCGGGCGAGCGGATGCGACGGACTCCAACCGTTTAAATCACTCGCAAGAAAGATAGACGCGCCCGCCGGAGTGTCGGCAGGCACTTTGATGGTCAATACTCGAGGTAAATCCGCCATTCTAATTTTGCGAGAGCCTGTCCTGTTCAGTCTTAACCCAGTAGTTGATCAGGCCGCGGTAATGCGAAATGAATTTCTCATGCTCGTGCTGCGGGAAGGAGCGGCGGCATCGTTCAATCAGAATAGTGTCCCACTCCTGACTGGAGAAGAATTCCAACGCAAGGGTGTCCAGTTCGGCTAAGTGTGAGGCGCAAAATACTTCGAAGCGATCAGCTTCAAAATACCTCTGCGCAAGATCATGATAAAGGTTTAGCTTCTCATCGAAAGGAATGTCTCTGTCCGCGATCTTAAAATACTCCCGGCTCTGCAAATCAATGCGCGTCGTACGCTCTGTCACCGCACAGTAGAGTGACCAGCGGACAAGGGCCTTAATCGCCCACGGGAAATAGTAGTGCAGGGAGATGAGTGACGTATCGGGCACCGCGTTGGCGAAATCAATCGGGAAGATGCTGTCGCCGCGCATCAAGGATTCACACGAATTGTATTCCCAACCGAAAAAAGCATTGATGATGCGTGTCAATTTCATCAGGTAATCACCCTGATAGTCCGAGAGAAAACCGTGCTCTATTCGATAGCGATTGTGCAGTGGCTGTTCGGGGTCATAGCGCATAGGCAGAACTTGCGGGCCACAACCGAGACAGCGGCAAAAGATCTCATAATCTTTAACGCCCTTTTGAATATGCATGGTCTGCTCACCGGACTCGTCATATGCTTTGTTCAAGTCCGATTTATTCTTGATGTGTGTCACGCCGCGCCAGCCGCCGCCGTCATAGGGCTTCATAAATACCGGATAGCCACCGACTTTTTCGACAATGCTCTCAAGGTCGAACATCTTGTGATAGTTCTCGGTAGTCACTTTGGCGCGCTCGTCCTGTGCGTCCCACTTTTTTTGCGGGATCAGCCAAGTTTCTGGAATATCAAATCCCAGGCGTATCATCACGCAGTAGGCGGAATGCTTCTCCATGGACTGAAACGTAAACGGATTATTTACCGTATGCGAATCATTCATCAACACAGATTTTTTCAGCCATTCACGCACAGTCATGTGCCAATAGCCGAGGCGATCAATAATCACGTGTTGACGAACGGGTTGCCGCAAATCAAACGGTTCAATATTCAATCGCTCGACTTCAAACTCAAACCGACGCCCTTGATAATCCAAGTGTGAGCCGAGTTTTCTAATCAGCGCTTCAAATGAAAGCGGCCAAGCGTACTCGTTGCCAAGCAGAAGACCGATGCGACGCACTGTATGCGGAAGATCTTCAAAGTGTTGCATAGTCATTCGGGTTAGTCAAGTTGCGAAATATAAACTGAAATCATCCGGCGCCAGCTTGGCCAATCATGCGGAGTATCGTGCCCCCACATATCGAGATGATGGCCGACGCCCTTGTCATTCAGGATATCGGAGATGCGTTTGGTTTGGTCAATGCAATTTCCTTCCCAAGCGCCCTGCCCAACGACGAGCGCGATTTTAATTTTACGAATCGCTTCGAGTGTATCGTGATCCGTCAGATTGGGAAGATAGTCCATCGGATTTTGGAAATAGAAACTTTCGTCATAGTAGCCTTCGAGTCGTTCGCGGATGTCAAAGTTGCCGGACATGCACAGAATGTGACTGAAGTTCCACGGATACTTCAGGGCGAAGTTCAGAGTATGATACGCGCCGAAGCTCGATCCGGTCGCGGCGATGCGCTGATTTTGCGAACCGCAATGATGATGAATAAACGGAAAGACTTCATGTGTGACATACTGTTCGTAGTATTGATGTGCGCGGACGCGAAGATCAGGAGCGAGTCCTCTGTTGAACCAGCTCTCCGAGTCGATACCGTCAATGCAAAAGACTTTCACGCCACCGCCGTCAATCGTGCCGCGAATCGTCTCAATCATATGATTGCCTTCGTAATCGAAGAATCTTCCTTGGGCGGACGGAAAGACTAAGAGCGGACGGCCATAGTGACCGTAGACAAGCATTTCCATATCGCGGCCAAGGGCCGGGCTGTACCATTTGTGGTGTTCACGCTTCATAAAGGGAAAGAATGAGGGATAATTTAGGCTTGATCGTGCTTCGGACGGCGTTGCAAACTAAGCGCGGCGAATCCAAATGCGGCGGCTAAACTGAGAATTGCTCCGAGATAAAAAGGGGCGTCACTGGATATGTTGTCCCACAACCAACCCGCTAAAAGGCTTGCGCACAAGGCAAGCAGTCCGGTGATCATGCTGAAGAGGCCCAGCGCAGTGGCTTTGACATCCGCGGCGACAACATTTGCAATCAAAGCGCGGACAACGCCGTCCGTCAGTGCGGCATAGAGTCCGTAGGTGATGAAGAGCGCGAAGACTACTGTGCGGGTTTCCGCAGACGCGAAGCCGTAGTACACAACCGCATAAATCAACAGTCCCGCGCACAGCAGATACTCCATGCGGATGCGATCGGAGAGTTTACCGATAGGATACGCGGCTAATGAATAGACGGCATTGAAGGCAATGTATCCAATCAGAACTTGCGGCAACGTCAGACCGATATCTTTCGCCTTTAGAATCAAGAACGCGTCACTGCTGAGCCCAAGGTAGGCGATGCCTGAAATGCCGACGATCAACCAGTAGTGTGCGCCGAGTTTCTTTCCTCGCAGTGAGAGGGGCTTTTGCTCTCCGGCAGATTTTGACTCGCGCACAAAGAAGATCAGAACCACGCCGAGGATCGCCGGAACGAAGGCTATCCAGTAGAGACTGCGCAACGACATCTGCTGGCTTCCGCCGTCACCCAGCGTCTCGAGTAAGAAGAGCGTGATGACAACGCCGGTCAAAGCTCCGGCTGTGTCCATTGCGCGGTGAAGACCGAAGGCTCGACCGCGCAACTCCTTGGGAGTCACGTCAGCAATCAGCGCGTCACGCGAACTGCTCCGCACACCTTTACCGAAACGATCAAGAAATCTCGCAAAGAGCACGAAGCCCCATGAGCTTGCGATAGCAATCAACGGCTTGGCGATTGCGGACAGAAAATAGCCCACAAAGATAAACCGTTTGCGATTGCGAATGCGGTCGGAGTACCAGCCGCTCAGACCTTTTAAAACACTTGCCGTAGCTTCCGCAACGCCTTCAATAACGCCGACGACACCGGCGGACGCGCCCAGCACGGTTGTTAGAAAGATCGGCGTGACTGCATAGAGCATCTCGCTCGAAATGTCCGTGAAGAAGCTAACCCAACCGAGCCGTTTGACATCGGGTGAAAGGCGGGACTGTGTGGGCACGATCGGCTTTCGCGGGGACTACGCCCGCTTCAGGCTCTCGTGATATTCAGCTACGACGGACTCTGTGACCGCCTTAAAGCTCTCCGTTTTGCGATAGACAGCGCGTTGACGGTCGTAGCTTCCGCCTCGATCAATGATTTTGGCAACATGCTGCAATTCACTCAGGCAATCTTGCTGAATAGCAAACGGCGTGAGAGCCTTGACGAGCATTTGCAGATCGTCCCGCATATGCCTCGTCGTTCCGTCATCAGAATGAACGATGTCAGCGTCCAACCCCCAGCGCGTGGCACGCCACTTGTTCTCACGAATAAACCAGTATTTGTGAATGGGAAGCTCTTCGCCGTTGTCGTAAAGATCTTCAAGATAGCAGATCAGACACTGCGACATGGCGACCAAGGCCAGCACATCCTCGAGATCAGGAGTACCGTCACAAATACGAATTTCAATCGTGCCAAACTTCGGATGCGGCCGGACATCCCACCAGATTTCCTGTATGGACTGAATCGCGCCGGAGTGGATCAATGTTTTCATAAAGCGCTGAAACTCCGCCCAGTTGAGCATACGCTGAGGCAGTCCGGCGGTGGGCATGGCTTCAAACACTTTGATGCGGCAGGATGCCAAGCCGGTTTCTTCTCCCATAAAATAAGGAGACGCGGCAGAGAGCGCGAGCAGATGCGGCAGAAACGTCGTCATTGCATTGAAAATAGCGATGGCCTTCTCAGCCGTTTTGACACCGACGTGCACATGCAATCCCATGATCATGGCACGGCGCGCTGGCCACTGCATTTTATTGACGAGCGTCGTGTAACGCTGATTGTCGGTGATTTCCATTTCATGCCACATCGCAGTCGGGTGAGTGGCCATGAAAGAGGTGGTCAATCCCAAGGAGTTTGCGGCAGCTTCCGTGATGCGAAACTTCTCCACCAGCTCGCGCTTGACAGCCGCGACGGTACGACAGGGTGTGGTGATAATCTCAACGATACAGCGCAGCAATTCAGGCTTTGCCCAGCCAACGTCGCCGAGGAGTTCGAGGAGTTCAGGAACGCGATTGACCGGCTGCCACGTTTTGGGATCAATGAGGAGCAGCTCACACTCGACACCCAGCGTGGGCTCGGGTGAACCGTTGAAAATCAAGGCCATAGGAAAAAGAGGTATGGGCTTAAGGAGGGCATAGCATCTACCTGAAGATACGGAATGGCACCACGGGATTCAACGGTTTCGGCGAAGATTTCTCACGAGAACCGAATCTTCGCAAAATAGAACTTTCGGATACCGCAGAAAAACCGTATATTTAAGTTTATCCACATTACGTTCCATGAAGAACTTGTGCCACAGTACAGCCTGAAAGGCCAATTCCCTGCTTCTGCCAGTGAACTGTTTGCTTGGCATATGCGAATCGGTGCGTTGGAAAGGCTTACACCGCCTTGGTCTGCAATCCGCATGATGTGGGGTGATAAGCAGGTTCGGGAAGGAAGTCGGCGAGAGTTGCGAGTGCCTGTAGGACCGCTTGCGGTGAAATGGCTTGCCAAGTACCACAGCATTATTGAGGGTCGGCAGTTTATAAGCGAGCTCGAGCGTGGACCGTTCCGGAACTGGGTTCATCTGCATCTTTTCACCAATGTTGGAGAGGGCCTCAGCGAACTTGAGAATAGGATTGATTACGAGTTTCCTCTGGGGAAATTAGGACAAGTCTTTGCCCGTTCCCAAGTTCAGAGGAAACTTAACACGGTCTTTCCGTGGCGGCATGAGCGGACGTGGATGGACCTTTCCCGACACACGGAATTTGCCGACCAACCAAGACTGCGCATTGCGGTCAGCGGAGCGACCGGGCTGATCGGAAGTTCCCTCAAGCTTTTTTTGACAACGGGTGGCCATACGATACTGACGCTTGATCGGAAGCGTGGCGGCGATGAGAACTCCATTTATTGGAACCCGCGCACGGGCGAGATTGAGGGTGAGAAACTTGAAAATCTGGATGCTGTGGTTCATCTGGCCGGGCGAAACATCGCGGGCGGGCGATGGACCGGGGCCGCAAAGCGCGAGATTTTGGGCAGCCGTGTTGACGGAACCCAGTTGCTGGCAAAAACGATCGCGGGGCTGAAACAGCCTCCTGAGGTATTTGTAAGTGCGTCGGCTATCGGGATTTATGCCAACTCGTCCGATCCGGTAGATGAAACTGGCGCTCAGGGTGAGGGATTTCTGGTGGAGGTCTGCCGGGCCTGGGAAGAAGCGGCCAATCCTGCTCGAGAGGCAGGTATTCGGGTGGTTCATCCGCGAATCGGCAATGTGATTTCGGGCCGGGGAGGTGTGTTGGGCAAGCTCCTCCCGTTTTTCAGGTACGGTCTGGGCGGACGAATGGGCCACGGTCGGCAAATGATGAGCTGGATTCAGCTGGACGATCTGACTGCCGCGATCTATCGCTGTATATATGATGGACGTCTGTCTGGGCCAGTGAATGCGACAACGCAAGCTGTTACAAATCAGATGTTTACTGATATTCTTGGTTCGGTTCTTCGGCGGCCTACACTTGCATTTGTACCTGAAGTTGCTGTAAATTTAGTGTTTGGGCAAATGGGAAGGGAACTACTGCTTCAGGGCCAGCATGTCGAGCCTGATGCCCTTAGAAAAGTGGGCTTCTCGCCCTGGTTTCCAGATTTGGAATCTGCCCTTAGGTTTGAAACGGGTAAGCCTTTCAAACACAACCCTCCTTTTCACCCTTCTCCCCTGCCACAAAGCGGGACGAAAGGGTATCTAATCTCTTAGGTTTGTCGTCAGGCGCTACTGCCTGCCTCGCGATAAAGATTCGCAATTCAATTTCCTATTTTCATAAACACTGCACGGAGAAGAACATGAAGCGCACCTGGTTGCTCATGGTGATGGTCGGCTTGCTGGCAAGCAGCGCCATGGCTGAAAAGATTAAGATTGAGAAACTCGACGATCTGCCGCGTCATACATACAAGATTGATCAGAAGATTGTCGATTTCTTGAAGGACGACGCTGCGATTAAGAAACTTGCCACTGAAGTGAAGGCGAACATTCTGGCGGATCTTGAGACCTACGACATCACGGACAAATCTACTCTGCAGGGTATGTATGGCGACCTCGGTTCGATTGCCATTATTGAAGGCGATTGGGCACGCTATCTTGAGTTGGTGAACAAGCGGATTGAGATTGAAGACAAAGAAGCCGCCAAACACACAACGGCTCTGGTCGGTCGCGTGATTGCCACAGCACAGTTGAAGGGCCAGGAAAATTACGACGCGAATTTGGACAAAGAGCTTCGTGGGATGCTTGCCAATATGCCTTATGAAGTCGTGGCGAACAACGTCAAGGCTCAGAAGGGCAGCGCAGAAATGGTTGCAGAAGCATTGGTCATCGGCGGCTTGGAGGCGAGTCTTCAGCCTCAGCTTGACAAAAGTAACGGCGAGATGACACAGGACAACGCGACTTCGCTCTTGTCACCGTTTTTCGCGCTCCGATACTATATCCCAAAGAAAGAGATCTTTGCGGCGGCCTTCACGGATTATATTAACGCCAATGCCGTAGAGAAGCCGGACATTTGGGCTGATCGTAATTTTGATTTAGAGAAGGGCAAGAAGCATAAACCTGTTGTGCTGGCAGTTTGGGACAGCGGCGTGGATTGGAATATCTTTACTCCATTGGGCCAGATGTGGACGAATGAAAAGGAAATACCGGGCAACAATAAAGACGACGACAACAACGGATTTGTGGACGACGTGCACGGTGTAGCGTTCGACTTGCACTCGAATAAAGTGACCTCACTCCTGTTCCCGATTGGCAACTATGAGATGAAGGCGGACGAGGATCAGATGCGCCGTTGGATGAAAGGTTTGGGAGACGTGCAGTCGGCGATTGAGAGTGACGAAGCAACGGAAATCAAGAAACACATCGCGAGTCTGAAACAGGACGAAGTTCAGGCATTTATTGAGAGCATCGGTCTTTACGGCAACTATTGTCATGGAACGCACGTCGCGGGCATCGCGGCGGCAGGTAATCCGTACTGCCGGATACTTGCGGCGCGTTTGACGTTTGACCATCGGATGATTCCTGAAAAGCCGACGGTTGAGCAGGCAATTAAAGATGCCGCAGCACTGACGGAAACTATTGAGTATTTCAAGACGAACAATGTTCGCGCAGTCAACATGAGCTGGGGCGGCTCGCTTCGCGGTATTGAAGACGCGCTCGAACAGCACAATGAAGGCGCCACTCCTGAGGCGCGCAAAGAATTGGCGCGCAAGATTTATACAATCGGTGACACGGCGTTCAAGAATGCCATTGTGAACGCGCCGAACATCCTATTCATCACCAGCGCGGGCAATTCAAATACGGACAACGAGTTCGCCGAGTTTTATCCGTCGAGCTATGATTTACCGAACATCATTTCGATTGGCGCGGTCGATCAGGCCGGTGAAGAGACGAGTTTCACCAGCTTCGGCAAGGTGGACGTCTATGGCAACGGCTTTGAAGTGATGAGCTACGTGCCCGGCGGCACGCAGATGAAGTTGAACGGAACCTCCATGAGCTCGCCGCAGGTCTTGAATCTGGCGGGCAAGCTTTTGACCGTGAAGCCTGATTTGACAGCCTCGCAGTTACGAGAACTGATTATTAACGGTGCGGATGACCAGAAGGCCGGGGACCGCAGCGTTAAGCTGATGAATCCGAAGAAGTCCTTGGAACTGCTTGAGCGTAGCTGAGGTATAAGCTGAAACCGCAAGAGGGGCCGGTGATGAACCTGCCCCTCTTTCTTTTGTGATAACTTTTGTATCTTAGTCAGCCAACGCGAAGTCCACGGCCGCCGTGCAATGTATGAGGATGGTGTCGTAGGCGGGCATGGGGCACTCTTCGGGCTTGACCAAGATCGGAATTTCGGTGCATCCAAGAATCACCCCTTGCGCGCCCTGCTGTTTCAGGGTGTTCATGATGCGCAGGTACTCAGTTTTTGTCTCGTGCTTGAATTGGCCGAGACTCATTTCATCGAAGATAGTTTCATGGATGTAGTCACGAGTCGCTTTGTCAGGGACGAGAGTTTCGATTCCGTGTTGAGCGAGAATATCTGAATAGAACGGTTCCTCCATCGTGAAAACGGTGCCGAGCAAAGCGACTCGATTTTGCCCGTTCTTGACAATTTCACGCGCTGTGGCTTCGGCGATGTGGATCAAGGGAATCGAAATCGCGGCCTGCACTCCCGGCGCGACCATGTGCGGGGTGTTGGCACATAGCATGAGTCCTTCGGCACCAGCCTCTTCAAGCTGACGGGCGATGGGAATCAGAAAGCGCTCCGTGGACTCCCAACCCCCATTCTGGTTGTCCGTGTAGAATTCCTGGAAGTTTAAGGAATGCAGAATGAGCCGCGCGGCGTTTTTGCCGCCCAATCGTTGATTTACCAACTGGTTGAGCAATCTGTAGTAGTCCACGGTGGAATGCCAGCTTGTTCCGCCGATAAGCCCGAGCGTTTTCATATATATACCCAAATGAGTGAATCCAATTCAATAATCTAAGTTTTACGATTTATAAATACAAGAGAGGTCTCGTGTGAAGAAATTTCTATTTGGCGGTGCCGATATCAAATCCGCCGCGGCGAACATGGGTTTGTTTGTGCTGCGGGTTTATACGGGTTTGTCGCTGGCGATTGCACACGGCTGGGGCAAGATGCCTCCGTCCGAGAAATTCGTGGACGGTGTTGCCAAGATGGGCTTTCCGATGCCCGACGTATTTGCGTGGGCGGCAGGTCTCTCGGAGTTTGCGTGCGCGATATTGCTTGCTCTGGGCCTAGCCACGCGCCCGTCCGCATTTTTTATTGCAACCACGATGGGAGTCGCGGGCTTTGTCCGTCACGCTGATGATCCGTTCGGGACGGCGGAAAAGGCCTTTCTGTTCATGGCAATTGCAATCGCGTTCGTGCTGATCGGCGGTGGAAGATACGCATTGGATCGGCGGTTTGTAAAATAGGCCGCTTTAAGCGGGTTCAATTGCGAGAGGCGGCACATGTCCGCCTCTCGTCCTATTTCGTATTTTCCAGAAATAGCGTTATTCTGGCCTACTGATTGCCGAGGATGATAGGTAGACCGTCCCTCCCAGAACCGATAACGACTGTCTTGGCATTGCTGGAAGTAGCTAATTTTTCAGTAGCTTCGATGCCTTTCCAGCGTAAAAAGGGATCACTGAGGCCCTGAGAAACGATTTTCTGGAAGTCGGCAATACCTTGCGCCTCGATACGCTTGCGATCCGCCTCTTGGGATTCCTTGGTCAGAACGAACTCCATTCTTTGCGATTCTTGCTCCATTTGCAGCTTCTGTTCGATGGATGCGGTCAGGTTAACCGGTAAGTTCACTTGCCTCAGGGGAGTGGCCTCAATCGTGATGCCTCTCGGTTCAACAATAGCTTGCAAGTCCGTTTGTATCTGCTGTGAGAGGACTTCGCGCTCAGAGGTGTAGAGGGCGCGAGCTTCGTAACCTGCTGTTACGCCACGAGTTATTGAGCGAAAGTTGGGTTCAAGGATAATCCCGATGTAATTCGGCCCAATGGTTTTATAGACTTCCGCGGCTTTTTCCGGATTCAAATGGAACAGGACCGAAACTTCAAGCTGAACAGAGAGTCCCTCTCTTGACGGGACAGTCATCATTTCCTTTTCTTCTTGAGTCTTGACCGAAAACTTGTGTATGGTCGCTAACGGATTGCGCAGATTTACACCGGGTTTCAACGTCGTGTCTGAAACCTTTCCGAAAAAGTCGACCACACCCACGTGTCCGGCAGGAATGATGGTGAAACAGCGGAAAAGCAGCAGCACTACGATTAGCGCACCAAAGACCTTGAGAATTTGGGCGGGGTTGGGGGTTGGACGATAAGTTGTCATTTGACGACACCTCTTTATTGAAAATATTGAAAATTCGAAGCCTTTGGTCATCTAAGATGCGGATTTTACAGGCGAAAGGCAAACTCGTGGTCAGATTGGCCAGCTTACGCACCTATGCTTAAGACAGGTTCGAATCTCTGGAAAACGGATCTCTTTCGCTTGAGAATCCGAGGGGAATTTCGTAAACTCTAAGATTGGGAATATTTAGCAAAAGCATGCGGGTTATGCGCAGAAACGGTAACCGAAACATAGTGAACGAAGTTCAGAGTCAAGCGGGACGGGGACGTCCGCGCGGGGCAAAAAGGAAGAAATGACAGACTTGTCTTTTTTGGTGAATGCTGATCCGGCAGTGATAAACGATATTTACGAGAAGTATCGTTCTGCGCCTGATTCTATGGATCAAGGCTGGCGACGATTTTTCGAAGGTTTTGAGTTTGCACGGACGTTGAACGGTCAGGTGCCGCAACAGGCTCCGGAAGAGTTTGAGAAGGAGTTCAAGGTCGTTAACCTGATCGCGGCCTATCGTCAGCGCGGCCACCTGTTTACAAAAACAAATCCGGTCCGCAGTCGTCGCGAATACGGCGGCAAGCTGACATTGGAGAATTTCGAGTTGTCGGAAAGCGATTTGGACCGGGTGTTTCAGGCAGGCACGCGAGTCGGTCTCGGCCCGTCACCGTTGCGTGAAATTATCAAATTGTTGGAAGCGACTTATTGCAACTCGGTCGGCGTCGAGTGGATATTCATGCGCGATCCGAAGGTTTTGGATTGGCTTCAAGAGCGAATGGAAAGTACCCGGAATCGTCGCCACTTTACTTTAGACGCGAAACGGCACACGCTCACAAAGCTCACGCAGGCTGTCGTGCTGGAAAAATTCATGCATCAGCGATTCGTGGGACAAAAGAGATTTTCACTTGAAGGTCTTGAGACATTTGTTCCGGCGATGGACGCGCTGGTCGAGCACGGGGCACAATTCGGGATTCACGATTTTGTGATCGGCATGGCACATCGCGGGCGATTGAACATCCTGACGAATGTGCTGGATAAGGATTACCGCCACATCTTTAACGAATTTGAAGGCAAGCAATACAGGGGCACGCATTTTTCCGGTGACGTAAAATATCATTTAGGTCACTCTGTGGACAAGACGACGCGCGCGGGATTGCCGGTTCACTTGACCGTGATGCCGAATCCGTCACACTTGGAAGCCATCAATCCGGTTGTTGCCGGCGTATGCCGGGCGAAGGCGGATCAGCGCTTCGGTTCGGACTTCAGGAAAGTGCTGCCGGTACTGATCCACGGAGATTCGGCAATTGCCGGACAGGGTGTTGTGTACGAGTTGCTGCAGATGTCACAGGTGAGCGCCTACCAGACAGGCGGATCAATGCACATCGTGTTGAACAATCAAGTCGGTTTTACGACCAACTACATTGAAGCACGCTCAAGCACCTATTGCACCGACGTGGGGAAGACGACGCTTTCTCCGGTGTTCCATGTGAATGGTGACGACGTGGAAGCAGTAATTTACACGATTGAGTTAGCTCTGGAATTTCGTCAGGAGTTTCAGCGTGACGTATTCGTTGACATTTTGGGCTACCGGAAGCACGGCCACAACGAGGGCGATGAGCCCCGATTTACCCAGCCGGTACTCTATAAGGCGATTGCGGCGCATGCCGATCCGATGCAGATATATGCGCGCGAACTTGCAGATGAAGGAACTATTTCCGCCGAAGAGTCCAAAGAGATTGAAAAGGACTTCCGCGCAAAGTTGGAAACGGATTTTAAGACGGCAAAAGATGTTTTTGAATCAATGGCTCCAAGCTCCCTGAAGGACTATTGGAAAGATCTCAGATTTTCCACGCTTGAAGACTTTGAAGAATCTCCTGAGACGGGTGTTGAGCTAAAGGACTTAAAGAGGATTGCTCAAGCAATCACGAAACTTCCAGAAGACAAGAAGTTTATGAGCAAGGTCGAGCGGATTTTTCAGGATCGCCGCAAGATGATTACGGAAGGCCGTTTTGACTGGGCGATGGGTGAACTGCTGGCTTACGCGACCTTATGCGATCAGGGCAACAGTGTGCGCTTTTCCGGTCAAGACTCCAAACGCGGCACATTTTCTCATCGTCACGCGATGGTGCGGATGGAAGACTCGGATGATGAGTACTATCCACTGCATCATATCAGCAAGAATCAGGCGAAATTCGAAATCTGGAATTCGATTTTATCTGAATATGCCGTGTTAGGGTACGAGTATGGCTATGCCATGGCGTCACCCAAAGCACTGGTGGTTTGGGAAGCGCAATTTGGCGATTTCGTGAATGGCGCGCAGATTATATCGGACCAGTTTATCGCAGGCGCCGAGCAGAAGTGGCGCCGCGAAAACGGATTGGTGCTGCTCCTACCCCACGGTTTAGAAGGTCAAGGGCCGGAGCATTCGTCCTCCCGCGTTGAGAGATTTCTTGAGATGTGCGCGGGCACGAATATGCAAGTGGTGGCTGGCACGTCACCGGCAAATTTCTTTCATGTGCTCAGACGACAGCTTACGCGGCCGTTTAGAACTCCGCTGATTGTGTTGACTCCAAAAAGCCCGCTGCGCCATCCGCTGTGCGTCAGCCCGATGGAAGACTTCGGCCCCGGCAAGAAATATCAGGAAGTATTGGATGATACTTGGACCAATCCGAAGCACGTTAAGCGCGTGGTGCTGTGTATGGGGAAATTCTACTTTGACTTGATAAAGAAACAGCGTGACGCTGATCGAAAAGATGTGGCGTTGGTCAGGTTAGAGCAAATTTTCCCAATCCCTACAAAGCAGTTAAAAGCCGTGATAAATCGCTATCCGAACGCGGAGTTTGTATGGGCGCAGGAAGAGCCGGAGAATCAGGGGTGCTGGCCGTTTCTCTTTCGCAAGTTTGATTTGACAAAGCTCAGAGTAATTTCCCGTCCGGAGTCTTGCGTTCCTTCCGTCGGATTTCCGGATTTGCATGAGCATGAATCAACTGAGCTGGTTGATAAGGTTTTTAAACTCTAAACAGCCCGGCAAGAGCGATTGTTTTTGCTAGGGAGAATAACGACATAAAATGCTTGAAGTAAAAGTTCCAAGTCCGGGTGAATCCGTCAATGAAGTCACGATTTCAAGTTGGCTGAAGCCCGACGGCGCGTTTGTGGAGATGGGCGACGAATTGTTTGAGATTGAGTCGGAAAAGGCCACGCTGTCGGTGTCTGCTGAGACGAGCGGCATTCTGAAGATTCTGATTCAGGAAGGATCAACTGTTCACGTTGGCGCCTTGGCTGGCACGATTGATGACACAGCAACGGCGACTGCCGCGCCAGCTAAAACAGAGGCGAAAGCTGCGACGGCGGCGGCGCAGACCGCCAAGCCGTCTACTGTTGCAAGCGGGTCCACGAAAATCGCCTCACCTGCAGCGGGCAAGCTTTTGCGCGAAGCCGGACTGAGCGCAAACGACATAACAAATGGCAGCGGTAAAGCAGGCCGAATCACGAAAGACGATGCCCAGCGTGCTGTGGCCGCTCCCAAGGCCGCGCCGACTGCGGCAATTCCAGCGCCCAGCTCAAGCGCACCCAAAGTAACGACACCATCGCATCTTCCCCCGCAAGTTGCACGAGTAACCTATTCGGGCGAGCGAGTTGAGCGGCGCGAAAAGATGTCTCTGCTCAGACAAAAGGTGGGCGAGCGATTGGTCTCCGTCAGGCAGACAACGGCCATGCTGACGACCTTCAATGAGATTGACATGTCAAACCTGATTCAACTGCGCAAGGAATTCAAAGACAAGTTTCAGGAGCAGCACGGTGTCAAACTTGGATACATGTCATTTTTTGTGAAGTCGTTGACGGAAGCGCTGAAGTACTTCCCTGCGGTCAACGCCTCGATCGAAGGAGATGAAATCATCTATCACGATTACGTGGACATGGGAGTCGCAGTGCAAGCGCCGAAAGGATTGGTGGTGCCGGTAGTGCGAAATGCCGAAAGCATGACCCTTGCCGAGATTGAAGCGGACATCGAGCGGATTGCCGCACGAGCGCGCAACAATCAATTGACGATTGACGAGATGACGGGCGGCACCTATACCATTTCCAACGGCGGAGTATTTGGCTCGTTAATGTCCACGCCGATATTAAATCCGCCGCAGAGCGCAATTTTAGGAATGCACAAAATCGAGGAACGCCCAATTGCATTGAATGGACAAGTGGTCATCCGTCCGATGATGTATGTGGCCATGAGTTACGATCATCGAATCATAGACGGGCGCGAGTCAGTCGGATTTCTCGTTCGCGTGAAGGAAAGTTTGGAGAATCCCATGCGCATTCTGCTGCAAATATAGCACGAACTCTCACAAAATTCTCAATATGAAATACGATCTTGTGGTCGTCGGGTCAGGCCCCGGCGGTTATGTCGCGGCGATTCGCGCGGCACAATTGAAAATGAAGGTTGCCATCGTCGAGCGTTACGCGACGCTGGGTGGAACGTGTCTGAACGTCGGCTGCATTCCCTCGAAAGCTTTGCTTGACTCATCTGAGCTTTATTATGCTGCGGGCAAGCATTTTGACACACACGGCATCGGCCTCACAGGATTGAAACTCGATTGGCCGACGATGCGCGGCCGCAAGGACGCAGTGGTCGACGACAACGTCAAAGGCGTCGCGTATCTTATGAAGAAGAACAAGATTGACGTGTTGCACGGTCATGGTTCGTTTCTTGGTGCGGACAAACTGCGCGTGGAAAGTGAAGACGGCAGTGTTCAGGAGATTTCGTTCACGAATGCCATCATCGCGACGGGTTCAAAGCCTTTAGACCTGCCCTTCGCCAAGATTGATAAGACAAAAATTATCTCTTCGACGGAAGCGCTGGCCCTGAAGAATGTGCCTAAGGAGCTTGTGGTCATCGGAGCGGGCGTAATCGGTTGCGAGATGGGATCCGTTTTTGCAAGATTGGGGACGAAGGTGCGCATTGTAGAGTTTTTAAACTCCGCAATTCCGACGATGGACTTAACGATGGGCAAGGAGCTGGGGAAGTCGCTTAAGAATATCGGAATTGAACTTTATTTTGGTCACAAGGTTAAGGCAGTAGATACGAAGAGTAAGAAAGTTTCCGTTACTGCAGAGACACCGGGGGGAGATGACATTGAACTGCTCGGTGACTACTGTTTGATGGCTGTCGGCCGTAAACCTTACACGGACAAGCTGGGGCTCGAAAGTGTCAGGGTTTCAACAGACACGCGCGGATTTATCAAGGTGAATGAGTATCTTGAGACGGCTCGTCCAGGAATTTACGCGATAGGCGACGTCATTGGCGGCGCGATGCTTGCGCACAAGGCCGAAGACGAAGGCGTGTATGTCGCAGAATTGCTCGCAGGACAGAAGCCGCATATTAACTATCGCGCGATACCTTGGGTTGTTTACACCTGGCCGGAAGTGGCCGGAGTGGGATTCACCGAAGAAGAACTAAAGCAATCGGGACGCGCCTACAAGACGGGCAGCTTTCCCTACAAAGCATTGGGACGCGCGCGGGCTGCGAATGAAACTGAAGGCGTCGTGAAGGTGCTTGCGGACAAAGTCACTGACGAGATTTTAGGTGTGCATATGTTTGGCGCGCGCGCCGCGGACATGATTGCCGAGGCGGTGGTAGCGCTTGAGTTCCGCGCGAGTGCCGAAGATATTGCCAGGGTGTCTCATGCTCATCCGACATTCACGGAAGCGATGAAGGAAGCCTGTTTAGCCGCGACGGAAAACCGCGCGCTGCATTTGTAAAAGGAATTTATGGGATTTGTTCGCTTAGAAGAATTTCAGGAACGTCCTGAGCGTGAGATCAAGAAAGTCGTGTGTGTCATGCCGGCCTACAACGCCGCGCTGACGATTGAACGAACACTAAAGTCCATCCCCAGCGGATCCGTGCACGAGTTCATTCTTGTAGACGATTGCTCGAAGGACAATACTGTTGAAGTGGCAAAATCCCTTGGCATGACGGTTATTCCTCATGAACGAAATAAGGGCTACGGCGGCAATCAGAAGACATGTTACGATGCGGCGCTAAATTCCGGCGCGGACGTGGTGGTAATGATTCATCCTGACTATCAATACGACGGACGGATTACTCCCGCCGTTGTGAGCCTGCTGAAAACGGGAACCGTGGACATAATTTTGGGTTCGCGGATTCGATCTCGCCGTGAGACGTTGGAAGGCGGCATGCCCGTGTACAAATATCTTTCCAATCGTGCTCTGACTATTTTTGAGAATGTAATGCTTGGTCAGAACGCGGGTGATCTGCATACGGGATTCCGGGCCTATGCGCGTGAAGTATTGGAAACGATAAACTACCATTCAAATTCAGATGACTTTGTTTTTGACTCGGAATTTTTGGCGCAATCGGTGTTTCACGGATTCCGGATTGGTGACGTGCCAATTCCGACGCGCTATTTTGACGAAGCTTCATCAATTAATTTTCGGCGGAGCACAAAATACGGATTGCAAACTGTGCAGGTCATGTTAAAATACAAGCTGGCGCAAATGGGTTTGTTGAACTCTGCGCTGTTTAAGAAATCACCGCGTGCATTGGATGTTTCCGGTACCGCCGTGCCGACGGGAGCTTAATGAATCGGCTAAAGTCGGCGCCGTGGCAGCGCTTTATGTATGGCGCGATCCTTGTGGTCGCGCTTCTTTATACAATTGCGCCGCGTTGGGGCGAGGAAGCGGACATTTGGGAAACGGCAGCAACAATAGAAGCCGCATCAGACTCGCCGCTGAATCCACGCAACCCGCTACTCGATTTGCCGGGCGAAACTTCGCCGAGATTCACGCCGTACACTATAGTATGGGGTGTGATTGACCGCCTGTTTGACCTCCCGCTCTTTACGACGGTAGCGATTGCCGGCCTGCTCAATATACTCTTGTTTGTTACCGGGCTTGCACGAGTGATAAGGACGCTGACGACTGATTCGCGCGCGATACTGTGGATTGTTCCGGTGATGCTCATTGGATGGGGTCGAGGGTACGGCGAAGCGAACGCATATCAGGCTGAGTTCTTCTTCGCGTTACCAGGTCTTGTCGGAACTTTTGCCTACGGTATATGCTTTCACGGGCTCGCGGAGCTCAATCACTACTTAGTCAGCGGGTCGCGAGCTCGATTGACGGGCTACATCGCGTTGTCGCTGTTGGCCTTTCTCTCGCATCCGATAACCGCGCTGTTCTTGTTTGTGGCAGCCTTCGGGTGGGCCGTCGCTCGGGTGAGCATTGGCAAAACCCTGCTCTTGCAGCTTGTTCCTGTCGGAGTGCTGCTTGTATCGTTGTGGTGGCCGTATTTCGACTATTCAACGCTCTTGTTTCGAGGTTCAACCGAAGCGTGGTACAAAGTTCGATTGTTTGACGGGCAAGTGATGAAGATTGGCCCCGTCCTGCTTGGATTACCGATCGCGGCTTTTTTCGCTGTGCGCAGAAAGTATCCGGAGTTGGTCATTGCGCTCGGTTGTTCATTGGCAATCTATCTGTTAAGCTGGCTAGCGGGTGTGCAAATCGGCAGCAGATTTATATTTTACGGAGCAATTTTCGCGCATATGTGTATCGGGTTGTTCCTCTGGGACAGCGGGTTGTTTACACGCGGCTTCTTTCAGCGATCCAAAACACATGTCCTGATAGTGTTATTCCTCGTCATGGCGGTGTTTATACCGGGAATTTACTATCGTGCCCACAAAATCGTTAAGCAATGGTCGCCGGTCATCGTGCATTATAAAAGAACCAGCGGCGATATTCTTGAGCCGTGGCAGGATTTGAATATCCTTCGGAACAGATTGGATAAGTCCTCCATCGTAATGGTGGAGGATACGGTCGGTTGGCGTGTGCCAGCGGTCACAGGTGCGCGCCTTGTGGCGCAGGCAAAAGGGAATCCATTGATTCAAGAAGAAGTGAATCAGCGCCGCGCGGACGCCACCAGCTTTTTTAATGATCCTCTGGAAACGGCGGATCGCTGGTTGCTGCTTTCAAAGTACCGCTGTACTCATATTCTTGTCGATGAACGTAATGCGGACTGGAACGACAAGAGCTTGAAGCAAGACTTGGGAGTTCTGGCGAATCCTATTCTGCTGCGCTCTCCGTATCGTCTTTACTCTGTGAAGAAATCGTTCTGATGCTGACTCGCTTCGCGATGCGCGACATAAGAAAGATGTGGAAGCGTTCGCTGGCTGTGATCGCTGTCGTGGCTGTGTCGGTTTTTCTGTTGCAATTCGGCGGAAGTTACGTGGACGGATTTCGCGACAAGGTACAACAGCAGGCCGTCCGCGAATCAGGGCATATTCGTCTTGCGGCGCAGGGTTATGACAAGAAGATTGATCTCCTGCCGCTCGAGCCGAATATGCCGTGGACGAAAGCTCTCGAAGAGTCCCTAAGCACTCTTTCAAAGGTTCGTATGGTGCGACCGATGATTCGATTCGGCGCGCTGGCAAATTCACCGGATCGCACGCTCGAAATGCAGCTGAACGCAACGACGCCAGAGGCTGCCCGAGCGATTTGGGGAAGGCTTGAGCGAGCGATGATTGACGGCGAGTTTTTGGACGGGTCGAATCAAGTCATGCTCGGAAGTAACGCCGCAAAGCTTTTGGACGTCAAAGCAGGTGAGAAGATTATTCTCCTGACGAGCGACGTGTATGGCGGGATGTCAGCAGTCGAACCGGTTGTCCGCGGTATCTTTCGCAGCTTGAATGAAGATGAAGATGCGACGCTTGTAATTGGCGAGCTTAACACCGTGCAGCGTTTGGTTGCGCTGGAAAACCGAGTGACGAGTGTAACGCTCGAACTTGAGTCTCTTGAAGCTCTTGATGACGTCTTGCCCGTTGTGAAGTCGCAGTTTGCCGACCGCTATCAGGTAACGTCCTGGAAAGAAGATCAGGCGGCGCTGATTCAATTGCTTGATGTCTCTGAAATTGGAATTTGGGTTATCACGTTGATCATCTTGGTTGTTGCTTCGCTTGGTATGATCAATACATTCTTGATTAGCGTGCTCGAACGGCTGCGCGAATTCGGGACATTGCGAGCGGTGGGGCTATTGCCGAGGCAGTTGATCAAGATTGTGCTCTTTCAAGGCGCGGTGCTGGGCTTGATCGGCACGATAGTCGGATTGATTTTTTCGCTGCCGATCACGTTTTACTTTTACGCGCACCCGATTGATTTGGGTGAAGCGATGCAGGGACTTGAAGGCATTGACAGCTTAATTTGGTTTACCTTTGTTCCGGAAACAACGATCAAGATTGCGTTGCTGGGAATGTTGATTTCGATTTTCGCGTCTCTGTATCCTGCCTACTGGGCATCCAAGAAACAGCCCGTGGAAATATTGCGGGAGCTGGGATGAACTTGCTCTGGTTTAGACTGGGTTTTCGCAATGTCATGAAACAACGGCGGCGCTCGCTGTTCAATGTGCTGGCGCTTGGTGTCAATACAGGCATGTTGATTCTGCTGATCGGTGTGCTGCGCGGTTTCTACTTGATCACGATTGAGAAGACCGTGGATTTGCGCACCGGACACATTCAGATTCACGCGGATGGTTACGCAGACGAGAAGCGCAGGCTGCCGCTTGACCTGACGATTCATAACGCCAGCGCAGTCACACTTGCCACGGACACATTGCCTGATGTCATTGCCTCGAGTCCGAGGATTTTGACGTCCGCGATTTTGTCGAATGGACGTGAACGCGCTACAGTCGTGCTCTATGGCGTCGTTCCGTCGGCAGAGGAAAAGGTCGGCGTGATTCTTTCCGGAGTTAAGGAAGGCAGCAGGCTTAGTGATTTGACGAATGGCATCCTGATCGGTGATCGGTTGGCGGAACTGCTCGGCGCGGAAGTAGGCAGCTCACTCTTGTTGTTTGCGCAGACTCAGGATCGCGCGAACAATCTGGTGGATGCGGAAGTAATTGGGATTTTTGACAGCGGTTTTGGCATCGCGGACAGAGGAGCGGTCTACGCTCCCTTGCCGTTTGTCTCGGAGCTGCTTGACATGCGGGACGAGGTCACCGAGATTGTTATTCGCACCACGAACCTGCGCGTCGTGCCAAGTGTTCGCGATGAAGTGGCGGCAGTTGTGACACGCGCGACGAGCGACAAACTTATTGTGGAAACGTGGTACGAAGTCGCACGCGACATTGTGGCGGCGGTGAAAGCTGACATGGTCTCTTATGCTATCATCGGCTGGATTCTCGTGACACTTGCAGTGTTTGGCATTTCGAATACGATGACCGTCTCGGTGTTTGAACGCACGGGTGAAATAGGAGCTTTGCGCGCACTGGGAATGGAGAAGAAGCAAATCCGTACAATGTTCTTGGCTGAAGGCATCACGGTGGGATTTTTTGGCATTGTGATTGGTTCGGTAATCGGGGGCCTTTTTGCGTGGTTCATGAACGTGCACGGCATCAGCCTGCCGAAAGAGGCAATTGAAGCGATTTCGATGCCGTTAGCGGACACGTACTTTGCTCAGTCGCGGGCCGTTGATTGGCTGATTGGGGCGGCGCTTGCCATTTTCAGCTCGTGGGCGGGATCCGTGTTGCCGGCGCGTCGTGCGTCGAGAGTTCCCGTTACGGCTGCGCTTGCAAAAGGAGTTAGATAGATGTTTAGATCTCTGCTTGTTGGTGTTCTGATCGTTGTTTCAACGATTGCCCGTGCACAGGAGGCGAGTGATTCTGTCGCGCAAGCTCTGTTGCAGCGATTGGACGACGCGCGCTTTCCGGGCGCATACGAAATGACGATTCAAATGGAAACGAGCCGCCCGGGCCGCGACTTGCTTCATTATACATATGATATTGTCGGTGTCGGTGAAGACAAATCTCTGATGACCGTGACCGACCCACCGCGCGAGCGCGACAAACAAATTTTGTTGAACGGCGATAATTTATGGTTTTATGTGCCGGACGTTTCGCGGCCTGTGAAGCTTACGCGCAAAGCCAGCTTCATGGGGAGTGTGTTTTCGAATGAAGACGTGATGAACTCGACGCTTGCCGATGACTACTGGGCAAAGGTCGTCGAACGCACCGTCCGCGACGGTCGCGTTCATTATTTTGTGGAACTGACCGCCAAGACACGCAGCGTGGCCTACGCAAAAATGGAGTGCGGTTTGGACAGCGCGTCCGCGATTCCCGACACGATCACGTTTTACGGATTGACGGGTAAGGCGCTGAAGCAGGAAGTCATCGACGAAACGGCAATCTTGGCGGGGCGGGAGCGGCCTTCGGTTATGACGATGTATGATTTCTTGGAAGAGGGCGCTTACACCAGAGTAACAATTGTGTCGCTGAAAGAGCGCGACGGAGTTCCGGAGTCCACTTTTGATCCGACTCGCTTGGGCAAGTAGTTTCTTTCTTTTGTTCTCGATTGCGTTTGCGCAACCGCAGACCACGTTTCGACTGGAGAACAATGCTGTCTTCACCGGGCCAGATCGGGGAGCGGTGTGGCTTTACCCGCCTGCGACAGGAACTTGGCGCGAGAATTATTTGCATGAGTTGCGCGTATCCGTAAAGGGATCGCATCAGCGGCGGGCCGGATACCGGATTGAACCGCGTTTTCAGTTTGTGCATCAGCCGGATTCAGCAGAGAATTTTGATTGGGTGTTGGATCAGGGTTATGGCTATTTGAATCCGTCGCATCGAGTGACATTCCTGATGGGCAAACAGCGCGCGCGCTGGGGTACGGGATTGACCTATACTCCATCGGACAATTTGCAGCGCAACGCGAATCCGCTTGATCCGACGCGCTACCTTGAAGGAGTTTATCTAGCAAGAATGGACGCGACGTTGCCGTGGTTCTCGATGTCGTTGCTCTATTCACCGGATCGCGGCGATGACCTGATTGAGATTCCGACGCTGGACGGCACGCGCAGAATGGCGGGAGCACGATTGTTCAAACTTGTGGGAACCGTTGATCTTTACGCGACGGCGACACACAACTTTGACGATGAGACGAATATCGCGGGCGCATTTTCGTGGGACGCCGGGCCGCTGGTGGTCTATGGCGAAGGGGCGTGGCTTGCAATGGAGAATTCGACGCTTCGTCACTATATGGTGCTTGAGCAGAACAGAACATGGATACCGCGCGCGGTGCTGGGCGGCAGCAAGCTATTCGGCAATTCCAGCGTGTATGCAGAGATTTATTACACCGGTTGGGGGCTCGATGATTCTGAGTTTGCGGACTATCTTGCAAGGTTTAAGAGCGACGCGAACGAGCTCCGCACCAGACAACCGAATCCGGCGGCAATCGTTGACTACGCGAATTTGCTGCTATTGACAAGACCCACGCAAGAGCTTCATCAGTGGTACGTCGCCACAAGCGGAGTTTACAATTGGCGAAATCTTTGGACAGTCGGGGGAAATCTTATCTTTGAGCCGGCAGATCAAACGTTGTACGGATATCCCTTGATTACGTTCATGGGCTATCCTGACGTGGATATTTCCGCAGGCTTCTCTTTCGCGGCTGGCTCGCCCTCAAGTGAGTTGCCCGTATTGCCCGCATACTACGCAACGGATTTGCGGTTCGTCATTTACTTCTAAAGTTTTATATGCCAGACATTATTGTGACCGAAAAGATTTGCAAAGACTATCAACTTGGCGCGCACATCGTTCATGCCTTGGTGGACGTTGGCCTGCGCGTGGGTGCGGGTGAATTTTTGTGTATCGTCGGGCCGTCGGGCAGCGGCAAGACGACGCTGTTGAATATGATCGGCTGCCTGGATGTACCGACGTCGGGTAAGGTGACCATGTTCGGCGAGTACGATCCGGCTGAACTGAATGACAAAGAAACGACGCTGCTCAGACGTGACCGCATTGGTTTTATTTTTCAGAGTTTCAATTTGCTGCCGGTGTTTAATGTTAAAGAGAATGTCGGTTTGCCGCTTGAACTACAGCGCGTGCCAAAAGCCGAGATTGACAGGCGAGTCAACGACTTAGTTGAAGAGGTTGGACTGTCGGAGTACGGGCATCATCGTCCCGATGAACTTTCAGGCGGGCAACGCCAGCGTGTAGCCGTGGCGCGAGCGCTGATCACCAATCCGAATCTGGTTTTGGCCGACGAGCCTACAGCGAATTTAGATCATGACACGGGAATGGCCGTGCTGGAATTGATGCTTGAAATGAATCGCACACACGAAACGACTTTTGTTTTTTCCACTCACGACCCGAAGGTGATGAGTATCGCCAGGCGAATTGTGACGATGGTTGACGGCAGAATCGCGGAGGATAAACATGTGGCGTAATGTACTGTTGGTGTTGGCTGTCTTGCCTATGATTGTACTGGCAGAATCGAAGCTGGTGAAGAAAGCGGCGGATATTCGGGAGTGGCGGTTCTCTGAAAAGAATATGCCCAAGACGCAATCCTTCGCGGCTGCTTCCGCCAAAGCTCTGCGCGAGTATCGTTTTGCAGAGTTCAAGCCGGGCTTAACTGAGTTGCAAGAGCTGAGTGGCGACGGCGATGCCTTTGAAAGTGTATTGTCCTGGTTCTTATTGACCGAGAATTTTCCCGCGCTTGAAAAGTGGGTGGTCAGGACAGGCGACTGGAGTGCGATAGTACAAGGCGAGCTTGCCTTCGCGCAGCTTAACATGGAGCGCGCGGAGCTGATGTTTCAGACAGCGCTGGCGTTTCGTGATCCGATTTCGCAACGCTGGGGCAGCATCGGACTTGCCCGAGTGTTTCAGAAGAAGCAGCGCTACGAAGACGCGATGGAACTTCTTGAGCGCGCGTGGACGCAGGAATTGCTGTCTGACGAGATGATCTTCCAGGCGGCGCTCTGCAAGCAGCGACTCGGTGAGACCAGTGAGTCCATGGACTTGTTTGAAGAGGTCTTGCGCTGGAACAAGTACCATGAATACGGCCATTATTATTTGGGAAACGGATACGCGCGAAAGAACTACACGGAACTTGAGTCATCTAACAAGTACTTGAAGTGCGACGGAAGCGAAATATGCGCGCGGGACTTTGTGATAGACGGATCCGAGGAATGGATGCACGGCGAGTACGGTGCCGCAATGGAGCATTTCTTTGAGGCGCTGAAATATGTCCCGGATTACGGGCGCGCGCATAACGGCGTCGCGAAATGCTTGGAGCAGCTGCGCCTGCGCGAGAATCTCTATCGGGACGCGGATCAGGCGGCCTTCGACGCCAAAGAGTTTCCTGAGATTCCAATGATTGAAAAGTATGTTCTCAATTGGGAGTCGCTTTCAGCCCGGCACAAGAAGCAAGTGGCGATTTCGGTTGAGCCGTGGAAGGATTACCTTCCTGTACTCGTGGCCAGCGCCAGTCATCACTATATTAAACCGCTTCACGAAAAGCTTTCAGAGTGTCCGGGACTTGAAACCATCGCTGATCAGCGGATCAGCTATGACTCGCGATTGTGGGATGACGTGCGCGGGTGCGGCGGCTATACGACCGTGACAGGAATTGAAGACGTGGAACGCTCAATTTACAACAAGTACAACACGGTCTTGCACGAGCTGACACATCAGGTGCACGGTGTGTATCCGCCAGAGGACTGGACGATGATTGAGGATCTTTATCGCGAGGCGAGCGCGAAAGACGCGGCGGATGAAGAAATTTTTGTCAGCCGCTATCAGGGATCGAGTGTCTGGGAGTATTTTGCGGAAGGCATGAACTCGTATTTTTCTCCGCGACGCAACGAGTACGACACACGCGAGATCACGAAAGAGCGGCTGCACAAACTCGACCCGAAGTTGGTTGAGTTGCTTGAGCATTATATGTCTGCTCCTAACGTGGATGCTTGCTATCCTGTGGCTTTCGTGAATGCGGCGGATAATGAAGTGGAGTTAGGCAAGCTGGATCAAGCGATGGAATTCGCTCGGCAAGCTGAAGCCCGCGACGCGAACTCGGAGGTGGTCTTGCGGGCATTGGCGCGAATTTCCTCTTATAGGGACCAAGACAGCTTATCACAGGCCTACGCCGAGCGGCTGGTGCAGTCCTACCCGGATAAGGCGGCCTCGTACGGGCAATGGGCGAGTTCAAGAGCCTTCTCAGATGGGAAATATCGTGAGTTGCTGCCCAAACTCGAAGCAGGGCTAAAAAAAACAAGCAGTTCCGAGAGAACTCAGCTCATACGGGAAATTGCGGGATGGCAATTTACCTGTGGCATGTTTGAGCAAGCCGTAGTAAATTATACGTTGGTATTGGCCGAGCAAAGCACGGACGACGATGCCCTCCGCGGCTACGCGGAAGCTTTGCTGTGGGCCGGACAAATCGGACGTGCGGACTCAGTTTATCAGGTCGCACTGAAGCGCCGCAGTGGTGTGGTGGGATTGCGATTGGATTACGCTCGCTTGTTGTTGTTGACCGGAGAGCTGGATGCCGCCAAATCACAGATCGATGAAGCGGAATTGTTGAAGCCAGCCAATGGGCGCATCGCAGCGCACCGTGCCTGGTGGGCGAAACTCAGCGGCAAACACGAAGAGTCACTCGACCACGCGATCGTGGCGTTGCAACAGTATCCTGATGACGCGCTGGTGCAGGCTATCGCTGGATACTTGCTGAGCAAAACGGACATTCAAACGACAGGAGTTCCGTCGTGGCGCTACAATGAAAAGGAGTCCGCGTTTGAAGCGGACAGTTTCTGGGACGCCGCGACAAAAGCTCTCTTTGATAACGGACTTACCCTTCTCTCCAAATAGCAATAGGGCTGATTCCTTGGACGGACTACAAATCGGAGGTATTGAATGAAACGAGTTTTCTGGCTGTTGCCTGCACTACTGATAGCATTTTCAGCCACGAGCCTGCTCGCAGGCGAGATTGCGCCTGACTTACAGGAGCAATGGAGCAAAGTTGCTCCCGACGCCAAGGTGAAAGCGATTTTTCATCTGTGGGAACGGGTGGATTTGCGCGAAATGGATATCATGTTGCGCAACATGAAAGTAACACGTCAACAGCGGCATCAGATTGTCGTAGAAGAACTGCAGCGAGTGGCTCGTGACACACAACCACCGTTGCTTAATGATCTGGATGCATTGCGCGAGCGTCATAGGATTGACGGTTTTACTCCTTATTGGATTACCAACTGTGTAGTCGTCAAGGGTGAACGCAGTGTGCTTGTGGAATTGATTAAGCACCCTTCTGTGCGTTGGGTTGAGGCAGTGCCTGTTATGGAGCTCATCGAACCTGTGCGTAGCACGGAACGCGAACAGCGGCAGTCGTTGGATTCGCGTCCTCCGGGTGTGAACGCCGTGCATGCGCCGCGGGTCTGGAATGAACTGGGCTACACAGGAGAGGGAGTTTTGGTAGCTAATATGGACACGGGTGTGGACGGAAATCATGTGGCGCTCGGCAGTCGTTGGCGCGGCAATCACGCGCCGCATTCGGAGTGTTGGCTGGACGTTTTGGGTGGTGGCTCGCAAACGCCCGTAGATGCTCAAAGCCACGGTACGCACGTAATGGGAACAATTTGCGGAACAGGTGGAAATGGTTCTCAATTTGATACCATTGGCGTTGCTCCGGGTGCGGAGTGGATTGCGATGAATGCGATTGGCGGGTTTGGCGGCGACTTTACCAGTGATGTCTTGCAAGGCTATCAGTGGTTTGCCGATCCGGATGAAAATCCAGAGACTATTGAAGACGTGCCGGATGTGATTCAGAATTCTTGGGGAGTCTACAGTAGTTTAGGATATCCCGATTGTTTCAACGACTGGAACACCGCGATTATCGCTTGCGAAACGGCGGGAACAGTTGTGACGTTTTCGGCAGGTAATGAAGGCCCCGGCGCTGCAACACACCGCAGTCCGGCCAACATTGCGCTTGACTCAGTGACGTTCTTTTCTGTGGGGTCGGTGAATGCGGGAAATTACCCGGCTGTACCGCATCCCATCTCAAGTTTTTCGAGTCGTGGCCCGAGCGACTGTGACGGCACGCAAATCAAACCGGAAATTGTTGCGCCGGGCGAGAATGTCTACTCGAGCGTCCCCGGTGGTTATAGTGGTAGTTTCAGCGGCACCTCGATGGCGGGTCCGCACATCGCGGGCGTGGTTGCTCTGATGCGTGAAGCCAATCCGAATGCGGACGTGCGTGAAATCAAATCCGTGCTGATGCAAACTGCAATTGATTATGGCACGGCTGGCGACGACAATACCTATGGTCGCGGCATGGTGGACGCCTATGAAGCGGTACTCATGATATCAGCCGATCGCGGCTGGGTGGTTGGTCAGATTACCAATCAGTCGAACGGTCAACCGATAGCCGGTGCGCGAGTGCAGGCGGGCGACAACTATATTCGCTACAGCGACGCTCAAGGAAACTACCGGATATCATTGCCTGCAGATTCGCTTTTGCCGTTTTCGATCAGCGCTTTCGGATTCGCTCAATACAACAGCGAGTTTTCGGTAGCTGATTCGGATACGGTTGTCCTTGACATTGCCATGTCTTTGGTACCCAGCGGAGTTCTTCTGGGCACCGTTGAGATTGGCAATGCCATTCCAGTGCAATTCGCGACGGTTACTCCGCAGTTTGTACCGGTGGAAGCGACGGAAACAGATGAGAACGGCGAGTTTTCTTTTGTGCTTCCCGGTGAGAATAACTACTCCTTCGTGGTAGAGTTTCAAGGACTTCAAGCTGAGACAACTTTGTTTGTTGCGACGAACGATACAACAGAAGCTCTGATTCAGTTCACCACGCCGCGCTCACAAAGCGTTGGGCCGGACAGCAGCGGCTACCGTGCTTATGATCGCTATGATTACGGTTTGCCCGCCCAGTACAATTGGGCAGACATGACGAACGCGACTGAGCTTGAGTTTCCGCAAATTTCAGATGCGTCGTCGTTTGTCGAGATGCCGTTTCCGTTCGTTTTTTACGGGCGAGCGTATGATTCCATCACGGTCAATGAAAACGGCTGGGTGGCTCCGGGCGAAGATCCTGACCGCCGCAATGCGAACACAGCGATTCCTGCGCCACAAGGTCCGGCGGGAATGTTGGCGCTCTTTTGGGACAACCTGGTGCTCGGCTTGAATCCTGTGGATTCCCGCATTCTGACTCGCTACGATCAACCGAACGGTGTGTTCATCATTGAATACGATCACCTTTACTTCGTGCCGATTACGGCAAATCATTTGACGGCACAGATTCACATTTTCGATCAGGAAGTCTGGCCTACGCCGACGGGTGATTGTGAAATCATGTTTGTCTATGACAATGTGGACATTCAGATCGGCGGGACGGTTGGTATAGAGAGTCCTACTGAAACATACGGATTGCAATTGCAGTACAATACAGTGTTAAATGACAGTTCATTTGCAATTCAGCAGGGCAGTGCTATCCTGTTTACAACACGTACGTTGGATCGCAGCACGGGCAATCTTACCGGTACGATCACGACTCATCCGCCAATTTCAGAAGCAATTGCGAACGGAGTGAGAGTTGGAAACAGGATGGGGCAAGTTGCTGCGAATGGCTCGTTCTCACTACAAGATGTGTTTGCCGGGCCGCGCACGTTGCGTGTGCAGATTCCGGGTTACGAGTTTATCACGGCAGAAGCAACCGTCGTAGCGGGCCAGACGACGTCGGCGGACGCGGAAGTCTGGCGACTCGATCCCCCACAAAATTTAACATACACGCGCACGAACGATTCGTTGTTCATGAGCTGGGACGCGCCGGAAAGCGTCGGTGGTTTGGATGAACTTTCGAGTTACATCGTGCATATCAATGAGTTCGTGCTGGCTTCAACAACGGCACTTGAGTTCCGGACACGTATTCCGAGCGGAGACGCGGGACACTATTTCTGGCTGACGGCGATGTACGAAGGTGGCGAAAGTATCGCGACGGATACGATTCATGTGGTACAGCTTGATGCGGAGAACCCATCCGTATTGCCACTGGAATACGCGCTGGCACCGGCTTATCCGAATCCTTTCAATCCGACGACGGCCTTGGAGGTTTCACTGCCGCAGAATGCTCACTTGAGCCTGCGCGTGTTTGACATCACGGGCCGCGAAGTAACGACTGTAGCAAGCGGTCTTTACACGGCAGGTGTGCATCGCTTCACATGGAACGCGGCGGGAGTTGCGACGGGAGTTTATTTTGCCCGGCTTGAATCTCCATTAGGAACACACATGCAGAAGCTCTTGCTGCTGAAATAGTAGAGGCAAAGACTGAAGCAGAAGGGCCGGATTTGTTCCGGCCCTTTTTCGTAACATTTCCGTACAAGAGTCCTCTCATTCCCACATTGGCGGGTCTGATTCATTGTATCAGGCCCGCTTTTCATTGCTATATATTGAAAATTAGGCTCTTAGCCAACTATTCGATATTGATATGAATATATCAATTTGTCATAAACTGTTGATGCATGGCGTATGTGGCAGTAAATTGTATTGCGTCATTTGGCCGCAGTGCAGGAATTGGTGATACAGAACAATGCTCAGGCCGCAGAACGCGCGGAGCTGAAAATTCTTGTACAGCAGTTGACATAAACGGGACACATGATGATTGATCACAAGAAAGGACTCTGATATGCGTACTCTCTTCGCAATCCTGCTCACCGTAAGTTGTTCGTTTGCAATCCCGCAACTTATCAACTATCAAGGAAAGCTCACAACACCAGACGGGAATCCTCTCGACACGACTGTGGCGATCACGTTCGGGATCTACATGACCGCAAACGGAGGCGCACCTGCTTGGACAGAGACGCATCCGTTGATTGATGTCTCGGAGGGATTGTTTCAAGTCCTGCTTGGATCAGTAACAGAATTAGGTGACTTGTTCAGCGAGAATGTCTGGCTCGGGCTGACCATCGGCGAAGACAGCGAGATGACACCGCGCGAGCAGATTGTATCAACCGCTTATTCTTATCGGGTGGGCACTGTGGATGGCGCAAGCGGTGGGACGATTACAGGCAAGTTGAACGTCGGGTCGGGGAATTCCAATACGGACGATTTCTCAATGGTATTCGGCCAGAACAACACTTCTGACGGTCTATGGAATGTCGTGTCAGGCGGGCTTGATAATTCTGCAACAAGTGGTGCACACAACACTGTTTCAGGTGGATCGGAGAACTCCGCGCTCTTCGGGCACTCCACCGTCGGCGGCGGGCTGAACAATGTGGCTCACATAGGAAGCGCGATTGGCGGTGGATTCAGCAACAGTGCGTTATTTGAAGGCGGCGCAATTGCGGGCGGACAAGGCAATCAAGCCGGGGGAAGTTACGCTACGGTAGCGGGGGGATTGTTTTGCTCTGTTATTGGGGATTTCGGGACGATATCCGGCGGCAGTGCAAACTTGGCAGCACATGGCGCATCGGTTGGCGGTGGAAACAATAACAAAGGCCGCGGGAATTTCTCAACGATAGGTGGCGGCGGCGGCCTATTGCTGGCTGATTCAAACAGCGCGCAGGGAATGCAAAGCACAATTAGCGGGGGGAGTCGAAACCGAGCATTGAGCGCTCACAACGCAATCGGCGGCGGCTTGAGCAATATGACAAATGGTTTATTCTCTGTCGTAGGCGGAGGTAATTCAAATCAGGCTACGGGATTGTGGTCGGCCATCGCAGGTGGATCACAAAATGTTGCTTCGGCTGAAGGTGCGTTTGTAGGCGGCGGCATTTTAAATGTCTCTGACGGCTTTGAAGCGGTCGTTGGCGGCGGTCTCAGTAACATCGCCAGCGGCGCTCAAGCGACGGTGCCCGGTGGAAATTCGAATGCCGCGATCGGCACTTTCTCTTTTGCGGCTGGACATCGCGCCAGCGCTGACCACGCGGGAGCATTTGTCTGGGCGGATGGAACCAACGCGACATTTCATTCTGACACCAGCAATACGTTCAGTGTCCGTGCCTCACGCGGCACGCGGATCTACTCAAACGGCACCCTTACCTCGGGCGTAACGTTGGGGGCTGGCGGCAACTCATGGGTTGCAGTCTCCGACTCTAATAGAAAGCGCGATATCAGAGAGACAAGCACTGCGGACGTGCTGCGCAAGATCGCGTCGCTTCCAATCAAGAATTGGGAGTACAAATCGGAAGATGAGGGCACCGAACACATGGGTCCAATGGCGCAGGATTTCTGGAACGCATTCGGCTTAGGCAGCGACTCTCTTGGTATCGAAACCATTGACGCGGACGGTGTCTTATTCGCGGCGGTGCAGGAATTGGCGAAGCAAGTCAAGCTGCTTCATGACGAGAACCGCGAGATGCGTTCATCCATTCAACAACTTCAAACGATGTCCATAAATAAGTAAGTCACAAATCACAGGGAGTTACTCATGCGAAATCGCAAAATCATTCTCTTGTTGGGAATCCTCTTCACATCGGCGATAGCTCTTGCCGAGTTCCCTACAACTGTGTTACATCAAGGACAGCTTACAGATTCGGGCGGAAGCCCATTGGATACTGTGGTCTCGATAACGTTCACATTGTATGACGAGGTAGGGGGCGGCAATATCTGGACGGAGACGCATCCGACGGTAACGGTGTCCAACGGATTGTACAACGTGCTGTTGGGTTCAATCGTTCCTCTTTCCACATCCATTTCTGACGTAGCATCCATTGACGGCGGCGCTTTGGGAGTTCAAGTGGGCTCCGACAGTGAGATGTCCCCTCACATACCGCTCTCTTCCGTGTTCTACGCCTATCGCGTTCATTCGGTAAATGGCGCGTCTGGCGGAACCCTTTCGAGCGGTGTCAATGTGCTCGGTTCTTTACGAGCAGGATCGAGTTTCTTATCGCCAGGTGAACACTCGATGCAGCTTGGTGTGAGCAACCGAGCAGCAGGCACAAACAGCAGCGTTCTCGGAGGTCGAAACAATAATGCGCGAGGAGACTACAGCGTTGTTGCGGGTGGTGGCGGGGAGCTTTCATCCGACTCAAACTCAGCCTCCGGTAATTACTCAATTGTAGGGGGTGGTCGCAGCAATTACACTACGAATTACGGTTCCGTGGTAGTAGGTGGCGAAAACAACCGCGCGACGAATGTATGGTCTTTCGTAGGTGGCGGTGGAAACTTTACCGTCGAAAGCGGTAATGAGGCGGCCGGGCAGGCTTCAGGCGTAGTCTCAGGTCAAAGCAACATTGCATCAGGAACATTTTCTTTCATTGGCGGCGGACAATTCAATGCAGTCTCAGGAATCAGCGGCGTGATTGCAGGCGGAAAAAATAATCTTGTCACGACAAGTTACTCGACAATTGGTGGTGGTTACGAGAACGAAGTGACAGGATTTCAGTCGACGGTATGCGGAGGCAAGTCTAATTTCGCTCGTGGCGACTATTCGTTTATCGGCGGCGGCGGCGTAGGTACTTCATTCGTTGATTCGAACTCTGTTCACGGGGAATGGGGAGTCATCACCGGTGGCCGCAAGAATTATGTATCGGCGGACTATGGTTTTATTGGCGGAGGTAGGCAAAATCGCGCAATTGACACGCTGGCAACGGTTGGCGGCGGCCAAGGCAATACTGCGTCAAGCGATTCTTCAGTAGTGGGAGGCGGAGGAGGCAATACGGCATTTGGGCGCAGCTCAACAGTCGGCGGAGGGCGAAACAACAGTACATCGGCCAACTACGCGACGATTGCCGGCGGTAACAATAATTCGGCCACATTTACGGGCGGCACGGTTTCCGGTGGACAAAGTAATACGTCTTCACACACATATTCAACGGTCTGCGGTGGAAACCTAAATGTCGCAAGCGGCCCATACTCTATTGTTGTTGGAGGGTTGACAAACACCGCGAGTGGACAGTATGCATTTGCTGGCGGCCACGACGCGAACGCATCGCACTATAATTCTTTTGTCTGGTCGTCAAGCGGAGCGGCTACAAATTCATTTGCAGACCACTCAGTTACCATGCGGGCCCAAGGGGGATCTAATTTTCTGACAGGGTTTGGCGGCACTGGCGCGCAGTTGCCTTCCGGTGCGACGGCTTGGAGTGCGCTGTCTGATTCAACAATGAAAATCGATCGCGAGCGGGCTGACACGAAAGTTGTGTTGAGCAAACTCGCGGCCATGAATATAGATATATGGCGCTATAAGCATCAGCCTGACGGCCCGCTACACATGGGGCCGATGGCGCAGGATTTGTACGCAGCGTTTGGTTTGGGTGATAACAATACGACGATTTCGACCATTGACGCGGACGGTGTCTTGTTCGCGGCGGTGCAGGAATTGGCGAAGCAGAATGAACAGAAGGACGCAAAAATAGAGAATCTTGAAGGGCGCATTCAGCTACTTGAATCGGCACTTTTGCAATTCGGAAACTTGAAACAAACAGACAAGCAGTAGGGAGATATATATGAAGAAAATCCTTATTCTACTCTTCCCTGCTCTATTGTGGGCACAGTCATCGAGTGAGAATTTCACTTTGACGAAGTCCGTGATGGACGCAGGCGGCGGAGCGTCAAGTTCGGCGAACTTTAACTTGGTGTCCGCTTTCGGGCAGCCGACTCCGGTTGGAGTTCAGACAAGCGAAAACTTCACTTTGCGTGCAGGCTTCCTGACACCTGTACTCGGAGTCTCGCCGCTGTCACCGATACAGGCATTAGTGATTAAGGAATCTCAGACTGACGCCGTATTGAATTGGGAAGCTATCAGCGGCGCGGGAAGTTACTCGGTTTACCGTGACTTGGGAATAAATTTCACGCCTAGTCCGGCTAATCTTGTCGGCACGACGACCAACACGACTTTCATCGATCCGAATGTACTGGCGGGCCCCGAAGCGCAACAGTACTACATTGTGATTGTCAACTCGCCGTAGCGTGAGTAACGCTTACTACAAGAGAGGGTCGCCCTATCGGACGACCCTCTCTCTTTTCGCTATCAATGAAAAGAGCTTATTACATCGCATCGAACACGGGCTTGAGCGCGCGCTTCGCGAATTCTTCAAGATTCGTTTTCGTGGTGGATCCCGCGTCGCGATGGTACGCCATCAGCCCATTATCGAAACCCTCAAACAGCTCGCAGAAGTTATCCGCAATCTGCTCAGGCATTCCCGCGCTCAGAAGTCCCTTCTTCATATCGGACATGCTGAAGGAAACATAGGGAAGCTTTTTGATTCCCAAAACTTTACCAAGTATGGCGGCTGTTTCGTTGCCGCTGACATCGTGAGGCCCTAACAAATACTGGACATTTTTGCCTTCAAAATTCAGGGCAATCAAACGTTGCGCAGAATAGAGCCCGATATCTGACGTTGCAATCAACGGCCACGGCGCTTCACCCGGCGATGCGGAACCATAAATTCCCATGTTCTTAATCATGCTCAAAGAGCCCAAGAGGTTCTCCATAAAAAACCCTGCACGAATATGCAGCGTGTTCAAATCCGGGATTCCGTCAAACTGCCTTTCCATGTAGTGCAGCCCGTTCACCGGACCGACACCAGACGGTTGATCGGCGCCAACGCTGCTAAGGGAAACGACAAATTTTGTTCCGTTCGCGGCCATCGCGTCAGTGATATTGTCCGTAACTTCATCCTGATACTTGCGAAAATTCGACGCCGCGAAATTCGGCGGAATCATAACGTACGCGGCATCAATACTTTCAAACGCACGCTTCATGTCATCCGGGTTTTGCACATCGGCAACAATAGTCTCTGCGCCGGACTTGCCAAGCGGCGCGAGTTTATCTGCATTGCGACCCACTGCGCGAACGGACTTTTCTACCTTCAGCAATTCGCTCGCGACAATCCGGCCAGTGTTCCCGGTCGCTCCAATCACGATATACTTCATTCTATCTCCCCTTAGCTAATCGAAAGTCCAAACGGATTGATAGGTTTTCCCGTTACGCCGCTTAGGACTGTCTTAGTCTCCAAATATGAGTCGAGTGTTTCCATGCCCATCTCACGACCGATTCCAGATTGCTTATAGCCGCCGAACGGCAAACCGGGAAGCGCAGTCGCAGGCGTATTCAATGTGACGATACCGGATTGTAAGCCGCGGATGAATTTTGTCGCGCGTGGCATACTCTCGGTGTAAAGTGTGGCACACAACCCGTACTTCACGCCATTTGCTTTGGCCAGCGCTTCGTCATCATTCTCAAATTTTGCGATGACGGCGATGGGTCCGAAAATTTCTTCTTGAACACAGATGTTGTCTTCGGGTAAGTTCGCAATCAGTGTCGGTGCGAAGAAACTGCCCCTATCGTATATACCACCCTTGAGTTGTTCGCCACCGCAGAGGATTTTGCCTCCACCCTGCTTAGCGGCTTCGATAAACTTCCGCATGATAGGCAAGCGTGACGCATGCGCGAGCGGACCGATGTGAGTTGCTTTGTCCAACGGATCGCCGACAACAAGGGTCTTTGTTGCTGCCAAGAACTTCTCGACAAACTGATCGTAAAGTTTCTCGTGAACATAGATACGTGAACGGGCCTCACAGCTTTGACCCGCGCCGTAATAGATTGTGAACACGCTGGACAGCACCGCGTCATTCAAATTCGCGTCTTCACACACTATCGCGGGTGACTTTCCGCCAAGCTCAAGCATCATGCGCTTCATGTCGTTGGCGCACTCTTTCATGATCACTCTGCCCGTATCCGTTCCGCCCGTGAATGAGATTTTGTTGACACCGGGATGTTTTACTAATGCCGCGCCCGCGCTTTCGCCCATGCCATGCACAAGATTCACCGTGCCTTCGGGACAACCTGCTTCATGCAAAATCTCGACTAAGATGTTTGCCGTACACGGCGCGATTTCCGACGGCTTCAACACGACCGCGCAACCCGCCGACAGCGCAGGAGCGAGCTTCCACGACTCCAGCATAATCGGATAGTTCCACGGCGTGATGGCGCCGACGACGCCGACCGGTTCGCGCAAGGTGTAACCGAAAAACACCGGATGAATCGGCGGCACGCGGCCCTCGATTTTACTCGCTGCGCCCGCGAAGTACTCAAAGTTGTCAATGGCTTGTCTCACTTCACTCATGACGTGCATCATCGGCTTGCCCATGTTGCGGCTCTCGAGTTCGGCGATTTCTTTGGCTCGTGCGCCAATCAACTCGGCGGCTTTGAACAAGACTTTCGTGCGCTGACTGGCAGTCATGCGGCCCCACTTGCCGTTCAGCGCGCCACTCGCGGCGGCCACGGCTTTGTCAACGTCGTCGGCACTGGACAGCGGAATTGAGCCGAGCGCTTCGCCGGTGGCAGGATTTGTTAACGCGAGGGTCTTACCAGATGCGGCGGGCGCTTGCTCGCCGTTGATGATGTTGGAATAGAGTTTTTCTGACATGTCAATACGTTAAATGTAGCGGCTGCCCCTGTGGCTGCCGATTGTTTACCTTCCTTTGAACTGCGGTTTTCTTTTCTCGTTAAAAGCGGCGACGCCTTCGCGGTAGTCTTCGGTCTTGCCGAGGATGTCTTGCAGGTAGGCTTCGTAATCGAGCGCGTCTTCGAGCGGCACGGCGAAGGCTTTGTTGAGCGCGCGCTTCAGCGCTCCGATAGCTTTTGTGGGCGCGTTGGCATATTTGACGGCCAGCTCTGTCGTGAAGTTATCGAGTTTATCATGCTCTACAATCTCATCCACGAGATTCAGCTTCAACGCTTCCTCTGCTTTGATGACGCGGCCCGTTGAGCAAATCTCGAAGGCTTTGTGATAACCAAGCAAGCGCGGCAGTACCCACGTCGAACCGGAATCCGGAATCAAGCCGACGTTGACGAATGCTTGCAGCATCGAAGCTTGATTCGACGCGATGCGCAGGTCACACGCCATCGCCAGCGACATTCCTGCTCCTGCGGCAACGCCATTGAGCGCACACAAAACGGGCTTTTCAAGATTGCGAATGCGCAGAATATTCGGGTTGTAGTTGTTGCGCAAGGAATCGGCAAGATTGCGGTCGGGATTGTCCTTGACTTCTTTCAAGTCCTGCCCGCTGCAAAAGGCTTTGCCCGCGCCGGTTAGGATCACGCTGCGGACTTCGTCGTCCTTGGCGGCGTTCTTGAACGCGTCGGCAAGTTCTTTGTGCATCTGATCGTTGAACGCATTAAAGCGGTCGGGACGATTGAGAGTTATTTTTAGAACGGCGTCTGTGCGCTCGTAGAGTATTGTTTCGTACATGGGTTAACGTTTTAGCGTGAAGTAGTATCCGATTAGCAACTGAATTCCAGTGGTTTTGACTGTTAAATCAGAATCAGTGTCAAGCACGTTCTTGAGTCCGAGACTGTAGCGCAGTACCGCCTGAACCTCATTGTTCTTTGCAGGCAGGATTAAACCCGCTCCAAGATTCAAGCTGATGTTGTTGTCTGAATATTGGGGAACATCGCTCTCAAGTTGCATCACCTGATACTCGGCCACCGCTCTTTTTCTCACAACAGCGGCGGCTTCAATGCCTGCTTCGGCGAATGGAGAAAATCGCTTATTCTGGCTGCGCACGACAATCGTTGGTCCGAAAGCAATCTCATGGAATGTAAGAGAGGTTTCGACAACATCGTCATTGAAATAGGCGTCATCATACCAACCGCGCTCCGTGTACGTCACATCACCGCGAATGAACACGGTATTATTGTCGTTCAACGCGCCTTGAACGACGGCACCGATGATGCCTCCCACTTTGCTGCGGGAATCACCTTCGAATTCCGGATCCGCTTTGCGGAATCCGATATTCATTCCCCCGCGAAAGCCGAGCTGTGACATCGCGTGAGCGGGAGCTGGCTGCAAAACTAAACTCAAGGCAAAGACGAACAAAAGCGAATGCAAAATACGTCTCAGCAAGATACACCCATAAATTTATTTCCCCGTAAAATTCGCGGGGCGTTTGTCGATGAAGGCTTTCATGCCTTCCTTTTGGTCTTCGGTATTAAATAGTAAATAAAAATTCTTGCGCTCGAATTCGAGGCCGCCGGAGAGGAAGGACTCGTAGTTTTTCAAGACGGCTTCTTTGGCGAGCTTGACGGCGAAGGGGGACATCTGCGAAATTTCGCGGGCGAGCTTTTGTGCTTCGGACAGATAGACTTCAATCGGCACGACGCGGTTGACCAAGCCCCATGCTTCGGCTTGTTTCGCGTTGATGAATTTTCCGGTCAAGACCATTTCCATCGCGCGCGCTTTGCCGATGGTGCGCGTGAGCCGCTGCGTACCGCCTGCGCCGGGCATGACGCCGATTTTGATTTCAGGCTGACCGAACTGCGCGGTTTCGCTGGCGATGACCATATCGCAGTGCATCATCAATTCACAGCCACCGCCGAGCGCGAAGCCCGACACCGCCGCGATAACAGGCTTCTTTATTTTGCGAATGCGATCCCATTTGGCAAACTGATCGCGGCGCAGCATCTCGGTGGAATCGGCGTCAGCCATTTCCATAATATCCGCGCCCGCTGCAAACGCGCGTTGGTCGCCCGTCAGGACGATTGCGCGGATCTCGTCGTCGTTGTCAAGCGCTTCAAGCGTCGCCACAAGCTCATCCATCAAGGCCATGTTGAGCGCGTTAAGCTGCTTGGGACGATTCAGAAAAACGGTGGCGACGTGGCCGTCGCGCTCGAGTTTAAGGAATTGGAGGTCTGGCATAATGGTCTGTTATCTGTACATATCGCGTGGACTCATATCATCGCCACAACCAATTATCCAACGAGTTGGGCGCACTGTTCCAAGCGCATTATTATCAAATGGCCCTATACACGGCGACTCCTTGCGAAGCCTTAAATCTCCCAGCGCAACATTCTCAAACATAGGATCTCCGTCTATAAGCCGCGTTGTAACTATCTCGAGAACAGGTAGCTTCAAGAAATCCTCAGGATAGTCCGGATAGTTGAATACAAGAAAATGTGGTTTCGCGAAATTATGTATGCAACAATGCGTGAAAGTAGCCTTTGCGGTATCTTGTGTGAGAACTGTATCGAGGTCGACTTCTAAGTATATCGTTTCACCGTTAGGTCCACCGTCAATTACTGCGGGCCGCAAACGATTCAAGTCAGGTAAACCTGTCTGTAAGAGGCGGTTTGGCTTAGAATCTGAGAAAATGGTTCGATAGGCGTTGAAGTGTCCGTAGTTTTTTAAGAGCGGAAACGCATCTCCATACCATGGGCGGAACGCATTTTGCTCACCAACCAGATTGGCAGCGAATGTTGACTGGGAAACTGACAACTCAGCACCCGGGCGAACTTCAATGAGGGTATGAGTAGCGCTTGCGAAGTTTCTGAAGAACTTAGAAAACTCTACTTCAACTCTTGAATCTCTATCACAATACATCAGGCCATTCATCCAGCATTGATTTTCCAGGAAAGAACACGTCTTGATGCTAACAATTGACGATCCGGAAATCAATAAACCAAAGTCAGAATTATTAGTAAAATTACTGCTGTTGATTGTTACAGTGTCAGCATCATCAATAATCAAGGCACCTTCTGATTCATACCATTGCAAACTGTTTAACTCGGCTGTGCTCCCATTCCGAATAGCGATTTGACCGGTTTTTTCGGGATAATACAAATCACGCTTTGATTTGTAGATACTTGTTCCAGTAATCATCAGGTGCGAAGATGAATCAATCGAAATCGAATTGACGCCTCCCTCTATATGGCAGGCACTGAACTGAACGCTCGATGCAATGCTGTATACAACGGAGCCATTGAATGTTGCGTTAGAACATGGATTTTGGCCTTCAAAGGGAAAGTCTATGTTGAAACCAGCTCGCCCGTCTTGCCAATTGCATCTCCTGAAGATACTTTTGCCAGTGCTATGCTCTAGTTTGATTTCGCGATTTGCAAATTCACTGTTGGTCTCAAGACTGCGAAACTCAACCCATCTGCGATCATCCGTATTTCCGGCAATGATTACTCCGTTTACGATAATGCGACACCAGTCTGTAAAAACGATTACACAACCCGATTCTATTTTCAGTGTGTCATTTGCGGGAACATGGTAACATCCTTGCATCACATAATAGTCGTCGTTTCCCAGTTTGAAAGCTGGAATCGTTCCTTTAAGCTCTCCTGACTTAATAGGAACAGGATTTCCTCGTGCAAAGCAAGTCACAAAAGAAAAAACTGTTAAACATATGCAGACCAGAAAGCACATATAGAGCTATTTCTTCTTCAAGCTTTCGCGCACCTTCTTGTAGTCGGGCTTGCGCTTGGCGTTGAAGGCGGTGACGGCTTCACGGACTTCGGGGGAATTGGCGTGAATGCCGAGCCAGTCGCGGGCGTGATTAATAGTTTGTGACCAGCTTGAATCGCGCCAGTAGTTGAGTTGAGTTTTCAGGTAGCGCACGCACTCGGGCAACTTGTTTTCGAGCTTCGTGGCCATTTCGTCCACGGCTTTGTCAAGCTGTGTGCGTGGCACAACCTGATTCACCAATCCCCAATCGAGCGCTTTCTGCGCAGGAATTTCTTCGCACAGCAACAAGATTTCGCGCGCGCGTCGGTCACCGACGATGATCGGCAGGAATTGCGACGCGCCTGCGGCGGCAACGGAGCCGTGGGCCGCGCCGACTTGACGAATGTAAATGTCGTCAACGGCGATCGCCAAATCGCAACTGATGTTAAACTCATTTCCGCCGCCGACGACAATTCCGTTCAGTCTGGCGATGGACGGTTTGCCGAGATTGCGCAGCTTGTCATGCGCGTCAATAAAAGCGCCCATCCACTTCCAGTAATCCTGCGGACGGTCGAGAAACTGCATTTGCTCCTGCAAATCAGCTCCGGTGCAAAACGCGCGGTCGCCCGCTCCTGAAAGAATCAAAACCGCGATTTTGTCGTCAAACGCCACGTCGTCAAACGCCTCGCAGAGCTCTTTCAGCATCGGATAGTGGACGCAGTTGAGTTTGTCAGGGCGGTTAAAGGTCACATAGGCGCGCGCGCCTTTTTTCTCGTAGATAATGTACTCAAATTTGTAACTCTCGGCGGCGCGGGACTGAAAATCAGTTCTCATGCGCGCGAATCCGTCTCAGCCGTTTGAAATTCGAAGAGGCCGCTTGCGAAGCCCATCAAGTTCGCACCGGCTTCGGCCATCTCGGGTGACTTCATCCCTGCTTTGAAGGACTCTTTGTCCGCAAACGAGAGAATTGCCATCAGGTAATACGGCGCGGGGCCGTCTTTGCCGGGCCAGAATTTGTTGGCTTGCAGGCTCACAAGTCCCGGAATTTTTTTGACGAGGGGAATGTGTGTTTCCCAATAGGCCTTGTCGAACGCTTCAACATCCTTAGGATGTTTGTAGAAAGCAATGAAGTTGATCATACGGTCTTTCTGATCTATTTTTACTTGGTTGATTTCATTTCCCAGAGGTGGTCATCAATTCCCCACCCACCGCCGCCGTGACCCCAATCGGGATAGGCGCGGCGATGCAGTTTTTGAAGTTTCTCTTTCGAGAGCACGACCTGGTGTACTTCACCCTCACCGATCAGGCGATCACCGTGATAGCCCTTGACTTCGCAAAAGAGATAGTTTCCGTGGATGCGCGTACACTCTGCCGTGAACAGAATTTCCTGTCCGATTCCGGCGGGGTTATGATGGCGGACAAACACTCCGGTTCCGATACCGTCTTCCCCGTGGTCCAAATGCGGCTCCAAAACTAAGCGGCTGACGAACTCGGAGTGATAGGTCAACCAATAGGTCGAATAGAAGGGGTGCAAGGGTCGGCCCTCGAAGTTGACGGTCATTCGGGATTCGACTCGGAACCGGAATTCGGCCCGGCAACCGACGGTAAGAGTTGGTTTCAACGGAGCTTAGGTTGGTAAGGCGGGGATTTTCAAGTCTTTAAGTATATTGATTTTCCGGCAGAATTGCAACTCACCCGCCGCTCGGCAAACCATTGCCTAACCGCTTGAAAAGTGCTATCTTGGAAGCTTCAAACAGGAGGAATGGATGTATTGGTTAATCAGAACTGGGATTGTGGTGCTGATTGTCATGGGATCAGCACAAGCCGAGTGTATTGACTCGTTATGGCTGGCAACGCCCTCGACCGCGAACAGCGATCTTGCCGGCTCGGTGATGGTCGCGCAGGACGGCAATATCGTGGTGGGCGGTTATGGAAACTTCGCGGGTGTGGATCAGGCTCACGGCTGGCTCATCAAACTGAATCCGGCCAACGGCAACGAGCTGTGGTCGCACACTTATAGCAGCGCCATCGGAACCGCGAATATTTTTCTCGATGTATCGCGCACATCTGACCACGGTTTCATTGCGGCGGGCTGGTCGCGCATGACGGGCACGAATCAGCAGCATTACTGGCTGCTTCGCACGAACGCAAGCGGCGACAGCATGTGGTCGCGGAATTTCGGCAACAACACTTTGCCCTTTCAAGGCCGGTGCGTAGTGCAGACTCAGGACGGCGGCTACGCAATCGGTGGCCGTGCTCATTCCCTGCCCGGAGGATTTGGTCTTCAGGACTGGTTGATTATCAAAACGAATGCCAACGGCGACAGCGTTTGGTCTGTACTCATTGGCGATTCGCTTGAAGATACGATGACGGACATGATTCTTTCACGGAACGGCACAATTGTCGTTATGGGCTCTTCGCAGCAGGATACGACGCGCGAGGGCCGGCTGGCCGGAATCAGCACCAACGGTCAGGTCATGTGGAACCGCACGTATTCGTTTGCGACGGTTATCTCAATTGAAGACGCTTTTGAGCTTCCGGTTGGTGAGGGCTACATGGTTTGCGGCTCCTTAAGAGACTCAGACGGTGATAATGACTGCTTCATCATGGAAGTGAGCGACGCGGGCGTACGGCGTTGGCACCGGACTATTGCTGTGCTTCCCGATGATGATGACCTATCGTATGCAATCCGCCCGGACGGGCTGGATGGCTGGTACATGATGGGGCATGGTGAATTACACGGATCGAGCAACCTCAAAGCGTTTGCGCTTCATCTTTCGTCGTGCGGTGACACGCTCGGGACCCGCTGGCTCGAAGCCGAGCCGAGCTATGACCAGCGGCTTGGCGACGCGACCGTGACACCGGGAGGGCAGATTGTCATGTGCGGAAATACTTTAGATACTCTTAATCAGCGCGACATGCTGATCTACGGATTGTCAATTGACACCTGCAACATGCCGCCCTGCGTATTTGATTGGGTGACACCGGATTATGACCAACTGCTTGAGACTCCGGAAGTAAATTTTTCCTGGACTCGCTCAAACGATCCTGAGGGCGCGGCCATCACGTATCTATTGCACTGGGAAAGCGACTATTGGTATCCCACGGAAGAGGAACAGGACGTTGCACTATCGGACACGTTTTACACGGCGCATGTCCCGTGGCCTGTATCACCGTTAGATGAAATCTTCACATTTCAATGGCAAGTGTGGGCAACGGACGGACAAGATACGGTGGAAGCGGCCAGCGGAGAAAATGTTTTCCGCATGGACATTATTCTGGCTTCAGACGAAGCCATCCTTCAACCTTCAACGTTTCATTTAACCGCCTATCCTAATCCGTTCAATCCGACGACAACTTTGAGTTACTCCCTTGAGAACACCCGGCACGTCACTCTTGATCTCTTCGACGTTCAAGGCCGTCATGTGCGAACTTTGATTGATGAACTTCAACCGGCTGGAAGTTATTCAAGTACACTCGACGGGAATGCTCTGTCAAGCGGCATCTACTTCGCCCATTTACGCACCGGACAACAAACGAGCATCGCCAAACTCGTTTTGTTGAAATAACACCGCCGCTTTGCTATTCAAAAGGCGCACTCACAAGGTGCGCCTTTTCTGTTCAGGTCTCCCCCCATTTCTGCCGCAGAAATGGGGGGATTAAGGGGGGCTGTTTAGCAATACACAACCGTCAGAAGCTCAACAATCCGCTCAAACTCTTTTCTAAACTCCATTTCAAATAAATCGCGCGACGGCGCAAATCCCGCATCAGCGAGCGACGAAACAAACTCTTTGTGCAAACGGCCTGCGCGGTAATCCGGCTCGCGCGGCGGTTGTTTCAGATAACGTGAGATCAACTCAATATCTCCGCCGAGATTGATGACCGCATGATAAAAAATCAGGTCACGATTGCGATAGATGGCCGTGCCCGCGACTTTCCTTTCGCCCATGGCGATGTCGGAAATTCCGCGATGCGTCAAGTCCGGCACACCCGCGCGGGCGAAGGCGTCGCTTACAGCTTTGTTGAACAGCACGAAATAGTCTTTCGATTGAATCTGTTTGCGGCCATAGAGCGCGCAGGACAAACACCACATCGCCGGCGTCAGCACGACCGAGCAGCCGCCCGTGCGCCGTTTATAGACCGGCACACCGTCGGCGTCAATCGTTTCATCGTCAAGCTCAAGCTCGCTCTTCGATCCGTTGCCGATGACCACACATGTGAATTCGGGAGTCCAGAGCAGGTAACGCCCGGCGGAATCGTCGGGCGTTAACAAATCGGTATCAACTAAATTGTAATCGAGAATTTGCATTGTAGGGGCGGCAGGCGTGCCGCCCGCGTTTACTTAAGTAAAACGAGTTTTTGTATGCGCACAAATTTACCCGCACTCAGCCGCGCAAAGTAGATTCCGCTGGGAAGACTCGCTCCGTCAAAACCAATTTCATGATGTCCGGCGGACATCTGTTCGTCAAACAATGTCTGCACCTGCCGTCCGGTTAAGTCATACACAATCAAACTCGCGCACGCAGCCTTCGGTAAATCAAATGCGATCATCGTCGTCGGGTTGAACGGATTGGGATAGGCGGACAGGGTTAACTCTTGCGGCAACTCAGGCCGCGCGTCGTCGGCATCCGTGTAAATCGGATCGCCGAATCTGTAGATGCGCAACTCGCTGCCGTAGCGCACGACAAGGCGGCGCGTTTCATTGTGGTAGCGACCAATGATCTTCATCTCAGCAAATCCGGAATCGAGAGGGGATGTTTGACCCCAGATTTGACCATTAAGGACAACAATGATATCAAATACTCGATCGTCATTGCGTAGTGCAAGAAGCTCTTCATTATCACCCCAGGCAACTTCCACAGTGAACAATTGTTGATAGCGTGTGCCTGAGTTCCACATAACGTCTGGCAAGAAATTTTCATGCCACGCGCTTGTTCCGTATTGAAACGCAGCTACGAGCACACCTCCGTTATATATTCGGTCAAAGGTACAAGCTTCTGATGCAGCTTCACCATCCCTACTTAAACTAACTACAACGGAATCGTCATAAATACGGCCTAAGGCCACACCGTCACGTTCAGTGTGATTCGAGCCATTAGTCTGCGTCACGTGCCAACTAAACCCAAAGAGACTCCCTTGCAAATCCCTGTAGTCACATTCAACTCGATATTGATAATAGTATTGTCGTACGCAGTCCCAATTGTCGGATGTACTTGACACCGCAGGCTTATTGCCGCAATTCGAGATACCTTGGTAGGAGCCGCATTGGTAATTATCAATATACCATTTTGGCCGTTGATCAAATTCAGACGATAGCGTGTCCAATCCAAAGTGCGAAACGACTGGATAGCAATTTATCCTCAATCCAGGCGGACCCAGCCGGCACAAACCACCAGGAAGGTGGCAGTTGTAAAAAAGTGTATCGGTAGGATTGTGACAAGGGAATTCTGAAATAGTAAGGCCTTCTTCACTCCAGAATGACTGTTGTGCAAATCCAATCATCGGCCCTATCCCGGCACGACTATAGAGAAACACATGATAAGTTTCCAGCTCATTAAATGGAACAAAGTCATTGTAAACTACCGAGTCGGTTGAGCAACTGCTAAGAATGACTTGCCTTCCGTCAGGCAAAACTTTACAAACCGCCCACGATAGAGTGCCATCTTCGCCCACCATCACATCCCAATACGGCGTCGCCGTAGGCAGCTGAATCGTCTCTTCCAAAACCAGCGGCACTTCGTTAGCAAAGAGCGGAGCGGCATAGGCCGCGAACGAACATCCGAGAATCGCACACATCCCTTTCATGCTGCACCTCCGGAAAGTTATTTTATCAATATAAGTTTGTGAATATCAGAAACATTATTAGCAACAAGCCTTGCAAAGTAAATTCCGCTGGGAAGACTCGCTCCGTCAAAACCAATTTCATGATGTCCGGCGGACATCTGTTCGTCAAACAATGTCTGCACCTGCCGTCCGGTTAAGTCATACACAATCAAACTCGCGCACGCAGCCTTCGGTAAATCAAATGCGATCATCGTCGTCGGGTTGAACGGATTGGGATAGGCGGACAGGGTTAACTCTTGCGGCAACTCAGGCCGCGCGTCGTCGGCATCTGTGTAAATCGGTTCACCGAAGCGGTAGATGCGTAACTCGAGCCCGTAACGCACGACCAATCGCCTTTTCTCGTTGTGGTAACGGCCAACAATCTTCATCTCAGCATAGCCGGAATCAAGGGCAGAGGTTTGTCCCCAAGTTTGGCCGGTCTCTGCAATGACAATATCGAACTGTCGATTAGAAGTCTCTAGCAAAAGAAATTGCTCGGTATTCTCTCCATTCAATACATAAGCAGGGAGTATCGAACCATGCGTGTTATCGATGCGCCAGCTTTCTCCTGAATTGTAGAGCCAACCTACTATCTCCTCGTTAATCTTATATACAACAAGGGGTAGCCAATTCGGAGGTACTGAAGTCATCGCAATCGGATCAATATTTTCGACTTGGGTTAACTCAATATAGTTTCCAGATGAATCAATTTCAAATAGTCGCATGCCTGAATAGCTTACACCTTGCGGAACTCTGGTTTCGTATCCAAATGTTGCAAGGTAACTGTGATCCGCCCATTCAGACGAAACAAATCTAAGCATCTGGCTGTACGGCACCTTAAATACTGAAGAATCAAGATTTCTATCAAGGATATTGCCGCGACACAAAGTAGTTTGTCCAGAAGATTGTCCGCTTGACCAGGTTGTGTTGATCGTGCGAGACATCATTCCTTCCCAGTTTCCCCCGGTGTCTGGCGGCGGAGTTATTAGTCTTACGGAGTTCAATACCAGCGCACCCGTGGTAATGTACGAGACGTATTCCCCGCTAAAAAACATGGAAAAATTGCTTCGATGGGACCATTCTTGTATGGGTATTGAAGCAGTTGAAAGCCGAGTCTCATTCCCCCGAGCAATTGTATAAGAAGTCGGGGGGAAGCCGGGTCCGCCATCCACATAAGTTCGAGTTGTTTGAATCACCACAGGAAGCCCGTCATTATCCAAATACAATATAGGACTATTCAACGGTGAGCCGCTTAGCTCCATGGAATCAAAAAGCCCTGAATCCAAATCCCCCCACACCATGCGAGAGGAGTCAGGTGAGACACTCACGTGTTCAACCCAGTAGTAGTTGCGGCCCCACGTCGGAGCTACATCCCAATATCCTGTCGCCACAGGCAACTGAATAGTCTCTTCCAAAATCAGCGGCACTTCGTTAGCAAAGAGCGGAGCGGCATAAGCCGCGAACAAACATCCGAGAATTACAAGGTACCCTTTCATGACTGCACCTCCGGATTTGAATTACTTCATAAATTTCTTGCGTCACGGCAGTACAATGTACGCCGCTGGCAAGCGGTTTAGAGCATCAGGATATTGGTCGGATCGGCAAGCATCGCCGTCAAATCGTTGACAAACCTTCCGCTGTCGCCACCGTCCACAATGCGATGGTCAAACGATAAGCTGAGCGGTTGAACCCAACCCTTGACAATCTGATCATTGAGGATCACAGGCTTCTGCACAATTCTGCCCGTCCCCAAAATCGCGACCTCGGGATAATTGATAACCGGCACACCGAACATGCCGTTCAAGCTGCCGAAGTTTGTTATTGAAAACGTGCCGTCACGGATTTCATCAAGAGTCAGTTTACGTTCGCGCGCGCGGCTGGACAGATCCTCAATTTCCTTTGCGATCTGAATCACGCCCTTTTGATCCGCGTTCTTGATGACCGGCACAACCAGCCCTTCGGGCGTGTCTACCGCGATGCCGATGTTGTAATACTTTTTGTACACAACACGGTTGCGCTCGAGGTCGAGCGTCGCGTTGAGCTTTTTGTTCTTCCGCAGCGCCACACAGACCGCCTTGATTATGAAGGGCAAATACGACAGTTTGACTCCTTCGCGCTCAAGCTCTGCATTCTTGGCGGCGCGCAGCGCAACGAGTTTTGAGACCTCCACCTCATCGAGGGAAGACGCATGCGGCGCGGTGTATTTCGATTGCGACATGCGGTTGGCGATTGTGCGGCGAAGCTGTGACAACTCTTCGATTTCCACAATGCCGGGGAATTCTCCGGGAATCGCAGGCGCAACAATTTTCGGTGCAGATGCCATGAACGGCGCGGCAGTTCTCGCCGGAGCGACCGCTGTTTCGCCTACCGCCGCCGCTTCAATATCACTTTTCATCACCCGGCCCGCAGGACCCGTACCGCGAACTTGGGCAATATCGACTCCCATGTCGCTGGCCATTTTTCGAGCGACGGGAGTCGCAATCACTCGCGCTCCCTGACTCACACCATTTTCCGCGAGCACGGTTTGACCTTCATTCGTGGACGGCAGCACCTCATTTCCGACGGGAATTTGCCCGACGACTCCGTATAGTCCGCCTTCGTCGGCGGACTCAGTCTTCTCTTTGGCAAGGGTTGCAGAAGTATGTTCCGTTTTTGCGTTTTCACGCGTTGCCATTGCCGGCGGCGATGAACTTGCAGGCACGGATTCGTCTTTGCCGACAATCACCGCGATGACTTGCCCGACGTGCACAATCTCGTCCACCTTGCCGCTCGTCTGCGCGAGCTTGCCCGTTTGCGGCACGGGAATATCGGTCACGACTTTGTCGGTCTCGACTTTCAGGAGCGGATCACCTTCCTTGACCATGTCGCCGGGCTGATGATACCACTCGAGAATTTTGCCTTCGTGAATGCCTTCCCCGATGTCGGGAAATTGAAAATTATAGGCCATGTGAAATTTCCTTAAATCTGATAATCCGCAAGTCTGCGGCAGTAGTAGTGCACGCGCTCGGGAGTGGGGCAATACAAATCTTCACTGCGCGGGAGCGGCGGGATGGTGTCGTTGCCGCAGAGGCGCATCGGGGGAGCTTCGAGATACTCGAAACATCTTTCGTTGGCCATCGCAATCAGTTCCGCCGCGACGCCGAAACTCTTCGGGCCTTCCTGCACGACCAGCAAGCGTCCGGTTTTCTTAATGGACGCGGTGAGCGTATCCCAATCGAGCGGATAAATCGTGCGCAAATCTACCAGCTCGATGTTGATGTGATCTTTTTCCAGCGCTTCGAGCGCCTTGCGGCAGACGTGCATCATCGCGCCCCACGACACGACGGTCATGTCGCGGCCCTCTTTTTCGACTTTGGCTTTGCCGATAGGAATGCGGTAGAGACCGTCGGGAACTTCCTGCTTCATCGCGCGATAAAGCCGCTTCGGCTCCTGAAAAATAACCGGATCGTTATCTTCAATCGCGGCAATCATCAAGCCTTTCGCGTCGTACGGCGTGGACGGAATCACCACTTTTAGCCCGGGAATATGCGCGTACATCGCCTCCAAAGACTCCGAGTGCAGTTCCAGCGCCTTCACGCCGCCGCCATAGGGGAAACGAATGACAGTAGGGATGTTGCGCTGGCCGCGTGTGCGATAACGATAGCGTGAAATATGCGTGATGATCTGATTCATCGCCGGATACACAAATCCGTCAAACTGCATTTCCGCGACAGGCCGAAGTCCCATCACGGACATACCGATACATACTCCGGCGATGGACGATTCCGCCAGCGGCGTATCGAACACACGCTTGACGCCGTGCTTTTTTTGCAAATGTTCAGTCACGCGAAACACACCGCCTTCAACCCCGACGTCTTCGCCAAAGCAAAGAACAGACGGGTCGTCAGCCAGCTTCACGTCCAGCGCGTTTTGCAGCGCCTGCACCATAGTCATAATGGGCATGGGGGGATCCTATTTTATATTAATTTTAAACACTATGAATCTAACTCACTTGAGCAGCACCATTTTAGTCGTCAGGCTCGATGCGCCAACCTCAAGTTTAGCGAAGTAGATACCAGATGGCAAGCTGCTTCCGTCAAGTTCCACTTCATGAGAGCCTGGCGACACATACTCACGAAACAACTCGAATACCTGCCTTCCGGTCACGTCAAAAACGTCAACGATTACAACTCCCGCCCTCGCGACCGTAAACCGGATAGTTGTTACCGGATTAAACGGGTTAGGAAAAGCGGCAATTCGCAAGTCCGATGGAACCTCGCGTCCGCCAGAACTTACGAAAGCGGTTTCATCCACTAACTCATAGAATACAATTTCTTGATGTTCGACAGCGGCAATCAGATTGCCTACAATATCTAGCGATCTGATATCGCTTTCCAGCGTGTCGTGAATGAGTTGGTGAGGATGCTCTGCGTCTGAGACATCCACAATGAACAATTCATCCTCGCGATTGTATGACCAGTTTCTATAGATGAGAAGCGTGTCAGTTGCGGCCAACTTCACTCCTAAGACTGATACAGCCGTAGTGGAAACAAGCTGCGGATTGCGGGGTTCGAGTACATCGTATATTTCGAGACTATAGTCATCACTAAATGGACCCGGCGAATATGAACAATACAGCCTATCTCCATGTACAACGAACTCGCTCAGCCAACCCGAACCATCGTGTGTAATAGAATCAGTGACTTCGAACGCACCGTTTTCTATACACACAACACCGATAGTTCGATTAGACAGTTTAACGTAGGCACATGAGTCCTTTGCGCAGACTGGCAGGTAGTCAGGATTGCCTACTTCAAAAGTACCGAGAAAATTTGGAGTTTCCGGCTCCGCAACAGAAAATGCGTACAAGTCGTTGTCGCCATAGTCTAGCATAAACGCGTATGAAGTAGTCAGAGCAATTGATGCTGGGCACCCGGCTACTTCGTATTGCTCGTTTAGCACCATCATGCTATCAGGGTTTGAAACATCGACTAGTATCATGCCGTTACAACCACCTGTCATCGCAATAACATCACCAGACATTGCCATTCCTTCAGAAGCAAATAGATCGCCGAGGGAGGACATGATTTGGGGGCTTGACAAGTCATGAATATCAACGCTAAACAGAAATTCTCCTGTAGAGGCTTGAACGAACGCATGCGGCGGCGCGAGTCGCACTCCCGTTGGTGTGCCGACATGACTGTAAGCCCCCACAAGGTCAATCGTCTCACCCCCTGAAGTTTCGTAGATTCGTAAACCGTCATAAAAGAAAGTTGCAAGCACGTGTTGATTATCAATGGCTAATCCATGAGATCTCCTCGGAACTGAGGAAGAGTCAAAGACTTCTAATTGAGGAAGATTTTCAAGATTAAACACATAAATATTGTCATCGTTGGTAGTCACAGCGCCAATTTCTTCTCCAACCGCAAACTTAAGAATACTGCCTCCGAAGTAGGTCGTATCAATCGCAACAAGAGACTCTGGTTGATTCAAATCATATGTGTACAACCACAGCCCTTGGGACTGGGACACAAGCCCGTAATGACCGACGCGGAGGATTTCCGTACCATGCAATGAGGAAGGGCCCGAGGAGATCATGACCGGATTTTCTAAATCGCTGATGTCATATGTAGTCAACGACTCATTTATGACCCAAAGCACGTCATCATAAACGCAAAACGACCTCGGCACATTGGACGTAACGACATTCCCAACAAGACTTGGATTTGTCAATTCTGTGATGTCAATTGCATAGAATCCTGGTGGCCAGTGGCCAATGAACGCAGTGTTGCCGTTCACGAAAAGGCTCCGGCAATTCACAAGCTCAATCCGAGAAAGAAGAATTGGTTGTAAAGGGTTCGCAACGTCGAAGACACTTAGGCCATCGTAGCCGCATACATAGAGCATTCCGTCATGAATGCTAACACCCGCTAGGTTCGTGTAGCCTGTTGGAATGAACGCGGCAATTCGAGGGTTGTTGTAATCAGATACATCTACGATATATAAGTCGTTGGGATATACTGACGACGCAACGTAGGCAAACTGGACTGCACCCCAAATGTTGGAGACGTTATCCACTTAGTTTAGGCTGCGGTTTG
>CAZHAK010000006.1:0-143400 GCA_964530625.1 uncultured Alphaproteobacteria bacterium | reverse complement strand
GACAGATTGCTGGCCGGATCGACCAGACGACTGGTCAAGTTGAACCTGCTGTTTTGAACGATCCGCAAATTGATGATATGCTCGATGATCTGGGTGAGCTGGTAACGAAGAAGGATGGCAGGGTCTTGGTCATTCCAGCCGACTGTATGCCGAGCCAGACGGGGCTGGCAGCCACCTACCGATACTAGGCAATCACAAGAAGGACCAGAAAAACGATGAAGGATGAAGTGGATTCCGGCCGTTGGATGATATGATAGTGCGAGGTGCTGGCCTTCCGGGTCCGTAGCGAGGCAACATCTGATTCGCTGGCCTACCTCCTCCTCCCTCAAGAGATACCTCTCACTGTACTCCTAAGTCCAATGCCAATTTCCTCGATCGTCTTATTGAACAAATGTTTACAGAAAATATGCTTTTATGAACTTTTTACTTGACTCGTGAGACAAAGATGTCGTATATTAGACACAGATAATCAATCAAGACTCCCCCAAAGGAACACGGCAGAATGAACAAATACACGGCTTTTCAGGTTCCCCTCCTCGAGCAAGTGGATTAAAGAAGGGGGAGGAAGCTCAGCAAAGACTTTGTCGAATTGGTCTGTTCAACTAACTCAGATCGGGCGAAAGCGACCCCAAACAAATTTGCCAAGGTCACGTCCATTTCCACACGCGGTCCGCGCCACATCATTAATCAGCGGCGCGCAAGTAGCAACTTCATTTGTTTTTTGAACGCAAAAAGAAAGCCCCGAAATGATTCGGAGCTTACTTGGAGTTTTGTGATTAACTCTCTTGCCGTCAATGATGCAATCAGGCTTGTTCAGCAGTCATCTTTCAATCACAAGGTTCAAAATCAACTCTCAATGCGAAGGAGCCACGAGCGGTGGGCCCTGCGCCATCTAAAACGATCCAATAAGTACCCGGAGAAAAACAGTCGCTTATGCCGGCAGCGAGGCGCTGCCCCTCACATAAGTCTGGATTATTGTTATTCTCCGCAATCTTTTTAGAACCCTCTTCCCCACAGCATGCGCCCTGATATATACAAAGGTATGTGTCAAAGGCGGAACCAGTAGTGGTAATCACAATGTAGCCGAATTCATGGACAATCAACTCAGCAACGACATCACGGCCCAAGCGGCAATTAGGATAGGTGCAATTGTTTGAAGCCGTAGTAGTCTGTCCGTAGTTGATGTAAGAGGCGAAACTGCCGCCGCCTACACCGACGGGATCCCCGGGTCCCTGGATAATCGTCCCCGGACAAGTATCGTCAAGTTGATCGAGTGCGCCAGCCTGTTCATGGCGGCCCTCGTAAAACTCCGGATGCACAAGCCGCTCGCAAGCGAAATAGAAGTTGTACACGTCTTCCGGAACGTCAAGGCCCAGCTCATCGTAGTGCATGATTTCCTGATACGCGCCGTCGAGAATTTCTTCGGGAGTCGATGAACCAAAACTCAGCCCTGAGGAAGTTTTCGAACCACTCGCCTGGCTTATCGCCGATGTCCCAAGTACAAGTAAAAGGGCTGCAACATACGTCAAGAAAGTTTTCATTCCCAATCTCCATTTAAAGGTTTCAAGAAATTAAGTGCGCTAATTCTTTTAAATGACCCACTCGTATTCCCAGTAGCTCAACTAAATATTGTCAAGTTTCGGCGAATTGTCAAGCCCTTGTTACGAGACTTCTCAAAAGTTATGGAGAAAACTATCCGTTACTCCGCTTAATTGATGTTAACTCTTTCTTTGAATAAAGAATATAAATCAGGTAAGCAGATTGTTTGTGTGCGTTGTCACAAAAGAAAAGCTCCGAAGTGATTCGGAGCTTTTTTGAAGTTTTGTGACTTACTCTCGCAGGCAACTACTCACCACATCCATCATCCGCAAACTGAAATTCAAGGCAATATGAGCCTCGCGCCGAAGGGCCGGCGCCATCCAAGACAAGCCAGTAATTGCCCGGAGACACGCACACGCTAAAGCCAGCGGCTAACCGTTGGCCGTAGTTAAGAATCGGAGCGTTATTGTTGACCGCGTTAAGAAACGAACCCGGCTCCCCGCAACAAGCATCCAAATACAAGCAAATATAAGTGTCAAACGAGGAACCGGCAGTACGGACAGTGAGTGAGCCATGGTTGTTGACGACGAGTTGAACGACGACGTCATTACCGAGCCGGCAGTATGGCGCGGAACAGTTATTCCCGGAGGACACCGTGCTCCCGCATGTCCGGACAACCATGTTACCGGAGTTCGGCCCAATGATGACGCTTCCGGGGCAGGCGTTCCCAAGTTGATCAAGCGCACCGGATTCTCCGGTACGGGCCTCATAGAATTCCGGATGCACGAGCCTCTCAAAGGCGAAATAGAAGTTGTACGTTTCTTCAGGAACATCAAGTCCCAGATCTTCTTGGCGCAGAATTTCCTGGTAGGCGCCATCGAGAATTTCTTCTGCCGTGGACGAGACGAAACTTAAATCTGACCGCGCAGACGCGCTGCTCGCCGCAACCGCAATGGACGAACACAAGACTAGCACACACATTCCCAAAGTTAAGACAAGAGTTTTCATTCCGGATCTCCTCCCGCAAAGTAACGGGGATTAGGGGGTGACGAAATTTAAAGTGACCCGTTCATTGAGCTTTAACGAGCCTGACAATTACATCATTTTTTGCGGATTTGTCAATAGCTTGTCGGCATTCCAATAAATAGTTTCAGAGAATTCTATCCAACACTCCAACAATATTCTTTATCGGAAACAAAAACGGCGACTCTTTTGAGTCGCCGGAAACTTTGGGAAGAAAACATTGCCCTACTTATCTCAGAGCTTTTCTCTTGGTCAAGTAAGAGATGAGCGCCTGATCATAGGTGGTGTCGGTTTGCAGCAAGGTGTGGTCAATCTGATTTTCCTGACAGCCCCGGCGAATGCGATCGACGAAATCGCTCAGCATCTTCTGATACTCTTTGCGAATGTGCCACGGCTGAGTCGGCAACTCCACTCCGGTTTCGAGGTCTTTGAACTTGACATCGCCGGAAAAAGCGAAATCCACTTCGCGTGGATCGAGAATTTGCAGAACCAAGACCTCGTGTCCATTGTGCCGAAAGTGTTTCAGTCCGGACAAAACTGCATCCGGGTCATCCATTAAGTCTGAGAGCACGATGATTAAGCCACGCCGCGAAATCCGCTCAGCGACTCTGTGCAAGTTCTTACCGATATCGGTTTCAGACGACGGCTCGAGTTTCTCCAAGTGGGAGAGAATGACGTTCAAATACGAATGCACCGAACGCGGCGGCAGGTAGGATCGTAGTTCCGTGTCGTAAGCCGCCAATCCGACGGCATCGCGCTGTTGAATCATCAAGAACGACAGCGCGGCGGCCAAGTACGACGCATACTGAAACTTCGTAATTTTTCCCGACGTGTAGTTCATCGAGTTCGACATGTCGAGCAGGATGTACGACTTGAGATTGGTTTCCTCTTCATACTGCTTGACATACATGCGGTCGGTCTTGGCATAGACTTTCCAGTCGAGATTGCGCAAGGGGTCGCCGTCCATATAGGGGCGATGCTCGGCAAACTCGACAGAGAATCCGTGGTAGGGCGACTTATGTAAGCCGACCATAAATCCTTCGACAACCATGCGCGCCCGCAGCTGCATGTTCTTCAGGCGGGAAACGAACGCGGGGTCAAGGTATTTTAGAGATTCAGCCAAGAAGGGCTACTTTTCGTTCAAGAGTTTTTCCACCAGATGCTCGGCTCTCATGCCATCTGCTTCGGCTGTGAAGTTCGGGACTAAGCGGTGGCGCAGGACGGGCAGAGCTACGGCGCGGACGTCGTCAATTTCGGGAGTCGGACGGCCTTGCAGGGCGGCGCGGGTTTTAGCGCCTAAGATCAAATATTGCGAGGCGCGCGGACCGCAGCCCCAGCTTACGTAGTCTTTGACAAACTTGGGAGCTTCGTCCGAATGCGGACGGGTTTTGCGCACGAGCTTGACCGCGTACTCAACGACGTTGTCTGCTACGGGGACGCGGCGGACGAGGTCTTGGAGGTTGGCGATTTGCTGCGCGTTCAGGACTTTCGAAACGGAGCGGGTCGCGGCCGAGGTCGTGTTCTTGACAATCAATTGCTCTTCGGCAAGGCTCGGGTAGTCCACCCAGAGGTTGAACATAAAGCGGTCAAGCTGGGCTTCCGGAAGCGGATAGGTTCCCTCCTGCTCAATCGGGTTTTGCGTGGCGAGCACGAAAAACGGCTCTTCGAGCTTATAGGTCTCTCCTGCCGCAGTGACTTCGTGCTCCTGCATGGCCTGAAGCAAGGCGGCCTGAGTTTTGGGCGGCGTGCGGTTGATTTCGTCGGCGAGCACGATGTTCGCGAACACGGGACCTTTGATGAACTTGAAACTGCGGCGGCCCGTCGAGCGGTCTTCTTCGGCAATTTCCGTACCGGTGATGTCCGAAGGCATCAGGTCGGGGGTGAACTGAATGCGGCTAAACTTGAGATCCAGCATTTGCGCCATCGTGGAAATCAGCAATGTTTTGGCGAGGCCGGGCACACCCACGAGCAGGCAGTGGCCGCGCGCCAAAAGCGTCATCATCAATTGTTCGATAATCTGCTCTTGACCGACAATCACGTTGCCGACTTCCTTGAGCATGACGTCGCGGGACTCTTTGAGTTGTTTCAATGCGTCGAGATCTGACGCCATACGGGATTCCTTCGGTTTGGGCTTGCGAACGCTGATTTCCCTTCGTAGATTAAGAGTCAGCGAGCCAAGTTACATGTTATTGAAAAAGAAAATACTTATAGGTCTAACGCGCGGGGAACTGGAAAGTTTCGCGCAGGAAATGGGCGAGCCTGCCTTTCGCGGGCGGCAGCTTTACACGTGGCTTTATGCCAAACGCGCGGCGAGCTTCGACGAGATGACTGATCTTCCCGCCGCGTGGAGGGTTAAGCTCGCTGAAGTCGCAGAGATCGGCACTCTGGCTTTGAGTCGTCCGGCCAAAGAGACTCGAGATAAATCGCAGAAATTCCTATTCGAGTTGTCCGACGGTCTTCGAGTTGAGTCGGTCTATCTGCCCGATTCACCGGGGGAAACAGTTTGTATCTCAAGTCAGGTCGGCTGTGCGCTCGGGTGTCACTTCTGCGCCACGGCCAAGATGGGGTTATTCCGCAATCTGACCGCCAGCGAAATCGTGCTGCAAGTGCTGGAAGTAGAAGGCCATTGCCAGACCCAATTGACCAACGTGGTGTTCATGGGGATGGGCGAGCCGCTGCACAATTATGAGAACGTGGTGGCCGCTGTCAGGTTGCTCGCGGACTCTGAGGGGATCGGGCTATCCGCCCGACGTATCACGGTTTCGACCGTGGGACTTGTGCCGGGGATTGAACGCTGGATGCAGGACGATCCGCCCGCTAAATTGGCCATTTCGCTACATGCCACGACCGACCAACGCCGCTCAGAACTGATGCCTGTGAACAAGGCTTATCCGCTCGACATGCTGTTCAAATCACTGCGCCGCTTCGCGCACATGACCAAGGATCCGGTGACCTTTGAATACATCATGATCGCGGATTTCAATGACCGCGAAGAAGATGTGACGAACCTTGCGAACTGGCTCAAGAACATTCCTGCAAAGATGAATCTGATCCGGCTCCACCCCACCGGCTCGGGTTTAGTCCCGTCCAGCGACGACGCGATTGACCGCTTTATGGGCTGGCTGACCGACGCCGGAATCCGCTCGACGCTCCGCCAAAGCCGAGGGCTGGATGACGAAGCCGCCTGCGGGATGCTGTTTACTCAGGAGCCGTTTAGGCCGACGAAGGCTAAGGCTTGGGAGCGCGTTTAGGGTTTGAAGCAGCTAGAATTTAAGGCGGCCTTTGGGTCGTCTTTTTTTATCACAATAGCTTTCCCAGAACGACATACGGACTCTCTCCCCGCGCCAACGCTTCGTCCATTACTTTCGCTCGCTCTTCTGTCCAGAATTGCGCGACCAATCGCTTCTCAAGCATGCGCTGGATTCTTCTTCTGGCGTGAGTGTGGCGGCGTTTTTCGAAGTCGCCTGAGGTGCGTAGGTGGGTTAGGTGGGCTTCGATTTGCTCTGCTAACTCGGGGACGCCGGATTCTTTGGTGGCGACGGTCAGCACGACGGGCGGTTTCCAGTCGTCCCACATTTTTAGCATCATCGCACCTTGCAGGTCGCCTGTGAAGCGGTCGGCGCCCTCGCGGTCGGCTTTGTTGACGCAGAACACGTCCGCGACTTCCATCAGCCCGGCTTTCATGCCCTGAATCGCGTCGCCGGATTCGGGGACTAACACCACGACCACGCTGTCGGCATATTGGACGACTTCCAACTCAGATTGTCCTACGCCGACCGTCTCGAACAAGACGTAATCAAATCCTGCCGCGTCGAGCACGTCGGCCATATCCCCTGCCGCTTGACTCAACCCTCCCAAATCACCGCGTGTGGCAAGCGAGCGCACGAACACTCCCTCATCCAATCCGATTGAATTCATGCGCACACGGTCGCCGAGCAACGCGCCACCCGAAAACGGCGACGTCGGATCCACGGCTAAGACTGCCGCGAGCTTTCCGCGTTTGCGCAACAGCTTCACGTAGGCTGTGACGAGCGAACTCTTGCCCGCTCCGGGCGGTCCCGTGAAACCGATGCGGATGGCCTTGCCGACTTTGTTTCCCAATGCGCGCAAGACTTCATCGGCGGCCTCGGGAGAATTTTCCACTCGCGACAGCACTCGCGCTAAAGCACTGCGCGATCCCGCTGACATCTCGGTCATCAATTCAGACAAAGTCACTGCGCGGACGACTCCTCAGCTTTGGTCGACAAGTCGACCATGATCATCGGTCGGTCACTGAATTGTTCAACATAGTCGCGCAGCTCAGGCAACAGATAAACATTGTCGAGATCCATGCGGGCGAGGGCGCGGGCCAAAATTTCCGCACGCTCTTCATCGCCAAATCGCTTGTTGATAATCACAAGTTTCTCGGTTTCAAAGACACAGCTTCCGCCCCGAAAATTACCTTTTTCGTTGCGGAATTTGTAACCCTGTCGCTCGAGAGCTTCGGACAGGAGTTGGACGAGCTTCGCGGGTTTCATCAGAGCACCTCCTCCCTGCCTTGAGCCTTCAGCGCGTCCACCAGCTCTTTGACTTCCTGCGAACGGTCAAGCGAACAAATCATCAGGGCGTCTTCCGTTTCAACAATAATCAAGTTGCTTACGCCGACGGCGGCGATCAGCTTTTTGTCTCCCAGCACGCAGGTATTGTGCGAGTTGGTGAGCAACACATTTCCGCGGACGGCATTACCATGATCGTCGTGCGGCATCAATCGCCAGACTTCATCCCAACTTCCCACGTCATTCCAATCAAATGTTCCGCGCACGACGGCGACTTTGGGGGCGCGCTCCATCACACCGTAATCAATCGAAATTCCTTTGCCGGATTCGAAAACGTTGCGCGTCACTTCCTGCTCATGCGGCGTGCCGAGCGCCTGGTCAATTTGTTGAAACGCAGTTCCCCAGAGCGGCAGATGCTCCATGATTTGTTTCAGAATTGTATCGGCCCGCCAGACGAACATGCCGCTGTTCCAGACAAACTCGCCGCTCTCCAGGAACAGTCTCGCTGTGGCAAGATTGGGCTTTTCCGCGAAGGTTTTGACGGGATAGACGTTTTCACGGACCCGCACGCCGCTGGTGTCCATCTGAATATAACCGTAGCCAGTTTCCGGGCGAGTCGGTTCGATGCCGATGGTTGCAAGCATTTCGGAATCATGCACGGCTTCGACTGCCGACGACACACAGAAATGAAACTGCTCGATATTCTTGATGCGATGGTCGGCGGGCAGAACAATCATCACCGCGTCGGGATCATGTCTGTGCAGATGCACAGCAGCCAAACCAATCGCCGGCGCAGTATTGCGGCCCAGCGGCTCAATAATAAATCGCGCTTTGTCAAGGCTTGGTATCAGCTGCTGAATCATCTCTGCCTGCTCGGCGTTTGTGACAATCCAGATGTGATCTTTCTCGACCAATCCATCGAGGCGCGCGATCGTTTGCTCGATCATCGTGCCTTCGCCTAAGAGATCAATCAATTGTTTCGGCCGGTTGCGGCGAGACAGCGGCCAGAAGCGCGCGCCGACTCCGCCGGCCATGATAATTGCGTGAAGCATTTTATGGTTGAGCTGCTATGGTCCAAAGAAAATCAATCTCCTCCGTCCAGCGCGGACGGACAGAAATTGTATCGGGATGCCATTCAAATGGTTCTGAGAACTCGAAAGGCTGAAGTTGTCCTTGATCAAACTTCTGATTTGCGTTGACGTCGCGAATCACACGCAGGCGATAGTCGCCTGCGGGGAAGCCTGAAAACTCAAAGGACGAGGTCGTAAACACTGTCTGCTCGGGTTCCGTGCCACGAACAAGATATAGTTCCACCAGCCACGGGCCCGTCTCTGAGGTGCGAATCAAGCCGTTTATGGTTCCGAGAGAGTCCGCAGGATAATTGTACCACGTCATCGTCCACAACGAATCCCGCCAGATGTTATCAGAACGATCCGTAATGAAAGAATTTGGAATCTTAAGCGAGTAATTGACTCCTGCGCGTGTTGGCTCTTCCGGGTAAACGGTAACGGTCACGGCATCTGTTTGCACGACTCGCGCAGTCAACTCAGTTGTGTCTTCGCGCAACTGAACAAGCAACGTGTCGCTATTGGGTTTGTACGTGATAGGTTCACTGAACACGACAGACATGCTGTCTTGCGGGAAGCGACTGCGCGAGCGATTCTGGGGAATCGTTCGAGCGATGGCCGGGTGTGCGGTATCCGGGCGCGATTGCACGGCAAACTTTGTCGCGAACGACGAATCGCCTAACTCGATAACCAATTCCGCGCTGTCTCCGCTGAGTTGCTTTTCAATAAAGAGCAACCAGCTTGCAGATGCCGTTGTATCCGCGGCGGAGTGAATGATGACTTGCGCGCCTGACTGATCCGCAATGCTGAGTTGATCCGGGAAAGCGTCGCGGCTGAAGCGCGTACTGATGGTTTTCTTGTCCAGTTGTCGCGCGCGCAAAATTGAAAACGGTGTGGTATCTTGCAGTGTCGGAGAGAACGTCAAATACGGTTTCAATCCCTCATCAACACGCACGTCTTGTGAAGCGGTGCCGATCCATTCCGCGGCAGGTGACCAAAGTCCGTCCAGGTTACGATCATCCAAGGCAAACAGGCGATACTTGCCGGGCGAAAGATAACTCAATTGAAAGGAGCCGTCCGCTTTGGTTTGCATGCGATAGTCGGGCGCGTCCGTCATCGGGTTCGGAATAGAATCCGTCACGATATATGCGGTTATCGTCAGAGAGCGCACACCTTCGGGCAGTGCCGCGATACCACTGATTTCACCGCGATCAATGTGATCACCCGTGCTGAACGCAATCGTGAAGCTATTTTCGAGCGTGTTGCCTTGCAGGTCTTTTGCCAACGCTCCGACGGTCACGACAATCGTGCGTTGTTCAGGCAATGGATCAAGATAGTCCAGCGTCAATTTGCGTCCCGACCAGCGGTAGCGCAATCGCCGACCCGGTTCGGGCGAGAGATAGAGCGAGGCTTCGACAGACGGGCAATTGACGAATTCAGAGAACTCTATCGTCACATCCGTCTCGAGCGGAACGTTAATGCTGCCTTGCTCAGGGCTTGAGGACAAAACTTCCGGCTGGACTTTATCTTCGGGCCCGCCGGGCGGCACGGCCATCCTTGCACAGGACAGCAGCAGCAAGACGAGCGAAACGAATAGTAGCTTAGTTGCGGCCAATGCCGAAATACTCAAAACCAATTTCACGCATATGCGTCGGCTCAAAAAGATTTCGTCCGTCGAAAATTACTGGTCGTTTCAACAGGGATTTGATGCGCACGAAGTCAGGCTCGCGGAATTCCTGCCACTCGGTGCAGATCAAAAGCGCGTCAGCGTCCTTCAGCAACGTGTAATAGTCATCGTGAAAATGCGCTTTGTCACCCAGTAATGGGCGCGCGTTATCCATGGCCTGCGGATCGTACACGCAAAGTTTCGCTCCGCGATCATACAGCATCTCAATCGTGTAAACAGACGGAGCTTCCCGCATGTCGTCCGTGCGCGGCTTGAAGGCGAGTCCCCAGACCGCGAGCTTAAGGCCCGTCAAATCTTCGCCGAAATGTTTAACGACCTTGTCAACCAATCGCGTGCGCTGTGCTACGTTCACTTCTTCGACGGCCTCGAGGATTTTTAACTCTTTGCCGTACTGCTTCGCGATTTTTGTCAATGCCGAGACGTCTTTTGGAAAACACGATCCGCCGTAACCGATACCCGCAAACAAGAAGTGCGGGCCGATGCGTTTGTCTGAACCGATTCCAAATCGCACATGGTTAATGTCCGCGCCGCACTCTTCACACAGATTCGCAATTTCATTCATGAACGTAATCTTGGTCGCGAGCATCGCGTTCGCCGCGTACTTTGTCATCTCCGCCGAGCGCACGTCCATCGTGACCACGCGGTGTCCCGTACGATGGAAGGGTGCATAGAGCCGCTTCATGATGTCTTCGGCGCGCTGGCTGGAGACCCCGATCACGATGCGATCCGGCTTCATGAAATCATTTATCGCATCGCCCTCTTTAAGAAACTCAGGATTTGACACGACGTCAAACTCCGTCGTCGTGTGCTTGGCGATGCATTCGCGCACCAAATCACCGGAACCGACGGGCACGGTAGATTTGTTGACAATTACTTTATAGCTGTTCAACCGCTTGCCGATAGACTCCGCGACTTGCAGCACATAGCGTAAGTCTGCGGATCCGTCTTCACCCGGCGGTGTGCCGACTGCAATCATCAGCACTTCCGAATCATCCATCACGGAATAAAGATCCGTCGTAAAGCTTAATCTTCCTTGCGCGACATTGCGATCAAGGTATTCTTTCAGACCCGGCTCATAAATCGGGACAACGCCTTTATTCAGCATTTCAATTTTGCGCGGATCCGTATCCACGCAGGCGACCGTGTTGCCTGATTCGGCTAGGCACGTGCCAGTGACCAGACCAACGTAACCGGTCCCGATAACTGTAACTTTCATGAGTAGTACAAAGGTGAGGAGAAATAGAGTGGAGCCATCACTGCTTTGCGATGTGCTCCTTCATATAGGTACTGATAATGTGATTTAGCACAAGGTGCAAATCTTCAACTGGGCCGTATTCGTGAGACTCGACAATAACATTGTGATTGGTCATGGCGGCAAGTTTTCCTCCACCGAAACCGATCAGGCCGACCACAATTGTTTGCATCTCTTTGGCGACGCGCGCAGCTTCCAGGATGTTCGGCGAGTTACCGGACGCGGTGATTAGAATCACAACGTCGCCAGGCTTAGCGTAGACTCTCAGCGGCTCAGAGAAAATTGCATCATAGCCGACGTCGTTGCCGTGCGCGGTCAACATGGGGACATTGTCACCGGGCGCAAACATTCGCACGCGCCGTTTGCCGGGAACGCCTGCGCCTTTGGAAAAATCGCACACCCAGTGCGACGCGGTGCTCCATGATCCGCCGTTACCGCAGACGTAGATCGCGGCATCACGCGCATACGCATCTTCGATGATTGTAATCAGTTTTACCACATCTTCGACTCGCACGCTGTCGAGAACGGCAACCAACCGGTCGAGATACGATTTGATGTGCGACGCTTTACCGGGGATCATTTGAACGGATATCTCTTGATGTTGAAGATAATTTTGCTGCCGTCACGCTCGGGCATGAAGGGCAATTCGAACAGCTCGCCTAACGCGGCGCGAACAGCGTCTTGATAGGTCGGCTGCACATAGAGCAGCAAGAAACCTCCGCCTCCTGCGCCGGCAATTTTTCCTCCGATGGCACCAGCTTTGATGGCGCGATTGTACATATCGTCAATGCCGTCGTCAGAAATTTTATCAGCCATCTTCTTTTTCAGTTCCCAACCGGCATGAAGCAGGCGGCCTACTTGCTCGAAATCCATGATGGACAGTGCAGCCTCAATGCGCTCTACAAGCGGCATCATCGCTTCGAGAATTTCGCGCTTCATCGAAGTTTTGGATTTTTGTTCTTTCAATATCTCCGCAGACTTGCGTGTGCGGTTCGTGTAGAACAACATCAAGTGGCTTCCAAACAACCGCAAAGCTTGTGCGGGCAAATCAACCTCACTATTGGAAACGGATTCGTCGGGATTAAAAGTAAATCTGCGAAGTCCGCCGAAGGCTGCTATGTATTGATCCTGCTTGCCGATTGGGCGAGCGCAGCGAACGATCTCAATTTCGCAGGCTTCCTGAGCGAGTTGCTCGGCTGTCACTTGCCGACCCAGATATGAATACATCGCGTTCAACAGGCCAACGACGAGTGATGACGATGAGCCCAAACCGCTGCCTTCTGAGGGAATATCGGCGAGTGTTGAGATTTCAACGCCATTGCCTAGTCCGGTCATCTCCATGGACGCGCGAATCAACTCGTGTTTGATTTCACTGATGTCGTCAACGGTTTCATTTCTGGAGTAGTTCAAAACAATTTTGTCGTCGAACCGTTCCTTGATGATTACAAAGATGTACTTGTCTATGGCAGTTGAAATGACCTGTCCCGCACCCTTTGTGTAGAAGTCGGGTAAGTCGCTGCCGCCGCCGGCGAAGCTGAGTCGTAATGGAGTCTGAGTTATGACCATGCTATTTACCGCGTTCCCTGCGCGCGCAAACTGCGGCGTAGGCGTCGGGAGTTCCGATGTCCTGAATAAATTCGTTCGTCACGTAGGCATACATCTTTCCAACAAGCTGCGGCAGCACTTGAAAACCGATATCTGCGGGAAGCGAACGCGGCACCCATTGGTACAATTCAGGCGTCGCGACGTGAATACCGGAATTCGCAAAACTTGATTTGGGATGAGTGGGTTTCTCTTCAAAACTAATCACCCTTCCGTCCGGTTCCATTTCTAAAATACCGCAGCGAGTCGGCTCTTGAGTAGGATAAGCTACGAGAACCAGAGGCGGTTGCCCGCTCAAATCGTAAAAGGTTTTCAGCCTGTTCAGATTGAGCTCGACATAGTTATCCGCGTAGATGATGAAGAAGCTCTCTTCCGCACTTACGAAGTCGTGGGCGGCGCGCAATGTTCCGGCGCTGCCCAGCAGTGTGCTCTCGTAGCCCTCAGTAAATGAAATGCCGTGCGGTTTCTGGGCGATATACTTCCGTACTTGTTCCGCGTGATGATGCGTGTTAATGTAAACTTCAGATACCCTGGCATTTGCCAAAGTCTCGCACCAGTAGTCGAGCAGCGGTCTGCCCGCAATCGGTAACATACATTTCGGTTTATCACGCGTCAACTCGCCAAGTCTGCTGCCGACACCCGCCGCGAGTACGATTGCTTTCACGCGGTCGTCAAACTCTTTTCGCGTTCAGCTCGGCACCAGTCCCAGGTTTTGCGCATCCCGTCGGACAGGCTGACTTCAATTTGCCATTTGAGAATATTTGTCGCACGTGTCGCATCAAGATACACCGCGCGAATTTCTCCGGTGCGAGGCGGAGCATAGATCGCCTCGTATTTGAATTCCGCAAGGCTCGCAAGCTCTTTGAACAGTGTGTTGACCGATGTGCCGACACCCGATCCGATGTTCAAGATTTCTCCGTCGCCGGACTCAAGCGCGAGTACGTTCGCACGAGCGCAATCGGACACATAGACGTAGTCGCGCAACTGTTCACCGTCGCCGTAAATCGTGGGCGTCTTTCCGTCCAACAGAAGTCCCGCAAAAATCGCAATCACACCAGCTTCACCGTGAGGGTTTTGGCGCGGCCCGAAGACATTTGGATAGCGGAGTACGGTGTAACGAAATCCGTACAGGATTCGATAAAGTTCGAGATAGTGCTCGACCGTGTGCTTGGATATCCCGTAGGCGCATTCAGGACGAATAGGATGCTGCTCCGTGACGGGCAGGTTATTCGGCTCGCCGTAGACTGCGCCGCCGGTCGAAATATAAATGAACTTGTTGACGTCATGCTTTTGTGCCGACGCGATCAGATTGATTGAGCCGATGATATTCGACTCGGCGTCAAACACGGGATCAAGCAACGACTTTCGCACGTCCATCTGTGCGGCGTGATGATCAATGATGTCGGGCCGGAACGCGCTGATGACTTTGTCTACAGCGGACGCATCACGAATATCAACTTCGAAAAATGTCGCGGCACTCGGGACATTGTGACGAAAACCCGTACTCAAGTTATCAAGTACGGCGACTTCATGTCCCGCCGCAAGAAAAGCATCGGCCACATGCGACCCGATAAAGCCAGCTCCGCCTGTTACAAGTACTCGCATATTATGCAGTCGCTCCCTTTGACGGTCTTACAACATTCAAGTTTTGCATTCGCTGTTCGGCGAAATCCATAATATCGTCAATGTCCGTTTGCTGCTCGAGGTACGTGCGATACTCGCGGACTGAATCTTCAGCAGTTCGCGTCGGGCTCCACCCGAGCGCTTTCAATTTTGTGACGTCTGAAATGATGTGGCGGGTATCTCCGAAGCGATACAGGCCGGGAATGCGCGGCGCAAGTTCTTCTTTGCCGAAAACTTTTGCGACAATGGAACAAAATTCCGTGACGGTGTACTGCTTTCCGCCGCCGACATTGAGCATCTCGTAATTCGCACGATCGTCCTCCAAGGCTTTCATGTTCGCCTGTACAACATCATGAATATTCACGAAATCCCGCACCTGTTGGCCGTCTTCGTAGATCAGCGGCGCACGGTTAAAGAAATAGCTCAAGGAAAAGATTCTACACGCGCCTGAATAGTTGTTGTAAAAACTTTGGCGAGGCCCTTGAACGATCGAGAAGCGCATGGCCACGGACGGAATGTCGTAACGCTTGCCGAAAGCGAGAGTCATCAGTTCCTGCGAGTACTTGGAAAGCGCGTACTGGTTTAGCGGCTTAGCGTCTGTTTCGGGCGTCGGCTGCCATTGCAGAATTTTTTTCGAGCGCGGATCGAGGAAGTCCCACTGCCCATCGTCAAGCTGCGATACGGGTCGTAACTCAGGATGATACAGCGTTCCGTCTTCGGCGGCATAGCGGCCCTCGCCGGCGACTGCTTGCGACGAAGCGACAACGACTTTCTTGACGGGCAGATTTCTCTCGACGATGAGTTCGTAAATCAGCGCCGTGCCGACACTGTTTACCCAGAAGAATTTCGAAAAGTCAGGCAGATAATCCTGATAGGCCGCAAAGTGAAAAACGGCTTCGACTCCCTCAAGAGCTTCCAGCATCTTTTCACGGTCGCGTACGTCGCCTTCGATAAATCTTACTTTAGCGGGAATATAGTCCGGTTTACCTTTCATGTGCACCGGTTTTTCAAGGCTATCAAGAATCGTGACGTCGTAGCCGCGTCTCAGCAGCTCGTCGGTCGTGTGCGATCCAATAAATCCGGCTCCGCCGGTGACTAATACGCGCAAAAAGAATCCTTCAGTTAATGTGCTCCTCGGCCCAATAGCACCGCGGGAATCGTCTTCATTAGAATCTTAAAATCGAGCCACAACGTCCAGTTATCAATGTAGGCTAAATCGAGTTTCACCCACTCGTCAAAATCCGTGATACCGCTCCGCCCGGAAATTTGCCATAGACAAGTCAGGCCGGGCTTCACGGAAAGTTTACGCCTGTGCCAGCTGTCAAAACGCGGCAACTCGGTTTCCAACGGTGGTCGCGGCCCGACGATAGACATGTCGCCTTTCAAGACGCTCCACAACTGCGGCAATTCGTCGAGACTGAATTTGCGCAGGAGTGCGCCGATGGGCGTGATGCGTGGATCATTCTTTATCTTAAAGACCACGCCCTTCATCTCGTTTTGACCTTCCAACTGAGCCTTAAGCTTGTCGGCATCAATGACCATCGTGCGGAATTTATACCCTGTGAAATTCTCTTTGTTGAAGCCCACCACTTTCCACCGATAGAAAATAGGACCGCGATCCGTCAACTTGATGCCAATCATAATGACCGCCATCAGCGGGAATAGCAACACAATTAACAGGCTTGAGAAGAAAATATCAAAGAGGCGTTTCACGAGGATCTGCCACTCTTTGTGACGCATGGATGTGTAAATCAGCACAGGCTGATCGTATTGAATATCCGTGGACACGTGTGCGACAAGACTCGAAAACCAATTCGATAGAATCACCGCGCGCACACCTTCCTGCTCACAGAGCGCCAACATGTCGGTACATTCGGCAATTTGCCGCGTCGGCACGGTGAAGACCACTTCGTCAATCGTGTATTTATGCAGGATTGCCGTCAGGTCGTCGGGTCCTCCGAGACAAGCTATCTCCGGCGGCAGACCCGCTCCGTTTCTTCTGTCCGTATCCACGAAGCCTATCAGATGAATCGGCCAGCCGGGATGCTCTGAAAGGGTCTTGACGAAACGCATGGCCTTTTCAACAGAACCGATAACCAGAATGCGTTTGTTTAATCCTCCTCCACTCTGCATGTATTCAAGCAGGCTACGGAAGAAGACACGATTTACGGTCAGCAACAGCGTGTTGATAATCGTAAAGAGCGCGACCGTCGAACGCGACGGCAATTCTATGCGCAACAGGTAAGCGGCGGCAAACAAGCAAGCGGTCCCGATGACGGCGGTACGTGCGGCGAGTTTGAAGTCATTCCAAACAGACGCCGGTGCCAGTTGATCATGTGACCGTTGCATATCGAGCAGGAGCCACCAGATCAGGATGATCAAAATACCGACTTCATAGAAGTTATGTACGGACTGTGCGCTGCCAAAGAAATAGAACGTACGAATCTCCGTGCGGAGCGCGAAAGCGAGCACGAACGACACGACAGTCATCAGCAGATCTTTCGACAAATGAAAGATCCTCAGCCAGATATTTCTTTCTAAGCTTCGCGCCATATCTTGTTCACACAATCAATATCTATTCATGAGAGCCATCAGGCTCCGCTGTTGCCATAGAATTCGCGAACCGCGTCGCAAACGGCGGTGACTTCGCCGTAGGTTAACTCGGCAGACATCGGTAACGCTACGGACTCCTTGGCCAATCTTTCAGCCACAGGGAAGTCGCCTTCGCGATAACCTAAGAACTCAAAACACTTTTGCAAATGCAAGGGTACCGGGTAGTAAATCATGTTGCCGATACTTTTTGACTTCAGGTGCTCCATCAATGCATCGCGCCGAGGCGCGCGCAGACAGTATTGATGGTAGGTATGCCACGCGCCGGGCACTTCAATCGGACAGATCACGGGTGTATCTTGAAGTCCCTCGTTGTACATTTCGGCAAGTTCGCGGCGGCGGTCATTCCAAACGGTGAGATGCTTCAATTTAACAAGCAGTACAGCAGCTTGCAATTCATCGAGTCTGCCGCAAATTCCGATTTGATCGTGAAAATAGCGATCCTTGCCACCGTGCACACGATTGATGCGCACGTCATGAGCAAGATCATCGTCATTGGCCAAGACCATGCCGCCGTCTCCTGCGCCGCCGAGGTTTTTGGTTGGATAAAACGAGAAGCAGCTCAAGTCACCGAATCCGCCCGCCATGGTATCCCCGAATTTCGCGCCGATGGCTTGAGCTGCATCTTCAATGATTCGCAGATTATACTTCTTTGCCACGGCCATCCACGCGACCGGATCAACCATTTGGCCGAACAGGTGCACAGGCATCAAGGCGCGGGTTTTATCAGTGATCACTGACTCCAGAAGGTCTGCACGCGCGTTAAACGTCGCTTCGTCCACGTCAACGAATACAGGTTTTGCCCCGGCCCGGACGATTGAACTGACCGTCGCAAAAAATGTGTAGGGTGTCGTGATGATCTCATCACCGGCCTTTGGTTTCAGCGCCATCACGGAGAGCAACAATGCGTCCGTGCCGGATGAAACTCCGATTCCGTGTTTCATACCCGACAGCTTGGCCATAGCTTCTTCAAATGCCTTTACGCGCTTGCCCAAGATGAAACTTTGTGTATCAAAAATATCGGTCACTTCTTGAAGGACCTCGTCACGTATCTGCTTAAACTGTTCTTGCAGATTCAACATTCCGACGCTCATGCTGATACTCGAGTAAAATATTCAACGGTGCGGCGTAATCCGTCTTCCATGGGAACCAGCACCTTGTAGTCCATGGCCAATTGTATTTTGTTGATGTCTGCCAACGAATCGCGGACGTCTCCCGCGCGCGTTAGCTCATGTTGCGGAGAAATACTCATACCCATCGCATCCGAGATCACTTTCAGGATGTCGAGCAAGGAATAACGGGAACCACAAGCGACGTTAAAAAACTCACCCGCGACTTTCTCTGCCGGAGCATCGCACGCGAGCAAATTCGCGCTGACCGCATTGTCGATAAACGTAAAGTCACGGGACTGTAATCCGTCTCCATGCACGATGGGTGGCACACCTCGCATCGCGCGAGTGATGAAGAGCGGAACGACCGCGGCGTACTGCGACTCGGGATCCTGACGCGGCCCGAAAATATTAAAATAGCGCAGGGCGATAGTTTCCAAACCATAGACTGCGTGAAACGCCTGACAATATTTTTCCGTCGCAAGTTTACTAACGGCATACGGTGAACGCGGCAGCATCGTCATTGTTTCCACTTTGGGCAAAACCGGAGTGTTACCGTACACGGATGAACTTGACGCGGCGACGAATCTCTTGACGCCCGCATCGCGTGCCGCCATTAGCGCGTTCAAAGTTCCGCGAATGTTAACTTCATTTGTCGTCACAGGATCTTCAATAGATCTCGGGACACTTCCCAGCGCGCCTTGATGCAGCACGTACTCGCAGCCTTGCGTTGCCTTGCGGATCGCGGCTTCGTCACGCAAATCACTTTCGACAAACTCGATGTCGGACATGAAGGGCTTGAGATTCTCCCATTTGCCCGTAGAGAGATTATCGAACACACGCACACGCTGACCTCGCTTGAGCAATTCTTCCACGATACTTGAGCCGATGAAGCCAGCGCCGCCGGTGACGAGGTAACGAGAGGACATATCTAAGAAATCTTTGCCGGATCAGGCCGGACGTAGGTGTAGCAAGGATTGATCATGCCGCGAATCGCCGCGAACATGTAGTCGAGTTGACCTCGGCCTAAGCGAGGGTGGCAGGGCAATGCAAGCAGCGCCTCTTGTTCATCAAATTCCGAAGTCACTCCGAAGGTCAGCAGGCGATCATGAATCGCACGCACGGTGTAGGGCTCTTGTGAGCGGAACACGTAACACAGCGGCGCGGCTTGATCAAGGAGACTGCCATGCATGCCTGTCAAGTCAAACAACGCGGCGAGTGACTCTATATTCATCACGCGACCGGCAAGATTACTGCTTCGCTTGCGCCAGTGAATCTGCAATCCCTCGCGGACACGATTGCGTTTAGTCACGTCTAGGCAATGAAATTTATCCCAGACTACTTTGTCCGAAAAATACTCGCCCACCAGCACTGCTCCAAAAGGCAGCGAGAGCCATCGGGAAAAATCGAACACGGAATATTTTCCAAGACTACCGCAAAGAGACTTATCATTCGCTGTCAAAAGAAGATCGCGGCAATCTTCAATCAACGGTTCACTCAACAGGCTGAGCTGTTCAGTTTCGCGGCACACGTAACCCCAGCGATGAGAAGCGATACGCGCATCGCAGGTATCCGGTCTTGCGACAAACGTCCATTGATCGCCGAACAACTCGCGCAAGTGATCGACATACGAGTGTTCACCAAGTGAGCACCAGACTCCTATCGTGCGGCCCTTCTGGACATTCGCAGCGCGAATCGCAGATTGCAGCGCGAAAGTCCAGGACGGCATGTAGGTAAACTCGGCATCAAAGAATTCCGCAAGCTCGGTGTTGATAGCGATCACCTGCTCTTCCGGAGCGTCAAGATCGTCGCCTCCGAAAGGCTCCAGTCGAATGCGCGGCTTTGCTTCATCGGGCGGCGAACGAAACAGAATCGGATAAGACTGTGTGCAGTATTTTTGAAAATAGTGCTGGAGTTCGTTGCGAAAACTCACACCGACGTCAAGGAACTCAAAGTCGCTGTCGTTAAATTCTCCGACCACATGCCAGAAGAGATAAGAATTGGCCTCGATTTCACGGCCGAGTTCGTTTGTGCCGCCGTAATGATAGAAGAGAGTATTCGGCGTAACGGGTGTGACGATGATACCACCGACGAGTTCTTCACCGACGTAAGCAAGATAGAGCTTTTGCTCTTGCTCAAGCGAGGTGGTCAGAGTCTCTGGATCATACCAGAGCTTCGCCATCAAGGTCAGATCACGACTCTCGACTACGCGAATACCCGCGTTCTGCGCCTTGCGGATGCCTTGTTTGGCACGCGAGCGCAGCTTTTTCCACGCGATGTCGCGATTCAGATGCAGCAGCGCGCCGCGAGTGACGATGTCTTTACCGACGTATTGCAAAACTTATTGACAGATTCCCGCACGGACGCCCGTTTGCTGCTGGATTTCGTTACATGACGTCATGATCGGAGAGATTTCCGCGAGCGGACACGTGCCGTCGTCCTGCCGGTCATGAATATAACGCTCATGAATCTGGTTGAGACTTGTCGTTCCCCACCAATTGTTCGTTGCATCCACGTTGCGATAGTTATGCTGATTGCAATTGATATCCAGAATGAACCGATCAATTGTCGAAAAGCAGTTATAGTTCAGTTTGGGATTGGACGGCCCGCGCTGATCTTCCGTAACTCCGATATTTACGACGGTATTCATGCGCGTGAATTCGTTGTGATGAATTTCGGTAGTCGAATCCACGTGTGATCCAACTTGGAAGGCAAACCAGGACGTTTCAAAAAAGTTGTTGTGAAACTCGGTGCGTCTAACGAGGTCGAGCTTTATCACACCACGCGTGCCGCTGCCGCTCGTATCCGAGCCGCCGCAGTCACGAAACCAGTTGCAATACACTTCGCCATCGGTGGTATTGTAGAGGGTGATGGCGAAGGGATCGCAGGTTTGAAAGACATTGTTCTCGCATAGAATCCCCGTTGACGCCGCGTTGCGAATGCCGTTTCCAACCCGGCTGAAAACACAGCGTCTAACGATCGGCGGGCCGAATCGTGCCAAGACTCCTTCACCGGAAAACCGGAAGAAATAGCAGTACTCGACCACGCCGCCACTGGTTTCGAGATCGAGAGCGGTGGATCCATCCCGGAAAGACACGTAAGCAATGTCCGGTATGTCATCGGGGTTTTCGAGTTTCAACGCTTGCCATTCGTCCGGGTCGCGATTGATCACATCCGCGGCTGCGAAGCGGATGAAGTTGTCGGGAGTGCCCCGGCAAATCAAATTGCCTTCAATCTTCAAAGATTTGTTGCCGCGCAGAAGTACAACGGCTCCCGGCTCAATTGTCAACGTCACACCCGGCTCAACATTCAAATTATTGTAGATGACGTGGTGATCCCCAGATCTCCAAGTCGTATTCTCTTCAATAAAATAATCAAACTCACCATAGGTGATTACATTGGGCAGTCTTAACTCACCCAAGTCAATATCTCCACCAGTCGTGCTCACTTCGCGCGGGACTGACCAGCCGTGACCCGGTTTTTCCGCGACGATCACATAGTTGCCAGCGACAACGTTTTCAAATTGAATCTCGCCATCAGCATTGGCGGTATCGGTCAAGACGGGATTGGCCATTCTGTGATCGAAGGCGACCGCGACATTGTACCTGAATCCGACTTGGGTTTGCCTGCTGGTAACGGACCACACCGAAGCATCCGCAGTAACGTCAGGCGCTAAATACAACTTGGCGACAGCGCCGCTAACATTGCCGTCTTGCGCGATAATTCTGGCCACCACACCACTCTTTTGATCGTCGGTCTGTTTACAGGACGAGACGACCAAAGACAGAAGAATAGATAGACTGGCTGAAAGTAATCGTTTCAAAATACTGGCCTTCATCTCAAGTCAGATAGACGATACCGGCGGTGGTGATTGCCCACATCGCTACGTTGATTAAGGTTGCACGATCTTTGAGCAGAAGTTTGGTGGGATCTCCCCCCTCACCTCTGTTGTAGATCAGGTACAGGTAACGGAACAGACCATACACCACGAACGGCAGAGTCCAAAACAGCGCGCGTGTGCCATAGCGGGCCACGGTGTCGTCGGAGATAGTGTAAAGGCTGTAGGCTACGAGCGTCGCAGCGGCGAGCGCCGAGAGCATTTGATCAATGAAGGTCAGACTGTAGTCAGCTAAACTTGCACGATGGCTGACGGCGTTGTCGCCCAGCAGCGCAATCTCATGCCGCCGTTTGGCAAGTGCAAGAAACAGTGACAACAGGAAAGCACAGAGAATCAACCAATAGGACAAATAGACATCGGGCAACATCGTGCGAATGACGGCCACCCCGCCGACAGCTCTGAGAACAAATCCCATCGACAGCAGCAACACATCGAGGATAACCACTTGCTTAAGCCCAAGGGAGTAGGCCAGATTCACCGCCACGTAGACAACGCCAACGAGACCGAAATAATAATCAATCGCAAACGCCCAGACAACTCCGATTGTACCGAGCAGCACGGACAAGCTTGCGGCCATGCCAACGGAGACTCGTCCGGACGGAAGCGGCCGTGATTTCTTTTTCGGGTGTTCACGATCCGCTTTCAGATCGAGCAGATCATTCAAGGCATAAACTGCGGACGACAACAAACAGAACGCGACAAATCCTTGCAGCGCCTGCCCGATAACTTGCGGAGATTCGAGCACGACGCGGGCAGGCGAAAAGAGCACCGCCGCGAAGAGGATGAGGTTTTTCGACCACTGCGACGGACGCAGCAATTCAATGATTGCGGCGAGCGAGTTCAATGCCTACAACTTCACCACATTGTCACGCTTGCCAAATCCGGCCATCGCGTTGCGCGCATCGAAGACGAGCGCACACTTTTCGGCCAGCACAGAATAGTCAATAGACTTGTGGTCTGTACAGATTACAGCCGCATCATACTTGGCGACACTCTTCGCGTTGAACGGAACGGACTTATGCTGATAGTTCGCCGTAGCCACTTGCGGAATATACGGATCGTGATAGTCCACGGTGGCACCGCGCTTCGTCAGCAATTCGATAATATCCAACGACGGAGATTCGCGCGAGTCATCAATGTCGCGTTTGTAGGCTACTCCCATGATCAGAATCTTAGAGCCCTTCACCGCTTTGCCTTTGTCATTCAGAGCGTCAGCGACACGCTGAGTAACGTAATTCGGCATCTTGGTGTTGACGTCGTCGGCCAACTCAATAAAGCGCGCGCGGTATTTCAGCGTCTTGAGTTTCCACGACAAGTAAATCGGATCTATGGGAATGCAGTGTCCGCCTAAACCGGGTCCGGGATAGAACGGCATGAATCCGAACGGCTTGGTGGATGCGGCTTTGATGACTTCCCAAACGTCCACACCAAGAATCTCGCACATGATGGCAAGCTCGTTAACCAAACCGATATTAATCGAGCGAAATGTGTTTTCGAGCAGTTTGACCAATTCAGCCGCTTGCGTACTCGAAACGGGCACGAGCGTTTGAATCACTAATCCGTAAACTGTTTGCGCGGCGTCCAAACACTCAGGCGTCGTGCCGCCAAGGACTTTGGGAGTGTTATATGTGCCGTAACTTTCGTTACCCGGATCAACCCGCTCCGGCGAAAATGCAATGAACACATCCTGGCCGACTTTCAAACCTTTTTCTTCGAAGGCGGGCACCATCAGTTCATCGGTCGTGCCGGGATAGGTCGTGCTTTCGAGTACAATCAACAATCCCGGATGCGCGTGTTTCAGAATCTCGTCACGCGCCGCGATGATGTAAGAGATATCCGGATCGCCGGTTTTGCGCAACGGTGTCGGGACACAAATTGAAATCGCGTCCAAATCCCGAATGACGGAGTAATCAGTTGTCGCTTTGAGTTTGCCGGCTTTGACCGCATCGGCAAGCTCCTTTGAGTTGACGTCAAGTATATAGTTTTCGCCGCGATTGATGCGGTCTACTTTGTCTTGGGTTATGTCAATACCCGTGACACTGATTCCCTTCAAGGCAAACTGGACGGCGAGCGGAAGTCCGACATAACCCAGGCCCACAACGCCAACGCGCAGTGAACCGTCTTGTGCCTTCTTCTTTAACTCTTTCAGAATCATAAAGTTCTTTTTATCCTTCCCGGAATCGGTGACTCTAAATATACGAACAAGTGGGCTGAAAAGCAACGAAAACGGGGCCCTCGATAGACCCCCCTTTTTGATGTTTCGCAATTGTTATACCGCAATTTACGAATAAGAATGTGGTAAATCAGTGTAAGAATAACATAGGCGGTCATTTCTGACCGCCCACGAAAAATACACGATTTCGGCAACGAGGGTGACCCTGCGCGCCGGCAAATTTGGAACCCGCTATTGAATGCTTAGGAGGTATACTCGGCCCATATTTTCGGCGTCTTCGTGATCCCACCAGCGGGCGCCTACGGCCAGATCCATCGCGCCATTGCCGTCTAAGTCGCCGAAGGACGCCACACTGTTTCCAGCCGCATCTCCGATGCTTTCACCGGAGAACTGGTAGAAATCATTCTCCCAGCCCCCATAGAAGAAATGGACGACTCCGCGGCTTTGATTGGCACTTGAGGCTTGTACAGCCCAATCGCCTTTATTGTCCTTATTTATGTCCCCAATGGCATAGACCCGTTCCCCGAAGCGACCCGCTTCAGCTGATCCTGTGAAAGTAGCCGAGGGGCCATCAGACATTGTGGCTCCGCCATTGTATAAGTAAACCTTGCCTAATTGCCTACCGCCGCTTGTAAACTGAGGCGCGCCTACAACAATATCCGCCACTCCGTCGCTGTTTACATCCGGCACAATGGCCGTGGACCAGCCAAATTGGTCCTGAAAGCTGGAAAGCTCGCCCTTGAAGAGCTTGGTATACTTCGTAGCACTTAAGCTCTTTCCGCCAGCAAAAACATATACTGCGCCGCTGTAAGTAGCTTCTGAGCCATAGTGTGGCGCGCTGATCACAATGTCTGCTTGCCCGTCACCCGTAACATCGCCGGCGGAGACCGCCGAGCCAAACAGGTCATTGAGGGTGCCGAGCTTAAACTCAAGGCTGGGGCTTTTGGCCGTACCTTCGGCATTACCGAAATAGACATAGACCCGGCCAGACGTGGCACCGTTCTTGGCAGAATGGGGTGCTCCGACTACCAGGTCGGCATATTCGTCGCCGTTGACATCATGCATCAAGCTCATGGAGCGGCCGAAGGAATCCCCGCTTTCCCCTGCGGTTACGACCGTACCGGTGCTGCCGAAGCTTGATCCACCCAAATAGAGATAGACCTTGCCTGCGGGCTTCGCTCCGGTGCCCTGTCCGCCTTCAGCGGCAATCGCTAAGTCGGGTGTGCCGTCGCCATTGAAATCTCCGGTGGACATGGAGCTTCCGAACAGATCGCCTTCCTCTTTCGCGCGAATGGTCAGAGCGGGCGTGTCGGCCAGCAAGCCATCGTAGAAGAGTACCTCTCCCCTTGCGACAGGGCCGGAATTCTCACCCGTGAAGGAAACTGCGAACAGCGCATTTCCACCGGTCCAAGCATACGCGCCCTCCACGGCCGAGCCGTAGTAAGCGCGGACTCCCGGTCCGTCCATGACGCGCAGCAGGTATTTTGCGGCAGTGTTCTTGGATTCTAATTGGGCCAGGGATAAGGCGTAGACCGCCAAGACCATCACGGCCGCGACTAAAACATATCCAATTCTCTTCATGGCAATCTCACTTTAGTTGAGCGGTAGCTCATGGAGTGAGTCGAGGAGTGGCGGATACTCTCCGCGGCACTCCTCGACGCAAAATCAAACAAGTGACAGACTATCGAACGCGAACGAGGTCGATGCGGCGGTTTTGATACCGGCCCTGCTCGTTAGCATTGCTGGCCACAGGCTTGGTTGAACCATAACCCTTGGCGACCAGACGGCTGGGATCCACACCACGCGAAATCAGGTAGTTGCGAACAGCGTCCGCGCGAGCCTGAGACAGCGGATTATTGATTGCGTCCGATCCGGTATTGTCAGTGTGGCCCTGAACCTCAAGCAGCTGGATTTCCGGATGCTCGTTGATCAGCTTGGCCGCGCCATCCAATACGCGCGCAAACTCGTCGGTGATTTCAGCAGAACCCGTGGCGAAGTTAATACCCGGGAAGCTGACGACACCGCCGGTCTCCATCCACACAGCTTCGATGGAATCTTTTTGCTCTGGGCGCAGCAGTTCGAGACTGAGCTTGAGCGAGGGATTGCCCTCAAAGATGTAGCGATGGATAAATTCTTTCGGTCCATCCTGCTTGGACATCATGGCATCAGCTTGGCGCTCACGCTTCAAGGTGCCCATAGCACTTCGCAGCTCATTGCACTCCTGAAAATAGAAGTTTAATGAGATGCGGTGGTTCTCATTCAAGAACGCTTGCGGTTCTTCCACGAAGGCGTACTGAACACCGAAACTCTTGAAGCCGAAACCGAAGCCTGCGGTCATACCGCGATTGGCTTGTTCCGTTTCCACGAGATCGTTCATTCCCGCCGCCAGATAGAAGCTGACGTTGTCGCTGACGTGGAAGTCATACGCGCCACCGAGGTCGAGCGTAGCTTCTTCGCCTTCAACGGTGCTGACGTCACTGGTCAATGTTACGCCCTTCCACGGCTGAACACCGATGCCCAAGCGGGATTCGTACGGCACATCATCAGCGCCGTATTCACCAGCAAGGTCACGCATCATGAAGCCAATCGTGATTTCATCATACGGGCGGAACAAGAGGCCTGCGTCAAAACCCCAGCCATCGTCGGTTACCAAATCACCTTGCAGATACTTTGCGCCGAGTCCGAGGGCGAAGCCGCCGCCGAGACCACGTGCATAGTTTAGCTGGAAGGCATTATCGGCAACGTCGAACTTACCGGTCTCCACGCCAGTCCCGTCACGTTGACTAAGACCTGTGATACCGGAGTTTAGCCAGGACAGACCGAAGGTCCCAAGCTTCTCGGCGCAGAGCGACGCACCGATGTAGTTGTAATTGCGGTCGGCTTCCAGACCACCTGTGTACATCAGCGACACTTCGAACTTGTGCAGCCAGTGTAATGCAGCGGGGTTCCAGTAGGCCGCAGTCGCGTCGTTGGCTACGGCGGTTTGGGCGGTGCCCATCGCCATACCACGCGCTCCCACACCCATCCGCAGGAACGGAGCAGCATGGTTTTGCGCGTTGGTGGCAGTGACACCGAACAGCATTAACATGCAGAGTCCCAATGCCGTGTTGCGAATTCGGGATGACATATCCCTTCCTCCTGTCCTATCGGCTATTCTCAAGTAATTCATTTCGGGAATTTTTAAAAGCTCGGGCTGGAGAGGGTTTCCCCTCTCCAGCCGCAAGTTGTCGTTTAGTTACTGGCCTGCTTGTAGGCTACCTTGACGATGTTATTGACGGTCTTACCGCTGCCCGACACGGTCACGTTGGCAAGGTACACACCGGCGGCGACTTCTTCGCCCTTATCGTTGGTACCGGCCCAAGTAATGGCCATGTTGTTGTCGGCAAGTGAACCTTCGTAAACCGTCGCCACGAAGCGTCCCGAGAAGTCGTAGATCTTGATCGAGACGTACGCGCCACTTGCAGAACCCGGTTCAATCGGCAGGACAAAGGTTGTGAAGCCATCGTCCTTCGTGAACGGATTCGGATAGTTGTACGTTTCGCCTGCAAAGCCGACACCGGGCGAACCGACGAAGTAGTGCCAGCTTCCGGTTGCACGGTTTCCTGCCAGATCGCTGACTTCAGCATGCAGGTCATATTGGCCAATTTCCAAACCTTGGAACGGCAGAGTCGCGTAGCCAGACAGGCCGTTGCCGGCAATGCTGACCGACTGCTCAGCGCCCACTATGGTACCATCATGCTTCGTCAACCAGATGCGGACGCTGGCCGGATCGAGACCCGTCGTGCCCACTTCTTCGAAGTCAACGCGGAAGGTAATCGGCTGGCCAATGCCCAACGGCGAGTTGATATCGTTTACAGGAGGTTGAACACCCGTGAAGACCGGCACGCCCGTATCCACCGTGTAGACCTGCTGCACACCTGCGAACGGAATACCACCGTTGTAGTTACCGTTCAAGGTGACTCGGATACTGACAAGTCCAACAAGGTCAAAGTTCGCGCAGTAGATTGCGGTGTCACCACTAAAGGTTACAGGCGCATTTACCACGATCGGTGCCCAGACCAATGCTTCTTCAACCAACATGGCGCCTTCTACAGTCATGCGCATGCTGCCACGGTCATACAGGTTACCCGAAATCAGCGCCTTGAAGCAATGCGGCATAGATGACACATGATAAGGCTCAAGGAATCGGACGTTATTGACACCACCGCGGTCAACGAAGAAGCTCCAAACTTCGCTCGTCGTGTTGCACACTCGGTCGCAAACCGTCAGGACCACTGTGTAGTGACCTTCTTCAAGATTTCCGGTCCAGGTAATAATTCCACCGTTGCGGACGGAGCCTTCAAGCAGATCGCTGTATTGGTTGCTGTTATGGTTCAACAGGCGGAACTCGATACAGTTCGGATCAATACCGCTGTTGCCGTCGAGGCTTGAGATACCGCGCGTCATCGCTTCACGCCATGCTCCAAGGTCGAGCTTGGTCGTCGTGATGGTCGAAACGTCGGCACCCTTCATACCCTTCAGGTTAGTACCACCGATTAAGCCAGTCGTCGGAGCAACGTTCTTATCCATCAGGATGGATTGATCGTCGCCCGGGAAGCCTGCTGCACCGGCGTCTTCATCGTCAAAGTAACGAGCGCTGATCGTGACCGGCAGATCGCCATTGACCACGCTGTTGGGCAGCGGGCTAATAATCTGAACCACCGGTGCGGCATCATCAACAACCCATGTCTGAACAACTTCACGTACCGTGCCGTACTGGTCACGCGCGGTCAGGACGATGCGGATATCATTCGGGATACCGTTACCACCGAATGTACCGAACGTCGCTTCGCCGTTTACCGTGAAGATCTGCTCAACGTTGGTGTTGCTGTAGGCCGGGCTGATGTCCAACGAGACGTTGGCCGTCAGCGGCTGCTCACAGATGCTTCCGTCGCAGTCATAAAGACCAACGAAGCGGACGCTGATGTCACCGTTACGCACGTTTGCGCCGTCATTCTCTTCAACTGTCGCCGTAAAGTTCAACGGTTCATTCGGATTCCAGAAACCGTTATACTGACAGCTTTCTTCAACATTACCGAACTGGACAATCGGGCCGGTGCTCAGGACGCGGAACGTCCAGGTGGCCGTCAACAGGTTGCCGACACAGTCTTCGGCGTACGCGTTAACTGTCCACACACCTGCGACCGGGTCAACCAACACGATTTTCGCGCTGGAGGTCGTCAGTTCGATGAAGTCTTCGATATCTTCATAACGCTGCACAGGGCCACGCGGCGGAACCACGACGAACCAGACGCGGTCGGTATTGATACCGGATCCGTTGTCATCCAGCGTGCCGTCGCCGTTGCGGTCAATGCGGGTTTCAGACTTAACTAGCATTGAGGCGGACTTGCCGTCGGTACCCGTCGAAGCAGTCGTGGAAGTTCTCAACATATTCAGGTCCAAGTTGGCGGTATTGCCATTCTTGAGACTTGATATGTCAACTGTCTTGCCGGTGTTTCCGAAGATTGTGCCGCCACAGTCATCACTGTACTGGATTTCGACGACCACGTTGCCTTCGTTCATGACGCTGTCGCCCGTTGCCGGGAAGTGCGCCACGTCAGAAGGATCGCAGTTGTCAGCCCAGAAGGTGCGGCTGGAGCGGTTGTAACCATCAGGTTCACCCAAGATATAGTAGATGTTACGGGTTTCAACCGTAATTGACAGACCCGTCTGGCCATCCGGGAAGGATCCGTCCATCGTGTAGGTTACGACGACTTCGTCACGACCAGCCGGGTTGATGACGGTCGGGCCGCTGACCCAGATGCTATCAGGAACGGTATGAACCGAGTACTGAATGCCATTCGGGGCGATCGGCGCAGATTCCACAGTGCTTACGATAAACGTAAACTCTTGCGGGTTCTGCTGGTCGAACTCAGGATTGAACCAAGCACCGCATTCAGTGTCTTCGAATTCAACCGCCGGTCCCGGACAGTCAACATGCCACGTCCACGAGATACCTTGATTGTCCGTCGTACCGATGTTTCCAGCGGCATCCGGCACAAACATGGTGATCTGGTGGTCACCAGGCGTGTAGAACATATCTGCGGCTTCGCCGGAGGACGGACCACCGATGCTGAAGACAAAGTCATTCAGACCAGGTGACGTGATGTAGAAGTTCAAGCCTTCAACCGTTGTATCAGCGGCCATGAACTCAACACCGTCAATAATGAAGCTCACATTGTTCAGGTCAACACCCGATGCACCGAAGCAGCAGCGTGCCCAGTCACTGATCGAGGCCTGAATAGTCGGGCGCTCGCCGCAGTTGAACACGGCTTCTTCGAAGTTAATCGGGTCTTCGTCAAAACGGTCACTCCAGCCCCAATCATGGGTCCAGTAGAAGTCACCGTCATTATTCAAGCAGTCGACAGGATCTTCGTTAGCTACGCCGTCGCCGTCATCGTCAATTGCTGCGCCCACTGGCGACACAGGCGTGATGACCGGCGGTACGATGTCTACAGTATACCGGTAGTCGTGCGAGTTGTCGTTCTCGAGACACACGTTATTGTAGATGTGCCAATGCGCACACATCGTCAACGGGCAGGAATCGTAAGTATAACCACCGGACTGTTCGTCGTACCAGTCTGACCACAAGGTTTCCAGCAGGCCGTCCCACTGAATCGTGACAGAGGCGCGATAACCGATTTGAACTTGGTTCTCAAAGATCGGCTCAAACGTCATGGCTTCCGCAGTGATTTCGTGCACGTACTCTTCCGGGAACTCGCAGTTGGTAAGATCCAGATAGACGTAGGACGTATCAATACCGGATTCACGGTCAATCAGGTCAGCCCAAATTGTCGTTTCGACATCACCGATATAGAACGTCTCAGCATGTGCCGTCGGATCAGTGTTGTCCACAAAGAACGGCGTGATGTTGGTCGGGCGGTCATCCACGAAGAATTGAATCGTATGGATACCGTGGAGCAAGCAGCCAAACCACGGCGGGCAACTGTAGTAGTTGTCGCTAAATTCGACGGAGAAGATGCCACTCACCTCATCATAGTCGATGTCAAAGATACGATCGCTGTAACAACCTTCATCGTAATCACCGTCTAGCTCAACAGTCTGCCCGTCATTGACTATACGGATACCGTCCAACCAGACGTCGACACGATCCGGAGTCGGCGGAATTTCGCCTTCGCCTAAGACCACCCACCAGTTCGGGGTGCAATCCACAACCGGCATACCGTTGTAAATCGGGTTTTCAAACAACGGGTTACAATCATCACCGCTGTTCAGGCGGACGAACTCGTCAATCGGACGGATAGTCGTGATGAACACACCGAAGCGAACACGATCCGGACAGACCGACGTCACGTCAGAAATATCCCAATCCGGTGTCCACTGGAAGTCAATGATTCCGTTTTCAAGGTCGCGGTCGTTATAGCGGATACCCCACTCTTGCCACATACCCTGGCTTTGACCGGATTCATCGGAAGCATCCCAGTTCCAGTAAGCAACTACGACTTGCCACTCTTCCGCGTTTTCCGGAAGCAGGCTGTTGTCGAAGCGCATACGGAAGGACGCAGCCGCTTCCACGATATCGAACTCGTCGAGATCATCAGATTGAATTTCTTCAACATCTGAAATCAACGTGTAGTAGTACTGATAGGCGGGCACCAAGCTGTGCGACTGTGACGGCAGGTAGGGCTGGAACCACAAGGAACCTTGCCATCCGGTGCCCCACGCAGGTATGGTCACTTCGAGAACGCCATCTTCACTGGCAAGTGTTCCGTTTGATCCACCTTGGTAGTTGGCCTTATGGATGTCCATACCGTAGGTCACCATCTGGATGAACGTATTGTCGCCTTGCTGCACCTTGTTCGAGGTGAAGATTGTGACCGTACCGTCTTCATCTTCCAGCTGACACGGTTGTGTATTCGAGGGCAGGATACCAGCGTAGTAGGCTGAGCCGGCTTCAGGTTCGACGCACACCACGCCTGCTTCAATGAAGCAGCTTTCGGTGTAGTCTTCCAAAGTGGCCAGGACCCACGGCTGTTGTTCACCGTTGCTCGGGACACGCACCCAGTCAGGCGCCCAGATTTGCGTTTCTTCCGTCACCGTCACGTCTTGACGACGCCAAATAGCAGGATCAGGATCAACGTTGTTAGATTCATCAGTGGCGACCGCACGGAACCAAGCTGTTGCAGGATACAGGTCGAATTCGACTTGTACTGACCACAGGTTCCACTGCAGCCACTCGTTACACTGTTCGTCGTGCGCGTGGACGGCTTGACCCAGCGGCACCCAGTCTTGTCCCTGGTTCGTAGAAACCTGGAACATCACACTGGAGGTGTAGTTGGTATCGCAGTCGTCGGTCACCGCATAGATAAGATCAGGACAGCCGAAGTCGTTGTCGGCATCGTAACCGACGATGCACGCCTTCTGGTACTGGCTGTCTTCGATGTTGATGGTAATGACGTGCTCAGCACAGTTGCCGGCTTCGTCCCATGCGATCACTTGCAGGTAGTACACACCCAGTTCAAGTGCGCTGGTCGCCAGTTGTGTTGACCACAACGGACCTTGCGTGTCGCACCAGATGTAGGCGAAGGTACTACCGTTTCGTGAGCCGTAGAAGCAGACGCTGTCAATCGCACTGTTGCCGCCGTTACCGAAGACGTCTTGTGCCGTGGCGACGATGTTAATCGTTTCACCCCACGGTACAGTGGTGCCTTCCGGAGTCAGGTCACCGTTCACGTTGGTGAAGGAGACATCCGGCGCACAGTTATCGACACGAACCGTATCGGCGAACAGGACGTAAGCCAGATTCGATTCGGGCACTGAATTGTCACTCAATACTGCACGGAGGCTGATTGTACCGCACTGTTCGAAAGCGTTGTAAACATCCCACGAATAGACCCAGTTTCCAGTCAGACCGTTGTCTTGATAGGCGTAGCCGAATGAACTCCAGTAGAGATCATCGTTCGGATCCGCAGCCCACTTCCACTCGAACCACACGCTGTCCAAACCGGCGTCTGTGAGTTCGTTGTTGAAGTGCACCCAGATGTCATCTATATCACCGCTTTCACTGATGCTGCAGTAACCACCCAACAAGCCATGCGAATCAGGCAGGTTGTCGGTCAACGACCACGGCAGGCTATGGTCAATCACGATGTTGCGGCAATCTTCCGCGACGGTGACAAGGTCTCCGCCAAGGTCAGCCGATCCGATCGCGCAGATCTGGCCCGGGCCTTCCGGTAACACTGTGACATCCCAGTACGAACCGGATTCACCACAGTTTGTCCAGACAGTCTGATTAATATCACCTTCAACCGTACGGATTTCCGTCGTGTCACCTTCAGCACTTACGAAGATGAAGCGGACGTGATCCAAACCGGGCTCGGAGTGAGCGTAGATACAGATATCGGTTCCGTGGACATGCGGCGTGCCTTCCACGTCAATGAATCCGTTCAGCGAAACGATCGAGATGTTGGCTTCTTCATCAACAATCGGAGCAGTCCAATCAATGATGTAGTTGCCTTGATCGTCGAAGCGATCCGTCTGTTCACAGTAGTCAACCGCGACAGCCGCGAAGTCATAGTTCCAGCCGACGACAAGGTCAACCGGCACTGTCCAATTGAAGCTGAACGGCCACGTACGGTCACCACCCACCTGCGTCCAGTTGTCCGGATCGCCGTTGGTGTGACGGTAGTAGAAGCGAACCTTGCGCACGGTGAAGTTATCGGACGCTTCGAGGTGGAAGGTCACTTCTGAACCGCGTTCAAGTTGCGTCAGCGGAGTCTGCGTGGGATCATCCGTAGTCCAGACCGACACAATGGTCGCGACCGGAGCTTCGTTGTCCACGTTGACTTGCAGCATGGCGTTCGGTGCGCCTTCCGCGCCGCCCGCGAGGTTGCCGTCCATATTGCCGAAGTCGTCTTCAGCGAACGCGCCCAACCAGTAGGTACCGTTCAACAATTCAGTATTCCAGTAACCTTCAGCCAGCGAGTACGTACCGTTCGGTCCTTCGACAACTTCGATGCCGCCGTCCGCACTTGCGACGCGCTCGATCACCGTCCACGGGCCGGCTGATCCGACTTCGAGGAAGGCAAACGTCACGGCATCAACATCTTCGTCATCAACCTGTGCGGTCAACGTTATGTCACCGTGCAGGAAGATTACAGATGAATCAGGGGTGCAATCCGGTGCAGCGACGAGGCTGTAGGCCACAGGTGCTTCAGTGTCAGCCACGTAGAAGCGCTTGACGTAACCATTAGCCATCAACCAGTTCCACTTTTCTTCGACGGTCGTGCCTTCACCGTAGTTCAGGAACTGCGTCCAAGTAAGCTCGTTACCGGCTTGATCAGTCGTCAACACCGCGACATCATACCACAGGCCGGGTTGCGGCGCCGGGCAGTCGTTGTGCCAAAGGTCTACGTTATTCACGGAGAACGGTCCAGTCGAATCGTCACCGATGAAGCACCAGCTCCACATTTCGAGCGGGTGATCTGCGGCACGCTTGATGAACCAATGCGCGCCGTAAGCGTCAGCTTCTTCTTCATCGGCACAGGCGCCGACCGTCAGCCACGTAAAGCGTTCAACACTGTCACCAACTTGCTCTTCAGTCCAGCTGGCGCAGTTTTCAAGGTTGTCAATATTGACGCCATCTTCCCAAACGAAGACCTGCGCCATCGGAGCCATCACGTCGAACGAGACCGTGTAGTTCTCCATTTCTTCGAGATTGCCGCACTCGTCTTCCGCCCAGCTGCGGACCATGACGTCACCGGCAAGACCGGAAACATCCCAGACCACTGACCAGAAGATATCGTGATCAATGCCATCCCACCACGGATTCGGCTCGTCGCCGCCCCATGCGCAAGGCTGTTCGTCCTCTTCATCCACGCCGATTTCGAACCAAGTGGTGCCGTCGAAGCTGTACTCGAAGTATACGCGCTGAACGTCGCCACTCTGAACCGGCCAGTCATCACCAATGGTGGTGAAGGCATGCAACCAAATGTCGTGCAGGTCGCCCAAGGCACCCACGCTCACCGAATGCGTCTGCTGATTGACAATCCACAGGCCGTCAACGCCCTGCTGACGTCCGCCACTATCACACCACGGCTCTTCGCTGACACCGACCGACCACAACATGGAGGACGGCGGCGTGGTATCATAGATGTAGATACTGATAGCGTGGCCTTCGTCAAACGCGCTCATCACACGCTGGACGTCAAGGTCACCATTAGCCCAACGATCTTGCACGATTGGCACGACATGCAGCGAATCGCCACAGGTGATACCGGTCAGGTCAAGTTCGATATAGTGCGGGTTGCACGGGCTCGGGACATAACCACACAACGTCCATGCATCAGCTTGGTTCGGGTGCCAAATATTCTTGCACCAAACCTGGACAATGTTATTCGTTTGAGTTGAGTCATTCGGCGTCAAGCCGTCCGTCCACTCGACCCACAAGGTCGCCGGGTCATCGTCGCCCGCATGGATTTCGTAGACAAAGCCTTCATCACCGACAACGGGTTCACCGTTCACCTGAGTAATGTCGCCAACGGGTTCGTTGTTATCAACATGCACCCAGAACTCATCAAGCATTTCAAGCGGCTCGATCTGGCAGATGGCGTCATGAGCACGCGCCCAAACACGGTAGTAACCGCTCGGATACATCAGGTCGCCTTCGTCCGTTGTATCGGCCAGCCACCAGTGGGTATGCCATGCCGGATAGTCGTGCGAGTTGTATGCCTGATCCCACCAGAAGGTGTCAACCGCGGTTTCGGCGACACCGGCATCCGCGCTTTCGACATACAACACCATGTACTGAATGCTCTGCTCGTAATCCGGAATAACTCCGCCGATTTCAACTTCCTGATCGCCACCGATCTCGGTGGTACCATCAAGAATTTCGTCACGCAGCGTAACGCCGTCTTCATCGACACAGTCATAGCCTTGATACTCAAGCCACGTTATATCGGTGTGTTCCGGAACCGTCGGGTAGCAGTCAATACAGACAAGGTTGGTCGTGCTTTCGTCACAGTCCGTCGTCACCTCAACAGAGTCTTCATTACCCTGACAGTCAGTGAAGTGAACCATGAATACGTAGCAGCCATAGTCGAGACCACCGCCATCACCACCAAGATTATTTGCCCAGTAGTCGCAAAGATCACCACCGAAGTCGAAGAACCACTCGTCGTCGTCAAGACGGGTCATTTCGCCGAAGTTGTGGCTGTACCACGGATTCAGCACCCAGACCAGTGACGAGTCGCCAAGGCTGTCAACTTCCCAGACGTGCATACTGTCTTGACGGGCAGCCGTCAGCCAGACATTGTCTTCGTTGAATTCGCCTGACAGCATATCAGGATCAAAGGTCATCGTAACCAGAGCTTGTCCCGGTGCGATATCGAAGCGGCAACGGTCACCGCAAGCGGTTTCGACAGGAACGGTTCCGGTAGCAAGACCATCACCCGTCGGGGCAATGCCGTCCACATAAAGAACCACGACGTCAGAAGTATCATTGCCGTTGTAGTCTTCTACAATGACACGGATCCAGAAGATTTCTTGATCACCGACGTCTTCCGGCTGCGGCTGGAACCACACACATTCGGTGGTGTCGCCGTCGAGGCCGTTGTCAATCGGATCCCAGATAGTTTGAATGTTGCGCCAGTTGGACGGCACACCACCGTTGACTTCCGCGTACTGGAAGGTCAGCGAAGCCAGACCGGTGTCAATATTGGTCGGCGCAAAGAACGCCTGGATACAGTACGGATCACCCGTATGAATGTAGTAGGATGAATCCACCGTACACGAGATGGCAACCTCCGTCGTATCAGAATTTGAAATCTGATGGACTTCGATCCGGGCGGCCGGCTGAGTATCGTTCAGTCGGATCGTGATGTAGCACACATCGTTGTCGCACATATCGGTATTGCCAACCGTGTCAATGGCAATCACTCGCAACTGGTACCAGCCTTCCGGATCGTTGCCGGTCTGCTGGAAGTAGCTCAAGAGATCCCACGTTGCGGTCAAGGAATCACCAACGTGACGGACAGTATCGTTACTGAGCGTATCGGCTTGGATATTGGTCCACGATCCGATCGGGTTCAGGGTACGGTATTGGAAGACACCAAGGATTGCCGGATCGAAGCCCGCATAATCCTGGTTCACAGCGACGATGGTCAGGTCGCGGCTATCCGGGACGACGATCACGTCGTTACCGTCGACACCTGGCTCGATACCACCAACCAGCTCGATGCAGGCGCGCGGTTCGCTAACGTCCACATAGATGCTTTCGGCAACCGTGCAATAGGTGTTACCGCAATGGTCGGTCACGATGGAACGGCTCCAGAACGTCGTGTTCTCTTCACCGCGTCCATCACCGGCCTGGACGTCATAGGTTTCGTCAACCAAACCGTCACCGTCGTTGTCAATGTTATCAGCAGTCGGATCGTAAGCTGTCCAGAATCCCGGCCAAGCTTCGGCCCAACCCATATCGTCGTCGGAGTAGATCGTGTCCACGTTAACCCAGCTTGAATCCATGAACGGATTATTGGTCAACGAGACCTGATAGATCACCGCGCAGATATCTTCAACCACGAGGTTATAGTCGCCGTCGATGGGTTGAATATCCGTGACGAACGATGTTTCCCACGGGTCGGCACAATGACCACCGTTCAGCCAGAAGTTCTCGCCTTCAATGTCGTGAGTCGCGACTGGCGCATCGTTATCCACAAAGAAGACGTGGAGCGAATCGCCGGGCGCCGGGTTCTCGATCACGTGGTACGCAACCTGATCGTGCCAGCCGACGACGGTTCTGAATTCGTGGTGACCATCACCATACAACGTGCTGTTGTAGTTGATCACGTATTCACAAAGACAGATTGTCGAGAAGGCGGCATCTTCACCAAAGACTTCATCAATCTGGTCTTCAGAGCAGCGGTCGTAAGCGATCGGGTCTTGATTTTCCCAATCGATGTTGCGCGGGTCGTCAATCCAGCGGTCAATACCGTTGGCTTCCCAGACGTTGTTATCGTTGGCGTCAATGACGAACGAGTAATCATAGCATGAGTCATCGCCGTGGTTCAGGAAGACATCAGCCTGCCAGAAGCCACCACCGACGTCAGACATCGGATAGAACGTACCTGTGCTCCAAATGTAGACGGCCACATCCGGGAACAGGTCGCGCTCGGCGTACCAGGAGTAGTTCGGGTTATCGTGACGTTCATAGTACCAGCCAGCCATACCGGGCAGTTCCTTTTCGTCGAACTGGAAGCGGACATAAGCCGAACCCGGGTTCGCGTCATAAGAAAGACCTGTGTATGCGTCAATGATCGCTTCCCACGAATCGCCGTCCCAGTACTGGAACCATACGGTGTCAATTTCACCGGAGAAGTAATCCGGATCACTGACGTCGTTGGCCGACAACGGCACGGTGTTATGGGCACCACAGACATCGCCGTACGGCGGGTAGCAGTAGACCACTTGCGGCTCGTTGACATTCACGATCCGGACTACGAGGTCAAGACGCGTGCTGTCCGAGACTTCAATCAAGCGGTCGCAATCAGCGTCACCTTCATTCAGCGTGTCGTTCGCAAACGGCGCGTAAACGATGTAGTTCACGACGGCTGAGAAGTTGTAAGTACCCGGCGGGTAGCTATTATCAAAGTAGAGACCAAACTCGTACTGGCCGGTACCGTTGTCCGGCGGGAACTGATCCCAAGCCTTGAAGTCACCGAAGAAGTCAAACGTTTCCACCGGCGATCCGTCACAGACGCTCTGGAGGGTCGTATCATCCAACATCATCCAAAGTTCGATATTGAACACTTGGACGGAATCATCATGGCAGTTACGAATTGCATCGGCATCCACGTAGAACAGGACCAGCGCTTCAGGATCGTTTGAACCCGGATCCGTGGTGCGGTTGTAGAGGACTTCGATGGTATCTGTTTCTGCATCTGTCCAAACCACAGGCTCAGTCACGCGGACACGGTTTTCCGGATTGTTGACGTCATTGGTAACGTAGCTGACGTCCGTAATCGGCGTGTTCGGCGGACAGAACGTATATATGTAGCAAGAGTTCTGATCCGACCACCATTCGATATTGCCGGTCAGGTCTTCGACATAGGCCACGAAGTCCCAACGCGAATAGACCAAGCCGTCGGCGGCATCAGCGCTATCCAGCCAGGCGCGGGCGCCTGTCCAGATGACACCAACCGTATCGTACGTGCTTTGCAGAACGACAGCGCTGTCCGCATTACGCGGGAGAGCCGGGTTCAGAGTGTAGTTGTTCGGAATATCGAAGGTATCGGAAGTACCGTCTGCTCTCCAATACTTGAAGTACATCAACCATTCGTCTTCGACGTCGACGTCGACATTGGCGATGAACATCAGAGTGTCCAGCGGATTCTGGTAGTTGCAAGTTGAGAATTTGTCACCGTCAATGATCGGCGTGCTGGGAGCCGTGAACTGCGGGACTCCCCACTGGTACCAGCCGTGGTTAAAGCACCACAGATTGGTTCCGGCCGGGATTCCGTCACGAATTTCAATGGCCATGCAGCAAATCTCCACGCCGCACTCGAGGTCGCGATCCACCATACAGTCACGGTTGTAGTCGCCCTGTACGTTGTTGTCACCCCATTCGACATTGTCGATGGCGTAGGCACGGAAGCGCATCGAGTCCAGCGGACTATTGCCGAATTCGTCAAAGCTTACGATGACTTCATAGAAGCCTGCAACATCAGGCGATGAATCAAAGCCGTCGGTCGGACTGACAAAGACGTCAGCGCCGTATGCTTGGTTCCAGTTAAAGGTCTGCTCAAGATTGCGCCAGTTACCGAAGCGGTCCAGCATCTGGAACTGCACACCGGTGATACCGCAATCTATATCCAAGCCGAGGTTGTCCTGAGCGTTGGCACGCAGCGCAAACGAGTTGCCTTCGTTAATGGTTTGGATAACGATAAAGTCATCGCCACCATAGGCTTCACCCACCCAGCATGCGGTCACTTCTGGCATCGTGTTATCCACGAAGACGCGAGTCCAAATCGGGTCGGTATCAAACAGGGCGCTGGTATCATAGGCTACAGCATACAGCCAGTAGTAGCCGGACAACAAGTTATTCGTATTCCATCCGGTCGAGCTGTAGTAAGCCAGACCGTTAGCGATAGAATCAGGATCCGTCGAACCACCAAGGAAGGTATGAATACCCAAACCCGGGATCGACAGTGAGTCAACAAAGAAGAACGCAATCGAATCAATGTCGGCAAACAACGGAGCCAACGCCTGCACTGGCACCCAGACCGTTGAATCGCAACGATAATTCGTCACGCACATATCCGGTTCGGGGAAGCAGATCAGGGCTAGAGGCTCAGTCGTATCACACTCGACGCGGAAGGTAACCACCGGAGTGTTCAGATAGTCGTAGTTACCGCAGACGTCGATACCCACCATGCGCAAGTTATACTGACCGCTTGCGAGGTCGGACACGTTCCAGTTGATACAGAAGTCCTGCGTCCAATCGTCACGGGCGACAATCGTGTCTTGTCCGTCCCCGTGCTGTCCGCTCGGCAGGTTCACCCAACCGACCGTCGGATCTTGGTTACCCGGAACAACATCGCCAGGCGCATCGAAGAACTTGTACTGGAATACACCTTCATACAGGTCAAACCAATCGCCGAATGTAGTAAACGTGTCGCCAGGAATCGGGTCATAGTACAAGCTCGTGTCAATCCAGTCATCCGCACAAACACGCAGCAGCGAATCTGTCATGGTGTTCGGGTTGAAGCACTGAACCAACGAGCTCTGCGGACCAGTCGGGCCGTCAATCACAGGGTAATCATCAAACAGTTTGATATAGGCCAGCGGCGCGATATCGTCGGTGATGTTCACGGCGAACGTATCACGGCACTCATGACCGTAGATATCGAAGGCGCGCACGCGGACGAAGTACAGGTTCGTGCAGGAACCATCCGGATTCACCGGCGGCAATCCAAGGGTGTCCTCAGACGACCACGGCAGGTTGCGGATATTCCAGTAAGCGTTAAACGGATACTCGGTGTCCCAAGCCTGACCTTCGTCGGTCAAGAGGTTGACGTTCTGCCAGTAAGACAGGGCGTCCACGTTGCCGTCGCGGTTAGCGTCGAAGGCGTATTCAAAGACCACACTGTCCACACCGTCGAGCGAGTCGGCGATATGCGCGTAGAGTTCGACATAATCCCACGAAGCGAGCAGGGAATCAACAGGAGTATTCAGACCCGGGCGCGAAGCATACGCTTCGTAAATTTCCGGGCATTCACGGTCAAGGATGAACGACCATTCAAAGTCGCAGGAGTTACCGACGCGGTCAAGAGTGGTGATGCGAATCGTGTAGATACCATCCGACAAACCTTCCAACGTCTCAGTTGTATCCGACAGCGTCAACGGACCTTCGTTGTAGAACAACGTATCATCGTAGTATGTCTGATAGAACGAAGCGACAACATTGTTAAACGGATCAACAAGCTGAATAGTCGATGAAGCAGTCCCATTCCATGTCGTACTATCTTCCGAGTTGTCAGGGCTCAAGTCGACACCGGATCCAGGTTCACCGGGCTCATTCAGAATGTATGGATCGAAAACGTCAATCTGAATGGAGTCAAAGGACGCGAAGACAAACACACTGTCATCTGCTGTCAGGTCGTGCAAATGCACATCAGGGTCAAAAGTGTTGTTCACGCGAACTGTGAGTTGCACACCGTTGTTCCAGAAGTAGAGGTCTTCCCCTGTCGGGCAAGTTTCGTCTTCGTAGAATGTCAGAGCCGTACCGCCGTCACACGTCAACGTATCGCGATGTCCGTAGATATCGCTGATGAACAAGTCAACCTGGTACTCGTGTTCACTGAAGTTGTCAGCGTACCAGAGGTAATCAATCCAGACACCGTCTACGTTCATAGAGTCAACGTGTGCGACTTGCGGCATCGTGTTGATGCGCAGGTCGGCGGTATAGAAGTCCACACCTTCACCGATTTCGTCAAAGAGACCGTCGGCGTCGTTGTCAATACCGTCGCACTGCAGCACGCTGTCCTGAACAAAGATAAAGAAGCGAGTCGTGTTTTCATCTTCGTGCGAGAACCAGCTCCAGTTGCCCGGGGATGTGTATATCTTATAGAGGTTCTCGTGAGTCAGATCAGGCGAAACCTTTTCGTCATTCCAAAGGGCCATGTTGTATTGATCAACATAGTCTGTATCGGAGCAAGCCACCGTATTTGAATCGCAGAGCAGGATCATGCCGGGATTCGGCGAGTTCCAGTTCTGGATGGTCATCGAAACGGCGCTGTCGAGAATCGAGCAGAACAGCGAGTCAGAGTTGCATAGCGAGTCGGACAAGCGCAGTTCATACCAGTAGCGATTCGACAGAACATTCACGTCAAACAGCGGGCCGCCACCGTCATACAGCGGGATCACCCACAAGAGCGAGTCACGGTGCATACCGTCAATGTTGTAGTAGATCGAGTCAGGATGTTGAATAGGTGTATTCAAGAAGCCTGTGAAATCAATCCAAGTCTTCGTCCACGACATCAGGGTATCGCCGGGCCAGTTGTCCACGATCACGTAGACATACAGGGTGCTGTCCCAATCGAGATTGTAGTTCGAGTTCTGCAGGACAAGGACGGAGTCAATGCCTACGGAATCCGGGTCGCCTGGGAAGCCGGTGACGAATGTGTAGTCACCCCACGGCACGCTGTTCACGTATTGCGGAGGACGATCGTCCGTCGTGACCGTCTTCTGCACCGGGATAGCCGGATTGGACAGACAGTCTTCAATATGAGCTTCTACGCAACCAGTCAGGTCGTCGAGGTCAATCAAGTTACAGGTATCACCGAAGAGCGGCGTACCGGTGAAGCGAATGCAGATACTGTCGGCGCAGGCTGCGCTGTCGAGGTTAATCGGATTCAGCGTGTCATAGCCACTGTACCACATTACTTCAAAGGCCAACGTATCCCATGACCACAGCGAATCCAGAATACCACCACAGAACGTGATAAACGGTCCGGGGCCGCCTTCGTCATGCGTAAGATCGAAACCGATGTGGTCGGTGTTCAGCGAGCAACCCGTGTCAACGGCATAGAAGTCGACATACAACGGATAGTTCGGAGTCACCCATGTGGTTTCAGCATCGGAAACGGTCGAACTGTGAACACGCATATCGTAGATCACCGGGCGGGTCGTGTCAACACGAGCCGTACCGTACTCGACATCCATATAGTAACCGTGCGCTCCGCCCAATCCCGTTTGACGGATGGACTTGACCGCGACGGTCACCTCTTCACAGTCACCAAGCCCGTCGGCCGTCAGCCACAGCCACTTGCCAATCAAGCGGACACGGCCATTCACAGTCATGGTATCCCAACGGGTTGAATCCGGAACAGGATTCACACCGTAAACGGGCCAGCCACCATAGAACTGCGGCACGGTCCAGTCAGTCCAATCGTAACGCGGGGAACCAAGTTGAATGAAGTTCGCCTGCAGGGAGTCAATCGTCAGCGTATCAGCCAAGGCGTTGAATGTCGTGTCCATCCAAGCCCAGACTTCAATGTGACCGCTGTCCAACGGAGTGGATGAGATCCAACCCGGCGACTTGCAGCCGTTACCCCAAACCCAGACGCTGTCCAGACCCGGAGTCGTCGAATCGCAACCAGAGACTTCAAAGACGTTGAAGTGCTGGCCCATATTACAGGCTTCGTCGGTGACATAAACCCAGATCGAGTCATACCAACCTTCGGCGCCGACATTCCAAGTCGAGCAAGATTCGCAAGCAGACAGCGTGTCCCACGGCAGCGACGTCGTATCACCCGGAATCAGATAATTGATGTCGAGCGGGTTACCTGTCCACGAACCTGGATACCAGCCCCACCATGCGCGGTAGTTATCGCCACCGAGGTGCTCAACGTAGTTTGCGTAAACGGTGTCGTACCAGCTCTTGGAAGCCGAGTCACACTGGAATTGCGAGAAGTCAGCCCAAACATGTTCCGGCGCGCTGACCAAGTCATTCACATAACCGTTAATGTCGGCATAAACATGAATGTGGTCGTCGCCCGGCGAGATATAGGCGCGAATCGAGTCATCACCAATCGTGTAGATGAAGTCTACGATCGGCGGCAATGAGTCAAAGATAGCGATAGCGTACAAGATAGTATCCACATTGCCGACACTGTCAGCCAATGCGAAGTTCACCCAAATGGTATCGCCATTGTGGTACATCGAATCCAAGAAGAATGAGGTACCACCGTCACAACCAAGACCCCATACGTAACACGCGGTATCAATTGCGGCGTCAGTGTTGGTCTCGTAATAGGCATCGTTTATGGTCCAACTCAAGGCCGGATCAATAGTTGAAAGATCCGCATAGGCTTCGTGTGGAAGGCCCAGACTTGAATCGTGATCCGCGTCGACAACACCGATCTTGAACGTAACTTCCGAGCCAAAGCTAAGGTACGGAAGATCAGTCGGAAGAACATGAACAGGATTCAAAGTGTCGGTTTCAATTGCGGCAAGCGCACTGTCGCATTCGCACCACGCATCTGACGTAAAGATCGCCGGCGGCACGCAGTCCGAACATACTTTAAGTGTATCTTGCATGAACAGCTCGCGGTCGTGGTGACCGATTGAGTCGTGGCCCGCATGGAAGCGGAAGTACGGCTCGAGCGTATTCAGACAATAGAAGTTAGAATCCAGAGTGATAAACCAGAATGCAATGGCAGTGCTGGTAGCGGCATTATACCACACGGTGTCTGGCTTGACACTGTCTGCAGACGCGTCTCCCAACAGGACCGAAAGGTCGGCCCAAATTTTTGATGTATCGATACCGATTCCATCTGCCGGGCTGCAATCAATGTTGTCATCTGTCAGCGTTCCGGAAAGAATAAGCGGCTGATCAGGATCAAAGCAAGGTTCATTGGCACCCAGCCAATCAAGATCATTGAAAGTAGAGTCTTCAATCACCCAATTAACCCAGCGCGGTTCGTTCACATCCACCTGCACACAGCTATCGAAGGTCATGGAATCAGCCACACCTTCCCATGTCACGAAGCGGATTTCGAAATCAAGATAATCGCCGTCGCACCAAATCGTGGCCAGATCTGAAGAGTCAGCCCTCAACCACCAGTAGTACATACGGGCCCAGCCGAGCGTGTCGCCCAAGCCGTTATCATAGAGGAACCAAGCGCCGACGCTGTCCGGAACCACCCACGGGTTCGGGTCGTCAGTAATCCGCTGGAAGTCACCTTCGACGACGCGAATCGAGTCGGCATGCGTTCCCGGAACACAGTCCGTGATTTCGCAGGTTTCGATGATCGTCGCGCACACAGTAATGTTGGTGTCTTCAGGCGCAATCCAACCATTAATCAAGTCCGGTCCATAGACATCAGGACAACCGTCGGCCCACGGATCACAAGGAATCAGGTGCAGACAGAAGGTAGTATCTTCAAAGCTGTCTTCTTCAAAGGCATCGCTAAATGGCGGCTGATTGTAACGACCGGGGTTGGCACCCTGATCCCACGCGCCGCGGATAACGAAACAGCTATTATAGATAAAGGTGTCGGCTGGCAGATTGTAGATACGACCCGTGAGCGTGTAGGCCCATTCGTCCGTATCCAAGCTTTCCGGCAGAACCGAGATCAACTCTACCATAATAGTATCGAGGCCGCCATTCCAGACGATCAGTTGACCTGCTGTGCTGTCCACAAGCGAGATCTGCCAGTTACCTGTTATCTTCCAATCGCCACCGACCATTTCGCTGCCGTCTTCGTTCGGGTAGGCGTTCGGATCATAGTGAACCTGTTCATCGGCATGAACCACCAATTGGAACGTATCGCCGTCGGCATAACGGAAGCCACAGTCATCATCCCAGCCCGCATTCTCGACAGTCGCTGTGCTATGGGTGCCGGGCTGGCGAACACCGGGGGCAATACCAGTCCACTCGAGGAATTCTGGATTGTCGTTGTCAACATCCAACACCGCGTCGGTGGTATCACAAATCAGGTAAATCGTATCATTTCCAAGAACCTGGAACGAATCGCCGTCCACGGTCCAGGCCGATACAATAATAGTGTCCTGGCCGGTGATCGGAACAAGCATCTGGCTGTCGGTACCGGCATTGATGAACCACGTGCCATTCCACTGGTAGCGGAATTCGGCTAACGCAAGGTTGTGCTCGTCAATTTCCAGACGACCATCATAGATTGTATTGTTGTCGGGATCTTCACAGCCGACCGATCCATCAAGATTCGTACACGTCGGAATAAACAACGGTTTACGGATTTGACGGCGACGGTTTTCAACGGTATTCGGATTGCGGAATTCGAGCACCAAGGTATCATGATAGGTGGTATCAGCACCGAGGTCCCAATTCGTGATCGACAGCGTATCCAATAGGATACGAACGAAGACCGAGTCGTGACGTTGGTCATGAGCCGGGTTCGTGATCGCGTCATAGGCACCGCTCGAGTCAACCGATCCCGGTGAAATTGCATTCCACATCGGCATCGGGCCAAAGTCATCGAAACCAGCGAACAGGCTGTTTATACTGTCACCCAAGTTGACCACACCTGCGGGGAAGATGGTATCCGGATCAAAGAACCAGAATTCAATCGGCCCAACGATACGCGGGCAACGGCTCTCGCCTAACAGGGCGATATTGTTGCACGTCGGGGTCAGGTTGGTCGCAGCAGTGCTGTTGCTGTCTGAATCGAAGGCAAGGACTTGAATGATTCCAAAGGTTCCGGCATTGACACAGGTGACGTCATACTCGTCAATCTGATAATCATTGTTCGTGACATCTGCAGTATCAATCATTGCGAGGTCAACCTCCAGGCACGCGTACCAACGCTTATAGGTCGCGTTGTCCGTGCTGTACGGCGTATTGACCCAAATGGTGTCATAAGCGGAGGCAACACTATCAATGTTGAGAATACAGGAGAAGTCGAACATCACAAACTGCGCGCTGGTGTCCGTCTGCAACCAAACACAGAGGGATTCACCGGCGAAGAAGTTCATGTTACAGTCAAGGATCTCATTGACCACATTAATGGAGTCAATCTCCGGACCAAGGCCGTTAATCCAGAGGCAGAGCGAATCGCCAAGGTAGACGTTGCCCGCATTATCCTGAAGTTCCAAGCGCATACAATAGAGACCGTCGGGCAGCGGACTGCCGTTCGGACCAAGCATACCCCACTCGAAAGCGATGGTGTCGGTCTGAATATCATTAAAGAAGAACGGCAGACTCTCGCAAACACGGGTATGCGAGCCATTCACGGCGTCGGTATGATCATAGTAGATCGAATCGGCGGCGCCAAAGGGCCACGGACCCTGTGTATAGATAGAGTCCAAACGAACCGTGTAGCAAAGATCTTCAGCCAAACAGGTATCAAGCAGACCTTGCGTGAACCAGCGGCGAGCCTTAAACTGAAGCCACGGCAACGCGTCGCCATCAGTCCACAGATAAGGATCGATGATGCCGGCATAATCCGGACCCAAGGGAAGCGCCGGACCTTGCAATGTATCAAGGTCAAGAGCAATCGTCGTGGTCGGGAAGCAGGAATCAACCACAGCATAGAGAGCGTTCAACTGCGTGTAGCCGTCAAGAATGCTCGTGATACCGTCGTGGTCGGAACCCCAAATGGCGTTACAACCACCGGCGTCCATATAGCGTGCTTCGGTAATACCAACCAACATGCCCCACGGGCAGTAGTTTGCCAGGAAATTAAATCGCGGATCAAGGCTGTCAGGTCCGTTCTTTCCATACCATGTAAAGCAAGCGCTTGAGTCTAATCCGGGAACATAGGGCGAGCGCCAATCCCAGTTGCTGGAATCCGGCTCAGCCATCGGATGGTAATAATCAAGGGAGCTAATGATGGCGCCGCTCGGGGTGTCCGGATCATCATCCGGAATCACTCTGACGTCAAAACCGATCAGATAAACCTTTTGCAGGTTGTGAATGTAGTCCGTCGTATCATAGACCGAGTCAACCGCATCCAAGTACCAACGGATTGAATCCGGAGCCAAGTTCGTAAAGTACGAAGCCAGCGCGCTATCATAAGGAGAGAAGCGTTGGTTGCAGTAATTGTCCACGCCGTCGTATGACCAATAAACTTCACTACCCGGCAGGAGCGGAGGCTGATTGTCCAAGCAGATATCACAGCCGACTAAGGTGCCTGCGGTATCGCCAAAGGCTACGGGATTCGAGGCGTTACCAGCGTCGTCAAGAGAGTAAACGTAAATGGTGTCACCGGCAATCAAGGCTTCCTGGATACACATTTCCAAGGAGTCCCAATGCGCGGTGTCAATGGGAATATCAATCCACATCAAGTCATTTGCGGCACCGGGATTTGCGCTAACTCCAAAGCGGTTGGAAACCCAGACACTGTCCAGCGAGCAAAGATGGATTGAATCTTCATTGACAGGGAAGCGCGCACCCGCCGGAACGATATCCCGGAAATCAACAGCCATCCATGAAACGTCAAAATTCTGCGAAACCGTATCGCAGTCAATACCCCAGTTGTGCCACAATGCTGCGAAGTTATCGAGGAAGACGCTGTCACCGTCACAGTTATTGGCAGGATTGTTTTGCGTCGGAAGACCGTTCTGCACAGTGGACAACCAGATACGGAAAACGTCTCCGCAACCCGCAATTGAATCATTATCCAAATAATTGTTTTGGATAATCGTGCAGGAGTCAATACAGACCTGGTCCAGGGTCGGCGGTGAGTTATCTACCGGACGCACACAGGGGAACGAGTCAATTAGTGCTGCGTCATCGGGCCAGATGTCACCGCCGGCGGCATCCCACTCGTAGCGGTAGAGCCAGATGGTGTCATTGGCACACGCATTGACCAAACCGTTTTCGTAGAAGCACGGCGCCACAATAATCGTGTCACCCCAGTACAACGTATCGTCATCCGTGTCACAGGTCAAACCTGAACCATTCCAGATAAGCGTGTCACCACCGGCCATCGAGTCCAGCGTGACCGCCAAAGCGGAATCCAGCCAGATCGAGTCACCGATTGCTACGATACCGTCAAATTTGATACCGCCTGCTTCAGAAAACTGAAGAAACGCGCAACCCGAGTTGATCGAGCAGGGCGCGGCGATACTGTATCCCGCGTCCAAACAGACAGTCGCCTGTCCGCCCGGAGGGGGCGTATTGGCAAACCCAAACCACGTAATACCAAAATCAAGCGGGGCACCCGCTGGAACTGCCACACCTTCCGGATGGAAGGTTAGCACGGACGTCACCAAACAACTGTCCAGATTTGGACCGGCAAGCCCTTGACCGAGCTGCACAGTTGTCTGCATCTCGTACAAGCTGTTTGTGACACCCGACGGGCAGTTGATAACGATCGTCGGATAAAGCGCTGGAATCAGCACACCAAGATCCGGCAGCGGATCAAGGCCGACGTCAATCGAGTCGCAATAATTGTCTACGTATGCGGCTCTGGCGGTCAACCGTAGAACGTCACCGAGTTCGTCGATGATGCCGTTCGGGGGAAGCAGAGAGTCTTCGATACATATGGCGACTATTTGCAGATCAGCGTTGATCTGAGCATTAGCCTGCTGTGGAAGCAGCAGCACAAAGAGTGCCGTCACTGCTGACACAAGCCACACAAAAGGAGTCTTGGACCTCATTCTGTGATTCTCCTGAATATGGGAAATCTTATTAGTCCGTGGATAATGGGCTGCGTCGGATACGCACACCGAATGCCCGGACTCGGCGTTAGCCGGGGGGGCATTGTGGAAAACTTGCGTGGTCATGAACGTGTTGTTCAATTCGTTTGGAGAGATACTAGGATCTGGCATGAACGCATCCGTATTAATTCAACCCAGCTTGAGGAAAAAAACACAAACTTCCAATTTTGCAACTGCTTTCGGCGGCTGTTTGGGGAAGTCCGGGTTTCTGGGGTATTGCTGGAAATCAAGTACTTACTAATGGGGGGTCTGACCTAAGTTCAAAAAAGTTCTATACTGGTCAAAGTTCCCCAAATATAGTCAATCGGAATCAACTTGTCAAGGAAAATGTTTTGCCTATTTTTAACATTCTCAAAGGTCGGCAAAACGAAAGTCTATAATCCTCAGGAGGTTCGCAATTGACACAGACCCTCAAGGGCGTAGAAGAGTCTATCTCAATGTTTCTTATAGAGCTTATAGCATCTTCACGAGCGAGCCTATGGCCAAAGCCGTGGCAAAATGCAAGCCAATCAATAAAGCTTTGCGGTAGAGGCAAGGATCATTGAGCGTACTATTTTGGAGGAAACCACTGAGGATACATGAGTTGAGTCATAGTCCGGAGACAGCTCCACGACATCCCATCCTACCCAATGTAACCCGGATAATGCCTGAATCCAGTTCTGTAAGGTGGTAAAACTGACCCCCCCGGGTTCAGGTGTTCCGGTACCTGGAAGTACAGAAGGATCAAGCACATCCAAATCTAACGTGACATAAACGGGTCGATTCGCAATCCATGCACTCAAATCAGATGGCGAAAACGTATCGGCACGGTAAGTTCCAAATTTCTTAGCTATTTCGAACTCCTCCCGCGGCCCAGACCTCGCACCTATTTGCAAGATTCGTGACGGACTCACAAACTCCATAATCCTACGAAGAACCGTCGCATGTGAGAGCTTACTTCCGAGATAATCATCGCGCAAATCCAGATGGGCGTCAAACTGCACGAGAACCAGGTCAGGACATTGGGCAAACGCAGCTTTGACTAACGGTAAGGACACAAGGTGTTCGCCACCCAAACCGGCCGGAATAACTTGGTCTCCATAGAGTTCGCCAGCGGCTTGCTCAATGAGTCTTAAGGTCTCGTCCTTTTCACCGGGCGGCAAGATCAAGTCGCCGAGATCGGCAAAACGCACGTCCTCGAGGTCGAGATTTGCAACGGGACAATACGTTTCCAGTCCGTCAGATACATTTCGAATTGCCGCCGGACCAAATCGCGCCCCAGGGCGAAAAGAGCAGGTGCCATCGTAGGGAAGTCCCAGCAACGCCAAACGAGCGCCGTCCAGAGTTTGCTGGGCGCCCATGTAAGTTTGAGTTCTGGTAGTAGGAGTCTTGAAGGGAAACTAACAGTTTGACTGACGGGGAGGCGCTTAAGCGACTCCCAGTTCGCGGGCAAGAAAGGCGGGCACGGCAAAGGCTGCGTCGTGAACCGCCGGAGTGTAATATTGGGAGGCTTGAGTAACTGCCTGCATCCGGTCAAGCGATGCGGACTCGAGCGGATGGGCTGAATCAGAGGCCAGAAAGAAACTCCACCAGCCGTATGGGTAGGTTGGAATCACCGCGCCATACCAATGAGCTGCAGAGAAATTTTGCAGGAGGACATCGCGGATGCTGCGCAGTTTCGAATCCGGATCCCACGGGCTGTGAGATTGAGTGACCAGCACTCCGCCGGGCTTTAAGGCGCGCTTGGTCAGCGCAAAATACTCTTGCGTGAACAGGATCTCGCCGGGGCCGACAGGATCCGTTGAGTCAGACAGAATAACGTCAAACTCGCCCTCGTGATTCTTAAGATATGCAAAGCCATCGCCGACTTGAATATCTACTCGTGGATCGCTGAGTTTCGACGTATGATCCGGAAAAAACTTGCGGCAGACATCAATCACGTCGCCATCGATTTCGGCCAGCACGACTCGCTCGACACCGGTGTGTCTCAGCACTTCGCGGACCGTGCCGCCGTCTCCCCCGCCGACCACGCAAACGCTCTTGGGAGAGGGATGGGTAACCATCGCCGGATGCGTCAGCATTTCGTGGTAAACAAACTCATCGCGTTCTGTAGTCATCATACAACCATCGAGCACGAGAGTTTTGCCCCAGCGCTCGGTTTCTACGACCTCGACAAGCTGATACTTCGATTGTTTTGAATAGAGCACATCGCTGACTTTCCAGCCGCCGCGAATGGGTCCGTATGTTTCGGTTAACCAAAGTTCCATAATGTTCCAAGGGAAGACAGAGTATACACAACGGCTCTCAGAATCTCAAGTCCATTGGCGATCTCTGCCCTCTAAAATTAAAGACTTACGAGTTTAAACAAAAGAAGTCGGCCTCCAAATAAAGGAGGCCGACTCTATGATTTATCTAACTTATGTCAGGTCCACAGGATGACGCCGGCGAAAGCCGCACCAATCCGCTCGACTTTACCGGACACCACGGCGACTTTCATATCGGCCAGAGCCCAGCCGCGTGCCCGAAACGCGGACTCGACTTTCGAAATCACGATCCTCTTGCACTCCTCTTCAGATCCGTGCATGTGGTGTTCCATGATAACACCCGGCAAAGAGAGATCGTCCGTCACGCCCACCGCGACTCCGGCACAAACCGTTTCACCGGGCAGAGAACTCGTCTCGTCGGCATAGGCTATAGGCACCAGCGCACCGTAGGGTAGTTTTACAGGCTCAATCTGCTTAGCGGCAGGCGGAAGAATTGAACTCATGCGAACCAGATTCGTATTCCCCACGCCTGCAGCCAAAAGAGCGTTATCAAACGCATTCAGTTCCGTATCGCCTTCTGCAAATCCTTTGACCAGAAAATATTTATCAGGGGTCTTTATGATCATCAGGCGACAGCGGCGGCCATTCCGACCACCGGCTTGTGTGACTCAAACTGTAATCCGTGCGAATTCATAATACCGCGCTTCATTTCCACCGCCGTGAATTCGTCCGCTTCCAAAGCCTGCTTCAGATGCTCGAATGCCACAGCCGGATCAACTTCGTCGCCACAGGTGAACAAATCCACCGCCGCATAGCCGAACTCGGGCCACGTGTGAATCGCCAGATGAGACTCCGCAATGATAATCGCTCCGGACACTCCGTACGGATTGAATAGATGGAAGGCCTCGGTCACAATCGTTGCGCCCGCCTTCAATGCAGCCTCGCGCATAGCACGCTTGACCGCAGCGACATCGTTGAGGATTTCAGGATTACACTTGTGGTAATCAACCACAATTTGTTGTCCCAAAGACTTCAATAGAGGTTCTCCTACCTGAGAAAGGTGAAAGGTAAAAAAACCAACGCAACCTAAAAAGTGGGAGGCGTGGTTACCCAAAGAAATTCCGCAGTACGTTTTCCGGCATTGCGGATGAAGTGCTCGCGATCACCGGTGTAGTAAAAACTCGATCCGGCTTGCGCTGAAAAACTATCGTTGCCAAACACCAACTGAATCGTCCCTGACATGACGAACCCGAAAGCTTCCCCTTGATAGGGTTTGATCGGATCGGTTTGCTGATCGGCTTCAAGCGTCACCAGTGCCGCTTCCATTTCGCGGTCGGCCCCGCCGGGGATCAGCAATTCAAATTTGTCGGCGCCAGTCTCGGCAAGCGAGATGCGCTCGACCCTCGTGAATACAACCTGGTCAGGCTGAGTCTCTTTGAAGAAATCGGCGACTTTCACATCAAGAACCCTCAGGATTCCGAGTAAACTGTCTACCGAGATGCTGGTCTGGTCGCGCTCAAGCTGTGAGATGAACCCTTTGGTCAAATCGGCGCGCTCTGCCAGTTCTTCTTGGGTCAGGTTCCGGGCCAGTCGGAGATTTCTAAGTCTCGCTCCGATTTCCACCGGTCTATAATCCAAGTATATTAAACTTTCTGTTCAATAAAGTGATGCGTCAATATACATAGAAAAGGGGGTCTTGTCAAGACCCCCGAAGAATTCGCAATTTGCTAACCTACTGGAATTCCAGCTCCTAAAGCCAGAATCTAAGTATTTGGAAGTTTAATATACATCGACCCTTAGCACACTTAACGAGAACTGAGCCAAGCTGTGATTGTTAATAATTCAAAAGGTTCCGCCTTCAGAGGGTATACCTATTTTGAGGTTTCACGCCTCCATTTTTTGGTGGTTAGGGTGGCCAAAGCAAGAAAACTTGCTTAAAAGAATGCTATTCCGGCTTATTTTCCGGTAGATTTCCCCGCTTCCATGGGTCCGGCTTCTTTTGATCAATCAGGCCCAATCTCCCCGCTTCCACCCGATCAAGCTGAACTTTCACTAAAACACGGTCTCCATGCGGCTCGGTACTTTGGACTTCTCCGACCCGGTAGAGTTCCTGCCACAGCTTGCCGTCTGCCGGGTCCAGATCAACCTCCATCAGGATCTTCCCCTGCTCCATGACCAGCCGCATTCTCTCCTTTAGAGTATCCAGTCCGGTTCCGGCAACCGCGCTAATCAGGACGGCTTCGGGCTTAGTCTCCTTCACCGACTTCAGCACGGAGGGATCGTCCAGCACGTCCATTTTGTTAAAAGCCTCGATCACCGGAATGTTCGCAAGCCCCATTTCGGCCAAAATCTTTTCGACCGTCTCCATCTGCTCCCGGTAGGTTGGCGAAGCGATGTCAATCACATGCACAATACAATCCGCTTCCGCGATTTCGGCCAATGTCGAGCGAAAACTGGCCACCAACCCCGGCGGCAGTTTGCGAATAAACCCCACGGTGTCGGAGAGCACGGCCCGGATCCCCTGTCCCAAGGGTAGATTCCGCGTCGTCGAATCCAAAGTCGCAAAGAGGAGATTCTCCTCATAGACCCCGGCCTGCGTCAGCACATTCATCAAAGTACTCTTGCCGACGTTGGTATAGCCCGCTAAAGAAAACCTGAACACCTCCTGCCGCTTGGCGCGCTGAGTCTGGTGCTGCTTGTCAATCATCGTCAAGTCTGCTTCGAGCTTGCGAATCCTTGTGCGAATAATCCGGCGGTCGGTTTCAATCTGTGTTTCACCCGGCCCGCGCATGCCGATACCGCCACGCTGCCGCTCAAGGTGAGTCCACGCGCCGCTGAGTCGAGGCAACATATACTTGAGTTGAGCAAGCTCGACCTGTGTCTTGGCTTCGCGGGACTGCGCCCGCTTTGCAAAGATATCCAAAATCAACCCGGAGCGGTCAACTAATCTTGTTTTCAATTCGCGCTCAAGATTTCTCGCCTGCGCCGGAGCGGGGTCTTCGTCAAAGACAACGATATCCGCGTTCGCTTCGGCGACCAGTGCGGCCAGTTCCGCGGCCTTCCCCTTCCCTATATAGAGAGCGGAGTCAATCTGCCGGAGCTTGACCATCTCCCGATCCACGATCTCGGCGCCTGCGGTTTCGGCAAGCATGGCCAGCTCGTCAAGATGCTCCTGCGCGGCAGTCATGTGCTCGCCCGGCTTACAGATTCCGACCAAAAGGGCGCGCTCTTTTTTCGGGGTCAGCGAATCATCAGCCTCCCCCTTCGAGGCATCCTCAATCTTGATCCGGTCAAACCCCAGCGACCGGGAGCGATCATCACCAATAGAGCTTCTCGCGCGTCCCATGCTTACACCGTTTCCCGTTCTTTAGCCTTGTCCCACAATTTATCCATCTTTTCCAAACCCGCCTCGTGCAACGGAATCCCTTCTTCCTTCAAGTCCAATTCAATCTGACCGAATCTGTTCGTAAACTTCTGAATCGCTCCGCGCAGAGCTTCTTCGGGATGAAGATCCAATTTGCGGCCCAGGTTCACCATCGTAAACAACAAGTCGCCAAATTCGGTTTCCATCCGCTTACGGTCGCCTTTGGCAACTTCAGATTTCAACTCGGCAATCTCTTCGGTGAGTTTCTCCCACACCGGCGCATCAGACGGCCAATCAAATCCCACCGCCGCGGCTTTTTCCTGCACCCGGAAAGCCCTGTTCAGCGCGGGTTGATTCTTCGGCACACCAGAGAGCAACTGCGGACGGTGCGTTTCGTCAAGTTTGATCTTCTCCCACTGCTTATTCACGTCATCCGTCGAATTCACCACCGCGTCACCGAACACATGCGGATGCCGCCGGATCAGCTTTTCACTAATTTCGTGCAGCACGTCTCCGATATGGAACAACTCTTCCTCTTCGGCGAGTTTGGCGTGAAAGACGATGTGCAAAAGCAGATCGCCCAGCTCTTTTTTCAGCTCGCCATAAGCCTTACGATCAATCGAATCGAGAACTTCGTAGGTCTCTTCAATCAGATACGGGCGCAACGATTCGTGCGTTTGTTCGCGATCCCACGGACAGCCGTCCGGCGCGCGCAGCTTCGCCATAATGTGCACAAGCCGCGCGAATTCCCCGGCGGCTTGTGAAGTCAATGCGTTATGCTCAATTTCCGGTTTCACATGCACTCTACAAGTAATTCAAAAGAGTCATAATCCTGCGGCCGCTGTCCGGTGACGAACTTTCGACCAGCAAGTTGTACAAGGATTGCGTATGCGGATGCGACAGCCCAACCTTGGTGGTCGCGCGCACTTCCTTCGCCAATCCCGCGACATACAAATCAGGATTCAAAGACAAATCAATCATCAAATCGTATTCAGCGGACCGAATCTGTTTAGTCATGTCCTGACTGGGAATACCGAATCGCGTCGCGCGCGCGGGATCATAATTGCGCACGTTGCAATATTCGTCAATCACCAGCCAACTGCGGAAATTCTCCCGCACCCAAATCGTCACTCGCGCATGAGATAGTCTGACCAGAATGTCGGGAAGTATCGTGCGCACAAGATCAAAGTCATCGAAACTAACGGGCAGGACAATACACGCGCTATTGGCATTCTCTGTCACCCGCGGAAGCGAGACGCGACGGTCGCCAGCGTCCGACTTGCGCCACGACAAGAGCTTCCAGCCTATTCTTTCCTTAATCGTCATTCAGAGGAGTTTGCAATAGCTTGATGGCGAACAATGCGAATACGACCCAAACGGTGATGCCGGACTTCTTCAACGATAAAGTCGTAGTTATGATATTCAATTTGTGTATGCGCTTCGGGGAAGTCGCCTATCTCAGCAAGCAGAAATCCGCCCAGCGTATCGAAGTCGTCTTCCACGGGAATCACGTCGTCTTCCAAAACCTCGTTGACCGTTTCCACATCGAGCTTGGCGTCAATCAACACGGTGTTCTCGTCGACCCGTACCCACAGCGCGCGCTCGGCGTCGTGCTCATCCTGTATTTCGCCGACGATTTCTTCAATCACGTCTTCCAAAGTCACAAGCCCCGCGGTGCCGCCGTACTCGTCCACGGCAATAGACATATGCACGCGCTGCTCCTGAAACTGCTTCAGCAATTCGTCGATCGTCTTGGCTTCCGGCACGAAGTGCGCGGCGCGAATAATCTTCTTCAAGTCAATCTCTTCCTTGAAGGGATACGACGTCATCAGATCCTTCGCGTGCAGAATACCAATGACATTGTCAATCCGTTCTTCAAAGACCGGCAGTCGCGAGTGCCCGCATTTCCGCAGAATCTCCAGCACTTTCGCAAGTGGAGTATTGACCTCAATCGCGATCATGTCCGTCCGCGGTACCATAATCTCCCTGACGGAGATTTCACCCAATTCAAAAATGGAGTGGATCATATCGCGCTCGGTTTTCTCAAGCGCACCATGCTCCTCACCGACTTCGAGCAGAGTCTTGATCTCCTCTTCGGAGATCCATAGCTTTTTCTTTTCAACTCCGAGCGAGCGCGCGATGCCGTCTGCGACGGGAGTGATCAACATCGTCAAGGGCGAAAGCAGCACACTAATAAGCGTCAACGGCCCGGCGATAATCAAAGACAGCTTCAGCGGATTCCGCACCGCCACAAACTTCGGCAAAATTTCCGCGAACACGAGAATGACCAGAGTGACGATAATGCCCTGAACCACATAGACTACCCAGTCGCCGACGGCAAACTGATTGACGATCCGCGAGGTTGCTAAAGCCGCGACCGTCGCCGCCATGATATTGACGATCGTGTTCCCCGTCAGCAGCGTAATCAGCAGTTTGCGCGCGTCCTGCAAAAGTTTGCCTAAGATGCGCGCGCGGCTGTCGTCGCTTGCGCCGCTAAGAATTTCGCTGATTTGCGAGCGAGTCAATGAAAAGAGCGCGGTCTCCGAGGCTGAGAAGAGTGCCGAAAAGAATATCAGGCCGCAAAACGCGATGAAGCTCCACACTAAGTATGAGTCAATCATGCTGCGCTCCCCATCTTAAGTGCGCGGTCTTCATAGCGCCGCATGCGTGCCCGTCCGGAGTCCGTGCGATCGTCCAAGCCTGCCAGATGCAGAACACCGTGTGCTGCCAAGCGCGCGACTTCCTGATACAGGGGAACGCGATACTCTTTCGCTTGCCGGCGGGCTTGATCGAGGCAGATATAAACTTCGCCTTCCAAAGCCGCGCCCGGATCGGTGAGATTGAAGGTCATCACGTCCGTCGTGCCGCGCAGATTCAGAAACTCACGATGCAGTTTCGCCATCTTGCGGTCGTTAACGAGCACGAATCGAATGGTGCCGACGGAATGGGAAACTTTGCGCATGGCGATGCTTGCGCAAGCCAGCGCGTAGTCTTTACGCACGCGCGCACGGGGAATCTCAGAATAGAATTCAAGAGTTCCTCGCGCACGCCTGCGAGGGGGAGGTTGATCAGTCATTTGAGGTGGAGGCCGGGTTGCCCTGTTCGGGCAGTTTGCCGAGGTCTTCGCCTGTTTCGCTTTTTTTTGCGTCGCCGCTCGCATCCGCCGTGTTTTGCAAAAGTTTATCGTAAGCTCCGACGATTCGAGCCACGAGCGGGTGGCGCACGACATCGGAGTTTTTCAATTTAACAAACTCGATTCCTTCAATGCCTTCGAGAATATGTTCAATTCCCAATAGTCCGCTGTCACTCTTGCGCGGCAAGTCAATCTGTGTCAGGTCGCCGGTGATGACCGCTTTCGAGTTTTCACCCAAGCGCGTCAAAAACATCTTCATCTGTCCGGCGGTCGTGTTCTGCGCTTCGTCCATAATCAGAAACGCGTTGTCCAGCGTACGGCCACGCATATAGGCCAGCGGAGCAATCTCGATAATCTGACGGTCGAGCAGCTTGCGCAATCGGTCACCCGGAATCATTTTCATCAGCGCGTCGTACAACGGACGAAAATACGGATCGACTTTCTCGCGCACATCCCCGGGCAAAAAGCCTAAGCTCTCCCCCGCTTCCACCACGGGCCGCACCAGCACGATGCGATCAAACTTCCCCAATTGAAACATCTGCACGGCACACACCACCGCAATAAAAGTCTTGCCCGTGCCGGCAGGACCGAACGCGAAGGTTAAATCGCTTCGTTGTATTGCTTCCCAGTACTCATTCTGTCCGCTTGTCCGCGGTTTGAAACTGCGGTCACCCGTGCGGAACATCGCGGCGAATGGCGCGTCCGGATCGGCGTGCATCTCGCGCACCGGCGTGCCGACGTGCAGCACGCGATCAACGTCACCGCGGGATAACTGTCCGAGCTTGCGAGTCAAATTCACAAGCTCCATAATCAACTCGACAGCTTCCAAGTTATCCGTCTGAGTGCCGCGAATCAAAATCTTTTCGCGGCGGGCGGTGACTTTAGATTGAATATGGCGCTGCAAATAGCGCAGATTCTCATCATTCGGACCCAGCAACGGCCTTAAGACTCCTTCCTCAACGGGAAGCTCGACAATCTCGATAAAGTCCTGCGGGACCTGTTCAGCCATAGAACGGTGAGTCAGGGGTGGATCTCCTTGGATTTATTACACAAAAAATACCTCGCGTCGGACTGGACAGCCCGGCGGAGGTACTGAGAACGCATGATTTCTGACAATTGACTTCGATTCTTTTCCACTCAGTGGGTGGGTAAGTTACCCGGATATTCCTTTTTCGATTCGGACCACCTTTCTAAATGTAACAAAAAGCAGGCCTCCTGTCAATGAAACTCGCCCAGTGAAAAATAATCTCCCCCGGGTCGGCAGACTGTTAGAACTATAAGAATTATTGACTTCGGGACAGTTGAAACGACGCAAAACCGCCCACTACAACCCTCACGATTTTGCCGGAAGCAGAGCGATATTCAAGTCTTTCAAGAGCTTAGCTTCCACCGGCGAGGGACTTCCATCCATCAGCGACTGCGCCAACGTGGTCTTGGGGAAGGCAATAACGTCCCGGATGGGCCGGTTCGTAAGAACCATAATCATCCGGTCAAAACCGAGGGCAAAGCCTCCCATCGGAGGCGCGCCGTACTTCAGCGCATCCACCAGGAACCCGAACCGCATCTTGGCATCTTCGTCCGAAATCCCCAGCATCTTGAAAATCTTCGCCTGCTGAACCGGATCATGAATACGAATCGAACCCGACAAAAGCTCGTTGCCGTTCATCACCAGGTCATACGAGGTCGAGCGCACGTTCCACGGCTCGCTGTCCAGCATGTGCGAATCGTCCGGATGAAATCCCGTGAACGGATGATGCGCGGGCCAAACTTCGCCCGTCTCTTCATCGCGTTCAAACAGCGGAAAATCCACCACCCAAAACATCGAGACCTTGCGGTGATCCGCCGGATCAAACAGCTTGAAATGCTCGGCCAATTTTATTCTCAATACACCCAGAGCCTTCAGCACATCACTCTTCTTCCCCACCGCCAACAAGAGTAAATCTCCGACTTCACCCTTAAGCTGCTTCACGACATTGGCAAGCACGGCTTCATCAACCTTACCCACCAACACTCCGCTCAAACCTTCAGCAGAAATCTTAATCGGCAAAATTCCACCCAACCCCGCAGCCTTCGCAAGCTCTTCCACTTCACCAAACTGCTTCCGTGAAATTTCTCCCTGCCCCGGAACTCTCAATCCAATAACAACTCCACCCGCATCCACCGCTCCGCGAATCACCCGGAAATCAGTCTCTTTCACAAGCTCCGTGAGATGCTCAAACTTCAAATCATAGCGAAGGTCCGGCTTATCCGAGCCGTAGGTTTCCAAGCAGTCGTTGTACTTCAGTCGCGGCAAAGGCATCGGCAGATCCACGCCCCAAATCTCACGCAAGATTTTGACCCACAAACCTTCCACCACACCAAACACCATATCTCGATTGGCAAAAGACATCTCGACGTCTATCTGCGTAAACTCCGGCTGGCGGTCACTGCGCAGATCTTCGTCACGAAAACATTTACAAATCTGAAAATATTTATCAAATCCCGCGACCATCAGAATCTGCTTGTAAATCTGCGGCGATTGCGGCAGCGCGTAAAACTGATGCGGAAACACTCGCGACGGCACAAGATAGTCGCGCGCACCTTCCGGAGTGCTCTTCACCAAACACGGCGTTTCCACTTCGATAAACCCGAGTTCCGTAAAATGCGCGCGCGTGATGTTCGAAACTTTATGCCGCAAAATCAGCACGTCTTGCAATTCGTTCCGGCGCAAATCCAGATAGCGATACTTCAGCCGCAGTTCGTCGGAAGCTTTCTCGGCTCCTTCGATTTGGAACGGCAGTTCCGGACAGCGGTTCAAGACTTCAATCGAGGTCGCCACGACTTCCACTTCACCCGTCGGCAAATCGGCGTTGATCATTCCCTCTGGCCGCGTCCGCACCTTCCCCTGAATCTCAATCACCCACTCGTTCTTAAGCTCGTGTGCAAGTTTCGCGACAGTGGCCGAGTCTTCCGGCTGCACCACCACCTGCGTCTTGCCATAGCGGTCGCGCAAATCAATGAACACCAGCCCGCCAAGGTCACGCGCCCGCGCCACCCAGCCTTGCAAAACCACGGTCTTGCCATCATCAGTTTTGCGGACTTCCCCGCAAGTATGCGTTCTCGTAGTCATAAGTCTTTTCTTCATATTTCCCCCCGGTCCTCCGGGGGGATAAAGGGGGGTCAAACTATTGTAATACCGATATCTCCAGGCTTTTGCGGCAGCGCACTGGGTCCAGCGCCCGCGCTGGAAATAAACGCGCCGCCCAACAGGCGGCGCAGGTCATGCGTTCAGGAACAATATGCACGATTTTGAGCGGAAAATCAACCGCTTGAGAAGCGGCCCTTGCGCTGGCGCGAAAGCTCTGAGATTCCCCCAAGAAAAAGCCCCGACAATCGTCAGGGGCTTTCCAAAAACCAACCGTAGCCAAAGATGTTATTTCACCTTAGCCCAAGTATCCACAAACACGCCTTCAATGGTCCCAACCATCTTGTCGCCGTCGAACACCAGCGTCGGAGGATCAAACGGCATATTAATCGTCGTCTTGCTGCCGTCCACGGCAATCGGAACGGTCTTGGTCTCGTTCATCGTGTAGACCGGGCCGTTCGTGGGCTTTCCGTCCGCCATGACGCCGATTTCATCGTTCATAATGCTGAACAGCACTGTCTCGGTGTAGTCTGTTTCCGTCAGCGTGTAGGTGGAAATTTTCGAGTAAGAGAAGTGCTTGCCGCTGGGATCCGCCCAGCCGACATTGAAATTGCTCAAGCCACCGGACAAGCTCAGCACTCCGTGAAGCGCTTCCTCGCCGATCACCGTGCCGTCAGCCAGCGTGCGGGATTTCAGCTTGTAGGTACCTTCAATCGCGGGCGGTGCGGCAATCGCCACTGCCACGAGTGTGAAGAGAAGTGTCGCCGTCACGACCAATAATCTGCCTGTTTTCCTCATCGTCCTGCTCCTGTTTGGTGAAAGATTAGCAACAACATAGCAAATTAGATAGTATTTATCAACTTTGTCGACATATGTCTCCACCAAGAAAGGGTCAAGAGGTCTTGTATCTTCAATTTCCCCCCGGTCGAGTGCTCATCAAGCCCTCTTGGGGGTTAGGGGGTCAATCAACCAAACGTCACCAGATACACCCCCACAATCGCCAGCGCAATCCCGATAATCCTCTTCTTCGTCAGCCGCTCTTTCAAAAACACACCCGCCAGCACAAACACAAACACGTTGCTTGTCTGATTAATGGCGGCGGCCAGCGATGCCTGCGTAAACTTGATTCCTGCCGCCCACAAAAGCAGCGCCAGATACTGCCCGATAAACGCTCCCCCGAACGTAAACCCCCACCCTTTTCTCACGGACAGCGAGCGCAAAATCGCCCGGCGTTCCCGCAAGAGCGGAAAGATAACCGCCAGCATCAGCAAACCACCCGCAAGCCGATACTCCATCACCCACAGCAGCGAATAGCGTTCAAACATCGGCTTCATAATCACAATACTCAGCGCCATACAAGCCATCGCCGCCACTCCCCAAAGCACTCCCACCCAAACATGCTTCCTGTCCGCTCCCCCTCCGCACTGCGCAGGGGGGCCAGGGGGGGTCTCTGATCCCCCTCCGTTCACGGGGGGGCTAGGGGGGGCCTTCCTCGGCACCCAAACCGCCTCCAAAACCGCCGAGATAATCAACGCCACACCCACCACCTGAATCACACTAAGCGTTTCACCCAGCCAAATCATCGCCGCCAGAATCACCATCGGACTATAGAGACAGTCCACAATCGAAGTCAGCGCCGCTCCCAGCCGGTTGAGCATCTTGAAGAACAGCGTATCCGCGATACCGATACCCAAAGCTCCACTCGCCAGCAGAAGCAGCAGATCGCGCCGCGGCATCTGCGGCAACTCAATCCCGTACATCAACCAAATGGTCGCCAGAATCAGCACTCCGCCCAGCACGCTCTTGAACAGATTCAGCGCGAACGGATGCACCGTCTCGCCGCTCTTCTTAAAAAAGATCACCGCCACCGCCCACATCACAGCAGTCAGCAGCGCCAGCAATTCACCAAGATGCGGAACGGAAGTCAAGGGAGGATTCTAAAAGATAATAGGGCAAAACGAACGCCGCCTGATGGCGGCGCACGATCACTTTACAATCAACTGTAAGACTTCAGAACTCTATGCTTTGACTCAGTAACTACGAAATCGCACCTAATGCTTTTCGCATTTCGCGAACAGCATCGAGAGCAGCTTTCTCTGTGATATGTGGCTTGATTTCAATTAACCTTTTCGCAATTCCAGAGTCTGAATCTTTGTCATTGTCATTAATCAGATAGAGCGCAGTTGAAATTCTTTCAAGGTCTCCTGCACCTTGTTTTCCGACAAAATCAGCAGCTTTATCAAGTAGACTAAGACGTTTTTCAAGTGCTACTGGATATTTGCTCATTAATTGTTTACCAAGGTCAGTAACACGATAGCGTGGCCCATACCCGGGAACCCTTTCCAACTCAACAAACCCTTCAGCCAGCATGTTTTCAAGTTGGCCACGGAGTTCAAATGAAAACGGACCATAGTGGTGAAGCACAAAATCATATTCCTCAGGTGCACCGAAAAGGTCTTGCAAAAAAAACCAAGTCTTTTGAATATGTGTCTCACCTGCCCAATTGTCTCGTATTCGTAAGCACCCAACAAGTTTGCAAAGCACCGCTGCATTCTTTAGGTCGCTCATTCCTTCACCTCTCCGACGTCTTTATTTTCGTCCAATGACTTTTCAAGCAATTTCTCTTTATTGTTCACTAGCCAACTCTTTGCTTTACCAAGCAAACTAGCTTCAATGTAAATACACTGAAAACCAGCCGGTGGGATAATTGCTAGCAAGTCTGAAGCATCTGTCGCGTACTTAATAGTTTGATCGCAAAGAATAGGGAAATCAAAACCTTTTCTTTTGGGCTTTCTATCAAAAACGCGAAATTTGTCTTTTGAGAACTCTGATTCCATCATCCCCTGCAAAATATCAATAGCGTTGGGATCTTCATTCTTGTTTCTAATATATAGTGGCTTGAAGTGATTTCGATTAAGTATCAGTGATGCAAAGTAGTGGCCGGGATGCTTCGTGTTGTATCTTGCTCTACAAATTTCTGAATAAACATCACCATCTGAGTACTCAAGAAAGGTATCAATATCACTTAGCTTTTTGACTTCAAACATCTTCTTCATAAAATCAATCAAGTGAAGTTCATATGCTTTTACAATCGGATGAAAATACACTTGGTTGTACATGTGATACCTTGCTAACAACAAACCTTCAACAGTTCTGAGACCTCCTTCGTCTACGCCAAGGCCAAACTTTATTGAATCTTTTGAAACCGAAAGGTCGTCTGCTGCTGGATATGGTAGAATTCGAAGCGAATCAATAAGTCTGATGTGATCAAAATGTCCATAAGGCACACCGATGTGATAAGAATCACGTAACAAATAGTCAATTCTATCGGCACCAAAGGCATCACCAGTTACTATTTCTGCAAGCAGTTCCTCCCATGCTGTAAACCGTGTTTTCAGCTCTTTGGGACCAAGAGCTAGTTTTACAACTATTTCAGATTGAACTGGTGGCGCATATCTATTAAGAATTTCCTTTATGTAATTTGATTCAATTAGTTTCCTTGAGATTGTTTCGTGGTTTTCACCTTCGGAAAGGATTTCTTCTGCAGAATGCGAAAACGGCAAATGTCCCATATCGTGACATAATGCGGCAAGTTTGACAACATTTCTCCAATAGCCACGCGATTCGCCTTTTAGGTCGTCACCAAATTTCTCTCTAACTTCTTCTCTAATATTATCCGGATCTGTTATCGTATCAAAAATACGCTCTGCCAAATGCATCACACCAAGCGAATGCTCAAACCTAGTGTGTCGTGCGCTTGGATACACAAAGTGAGCTAAACCGAGTTGATGCACGTCTCGAAGCCTTTGGAAAGGCCACGAGTCAATTATTCCCCTTTCGCGATTATCATAATACACAAAAGAATGAATTGGATCGCGTACTTCGTGTTTTGTTTTGCTCATAGAAAAAGAGTTTTCAGCACTTCACACATAATATCCGAAATCGCCCTAATTTTATCAACAGGTTATACACATTTTGATTAATCGATTAAGAACATTTGTTCAAATATATAAACTAATAGTCGCTTTGTCAAGTTCCCAAAACCATCAAAGTGCACCCTCGCCTCCCCACTTCCCCCTCCATCCCCCCAACTCCAACCTGAACAAACGTTTACTAAGCTCAATAAAACAAAAATATCGCTTGACAACGACCTAAAGATGTCGCATATTATGCACAGCCAACCAACCAAAGCCCTCCCGGAGGAACCCGGCGGACTGATCAACCGTGACCGGCCTGAAAGGAGCGCAAAGGGGACTCAGCAAGAACATTGTTGTGCTAGTAACTTCAAGTAGCTCAGAACGGGTGAAAACGAAGCCCTATTTTAGCAAACACCGCACTCTCATTTCCCCCCGGTCCTCCGGGGGGATAAAAGGGGGGTCAAACTCCCAAGCAAATCCACAAAACTCTCTTGCGTCGTCATCCTGAACGAAGTGAAGAGCCTGCCCTGTGCGAAGCGAAGGGGCCCCTCCCGGTTCATACCTCATACCTCTTACCTCATACCTACTCTGAGTTCTGCTTAACCAAAACTCCTTCCGACTCCAAGCCCAACCCACGTCCCCGCCAAACATCCCGCGAGCGTAACGAAAACGTTCGCCATCGCCGCGCCCATCTTCGCCTCCTGAATCAGCGCAATCGTCTCGTAGCTGAACGACGAATACGTCGTGAAGCCGCCCAGTAGTCCAATCGTCAAGAACACCTTCAGCGCGGGAGAGTCGTCGAAGCGCGCGGCCAGAGCGGTCATTAAAAATCCGATCGCAAAACAGCCCGCGACATTCACCACCACCGTCCCGTAAGGAAATCCCAGCGACGTCAGCCGATACACCAATCCCGACATCGCATACCGCAACGCCGACCCAACCCCTCCCCCGACAAACACAAGCAGTAAGTTCTTCATTCCAAAAAACTACAGAACTTCCGCCTGACTTGCAAGAAAAAAGGCGACGATAAGATCGCCGCCTTCTGACTTCTGATTTCTGACTTCTGACTTTGCCTTACTTTCGCCCCGCCTGCAGCACCGCTCCTCTCAGCGGATACTTCGCCGGATCACGCTCAGCCAATCGAGCGTACAGTTCTTTTCCACCCGCCGCCAAATAGCCGTTCGCTTCGGCCCACGAATGTCCGGCCTCAAGCGTTTGCATTTCCGCGTCCGCCGCGCGCGTGCCGAGCTTGTAAAGTTTCGAGCGTAATGCCGCCGCGGCAGGCTCACGGCGACTCAAATGATTCGTCGCGATGTTGAGCGATTCGTGAAGCGAGCGGTTCATCGCCGCGTACTCACGATCCATCGCAAGTTTATGCTCAGCCAAAATCGAGAGTGAATCCCGATCCGACGTGGCCGCCAAAACCTGCGAAACCAATTTGTTCAAAGCGGACGACGACTCCTTTGCCAGCTTGCTCGCTTCGACGATTTGCAATTCTAAATTCTCCGTCATCGAGACCACAGCATCAGGGTTTGAAGTGGCGTTCAGCGTCCGGGAAATTTGCGTCGCGTTGGCCGAAACGGATTGCCACTGACTTCCACAAAGTTTTCGCAATTCGGAAATCGGCTTCAGTAAGTCAGAGTAGAGCGATGTAATCGAGCGGTCGGCATCGAGAATATCCGGATGCAAACGAGCGTAGCGCAGCGCGAGCGTTCTGTACTCGACGCATTTTTGCAGTACGGGAAAAGCGTCTTTCACAATCGCGTCAAATCGAGGAGTGTAACCGTTCTGCCCGAAACTCCGCAGCGGAGTCTTTTGCCACGACGCTTCAGACCAAGCCTCAAGCTGGTTGGCCGCGTGAACGTAAAGGTCATAGGCGAGTTGTCGTGATTCAAACTGGAAGTCAACGGAATGTGACGACCAGTGATCAGGCGCAAGGTCGGGAAGACTCAGATCGTTTCTCGAGGCTGTAAGAACAAACAAATCAGCTGCGGAATTGTAAGCCGAAAGTGCTTGCGCGAGCAGTTTGTCGCGACCGGCCAAGTCTTCCGGTCGGCTGGAATACATTCCCAAACGAAGCAGAGCATCGCCTTCGAGACGATGCAGTTTTCCGGTCATCACTGATATGGCGGATTCGTAGGACGGCGCGATGGTCGTCAATTCGCGGGTGCTGTTTTCGAGATCATTGCACCAGCGCGCGGCTTCCTTGGCGCTCCATTCGAGTGAGACTTGGAGTTTCTTTTCCAGAGCCGCAAACTCAAATTGCAAGAGTTCCCAACGCGCTCGCGCGGCGGCATTGGCGACGAGAGGGTCTTCGAAGCCCTGGCGCTTGCGTTGCTTTTCCCAGACAAACCAGGCTTGCTCGAACTCCTGTTTGGCTCGGATGTCGCGATGCAGGACTTGCTCGATCAAACCGAGTTCCACGCTTGCGCGGAGAGCTTGCGGAGTGTTGGGCGCGGTGTTGTTGCTCAAGGTAAAGAGCACGGCGCGGGCATTTTCTTCGCGGTTTGAGCGCAGGAGAGTATTTGCTAAAGTGAGTTGATCGGACGCGGTCAAATCGTAATTGTCACGCAACAACTCCAGTCCAAGAAACGAGGCGGGCTGCCAGAAATGTTCCGCCGAATAGGCGCGAAAGAGAGTTGCTTTGAATTCATTGGCCCACGGCTCGCGCGGATTTTTTCCGGTCATGTCGAGGAGTTTGTCCGCGACTTCAAGTTGTTCGCTTGGATTTCCCTGCTCAGGCCAGACGAAGGGCAGCGCGTATTTCATCCACGGAGCTTGCGGGTCAGTCGTACAGAGAGTCAGCGCCCATTGATGACCCGTGGGATTTTTTGCCATGATCTGCTCGATTAGCGCGATGGTTTTGCAGGTCGAATCCTGCCAGCGCGCGTCGTTACTATTCAACGCGAACGCTTTCAGATCGTGACTGAGCAGTTTGAGTTGCGAGACATCCGGCGCGGGCTGATCGAGCAGGAGTCTTGCAGTTTGCAATTGTTGTTGCAATTCAGACGCGGCCTGTGCGGTTGACACGGCGAAAAACATACAAAGACAAGCGATAGACATCGTAATTGAGTAGCGCACGGAAAGACTCTCCTGAGTTAGCTACTCTGTATTTGGCAAGAGGTGTGCCGGGGGGACAAGTGGCAGGATAGTAGTTTTTAAAGAATCTCACGTAAGATTCTTGACTTTGTCGCAATTCTATAGCAATGTATAGTAAACACAAGGGGAAATTTCATGAGTGTTGTTTTTTTTTGCACTTATCGTTTTCGCACAGGGAGCTTTCGCTCTCGGCGATGTCACTGTGACGTCTTCTGATTTTTCAGTGACTACGGGGAGTTTTGACAACGGTTCAGGTGTAATCCATTCAGTTCGCGTCAGTTATGCCATTGAGTGGTCTGATATTGACTCGAGTGGGTGGTATGTGCCGGATGTGTTTCCGGGCGGGTGGGATTTCATCGGCGCGTTGCATTTGGCTTGGGCGTACATAGACAGCACAGGACCGGGAAACATCGAACCGGTTTATAATGACTGGATGGAGAACGAGAGCGGCAACCGATGGCCATGCGATTTCGGAACCTGCTATGACTATGGCGGCACAGACACAATAAACTTTGCTGTCATTGACTCTGATACATTTTACATTTTCGAAACGCACTGGAGGTCATCCGGGACAATCTATGTGCCAATGCCTCAAGGAGATATCCGGCTCTACCTGGTGGCCGATGAAGCAAGCTGGGATAGACTATATGTGCGAGACAGACCCGCCAATTTCTGTGGTGGCAGGACTGCCCCGCGTATTGATGAGTTTACGAACCTGAACGATTATTTTGCTGGAAACTCGTTGTGGCAAATTCATCTTCTTGAACACCGTGACATAAACGTTCCAACGCCGGAACCTGAGCCGCCGCTGTCGCCGGGGATTGAGTTTGTTGATTGGATTGCTCCGGGTGATACGACAGGCAAAGACTGGCTTCCTGAACCGGGAGACACCGTTGGGTTGAAGTTCGCGCTAACGTCTGAAATTGAGGGCGCTGACCATCATTTCACATTCGTGATCTGGGATATTACTGCGTGGCAAGGAGAAGCGATGAATTATCCTGCTCCATCAGCTCGGTTGCCGTGGCATACTGGAGCTTGGTTTAAGAAGATTACACCACAGAACAGCGACGGATTGGAGTTTGATTTTGATTTTTGGCTTGCGCATCCAGAGTTGTACGACGTAAAAGTGATTGACACGCTGACTGCCGTGGACACAAGAGATATGTTCAGCGAGCAGGGTTGGCGCCATCTGCCTGATACACTACGTGCGCGAAATCTCTATGGAACGCGAATCAAACGGTCGCGCAAGACAATCATCGCTCGAACCCGCCAACCTGTAACAGGAAGCCACACATTGGAATTAGTAGCAAGAGACTACGCGGCGCACTGTATGGTTACTCCCTTCGTCGAGGGCAGCGGAAAAACCAATTTCATGGTGTACACGACATCTCTTGGAGAGAAGACAGGATACATTTCTGTTCCCCGCGATGAGGATGGCTACGATCAGTACACGCATAACACGGGCGACTATCTTGCGGACGCATGGGAAGAGAAGGTGTACCCGAACTCGGGGTTGCGGAAGCATTGGCCGTTTATGCATCCGGACTCACTGAATTCGGCCACGATGAAGTGGGAGGATGACGACTATTACATGCGCGGAAGAGCATTCGACGGCGACGATCTTCTAAATTTTGAGGAGTATCGAGGTTTTTGGGTTTCTGAAGAAGAAAGCCATCCAAACGACCCGAATCCTCACTTGCATGTACGGTGCAATCCTACAATTAAGGACGTTTTTCTCTATTTTCACCCGGCGCTTAATTCAAATCTTTTGATTCCAGAATTTTTTGGTGAAATTGCCCCTGGATACATTCAAAATTTGAATGATACGATAGACTTTCGTGTTACAGACTATACGGTTCTACACGGCGCTCAAAGTAGCAATCTCCGTGCACGTAATCGTTCCGACAAATCTGTTAGTTTTAACAGACATAGTCACTACTTGCTTTGCCCACCTCTGTTCATACCAATGGACTCCATTCCCATGGATTCGAATATTTCTTCTGCGCAAGTTTTGAGTATCTGGCCGTGGACAGTCGGCGAAGATGTACATAACAACTATTTTGGTTGGCTTAAGCCTAAGCGATTGGTATTCACTGATCAAGGCGTAGAAAATAGTGCAACTACACCCCGCTTTACCAACAGAATTGTGATGAACTACCAAGCTTGGCAATATGTTTTTCTCAATTATGACCGATACAATGATACGTTAAATCCAACATTCTTGGAAGATTGGGTTGAAGACATAACGGAAGGTCTTCGAGTAAACATAGCGCATGAAATTGGACATGGCATCGGTTTGATTCATGCACTTAGCACTGAACCGCAGGACCATATTATGAGTCGGTATCGCGGGAGCGAGCATGATAGCCTTGGAATTCACCCGAGGCTTCCAGCTTTCTCATCTCAAGATAGCTCTCGCTTTTCAACTACTGACAGATAAGGGACTCAAATGAGTAACAGATTCAGACATTGCCATTTCGCTCTATTGGTGATAGTAACAGCTTCAACCGCAACTGTAGTTCTTGACGGGGTTCCAACAGTAACAAGCTATTTCGTTTCGGTACAACAATCACATGGATGGTACCAGTCGCTAGGTTTCATTGAATTTCCTGTTGACAGCATAATGAACATCGGTGAAAGCACAGCTTTGCAAGTGCTTCACGAAAGAAATTATCCAAGACCATCAAACCTTTGCAAGGGACTTAACGACACTTTGGTACTTCAGATCAAGTTTATGAACCATTCATATCATGATGTTTTCTGGGAGAAGAATCCAGAAATCTGGGTAGCGCCTCGACTTTTCAATATCTACTCAAACATCGCAACTGATTCTCCCAGTATTGACTCTACAGAGTTGAGCTACAGTGTGCGTCGCTGGGTTTGGCTAGGACGGACATTGGCACAAGCTCCGCCTGACAGTTTTCCCGCGAAGAGATTTGAATATACAATGTATTTAAATGTCTGGGGTTTTCCCGAGGGACAGTGGGTGCTTTCCGCAGGATTAACGGAAAATGCGCCAACAAACATAAATGTACTCGAATCGGGAATGGAATTCACTTATTTCACCGCGCAAGACGCTCAGGACAGCGTAAACGCATACATCGGCTGTGCGCAGCGCGCAATGATAGAGCACGACTACAACAAAGCCATCACTTGGGTAGATGAAGCTCTAGGTTATTTTCCCAAAAGCGTGCCTGCTTGGTGGGAAAGAGGCAATCTCCTCTTTGATTCGGGTGACAGCTTGCAAGGAGTTGCAGCAATGGACTCGGCGCTCTTTTATCTTGACGGATTCAAGGATCCACTACTTCCTGATACAACAAAGGAAATAGAACCAATTGAACGTCTATTCATTCGCTACCTTGCGAAAAGATTGCTTGAAGACCACGACGGAGAGAGGTACAGATGGTAGCTCGCGCTGAGGTGTTTTTGCAAGCGGTCAGATAGTTGATGGAATATGACCGGTATGGCGCGGAGCGGTATGGGTTTTGGAAATGAAGAGCGAATAGTAAGAATAACAAAAAGGTCGAGCGGATTTGCTCGACCTTTTTGTATCTCTTGTACGGGCGGGGTGGCGGGCGGATTGCCATCCGCCCCTACAGTTTAATCGCCTTTTTGTTCTGCTACATGAACTAAGGCTGCGTAGCGTTTGAAAGCTGCTTGGGCTTCTTCGCGGTCGGCGGCTGAGTTGGCCGACTCTATTCGCTTGTGCGCCTCAAGTTTGTTTTTTTTTGCAGACTCGATGTCAATTTCGCTTTTTCGAAAACAGGTTTCGGCTAAGATGATTGCCTTGTTGTTTTCGACGGTGAAGTAGCCTCCGCCGATAGCGAATTCTTCTCTGTGTCCGGGAAAATCAATCTGCAATCTGCCCGCATCGAGACCCGCGACCATGGGCGAGTGATTGGCGAGAATACCGAATTCACCGGCTGAGCCGGGGGCGCGCACGTGCACGACTTCGGCGGCCAGCAGATGTTTTTCGGGAGTAATCAGCTCGACGTGAAACGTAGTAGCCATGATTTACTTTTGGGCTTCTTCGTGATTCTTCAAGACATCTTCGATTCCGCCGCACATATAGAAGCTCTGCTCGCCGATGTGATCGTAGTCGCCGTTCAGAATGCCCTTGAACGCCTTGATGGTGTCGGCAGTCTTGACGTACACGCCGGGGCGGCCCGTGAAGGCTTCGGCGACATGGAAGGGCTGTGAGAGGAACTTCTGAATTTTACGCGCGCGCTCAACGACGCGTTTGTCTTCGTCGGACAATTCGTCCATTCCCAAAATCGCGATGATGTCCTGCAAATCTTTGTAACGCTGCAGAGTGGATTGCACACCGCGCGCGACATCGTAATGTTCTTGACCGACAATCATCGGGTCAAGAATACGTGACGTCGAGTCGAGCGGATCCACAGCTGGATAGATACCGAGTTCAGCGATTTGACGGGAGAGAGTGGTTGTCGCGTCAAGGTGCAAGAAGGTCGTGGCGGGCGCGGGGTCAGTCAAGTCGTCGGCGGGAACGTAGATGGCCTGCACGGACGTGATGGAGCCTTTGTTAGTCGACGTGATGCGCTCTTGCAAGGCGCCCATCTCGGTGGCGAGCGTCGGCTGATAGCCCACGGCGGACGGCATACGACCGAGCAACGCGGAGACTTCTGAACCTGCTTGGGTGAAACGGAAGATATTGTCAATGAAGAGCAAGACGTCCTTGCCTTCTTCATCGCGGAAGTATTCTGCCATGGTGAGACCCGTCAAGGCGACGCGCATACGTGAACCAGGCGGCTCATTCATCTGGCCGAAGACCATCGAGACTTTAGAGTCTTTCAACGCGCTCTTCTCTACTTTGTTGATGTCAAAGGAGTGCACATCAAAATCCTTTCCGTAGGAGACGACGCCGGACTCCACGAACTCGCGGAGAAGGTCGTTCCCTTCGCGGGTACGCTCGCCGACACCTGCGAAGACCGAAATGCCCGCATGGCCCTTTGCGATATTGTGAATCAGCTCCTGGACGATAACGGTTTTGCCGACACCCGCGCCGCCGAAGAGTCCGATTTTTCCACCTTTGGAGAAGGGTTGAATCAAGTCAATGACTTTGATTCCAGTTTCGAGAATTTCGGACTTCGTATTTAATTCAGTCAGCTTGGGAGCTGGGCGGTGAATCGGAAAACGCTTTTCAGAATTCACTGGGCCAAGATCGTCGACGGGCGAACCGGTGACATTCAGAATGCGGCCCAGCACCGCGTTGCCGACGGGGACGCTGATGGGTTGACCGGTGTTGATGACTTCCATACCGCGGGTCAGACCTTCGGTGGGGTCCATGGAAACTGCGCGGACGGTGTTGTCGCCGAGATGCTGCTGCACTTCGAGCGTGACTTGCGTGCCGGCTTTGTCGGCATGAAGGGCGCTGTAGAGCGGCGGTAAATCACCGCCCGGGAATTCGACGTCAATCACGACACCGATGATCTGTTTGATGGAACCGTTTTTCATCAGGGATATTTTTTATGAGAAGAAAAAATTCGTGTTGCTTGCCATTGCGAGTCTGGAGACCCACACCGGCGGATCAGAGCTTTGCGAGAATCTCGTCGCGCCACTCGGGTTGCTTGCGGGCGAAGGATGCTTCCAGAATGAGGGGAATTAACTCGCTGTCGTAGGCGGTATTTTGCGCGACGCGGTACTCCAGAAACGCGAAGACGACGTCGGGCTGTGATCTGCCGATTTCGCGCAAGGCGGAAACGACATTTCGTCTGACGAATTCGGCGGAGTCTTCGTAGAGCGGAGCGATGAGCTTGAGGACGCGGTCGGCTTGGTCCGGGGATTGACTTGCGAAACCTGTTAATGATCTTGCGACCAAGCGGCGAACGCGGTAGCTTGTATCTTCGCGCCACTCTTCACAAGTCGAGAAGACGTAATCGGCGTGCATTTCGCACCATCCGGCAAGCTGGGGGCGAAGGTCGAAAATCATGGCGGCCATATCGCGGACACCGGGATTTTCGTCATCGGCAAGATGTTTGATAAGAGCCAACCACGTGCGCGGATTGAATTTTCCGATGCGGGCAATCAGGACGCAGCCTAAGGCTCTGGCGGCGTCGCAATTGGACGAGGAGAGCCGCAGGGTGATGTCCACAGCGGATTCGGGCGAGCGCTCGATTTCATCGGCGACCGCATTGCCGAGTTCCAGAATGCGAAATGATTCTTCGGCGGAATACTCCGAGAGCAGTTGATCGCAGTCGGCGGCGTGGAGGTCGGCGTCATCGGGTTTATCTCGCCAGCGCTGAATGGAAGTCAGGATGGCGGCCGCGAGCGCGTCTCTGTTATCAATTCGATCGCTCACTCGCTTGAGTTTGTCCTTACAGGATCGGCAGGATGCTCGGCGTGAGCCTTATGATGTTCACGGGGTTCAGGCGCGGCGCGCTCGATTTGCGCGCGCATATCCTGTAAGTCAATGAAATGGGAGCCGATGGCTTGGCGCAGTTCAGCCGCGATCCAGTTTTGAGTGGAGACGACGCAGATCTGTCTGCCGCGTGAACGGAGCAGTTCTAAGGCTCTTTCGAAATCTCCGTCACCGGAGAGCAGTATCGCTTTGTCAAAGTTCTCGATAGTATTGAACATATCCATGACGATTTCGACATCGAGATTCGCTTTTTGGGTGGTCTCGCCGGTTTCGCTGTCATAGATTGTTTTCAGACCTTTGGTGCGCACGACATATCCTGCATAGGACAGGAAGCGCACAAAATTTTCGTCACGCGGGTCGGGCGGCTGTTTCAAACCCATGTACCAATACGCATCGGTAAGATCATCGTCGCCACGGAGAACTTTCAGGAGCTTGGCCGGATCGAAGAACCAGCCGAGTCCTTTTTTCTGCGTGTAGAACATATTCGCGCCATCCACAAAAATAGAGACCCGGCGCTTTGACATTTGCTGCTGCACGGAAGGATTACCTTTTGCGTAAAATCAAAAATAAACGTCTGTGCCGTCTCATGGGCACCGTTTCGGGCGGAAGCGGCAATTCTGTGACGGAAGGAGCGTGCGCCGACGTAAGTCTTAAAAGCGCTCGGCGAAGAGGAGATTGTGCTTGCTTAAACAGGAAGCGCGTAGCTTGGTCCTGAAAATAGGCGACATCTCCGGCATAAAATAGATCGAGGTCATTATATCCGTGTGCCCACGACGCGGCATCTTGCGGGGTGGGCAGGCCGTGTGCGACGGCTTCGGTCAGCTCCGTAGGCGGCGACTGATTTTGTTCATGCGCAAGTTTTTCGAGACTGCGATAAATAGTTATCTGCAGGTCGGTGCCGAGTGGACACGCGATGATAGCTTCACGCTTAGCGAGAGCGGCAATTTTTTCGACGTGCGCGGCGCGTTGGTTGACCGGCAGCACATGAATCGAATCAAACGACAAGGCAACGTCTGCCGGTTGTTCTGCCACGACCATTTGCATCGCCGGCAAATGTGCAGCTAAATTTTTGGCAAGCCGTCCGGCTTTTTCGCCGATCAGAGATACTGATTGAAATGGCGGATCGGCCCCGCCAAGTAGGTCGGCGATATGCTGTGCACAGGAAATTTGATCAAAGAACGGGAGATGCATGGGGGCGTCCTAAGCGCCTTCCGCCCTACTTCAGGCTTTCAGCGCCGGCGACGATTTCGAGAATTTCGCCCGTGATGGCGGATTGACGAGCCTTGTTGTACTGCAAGGTGAGACTTTCAATAATTTCACCAGCGTTCTTGGTAGCATTTTCCATAGCGGTCATTCTCGCGGCCATTTCGGCGGCGAAGGACTCGAGGAGAATGCGCCAGAGCTGCACATTGACAAACTTCGGCAGGATGGCGTTTAGGATGGCGACTTCGCTTGGCTCAAAGATAATTTCTGCGCCGGCGTTATTGACTTCGTGGTCAGGAACGATGGGCAGCAGTTGTTCGACGACGACGTTTTGCTGAATGACAGACTTAAACTCGTTGTAAACGACGTAGACGCGATCCATCGTGCTGTTCAGATACTGCGCGGTGATCATTTCACCCAAGTTGACGGCATGTTCAAAATCGAGGTGATTGAAGAAGCCTGACATTTTTCCGGTGACGTCTGCGCCCCGACGGGTAAAGAACTCAGTTCCTTTCCTTCCGACGGTCACGAGGTGGCATTGGTAATTCTCATTTTCGCGCATCAGTAGTTGTGCGCGCTTCAAGATGTTCACGTTGAAGCTTCCCGCGAGACCGCGGTCACCTGTGACGACCACGATACCGACATGATCAATATCGCGAATGGCAAGCAACGGGTGCGAGGAACGATCCACTCGCGCGGACAGGTCGCGAATAGCTTCGCGCAACGTCAGCGAATAGGGGCGCGCATTCATCATGGCTTCCTGCGACCGGCGCAACTTGGCCGCAGCGACCATTTTCATGACGCGCGTGACTTGCTGAGTTGATTTGACGCTTGAGATGCGTCGTTTGATTATCTTAAGGCCAGCCACTTGCTAAAGGATAAGGGATAAGGGATGAATTCAGAATTTGTTAGATCATTCGGCAGCCACGGGGGCAGCCGCTACATTCGGCGAAAAGACCAGGACTCGCTTAAGGCAATAGATCCAGAAGAGTATTAAGCCTAAGCATTGGCTGCCGCTGAAGAATCTGCCGAAGGGATCATCGGCGTAGAAGCGGGTTAGCTTCATCAGGAAAAAGAAGGCGGCGGCGGCTAAGAGAACGGTTTGCCACTCTATTCGGATTCCGGCGGATTGCTCCTGATTCCGGCGGCGTGGGGACGCACCGCTCGGCGAAGCGGGGTCTGTTACTCTTCGCCATTCCTTGTAGAGCAAGGCTCCCAATGCAGGAAGGACGAACAGGTAGTAGTGTTCCCATGTCACCGGCAATGCGAGCAACAGTCCTGATATCATTAGGCCGTGTTCAATCTCAATCGGCAATTCAAACTTACGAGCACGCCATAGGACGATGGCAGTCCCGAACAGGAAAACCGCGCTGAACAGCAGGCGCATGAACCTGATTGTGGGGGTCGGATCAAAGTTAGGTCCTTGCAGGCTATGACCCAGTGCTGCGCGTGTGAACCACCCTGCTGGGGATTGATTGCCAAAATAGGTAAAGACGACGCTTCCAAACTCCTGCACGGCATTCCACCAGCGCAGGTGAATGTCCAAACCCATCGCTCCTATTGAAAGAGCGTAAACTGCCATGCCGACGATTGCAATCTGGGCTAATGTTCGCCACTGTTTTCGCACCAGCGGCGCCAGCATCCAGCCCACCGGAAATATTTTGATTGCGATGACCGAGCCTAAGAGTGCGGACGCAATGGTGCGCGATGACTTAAGTCTAAGCAATCCTTCCCAGAAGAGCACAGCCAGCAGGGGAACAATTTGACCGAGTTTCGCTGCGCGTGCCATTGGGTAACACATCAGCACAACCGCAAGCGCCCACAAGAAGCCGCGCCATAAAAAGACGTCAGAACATAGACGCACGATTTGCCAGGCAAAGACAAAGAGCAGCAATACATTGACGGCAAAGAGCGAGTTTCGCCAGACTGAGACCGGAACATTTGAAACGGGTGACAACAACCCTGCGACAAACGGCGGATAGTAGTAGGCGTTCTCGCTTCCCCATGCTCCGAGACGCTCGGCTTGCGGATGATACCAGTCATTCAGCCATTGATCATAGTCCGCAAGACGTGTGTACATCTTGTCGGGGTGATCCGCTTGCCATGCGTACGATGCGAGCTGAATATGGAAGAGATCAACGTGCCAGAACGGAATAGCCGTGCGCTGCCAGAGGAAAACGCCGGCAATCAATACAAGCGCGAGAAGCCAGTCGGGGGGGCGAATCACCAGCGTGCCACAAGCATTTTGTACTCCCGCTATGTGCGCAGGCTCTGTTCGATTCAGATTCCGGCGGGGAACCGCTACGCTAAACCCCCGCTCGGCGGTAGGGTTGTTACTTAATCCAGGTGGCTTTGAAGTCGGTAACGAGGTTCTTCATTTTACCTGCAAGGTCGTCATCGAGAGCTTTCTTCGTGCGGATACCTTCGAGCACGGGCGCGCCGACAGAGCGGACGTACTTCATGAAGTCAACTTGGAATTTTGCGATGTCGTCATTTTCTACATCGTCAAGATGCCCTTGACCTGCGGACCAGATAATGACAACTTGTTCTTCAACGGGCCAGGGTGAATATTGCCCTTGTTTCAGCACTTCGGTGAGCTTCGCGCCGCGCGTCAACTGAGCTTTGGTGGCTTTATCGAGGTCGGAGGCGAACTGAGCAAAGGCCGCGAGGGCGCGGTATTGTGCAAGGTCAAGACGCAATTTACCTGCGACTTGACGCATGGCTTTGATTTGGGCATTACCACCGACACGCGAGACGGAAATACCGACGTTGATGGCGGGGCGAATACCGGAGTAGAATAGTTCTGATTCCAAGAAGATCTGACCGTCGGTGATAGAAATCACGTTGGTCGGAATGTAGGCGGAAACGTCGCCGGCCTGAGTTTCGATAATGGGCAGCGCGGTTAAGGATCCTCCGCCCAATGCGTCATTCAGTTTCGCGGCGCGCTCGAGCAAGCGAGAGTGCAGGTAGAAGACGTCGCCGGGATAGGCTTCGCGGCCCGGAGGACGGCGGAGCAGAAGCGACATCTGACGATAAGCCCACGCGTGCTTGGTCAAGTCGTCATAGATACAAACGGCGTGCTGACTGTTGTCGCGGAAATACTCACCCATGGTGGCACCGGCGTAGGGCGCGAGAAACTGCAGCGGGGCAGGATCCACGGCCGTTGATGCAACGACGATAGTATGATCCATCGCGCCATTGTCTTCAAGAGTCTTGACCACTTGCGCGATCGTTGACCCCTTTTGCCCAATGGCGACGTAGATGCAGATTACATCTTGACCCTTTTGATTGATGATGGTGTCCACGGCAATAGCGGTCTTGCCTGTCTGACGGTCACCGATAATCAACTCACGCTGTCCGCGTCCGATGGGGATCATGGCGTCAATGGCCTTGATGCCTGTCTGCAGCGGCTCCTTTACGGGCTGACGGGAAACGACGCCTGTGGCGATGCGCTCAATAGGACTTGCGAGCTTAGCATTAATGGGGCCTTTGCCATCGAGCGGTTGGCCGAGCGGGTTGACCACACGGCCCACAAGTTCGGGACCGACGGGGACTTGGACGACTTTGCCAGTACGCTTGACGACATCGCCTTCTTTAACCGTGGCGTCTGGACCGAAGAGCACACAGCCGACGTTATCCTCTTCGAGGTTCAAGGCCATACCTTGAATATCGCCGGGGAATTCGACGAGTTCACCATACATAACTTTGTCGAGTCCATAGACGCGCGCAATTCCGTCACCGACATAGACGACGCGACCGACTTCATCAACGGCGGAGAGCGATTTGTAATCAGCAATCTGCTCTTTAAGTATGGAAGTTATTTCTTCGGGTTTGAGTTTCGTGGACATGGGGGAAGAAAGACGTTAAGGTTGCAATTTTTGTGAGATGCGAAGGCGACGTAATTACTTTTCGGAAGATCAAGAAGTTGTATCGTCCGCAACTAAATCCCTACGGGATGACAGGACGAGTAACTCTTGGGGAGACCAGAATTAGATTGCGGCGGCAAGTTGTTTGCCTAAGTCGGAGACTTTTCTGGCGAGCGAGCCGTCGAAGATTCTTCCTGAGTCCTGCACGACGATACCGCCGAGCAGAGCCGGGTTGACGGAATAGGTGATAACGGGCTTTTTGCCGCTGCGGGCCGCGATGCTTTGGGCGACGTTTTGTTTCATCGTTTCCGAGAGCGGAACAGCGGTCTGGACCTTGACTTCCACTTCGCCTTCGTGTTCGCGGAAGAGCTTGTGAAAGCGTTCGGGAATCGAGGTAAGGATTTCGAGGCGTTGTTTTTCGAGCAGTAAGTCGATGAAGCGGCGGGTCATTTCGCAGAAGCCGACTTTTTCGCCGATGCTCATCAGAATCGCGCGACGCTTGGTGTTGCCGATTGACGGGCTGGCCAAGAGCAGGGGAAGCTCGCGGTTTTCGGAATAAATGGCCGCGAGAGCTTGCAAGTCGCGCTCGACTTCAGCGGCGCATTTGACTTGGAGAGCCGCTTGAAAGAGTGAACGCGCATACCGCAGAGGCAGAGCGCTGTCGAAGCCTTTCAACGATCCTCCTTCAAGGCATCCATGATGAGTTTTTCGTGTTCTTTGTCGTCAATGACACGGCCCAACAAGCGTGACGTGGCTCTGGCGGTCAGTTCGGCGACATGGCGGGTGAGATCGGCTTTGGCGGCCTCGGACTCTCGTTCGATATCCAAGCGGGCCTTTTCGAGCAGTTTATGTCCCTGCTCTTTGGCCAACGCTTCGGCTTCAGCACGATGTTTTTCGGCATGCTCTTGCGCGGCATGGATGACTTCGGCGGCTTCTTTTTTGGCGTTGGCCATCGCCTGCTTATAGTCGGCGAGCATAGCACCGGCTTTTTCGCGTTCGGCTTTAGCCGTTTCGAGGTCATTGCGGATGGAGGATTCACGATCCGTTAAGCCCTTGATGAGTGGCTTCCAGCCGAACTTACCGACGAGCCAGACGACAATCAGGAAAGTGATAATCGTCCAGATGACGGAGCCGGGTTCGAGGTTGAGGATATTTTGCAGGCCCATAAGGTCTTTTGCTTTTTTGCAGATACTTGCGAACTTCAGATTCCGCTAGCGTGGCGCTGGAGGGGTTGACGCTGGCGCGTGACGCTAGTTTCGGATTCCGGCGGGGAACCGCGCTGACGCGCTTAATCCCCGCTCGGCGAGACACTTTTCAGAGGCCCCCTTATTCCCCCCAAATCCGCAGACGTACTTGGGGGGAGACCAGAGAACTTACTTGGTCCAGATGAGGATACAGATCAAGAAGGCGAAGAGCGCGGCACCTTCAACGAGACCGGCCATAACGAGGGCGGCACCTTGAATTTTTCCGGCGGCTTCAGGCTGGCGCGCGATGCCGTCCATGGCACCTTTACCAATTGCACCGATGCCGATACCAGCGCCAAGAGCGAAGAGACCAGCGCCTAAACCAGCGCCGAGAAGAGCGAGACCGTTTCCGAGTTCCATTTTCGAGTTTCTCCGAAAAAGTTTTCGTGATTATGATTGAATTGACTTAGTGCGATTTGTTTGCCGTTGCGGGTCTGGAAACTCACAATGGCGGCTACTGCAGACTCCGGCCGGGTTGCGGAGGACCTTAACCCAGCTCGGCGAACAATTTTGTTTAGTGTGACGGGTGCATGGCCAGGCCCATGAAGGTGGCCGTAAGGATGATAAAGATGTAGCTCTGAATCAGGGCAACAAGAACTTCCAGCGCGAAAACTCCGACGGCCACGAGGATGGCCGGAGCCGCGAACAGCAGGCTAACAATCAAGCCGAGGATGACGGCCAGCACGGCATGTCCCGCGAGCATATTTGCGAAGAGACGAATCGTCAGAGCGAAGGGGCGAATCAAGAAGCTGACGATTTCGATGATAATAATCAACGGCATCAGCCAGCCCGGGACTCCGGGAGGTGCAAAGGAATGCAGGAAGCCGCCTAAGCCGTTTACTTTGACGCCCATGCCGACCATCAGACCCAATGTGCAGAGCGACAAGCCAGCGGTAACGTTGACGTTTCCGGTGGCGCTGCTTCCCCAAGGGAAGAGACCGAGCAGATTGGAAAAGAGAATGCCGAGGAAGAGCGACATGAAATACGGCATGAAGGTGTCGGTCTTCTCGTGCAGATTGGGCTTGACGACGTCATTGCGAACAAAACTAATCAAGCTTTCCAGCGCATTGCGCATGCCAGTCGGCACAGGAGTTCTTTGACGGGAGGCCAGCCAGACGACAAGTCCCATGAGCAGGAGCGCAATCAGCCACCAGAGGCGATGCTTGGTCAGCGTGAATTTGTAGTCACCAAAGGTAAATGTCGGCAGATGGATATCAGCGCCGAAGAACTCCATGTGGTCACCGTCCACCAAGTGATGCTCGAGAATGTGAACGAGCGTCGAACCCATGTCATCTTTGTGGCCCTCACCCTGCTTTGTGTCGGCGGTCGTGGCGTGCGGGTCTTGTTTGGCGACGGCATGTTTATCCTCGCGCGCAAACAAGAGTCCGGCAACGACAATCAGGGCAAAGATGAAAAGTATGCGGGTGTGTTTCATTTGGCGGAACGGGAAATCAGGAATTCAATTGCGAGACTTAGATAGAAAGCGATCACGATGCCGAGTACCAGAGGTATTTTGCCAATTTCCGGGTTTTGCATTTGCCAGAAGAGGCCGAAACCGATGACAACGAATCTTAAGCCGACTCCGATGCCCCAGAGTTTGATGAAGTTGCTCATGCCTCGGCGCGCTTTGAACCACGCGAGAATCAGGGCGGGGATGGAGGCTACAGCACCGATTGCCATGCCTACGAGGAAAGAACTCATTTCGATTTTTCGGATTCCGGGAGGGGACCGCTTCGCTTAATCCTTGCTCGAGGGATCTTTAGACTCGTTGTCTTGTTGCCGGATCAGCAGGATGGTGCGGTAGATGGCCGTTGCGAATCCCACGACAGCGCCCAAGGTCATCAGCAAAGGGAATGTTTTGAGGCGGTTGTCAATCCACCAACCGACCAAGCCGAAGAGCGAGGCTGCTGCGACGATGGTCAGACCGATGGCAAGAGGATCCTGCTTCGGGGGCTGGAAACCTTTGGACAAACTAGGAGACGGTCAGCGGACGATTTCGCGGGACGACATCGACGGCTTCGGTCTCTTCACCGAGCTTGATGGTCGGTTTCGCGGAAGGCACTCTGGCATCATCGGTCGTGGCATGGCCGCGAATCTTTGCGCCTTCCTGAATGGACAGTTTTCCAGCGGAGAGGTCGCCATCGAGTTCAGCAGTGGCTTCGAGATGAATTTTTTGTTTTGCGACGAGCGAACCTTTAACGCGACCCGCAACGACAATGTTTTCGGCCTGGATGTTTCCCTCGACAAAGCCTGTGGTCCCGATGGAGACAAGCTTTGAACAGATCAGGTCACCCTTGACGCGGCCATCAATTCGGAGCGATCCTTGGGTTTTCATCGTGCCGGAGACTTCGGCATCTTTCGCAAGTAACGTGGACATTTCTCCGGAGTTTGAGTCCGAAGATGTCATTTTCGTCCATTTAGCCATGAGCCCGTCCTCCCTGTTGGGAATTGGCTGAGTATTGCACGCTTAGGATGTTCAGCTCATCCGACAACATGTGCGAGAATGGATTCAGGGTCGACCTGAATTCCATCTTTCCAAATCTCAAAATGTAGGTGTGGCGCAGAACTGCGCCCGGAATTCCCGAGGAGCGCGATCGGGTGTCCTTGCAGGACACGGTCTCCGGGTTTGACCAGCAAGAATTGATTGTGGCCATAGAAGGTATTGTAGCCGGATTTATGAGCGATGACGACGAGGTTGCCGTAGGGATAGCTCCAGCCGGAAAACAGCACAAGTCCGTTAGCGCTGGCGAGGATGGGTGTGCCTTCTTTGGCGGCGACATCCAAGCCGTAGTGTCCGGGGTTGTACAAAACTTGTTTCGATTCAAAAGAGCGGGTGACATAGCCACGCACCGGAGGGTAAGTAGGAATATCTCCGGGGAGAACGCTTTCGACTGCGACATCCGCAGAGCGCTCGGCGTAGATTCCTAAGAGTTCTGAATCTTCGGGGTGGGTTTCCTGTTCGGCGAATGACGCTGTCAAGGGATCCGGCTCCAGCGCTTCATCGGAAGGAAGCCCAGATTCAGGCATCAGGAGTCCGCGACGGAGCTGCTGTTCGAACTGTTTAAGTTCGCCCAAGCGCTCGGCAATATCCCGTATGCGATCGTTGGTGGCTTCCAGTTCTTGTACTTTAGCATGTAGAGCGGTATTATCCTGCACCTGCGAAGACAATGACCAGGTCATAATACCAAAGAACAAGAGGAGAATCACGGCTCCGATGACTGTTGAAACGGCAGCATAGAACCAGGCCCTCTTGAGCCGGAATTGGCGCATCTGGGCCTGGTTTTCGGATAGGACAACAATAGTCCACACTTTTTCACGTGCAGGCATAGGGGTCAGGCCCAAAAAGCCGTCAATAATTCGAGAATATACAGAATTTGACTCGGAGTGTCAAGTGAAAATATAAACGAAGTGTGTAGAAACCATATATGTTTATTAAACTTCCGGAACGAGTTCGCGTGATTTTGCGGCTTCAAAGAGGAGCACAGCCGCAGCTGCAGCGACATTCAGGCTGTCGATATCACGGTAAAGAGGAATCTTCACCATGAGATCGGCGCGTTTCAGAAGGAGCGGCGAGACTCCAGCTCCTTCGGCTCCTAATATAAGGATAGTGGGACGATCCCAATCGAACTCAGAGTAAGACTTTGCGTGCGGGTCGGGCGCGGCGGCGGTCACCCACCATCCGTTTTGTTTCAGGGTTCGCACCGTCTTGTCGAGGCTGGTGACTTGGTAGAGGTCAATCAAAGCGGCGCATCCGGCGGAAGTTTTGAAGACGACTTCGGTGAGCGGCGACTGGCGACGCTGGCGAAAAAGCACAGCGTCCACTCCGGCGGCATAGGCTGTGCGAAGGATTGCGCCGAAATTTCGAGGGTCCTCGATGCCATCTAACAAGAGAACAAGCGGCGCGGGCTTGCTATGTACGATTTCGTCCAGAGCCTCAAAGTCACCGTGGACTTCAGGCAAACGGATGCGCGCACGGACTCCCTGCGTCGGTACATCGGCATCAGTATCCGGAATGTATCCGGAATTCAGCGGGACATGCAGACGATTCGCCAGCTCGCGGATTTTTGTGATGACTTCGCCGTGTGCGCTTGACGAGACCGTGAGCTCCTCGACTAAGCCACGGCGGAGCGCTTCCAGTACGGGGTTTCGACCGTAGATGACCAGGGACTGCTCGGAATACGGGCGCTCGCCGTATGGCGAACGGTTTCTATCGGGTCTTGAACGGCGTATGGGAGGACGTGGCACGGGAGGCGGGAAAGATGAAGTATGAAATATGAAGCTGAAAGACTAGCGATTTACTATTTGTCTACAATTTCGAGAAGGCGGTTCAGGTCATCGATAGTGTAGTAAGTGATTTCAATGGTGCCGCCGCGACCTTTGGGTTTTATTTTAACTCTAGTGGAGAGTTGTCGGCTCAAATTGTTTTCGACTTGGGCCAGAGCTTTTGCTTCGCGGGAATCTGCAGCCGACGCGGTGGCAGATTTTGACTTTGCCGGTTTGGTCTTGCGAGTCATGGCTTCAGCGGTGCGGACGGTGAGCTTTCCATCCACTAAAAAGCGCTCGAAGAGATCCAATTGTTCACCTTCGTCCACGACGGACAGCAGGGCACGCGCGTGGCCCATGGTGAGCTTGCCTTCGGTTAAGGCATGTTGAATACGCGGGGGGAGTTTCAGGAGACGGACAAGATTGGCGACGTGTGCGCGGCTCATGCCCATTTTCTCGGCAACGACTTCTTGCGTTAGAGTGTACTGCTGTTGAAGCTTAACGATTGCATGTGCGATTTCAATCGGAGTCAGATCTTCACGATGGACGTTTTCGAGAATCGCAAGTTCCAGCATCTCTTCTGAACTCTCGACGATTCGAATTTGCGCAGGAATGGTTTTCAAACCCGCCAAACGCGTGGCGCGCAGTCTGCGTTCACCGAGGATAAGCTGATAGCGCGTACCGGCGGGTCTGACGACGACTGGCTGCAACAATCCTTGCTTCAGGATAGAGTTTTTGAGTTCATCAATCGCCTCGTCGCGGAAGACCTGGCGTGGCTGAAAAGGATTCGGCTCAATCAGGTCAACAGAGATATGGTTGATTTCGTGTGACGTGGTTGAAGAGGTGACTTCCTCTTCCGTGATCAGTGCTCGCAATCCTTTCCCTAAAGCCTTGTGAGATTTCATGCAACAGCCTCTCGGGGCGGAAGTTCCTGGTGACTGAGAAACTCAACGGTAAACTCTCTATAGTTTTGCGCGCCGCGGCTGCCCGGATCGTAGGTGTAAACCGTTTGTCCGAAGCTGGGGGCTTCTGACAAACGGACGTTTCTGAGAATCATGGTTTTGTAGACGCGATTTTCGAAGACGTCCGTAATCTCCTCTGCAACTTGTTTAGAAAGATTCAACCGTCCGTCATACATGGTCAACAGAATACCCTCGATTTCAAGCGACGTGTTCAGATGCCTCTTGACAAGGTTGACTGACTTCATCAACTGTGCGAGCCCTTCCAACGCATAGTATTCGCATTGCATCGGCACGAGAATGGTGCTGGCGGCGGCCATCGCGTTCAGCGTCAGCAAACCCAAGGACGGTGGTGTGTCGAGGACGATAAACTGAAAACGCTCACCCAGATTGGCTAATGCTTCGGCAAGTATTTTTTCGCGGGCAAGTTTTGAGACGAGCTCGATTTCTGCGCCGTGCAAGCGAGAGTCGGCGGGTAACAAACTCAATCCGGCGACGTTTGTTTCCCGAATCGCGTCTTTGATTGGCATGTCGTTGATCAAGACATCGTAAACGCCATTTTGAGTTTCGACGGGAGTAACACCTAAGCCCGCGGTGGCATTGCCTTGCGGGTCGAGATCAATCAAGAGCGTCGAATAGCCCTCGAGGGCCATACCTGCCGCGAGATGGACGGCGGTGGTGGTCTTGCCTACTCCGCCTTTTTGGTTTGCTATGGCGATGATTTTAGTTTGCATCGTAGATACTCCCCTTTGAATTAGCCTCCGGCAAGGAGACCGAGTTTGGGTAAGTGTGACTCTCGAAATTTTTCGCGGAGCAAGGGATAGTGCGAGAGTTCCGGGTCTTCCTCGACCATGGAGAATGCGCGTTCACGAGCGAAGTTCAAGAGCGGCTCGTCGCGCTCGGGAACGTAGTGTCGCAGTTCGACTTCACCGGATTGTTTTGTGCCGAAGAGTTCACCAGCTCCGCGCAATTTGAAATCAAGTTCGGCAATCTCGAATCCGTCGTCGGTCGCTTGAATCGCTTTCAAACGCTCTTTGGCGTCTTCTGTGAGCTTCGGTCCGGGCAACAATATGAAGACGGATTTTTGTCCTTTGCGTCCGACTCTGCCGCGCAATTGATGAAGCGCGGCGAGTCCAATTCGCTCGGGATTTTCGATGACCATGACAGACGCGTCAGGGACATCGACGCCGACTTCCACGACGGGTGTGGCGACCAAAATCGGAGTCTCGCCTTCGCGAAAGGCTTTGACGGCGGATTCTTTTTCTTCGGAACTCATGCGTCCATGGAGGAGTCCGACTTTGACAGATTTTAGAGCGCCGGTGGAGACGCGCTTATGATAGTCCACGGCGGCTTCGACTTGCACATTCTCGGATTCTTCGACTAAGGGGCAGACAATAAAGACGCGCTCGCCTTTTGCCGCTTGCTCGAGCAGAAATTTGTACACACGCTCGCGATCAGGAGCATAGCGAACGGCGGTCGTGACATCGCGTTTTCCGCCGGGGAGCTCTTTCAGAGTGGAGACATCAAGGTCACCGAGTTCGGAAAGTCTTAGTGTGCGCGGAATCGGAGTTGCGGTCATCACCAAAAGGTTCGGGCGTTTGCCTTTGCTTGAAAGTTGTGCGCGCTGTTCCACGCCAAAACGATGTTGTTCGTCAATGACAAGCAATCCCAATCGCGGGAAGCTCAGCTTTTCATTTAGTAGCGCGTGAGTGCCGACGACGATATCAACAGCGCCTGCGGCGACGTGCGAATATACTTCACGGCGTTGGGCGGTAGTTTGCTTGCCGCGCAGGATGCGAATGGCGAGGCCTGCGGCCTGAGCGGGCGGCGCGAGCGTGCGCGCGTGTTGCTGAGCCAGAATTTCAGTGGGCGCCATGAACGCGGTTTGAAATCCGGCGTCGGCGGCCATGGCTGCTGCGAGCAATGCCACGACAGTCTTCCCAGCTCCAACCTCGCCGTGCAGGAGTCTCTGCATCGGCATGGGGCTGATCAAGTCCTGCCGAATTTCAGTCAGAACTTCTTTTTGCCCTTCGGTAAGCGGAAAAGGCAACGCATCCAAAACTTTGCGCGTGATCGGGCCGATGTTATCAAACGGGCCAACTCCGGGCAACACTTTATTGTAGTGTTTACGCAGTGCAAAAAGTATTTGGTGAAAGAGCAGTTCTTCGTAGCGAATGCGGCGCCACGCTTTTGACAGCGTGTCGGGAGCATCGGGAAAATGAACTTGCGTGAGCGCGTCGCCTAAGAGTAGTGCATCGGCGGCAGCCAAATCTTCAACAGGGATGTACTCGATTAACTCTGCGCACACGGCCTCCAGCGCTTCCTGCTGAATGCGGCGCATATTGCGCGATTCGAGTCCGACTTTGCGCAGGTCGAGCGACATGGGATAGAGTGCGACGATTTGTCCTGTGTTGAACATTCTGCTTTCGTCGCCGTCTTCGCCTAAGCGATCGATCGCGGGATGTGCAAATTCGCGGCGGTCTTCATCGGTCAGTTTGCCGCTGACGGCGACCAGTTCACCGACGACGAGCTGTTTTTGCCAGTATTGCGCGCCATGAAACCATACACACCTTAATGTTCCGGATAAATCGTTGATCATCGCGGTCAACATATTTTTGCCGGTTTTTGTGCGGCGAAGATCAACTGAGATCACTTTGCCGACGACGGTGACTTCATATTCGGTCGGGACCAGCTCGCGAATTGTAAGTTGGCGCGAGCGATCCAAGTAGCGGCGCGGAAAATAACGAATCAGTTCGCCGAGAGTTTTGATGCCAATTTTCTCGAGGGCTTTGGATCGAAACTCTCCGATTTGTCGGAGACTTGCAACGGGATCTCGAAGTCTTCCGGCCACAACGTGACTTATCTGTTGCGCAGAGTGTAGGTCAACACGACTTCCTGATCCGGTTTCGCCAAAACATCGAACTCAAACTGGCGCGCGGAGATTTTGCGATACGGAAGACTTGATTTTGTGATCTCCCAATCGCCCCATGCGCGCTCGACTACGACAACGGTGACAGCTTCGTCTTTGCGATTGCGCAGTTTGACTTCTATATCCTGTTCGCTGACGCGATCCGAAATCCTGCGATAGTCCTTTTGCACTCGCTCTACGGCAATATCAAAGGCGTTGCCGATAGTGACTCGGACTTTTTCGTCCCGCGGTGTGTGATCGAGGTTGTCTTCACCGATAAACTCCTGTGATCCGTCGGTGTCTTTTTGGAAGACTCGGACACGACCGGCGGGAAGCGGAATGCCGAGTTCATTCTCTTTGGAATTCAGAAACTCGAGCGATACGCTGACTTTGTCGTTGTTCTTGGTGTAGTCGTATTCGTAGATGCGTTTGGTTTGAACATTGGCGCTAGGGAACAGGCTGACTTGCTTGGTTTGATTGTCAAGCAGATCGGTCGGACGCTCAAGCGTGTAGAGATGGTACTCGAAGAAGGATTTTTCGGAAAACTGTGCGGCGCCGTCCATAGCCATTGCTTCGTTTCGCATCAAATGGTATTTTGGCGATGGAGCCTGTGCGCGATGGACTTCTCCGGCGATCAATTTTAGTTTAGCATCCATGTAGGATGCGCCGGACATATTGTTGAGCGTGACCCAAGCGGAGAGATCGGCTTTATTGGTTTCATCAATGACGCAAACGTAATCAGCGTTCCAGTTCATGCCGCCGGTGAGATAGGAGACTTCGGCTTCTTTCTTGCCGGCATCGGGGGAATTAACCAGCCAGCGCAGGGTTGGTTTTGTGATCAGGCCGTCGGGCAATTTTGGATAACGGATTTCGAGAATGGACTCGGTTATCAGAGAGCGCAATGTTCCGTCTGCGGATTGCAGGACGATGGACTGCCCGGATGCGGTCAGAAGTTTTCCGCTAACTAGATCTCCGCTTTCGCTCAGGACTTCGATGGGTTGATCAATGTACTTCTGCAAGAGTTTGTCAGGCGAGACGAGATCAAAATCAAAGTTTTGCTCGAGAAGCGTGACGCCGCCGGCTTTGAAGTGCACGGAGGATTGGTCAATTTTTGCTGCGACGTCGCGGAACAGCAGTTCGCTATTGCCTTTTGTGAAGTCCATGTCGCGGACGTCGCGGACAAGGGCCAGGTCCTGATTGTACACCGTGACGGAAACACCGGGCTTGGCGAATGCCGCCGAGGCAGCGATGCAGAGGGCAAGAGGTAGATAAAGTAGTTTCATATCTGTTCCTATTTTGCTGCTTCGAGTTCGTTTAGGAAGCGGCGGATTTTTTCGTGAGCGTGCTCAAGTTCTGAGAGTTTTTCGCGCTCAGATTCTACGACTTCCGGTTTGGCGCGCTCAATAAAATTTTGATTCGCGAGTTTCGCTTTGGTGCTTTGAACAATCTTAAGCAGGCGCTCGTCTTCTTTCCCGAGCCGCGCGCGCTCCGCTTCAACATCAATCAAGCCATGCAGGGGCACATAGATTTCAATGCCTTGCGCGACGGCAGATGCGCTGCCTTTGGGGCGGTTGTGATCTATTTCAAAATCGGACAGACCAGCGAGGCGCATGACGAAATCAGCGAACGGCCCCCATTCTTTCGACAGTTTCTCGAAATCAGATCTTATGCCGGCGGGAATGCGCGTTGACGGCGGGATGCGCAGTTCGCCGCGAATGTTGCGAATGGCGGTCACAACGTCTTGCAGTCTTGCAAACTGCGCTTCCACTTTTCTTTCGACCAGCGAGGCTTGATAGGTCGGAAAATTAGCGTGCATGATGCTTGCAAAGCGATGATTTGAGGGCCACGTCGTCGCAGAAAGCTTGCTTAATGTTTGGTACAGCTCTTCGGTGACGAACGGCATGAACGGATGCAACATGCGGACGATGCCGTGCAGGATGCTGAGTGCGTGGCTCAAGGCTTCGTTGCGCTCGTTTGTTGCGTCTTGCAAACGGACTTTGATCAGTTCAAGATACCAATCGCAGAAGTCGTTCCAGACAAAACTGTAGGCGCGCTTGGCGGCATCGGCGAAGCGGAACTCGGCCAGTGCATTGTCCACATCACGCACGCAGGAAAAGAACGCGGAGGTAATCCATTGATCGATTAAGTTAGCAGGCAGACTGGGCAGCACCTCAACGGGATTAAAGGCGAAGGTCTCGCCTTCATCGGGCACATTCATCAAGAGGAAGCGCGTCGCGTTCCAGAGTTTGTTCGCGAAGTTGCGTCCGTGCTCGGCCATGTCGCTGCTGAAGCGCACATCACCGCCGCGCGGAGTTTGCGAGATGATTGTGAAGCGCAATGCGTCCGCGCCGTAAGTGTCAATGACTTCAATCGGGTCGGGCGAATTGCCGAGCGATTTGGACATTTTGCGACCTTGCAAGTCGCGCACGATGCCAGTGAAGTACACGTCCTGATAGGGGGACACTCCGAAAACTTCTTCTGAGGCGATAATCATGCGCGCAACCCAGAGGAAAATAATATCGGGCGCAGTGACGAGGGTAGTGCTGGGAAAGAAGTGCGCGAGGTCATCGGTTTCTTCGGGCCAACCCAAAGTTGAAAAAGGCCAGAGCCATGAAGAGAACCAAGTGTCTACGACATCGGGATCCTGCACGAGTGTTTTACCGGCGTACTTCGGGTCATTTGTGGGATCGTCCACAGAGCAGATGATCTCGCCTGTTTCCTGAACGGTCCAGAGCGGGATGCGATGTCCCCACCAGATTTGGCGGGAGATGCACCAGTCGCGCACATTTTCGAGCCAATGAAAATAGGTTTTCTCCCAATGCTCGGGATGAAATTTTACTCGGCCTTCGCGGACGGCGGCGATAGCAGGTTGAGCGAGTTCGTTCATTCGGACAAACCATTGCTCGGAGAGTAACGGTTCGATGATGGTGCCGGTGCGCTCGTTGTGGCCGACGGAGTGAGTGTATGGCTCTATCTTTTCGAGAAGCTTTTGCTCTTCCAAGGCAGCGACAACCTTTTTGCGGGCTTCTTTGCGATCGAGCCCGCGGAATTGTTCGGGCACCAGATCCGTCATTTTCCCTTCGGGGCCTATGACAATCAGAAAATCGAGGTTATGCCGCAGTCCAATTTCGAAGTCATTGGGATCGTGAGCGGGCGTGACTTTGACGCAGCCCGTACCGAACTCTCGATCGACGTAATCATCCGCGATAACAGGGATTTTCCGTCCAGTGAGTGGAAGATCAACTGTTTTGCCGATTAAATGTTTGTAGCGGTCGTCCTCGGGATGCACGGCGACGGCGGTGTCTCCGAGCATGGTTTCGGGTCTTGTGGTTGCGACAACCAAATGTCCTGAGCCGTCACTTAACGGATATTTGAAATGCCAGAGATTTGAGGAGACAGTGCGGAACTCTACTTGCTCATCGGAGAGCGCAGTGTGTTTTTCGGGATCCCAGTTGACGATTCGTTTGCCGCGATAGATCAGGCCCTTTTTATAAAGGCGGACAAAAATCTCGTCGACTGCCCGCGACATTTCGAGATCCAAGGTGAAGCGAGTGCGCGACCAGTCGCAGCTTGCACCGATGCGGCGCAATTGCTGAAGAATAATCCCGCCATAGTTTTCGCGCCACTCCCAAATCTTTTCAACTAATTTCTCGCGGCCCAAATCGTGTCGTGTGACGCCTTCTTTGGCAAGCTGATCTTCGACTTTGATTTGTGTGGCGATGCCCGCGTGATCCGTACCGGGAAGCCAAAGCACATCATCGCCGTTCATGCGGCGCCATCTTGCCAATAAGTCTTGTAATGAGTTATTCAGCACATGTCCCAAGGTCAGCATTCCGGTGACGTTGGGCGGCGGCATCATGATGACGTAAGGATTGCGTCCCTTGCGAATTTGCGCGCGGAAACATCCTTGGCTCTCCCACATTTCATAGAGTCTGGACTCAACGGTTGTTGGAGTATATGCTTTATCGAGTTCTATTTTGGGCATCGGGAGGCAGACTCTAAGTAAGAAATATGAAGTATGAACGCGGCTAACAATTTTTTAGCGACGAGGTCTTATGTAGGCTGGGCGCTGGGGTCTTACACCTGCCAAGAAAACCATAACGACTCCGGCAATGAAGCCTCCGATATGCGCGAGCCACGCAACGCCTCCGCCAGTACGATTCATGTCTCCGGCAAAACCTGAGAACTGCATGAAGAACCAAACGCCAAGCACGAGGATAGCCGGAACACGAATGAAACGAATGAAGACTACAATCCAGACCAAAACCACAACGTGAGCTCTGGGGTAGGCGAGCATGTAGGCACCCAACACAGCGCTGATCGCGCCGGATGCTCCAACCATTGGCATAGTCGAGGACGCATCAAAGAAGATATGACTCAGGGCCGCGGCCAGACCGCCCACGAGATAGAAAATCAAAAATTTCGTGTGACCTAATCGATCTTCGATGTTGTTACCGAAGATCCAGAGGTAGAGCATGTTGCCGCCGAGATGCAACAAGCCGCCGTGCAGGAACATTGATGTAACGAGCGTCAGCCAAGCGGTGGGGATTGCGGGCAAAAGGTCCCATCCTAAGGCGACATCACGGGGAATAGCTCCCCATGCGTAAACGAATGCCTGCTGAACCTCGGGTGGTTGAAGCATCTGCAGTAGGAAGACCGCGACATTTGCGGCGATCAGCGCGACGGTAACATATGGTTTTCGAAGGGCCGGATTCTCGTCTCGAATCGGAATCATGGAACAGTAACCATGACGTCCCAAGACCGCGTCAGACCTGCGCGATTTGCAGCTTCAAACTCGACACGATGCTGGCCTGAACGCAATTTTGTCTGAGTCCAGATCACTCCGCCGTTGTCTTCGTACTCGTATTCGGGGATCGCAGCAGCTCCGTTGACTTTGCAGCGAACACTGCTGTCATCAATTGAGGACTCGTCATCGGTCAACGTGAATTTCAGATTGCCGCTCTTGCCGGAGAGAATTAGTTTGGGCGGAGAGTCATCAATGGCGACGCCATAAATTCCACCGCGCAGAACATAGCAGGACATGACCGACGCGTCCTCAGCAGGGATTCGCCAAAGGGCCGATCTTTTGCCCGAACTTGAACCGCGATAAAAATATTTCCCGGGTTGAAACGATTCGAACGCGGTCAGAGTCAGTTTGGCTGGAAACGCGAAATCATCATCATTGACGCGGCATCCGCCTGCGACATCGCAGACGAAGGACCAGCTTAGTGCCACCTCAGAACCGTTGAGTTCATAGTTTGAGCTGTTGCACTCGTTGGACGTTGCAGGGAGTGGCCGTTTGTTTCCGGCTTCGACGGGTAACCTTACGGTAGTGGAGTTTCCGTTGCGATCTGTGACTTCAATGCGAATAACGCCGACGAAGTCTTCGATCCAGCCATCGGGCAAATTGCCGTTGGCCATCGCAAATTGATTCGGCCAACGAAAGAGCCTGCGCACATCGCGGTCATTGTCCCGGAATTCACGATAAACCAGTTTCTCATAGATAACCTGATCGCCGAGCAAATCGATTTCGGAGGAGCGGTCTTCAAAGATCAGTAGCTCGTTCTGATAGACTCTAATAGCTGTCGGGACGGCATGTCTTCCCCACGGGCCGGGGTCATAGGTGCGAATCAGAAAGGCAATCGGCTCGCTTGATTGAATTCGCGGCGACGCATTCAAGACCAAACTTCGGCCTGACGAGGATGAAATGTCGTCGGAGAGTCGAATCCAACTTACTGCGGTGATAACGGGATCGTCTTGATCCAACGGTCTGTAGAAGCTCAAGGGATCGAGTTGAGTGGCACCTTTGCGAACTTCAAAATGCAAGTGCGCGGGGCCGCGGCCGCTTTCGCCGGTATAGCACAGAATCTCTCCGGCTTTATAGTGCGGCGCTTTTGTGCTGTCTGTGTACGAGAAATCCAAGCGATAGGTGCCTATCGCAAGTTGACTGTCGCGCACAGTTTCTTGGAGAATGGGCTCGAAGCGACTAAGGTGGCCGAATACGGCGGTGTTGCCATCGCTCAAGCGATAATAAAGCGCAAGACCGTAGCCAGCCGGATTGATATTGATGCGCTCGACCCAGCCATCGGTAGGCGCAATAATCTTCAAGGGCGACCGCGCACGCAGATCAACACCGCCGTGGAAGTGATCCCAGCGGCTGTCCGCGTAGCCACCAGTCAGGGTGCGCGACTCCGGCATTGGCCAGAGATATTCTTGTGCCATTGCGGGAATCACGAGCATGAGAAGGATCAGTACTCGCGCCACCGCAAAGCCGCACTGAAGAGAAGTCCGATTAAGGCCAAGGTCACGAGCATGGAGCTTCCGCCGTAGCTGACAAGCGGAAGGGGTAAGCCCGTGACGGGCAGAAAGCCGACGGTCATCAAGAGATTGGTCAAAGCTTGAAATATTACGGTCCCGACAACGCCGATGGCGACAAGCGAATTGAAAGGTGAGTGACATTTCGAGGCGATAGTGATGCCGCGATAGAATAAGACGAAGAACGCCACGACGACGACCGCCGCGCCGATGAATCCCCACTCTTCGGCAAACGCCGAGAAGATGAAATCGTTGTGGCCTTCGGGCAGGAACTGAAGCTGAGTTTGGGTTCCGTTCAAAAACCCTTTGCCTACTACGCCGCCTGAACCGACGGCGATTTTCGATTGAATGAGCTGATAGGCCGCGCCCAGCGGATCAGATTCAGGATCCAGAAAGGTTGTGATTCGCCGCTGTTGATGAGGTTCGAGTTTGCTCCAGAGTTTTGGAGTCAGTGTGCCAAAAAAGAGATACAGACCGGACAATGCTGCGACCCACGGGACGCGTCGAATGGAAACAAAAGCAATAATGGTCAGGATGACCAGCAGCGCCAAATGCAGTGGTGTGTTCCAGACCGTAACGACGGCAATGACCGGCATAATCAGCACGAGCAGATATTGCGGCGCGACTCTGGCCCACGCGAGCATCACGAAGAGCATGACAGGAAAGATCAGGGCCGTTCCCAAGTCGGGCTGAATGAGAATCAATCCCATGGGGAGGATCGCAATCACGCAAGCGGCGATGAACACACCAAGTCTGTCCAGCTTTCGCTGATGCTCCGTGAGCAGACGACTCAATGCAATCAGGGTTGCAATTTTTGCGAATTCTGAGGGCTGCAATTGAATGCCGCCGAAGTCAAACCAGCTTGTCGCGCCCTTGTGAGTGGATCCAACAATCAGGACGAGGACCAGACTGGCAATCGAAACTCCATAGATGACATAGGCAAGCATTTCAAAGATGCGCAACGGAATAGAGAGAATAGCCAGTGCGATGGCTGAACCGATTCCGATCCAAAACAACTGTCGTTGAAAGTGAAAAAGTCCGGAGCCTTCAGCATGGCTGGTCGAGAAATTCGAGACAAGTCCGACTCCGAGCAGCAACAGAATGGCCAGCAGGAGCCACAAGTCGGCGAATTTTCCCCTGCCGATCATGGTGTAACCACTGCGGCGACAGATACGCGGGGCGGCAACTCGAGATCATTGTTTTCATCTTCGTCTTCGGGCGCTTTGTCTTCGAAAAGTTGCGGGAAAAGATCGCGGCGAATCAGATAGCGGAGGACTTCAGCTGCGACGGGAGCGCCTGCGCCGGAGCCGCTCTTTCCGAATTCCACTAAGGCACAACAGGCATACATCGGATTGTCAATCGGGCCGTAGCAAATGAACCAAGCATGGTCATCGCCGTGGGAGTTTTGCGCGGTGCCCGTTTTGCCGGCGATTTTCAAGCTGTCGTTTTGTTGTCGGCGCGCAGTTCCAGACGGACCCCAGACTACTTGCTCCATACCCTCTTGGGCGAGGCGGAGAATTTCCGGCGAGACATCCGTGATTTTTTCTTCTTCTGATACGGCGCGTTTTTGCAACGTGCGCGTGGAAGGATCATAAATGCCGTCTACGACAAAGGGCTTCCGCCAGATTCCCCCGGTCGCAACCATAGAGGTAAAGGCGCAAAGCTGAATCGGCGTCGCGAGAAACTCGCCTTGTCCGATGGACACTGAAACGAGAAAACCTGTGGACCATCCTTTCGGGCCGTAGCGTTTGTCGTAATACTCTTTTGACGGCACAAGCCCCGCGGCTTCGCTTGTTTGATCCACTCCGGTCGGCGAACCGAGATGATATCTTGTGAAGGCGCGGTTGATGCCGTCCACGCCGAGCAGTAATCCGAGTTTGTAATAGAAGACATCGCAGCTTTGTGCAATGGATTGAACACAATTCACGTGTCCGTGACCGCCCTTTTTCCAGCACTTGAAGGTGCGGTTGCCGTAGGTGAAATAGCCCGGGCAAGAGACGCTCCATGATGTCGTAATGACTCCGCTGTGCAAACCTTCGACGAGCATCGCGGGCTTGATAGTGGAGCCGGGCGGATACATGGTTTGAATCGCACGATTCAACATCGGCTTTTGCGGATCGTTTAAGAGCGCTTGCCAATCATTGGCGGAAACGGATCCTGCAAAGACATCGGGATTATAAGACGGCGAACTTGCCATGACGACCATGCCGCCTGTGCGCACGTCCATGGCGACGACGGCTCCGATCTTGTCCGCAAGCAGAGACTCAGCGAGCATTTGCGCGCCATGGTCTAAGGTTGTCCAGAGCTCCTGGCCGGGGACGGGCTCGATGCGTCCTAAGTCTTCCGAGGAAATGACTTCCTGACCGTGTACATCCACGACGGAGAGTCTGCTGCCCTTTTCGCCGCGCAGTTCTTTGTCATAAAGTCTTTCGAGTCCGCGCTTGCCGACTAAGTCGCCGGATTGGAGTCCGGGGAATTTGGCGAGTTCTTCATCGGAGACTTCGGCGACGTAGCCGATGGCATGTGGCGCGAGACTTCCGGGATAAAACCGCTTGGGTTCAATCTCAAGATATGCGCCGTGCATTTGATCGCGTGTTTCTTCAAAGCGCGCGAGCAAGGAATAGGGTAAATCTCTACGGAGCCTTTGCGGCCTGTACGAGCGCTGATAGGGTTTGAGCTGTTTATCGCGGATTTCGTTGGGATCGACGGCAAGCGCGAAACCGATTCGCTCAACGGCCAGAGTATCGCGAAGGAGATCGCGCGGAATGCCGTAACAGGTATAGGACGGGCGATTGCTGACGAGAAGCGCTCCGGTGCGATCTCGAATCACGCCGCGAGGCGCGAGCATTTCCACGAAACGAATGCGGTTGTCTTCGGATTTTGCGCGAAGCTCAGGGCCATGGACAACCTGCAGCTGGATCAAACGGTAGATCAAGAGAGCGAAGACGATAGTGCCGACACTCAAGAACAGGCCGTCGCGCAACGCATTACTGCGGGTATTCATCGCACAGAACCTTCCCGCTTATGAAGTGGCGAGAGAAACCAAATCACCGCCAGCGACGTCGTCCAAAGTGCGGACGGAACTCCGCTCCAGAGCAGAAGATTAAGGAAGGGAAGCTGATTCGCTCTTGCCAGCACGAGCATCCGCAAGATTTCCAGGATGACTGCAAAAAACAGGACTAGCGACGTCCACGGCCACCAGAGTCTAAAGGGACTATCGATTGCCATCCTACCGGAAAAGAATCCGGCGATACTGAACGCAAAAGAAGACATGCCAAGCGGGAGATTGCCAAGCGCGTCAATCCCAAAGCCTAACAGAAATCCTAATACACAGCCGTAGAGTGAACCGTAATGAAAACCCGCGTAAACGACAAAGGGCAACAAAAAGGACGGGCGAGCGTTGCTAAAAGTCAAGATCGGTCCGACTCCCGCTTGCAGGATCAAGAGACAGAGTGCAATCACGATGAGTCTCAGGTTCACTGCGACACCTCGGGCAGCGGATCATTCTTGCCGGCAGACGCTTCGGGCCAACCCGTTTTTGTGACGACGAAGACATCTTCTACGGCACGGAATTCAACGAACGGTTGCACCTGCCAGCTTTCGCCGTAGGTTGTGATGGTCGAAGGAGCTTCCTTGACGACTCCGACACGCAAGCCTTTGGGAAAGACGGACCCTGCGCCAGACGTCAGCACGAGATCACCCGGTTTTACATCCACACCTTGCGGCAAGCCAGTCAAAGTGTATTTGTCGGGTCCTGACCACCTAAGAATACCACGCATTCTAGTGCGCTCAAGCAGGACGGCAACTCCGTAACTGTTGCCGATCAGGGTTTGCACGAGCGCAGTGCGATCGGTCACTTCGACTGTTTTGCCGACTAGTCCGAGCGGAGTGATGACTGCGGCGTTGACTTGGACTTCAGCATCTCGACCGCGATTGATGCGGAATTGACCACCGAGCGCCGGGCCGACGACGCTGATCACCGAGGCTGGCTCCAGCACAAGCGTATCACGCTGCTGCAAACCGACCATAGCGCGCAGGCGCTCGTTTTCGAGATAGGCATCTCGAAGCTGGATGTTCTCTTTGCTCAGCGTGAGGGCATGTCGCTGGAGCACATCGTAGTCTGACCAGATAGAAATAAGTCTGCGAGCGGCGTGGAGCGGGTTCAACGCATAACTGATTAAGTCGGCGGCATTGTCCTTCAGTTCACGCGCGCCGGGCTTGGGACTTGTCAGCAACAATACAAGCGAGACAACAGCGCACGACAAGAAAACCGTCCATTCGAGTGTACCGCTAGCCTGGCGGTTGTGCGCAGACATTAGTAATTAATTGGGAAGTAAAACTCTATGATACGTTTCCATGTCGTCAAGAACTTTACCGGTGCCACGCACGACGCAGGTTAGCGGGTCTTCGGCGAGGAAGACGGGTAGGGACGTTTCTTCGCGGAGTCTGACATCGAGTCCGCGAATCAGCGCGCCGCCGCCGGTCATGATAATACCACGATCGCGGATATCCGCCGCGAGTTCGGGAGGAGTTTTCTCGAGCGCGTTTTTGACGGCGTCAACGATTTGCGAGATGGGTTCTTCGATGGCGTCACGGATTTCGATAGAGTTGATTTCAACGGCTTTCGGCACACCCTCGACCAAGTCGCGGCCCTTGGCAACGATGGACAACTCTTGCTCAAGTTTCGCGGCTGAACCAATTCGGGTTTTAATTTCTTCTGCGGTTCGTTCACCGATGAGCAGGTTGTAGTTTCGGCGCATGAACTGAATAATTGCCTCGTCGAGTTCGTCACCTCCAACGCGGATAGACGTGTCCGTGATTATTCCGGCGAGCGCAATGACGGCGATTTCCGTGGTGCCTCCACCGATGTCGATGACCATGTTTCCAATCGGGTCTAAGACTGGGAGTCCCACGCCCAAGGCTGCGGCCATAGGTTCCGCGATAAGATAGACTTCACGGGCGCCAGCATGTTCGGCGGAGTCACGGATAATTCTCTTCTCGGATTTGGTGACGCCTGACGGTACGCACACGATAACTCGCGGACGCAGTAATCTGCTTGTTTGCGCTTTTCGGATGAGCGCGCGGATCATGATTTCGGCGACCTCGTCGTCGTCAATCACTCCATCGCGCATGGGCCGGATAACTTCAAGATCGCGGTGCGTTTTGCCGAGCATTTCACGCGCTTCATGACCGATCGCGATAACTTTGCGGTCACTTTTGCGAATGGCAACCATGGACGGTTCGCGCACGAGAATACCTTTGCCCTTGACAAAGACCAAAGTGTTGCGTGTGCCGAGATCAATGGCAATCTCGTTGGAAAAAAATCCCGAGAGGGAGAAAGGCATATGCTCCTCAATTACTTTGCTGCGAATTCGGTGACGATGTCAATTTAACGTCACTTCCCTAACCGCCGTGACCTGACCTAACCTTCATCAGACAAGACAATGCCTTCGGACATATCCGGCGGCATAATTCCGCGCTTTCTTTCTTCGGCCCACAGATACTCAAGAATTAGCGGCTGCTCTTCGGGTTCCACTTTCACATAGACGGAATAGTAGGCTCCCCACGTACAGACAAGTTTTTGATTTTGTGCCGCTACGATGGCTTCTTCAATAGAAGGAAGCTTGCGTGTCATGCGTCCGATCAAGGCGTAGATTGCGCCTGAGACATCCCGTTTGACGATATAATTTTTCCCCATATAGCGCACGCGCGACGGCGGACGGACGTAGAGTGGTTTTTTCAGGCTTTTGGGCCACTTTGTCATGATGTCATCTCAATGTTTGAAGTGTCTTCGACCTGTGAAGATCATGGCGATATTGTGTTCATCCGCGGCAGCGATAACTTCCTCGTCCCTCACACTGCCACCAGGTTGTACGACTGCGGTCGCGCCTGCGCTTGCGATAAAGTCAAGTCCGTCGCGAAAGGGGAAGAACGCGTCTGACGCGCAAACGGAACCTTTCAGGGACAAGGAGGCAACTTCCGCTTTTAGCACGGCGAAGCGAGTGGAATCCACGCGGGACATTTGGCCTGCGCCGATACCGAGGGTGCCTTCGCTTGACGAGAATACGATTGCGTTTGAGCGCACGTGTTTGCCGACAATCCAACCGAGTTTCATAGCGGCCATTTCTTCAGTTGTAGGTTTCCGTTTGGTAACGGGCTTGGCGTCCGCCCATTCGGGGAAGCTGGAATCCTTTTCTTGCAGCAGGTATCCGCCCCAGATAGCTCGCAATTCGTTTGCGGCTGGTCTATTCTGCAAAGCTGCAAGATCGAAGGTTATTAGACGTAACGCTTTCTTCTTGGCTAAGACTTCTCGCGCGCCGTCTGTGAACTCCGGTGCGAGAATAATCTCCAAGAACATGTCCACGAGCGTACGCGCGGCCTCTTCGTCAAAGACTTTATTGACGGCTACGATGCCGCCAAAGGCTGAGACAGGATCGGTTTTCAACGCGGTTTTTATGGCCAGCGCGGGCGTCGCGCCGAGACCGACGCCGCAGGGTGTGACGTGCTTGATAATCACACAAGCGCACTCGGTGAATTCTCCCAAGAGTGCTAGCGCACCGTCGGCATCCAGCAGATTGTTGTAGGAAAGCTGTTTGCCGGAAAGCTTGTCAGCTGCGACAAGCCCTGTTACACTCTCGGAATAAGAAGCGTAGAGCGCGGCCTTTTGGTGCGGATTTTCTCCGTAGCGCAGTTCGCGGGATTTATGCAAGGCGAGCGCGTGGAAGTCGTCGGGGTTAAGCCAGTTTGCGATGGCTCCGTCATAGGCAACGAGTTCCATGAACGCGTGTCGGCCCAGCTTGTCCGCGAGTTTTTCGCTGATTGCACCGTCGCCCGCGTTGAACTCTCTTAGGAATTCTTCGTATTGCGCGATGTTGGTCAGCACGGCAATGTGTTTGCGATTCTTGACCGCGGCACGAACCATTGAAGGGCCGCCGACATCAATGTTTTCGTTAGTCTCTTCATCGGATATTCCTTTGGCAAGAGTTTCCGCGAAAGGATAAAAGTTGACCACCAGGAGATCAATCGGGTCGAGGCCCAGCCGCTTCATGTCGGCAACGTCGCCCGCGTGATTCCGCCGCGCCAGCATACCGCCGTGAATACGCGGATGCAGGGTTTTGATGCGGCCTTCCATCGCTTCGGGCGAACCTGTGAACTCCGCTACTTCGATAACGGGAAGCCCGACATCCATGATCGCTTTGGCAGTTCCGCCTGACGCTATGAGTTCGACTCTATGATCGTGTAGAGCTTTGGCAAGACTAACAAGATTAGTTTTGTCACTAACAGACAGCAGAGCGCGGCGAATCTTTATCATGGGAAAAATGCTACGGGAGAATCGTTACTTTACGGTTTTCAATGTGAATTTTGTCTCTTGCGAACAGGCGGAGCGCGGCGACATAAAGAGACTTTTCGACCAGCTGCACGCGCTCGGCTAATGATTCCGGTGAATCATTTGGATACACGAGCACGGCTTGTTGGGCGATGATGGGACCGTGGTCGTACTCTTCGTCCACGACGTGAACGGTGGCACCGGAAATTCTCGCGCCGTAGGCAATGACGGCCTCATGCACTCTGTGGCCGTACATGCCCTTTCCGCCGAAAGCGGGCAGGAGCGCGGGGTGAATGTTCAGAATGCGATTGCGAAAACTGGCGACCACTTGCGGAGGGACAAGTTCCGTGTAGCCGCACAGGCAAATAAAATCACAACTGCTGACCGACAACGCGGCCAGCAACGCTTCCGCGTGTTCGGTCGTGGTCAGGTATTCTTTGCGCGACACGACGGACGACGGGACACTCAGGTTTTTGGCACGCTCGATTACACGTGCTTTTGAGTTGGAGCAAATCAGCAGCGCAGGCGTGACGGACAATTTTTCGTTGTTGATTGCTTCAACAAGCGCCTGAAAAGTTGACCCGTTGCCGGATGCGAAAAAAGCGATGCGCATGCTTCAGACCGAAGGTGCAAAAGGTGAAATGGCAAATGACATCGCTAACTTGTTTTCCGCAAGACTCACTCGCACGGGCGAACCGACTGGCAAAGTCATGCGGGTGGCGCCGTGTCCATAAGGAAACTCGGTAACGATAGGATAGCTTGTTCCTTTAGTCGCATCGAGCAGACTCTCTGTCATGCGCTCGCGGCTCTCGCAATCCTCCTCTTGCCAACAGAAATCACCTACAATCAGGGCCGCGAGATTTGCGAAAACTCCGGCATTTTTCAAATGAAAGAGCAATCTGTCCATACGATAGGCAGGCTCGGCGATATCTTCGATGACAAGAATATGACCACGCAAGTCTGGCATCCACTTCGTGCCGAGCAAGGTTGAGATCATGGTTAAGTTGCCGGGCATGACGGGAGCGATAATTTCGCGCGCGCCTTTGCGAAGATAGTTCGGAGTCGCGGTCGGAAAGCTGTCCAACCAATTGTTGGAGAGAGTATCCGTGAGCATTTGAACGGAAAACTGCTCCGTCTCTCTTGTCAACGTGCCATCAAACTCAATCGCCAAGGGGCCGGTAAACGTGATCGCTCGGTGTTTAGCCCACATCGCCCATTGCAGCGCAGTGATGTCCGAGAAACCCAAAAATGGTTTATCAGATTTTGCAATCAACTCAAGGTTCAGACATCCTAACAAGCGTGACGACCCGACTCCTCCTCGCGCGCACCAGACTGAATCAACTTCGGGATCTGAAAAAAGATCTTCCAGTTCGCGCTTGCGAGTCTCGTCGGTCGCGGAAAGAAAACCGTGTTTGCCGAAGACACTTGCGGAGAGTTTCGTGCGAAAGCCAAGCGTGTGTAGTCGCGCGACGGCTTGTTCAAGTTTTTCTCGCTTGACAGGTCCAGCGGGTGCGGAGATGCCAATCGTCGCGCCAGAGTGAAGCGGTTTCAGCACGTGCTCAGTAGCCCCATTGCGGACCTGCGAGAGTGTAATCACCGAAACCTGTGTAATCCACGAAGACAAAACGACGATTCAAGTTGTGGTAAAACCAGATTTCATAAGGCCGCGAATCCGATTCGAACGGATGACGCTCGATATCGGTGGGCTCGCCATACATAATGAAGATACGGCCACGATCGGTTTCCCAGCCAGCGCGATGAGTGGAGAATTTTTCGTTAGAGTATTCGACTCTGAAGTAATACTCTTCCATCAACTCATTGCGCGGCGTGTCGGGGCTCGGGTCACGCCTTTTCCAAAACTCGCGGAAGAGTTGTTCGCGGTCTATGACGGAAGCTGAACGCAGGCGACGGTTTTCTTCCGCGCTGGCGATGTACTTGACTTGACGAATCGCTAGACCAAGATCATTGATGGACGAGGGAATCCCGGGAATATTGACCGCGAAGGATACGCTCCGCGCTTCGCGGCGGCCCGAACCTAACGCTTCAAACTCAATCTTGTATTTCTGGACGGGCAAGTTCATCAAGACGACCGGAAAGTCAAGGCGTTGCACGTCTCCAGTGGGAAGCATACTCTCTGAAGAAGTGGCGACAGGCTTGTCATCCTCGCCTAAAACGTTCCAGGTAATCAGCAAGGAATCCGTTGCCACGGAGACCAAGTCAATCGCGATAAGCGCAGGCTCTTCTCTATTGGAGAAATTTTCGAGGACACGCGGCGTATCCTGACCGTCGGCAGAGCTATCTGCTTCAAGCCAGTATAAATCTGAGACGGACAGCACTGAATCCATTAGTGCGGCGGAGACGTCCCCGGTCCATCTGCGCTTTCGTTTGGTTTCGCGGTCAGTGATGGTAACCGAAACTTTGTAATCGCCCGGTTTGACATAGAACTCTTCGGTGCGAATCGCGTTCAGGGTGCGGCTGTTGGTATCTTTGAACGCATCGGTCGGTACCTCAATTAGGAGGCTGCGCTCAGCAGCAAGAAATCCTTCACCGTCAATCAGAGTGAAGGCTGCTTCGAAACGCGCCACGAATCCGCTTTGTTGCCCGCGCACAAAGGTCAAATTATCATATGGAACAGACAACGCGACAAAAATCAGCGCACTGTCTGGTTTAATGGATAGCCTCTGTCCGGAGCGGCAGCGAAAGCCGCGTGTTTCCGCATCAGCGCCTTGGGGGCGCTGCGCGTCGGAGGTTGCGACCAGCAGAGTCAGCGCGACAAGACAGGCAGCGCAAAGCTTCCGCATGAATCACTCCGTTGCTGATTAGCCATATGAACCGGAACGGCATCGAGCTGATAGGCGGCAGCTCCGGTCACGTTCACCATGTGCAGAACACCAGGGGTCAGAGTGCCGCGCACTCTGACTCGCGCATCAATGTCGGGAGCGTCCCACGCGCTGCGGCCCCATGAAGCGTCACGCGTGTTGCGCTCAATCAGAACGGGAATCGTTGTGCCCACGAGGCTCTTGTGCCGTTCCAAGCAGATTTGCTTTTGCAGTTTCATCAGTCGGTCCAAGCGATCCAAGGCGACCCCCTCTTCGACACGGCCGGGAAGCTCCGCGCCTGTTGTACCAACTTGCGGAGAATATGTGAAAACACCCGCGCGCTCGAACCTGACATCTTCCATGTAGCGGTAGAGGCTTTCGAAGTCCGCATCGGTTTCGCCGGGAAACCCTACTAAGACAGTCGTGCGCACACAAACATCATCGCGTCCATTGCGGAACGCATCAATGGATTCCTTCATTTTCGCCGTGGTAGTCTTGCGGTTCATGAGCTTGAGCATTTTCTCGGATGCGTGCTCGATGGGAAAATCGAGATAAGCTGCGAGCTTGGGCACGAGGGCGAGCTCAGTCATAAATTTGGGCGGAGCTGAAGGTGGATGCGCGTATAAGATGCGGATCCACTCGATACCGTCTATGTCTGAGAGCTGATTGCACAACTCGACCAACATACGCTTGCGATAGAGGTCCACGCCGTAGCTTGTGGTTTCTTGACCTATAATCAGCAACTCTTTTACGCCAGTGCGCGCCAACAGGCGAGCTTCGGCAACAAGTTTTTCCATCGGCTCACTGCGATAGAGACCTCGCATTTGCGGAATCGAACAAAAGGCGCAGGCGTGTGAGCAGCCGTCAGAAATTCGCAAGTAAGCTGAACCGGGCCCGGCATTCCCGCTGAACATCGTAACACTCGGGGAATCCAGAACACTCAATGGATTTGCTCCGAGCGCGGAAAGCATTCCCGTCCACTCTCCAATACCGAATACCCCGTCGAGTTCGGGCAGCTCGTCACGAATTTCAGGACCGTCGCGCTGAGTCAGGCAGCCCATGGCGAAAACGCGCCGGCCTTTGCGCGCTTGTTTCCAACGAACAGCTTCCAACATGACTTGAATGGATTCGACTTTCGCGTCATCAATAAAGCCGCAGGTGTTGACGACTACGACATCCGCCTGCGACTCGCGCTCGACGTACTCAAAGCCGCCTTGCTTCAGGAAACCTGCAAGGGTGTCGCTGTCCACGGTGTTTTTCGCACAGCCGAGAGTTTGTATCATGACTCGCTGCGGACGCAATTCCGCAGCGCAATGCCGCTTCATTGCCACAAGCACTCCACATTTTTTTCGCCGATGACGCTTCGCACCTGAGACAGCACGTCGAGCGACGTTTTCAGGCGGTAGCGACGCGAGCGTATGTATCGATCTTCGCCGTCCTGTTGGACTTTGAAGAGAATCTCAACGTTGCCATTATGATGCGCAAAGAGATCCTCGAGCGCGTTTAAGGTGTTTTCCAATCCAGGCTGTGGCGCAAGATGAATCAACAGTTTTCTCGTGAAGCTTGCTTTTGCCTCTTCAATCGTGAACACTTCTTCAGCGATAAACTTGGGTTCTTCGTCTTCGCGGCGGGTGACGCGGGCGACGACGATCAGTTTAGCGTCTTTCTTGATCAAATGAAGGTAATTCTCAAGCGCATCGGCAAAGACGAGAATCTCGGCTGAACCGGTGTAGTCTTCAAAAGTCATCGTCGCCATCGGTTTGCCTTTGCGCGTGACCTGACGACGAATATCGGTAACCACGCCACCGAGCCGAACAGTGTCTTGATCAGCGAGTTCCGAGGTATCACCGAGCGCGGCATTGGTAATAATCTCGATTATTTCTTTTTCCTGATCGAGCGGGTGACCGGAGGCATAGAAGCCTAAGAGATCCTTTTCGCGTGAGATTTTTTCTTCAAAACTTTGATCATGCACATCCGGCAGTTTGGGTTCCAATGCCATTGTGCCAGCGGCCTCACCGAACAATGAAGATTGACCGAAATCACGCTCGCGCTCTTTTTCAATCGAATAAGATAGGAAGGCCTCAATTGACGCGAAGAATTGGCCGCGATTTCCGGGCAAGCTGTCCAGCGCGCCAGCGCCGATTAAACTCTCAATGACTTTGCGATTGACAACGCGCGAATCTACACGGGTAGCGAGGTCAAAGAAGCTTGTAAAGAAGCCGTCTTTTTCGCGTGAAGTTATGATGGATTCGACGGGTGCAGCGCCAATGTTTTTGATATTTTCCAGACCGCAGCGCACCGCCCCACCGACGACCGCGAAATTTCTATCGGACTGATTGACATCAGGCGGCAGGACTTCGACATTGTTGCGGCGGGCGTCATTGATGATCTTCGGCATCTGTTTGGTATCACCGTGATAGGACGCGATGACGGAGGCCATGAATTCGGCGGGGTAGTTCGCTTTCAGATAGGCCGTCTGATAAGCCAAGACGGCGTAGCAGGCGGCGTGAGCTTTTACGAAGCCGTATTCCGAAAACTTGCGCACGAGTTCATAGATCTCTTCGGCAAGTTTTTTGCTCAGGCCGCTGTGACTGAGGCAGCCTTGAACGAACTCGATGCGAACCTTTTCCATCTCCTCTTTTTGCTTTTTGCCCATGGCTTTGCGCAAGATGTCGGCTCGGCCCAGCGTAAAGCCCGCGACGTCGCGCGCGATACGAAGCACTTGCTCCTGATAGACGATGACGCCGTAGGTTTGCTTGAGGATGGGTTCAAGTTTTGGGTGCAAGTAGGAGACGGCGGTGCGGCCATGCTTGCGGTCAATGAAGTCGCCGATCATATTCATTGGGCCGGGGCGATAGAGCGCGACCATCGCGACGATATCGTCGATACAATTGGGTTTTAACTTGGTCAACCACTCGCGCATACCACCCGATTCAAGCTGAAAGACGCCCGTCGTATCACCGCGCCCGAGCAAGTCATAGGTTTTCTCGTCAAACGATTCGTATATAGTATCAAGATCGAGGGTGACGCCTCGCTTAACAAGCATTTGCGAACACAAATCAATGACGTTCAACGTGCGCAGTCCGAGGAAGTCCATCTTGAGTAAACCAATCTTATCCACGATGTTCATGTCGAACTGGGTGGTGATTGATCCGTCGGACTGGCGAAAGAGCGGGACGTAATCTGTGAGCGGGCCGGGAGTAATAACCACTCCGGCAGCGTGTGTGGACGCGTGACGGCAGAGGCCTTCCAGCGCTCCGCCAACTTCCCAGACTTTACGAAAATCTTCACGCTCGCTTAGTAATTGACTCAGTTCTGGATTTCCGTCGGTGGCATTCTCGAGACTGGAAGAAGGGCCGTCCGGAATTTTTTTGGCGAGCTTGTCCATGTCGGCATAGCTCATTCCTAAGACGCGACCAACGTCGCGGACCACGGCGCGTGCTTTCAGGCGACCAAAGGTGATGATTTGCGCGACGGACTCGGCTCCGTATTTTTCACGGACATACTCAATGACTTTGGCGCGACCTTCATCGTGAAAGTCAATGTCAATATCGGGCATCGAGATACGTTCAGGATTCAGGAAGCGCTCGAAATATAGATCGAAGCGAATCGGATCGAGACTGGTGATCCCCAGCGCGTAGCAGACGATTGATCCTGCCGCAGACCCGCGACCCGGTCCGACAGGCACATCAATCGAGCGCGCATAACGGACAAAATCGGACACGATTAAGAAGTAGCCGGAGAAACCCATCTGCTCGATGACGCGCAATTCATAATTCAATCGATCTTCGAGTTCCGGAGAAATGTCGCGGTAACGGCGCGACATTCCTACTCGTGCGAGCTTGGTGAGGTAAGCAGTTTCATTTTCTTCACCATCGGGCAGCGGAAAGCGCGGCAGATGGCGAGCAGAAAAGTCAAGCGAGATGTTGCACTTCTCGGCGACTTCACGGGTGTTGAGCAAAGCCTCGGGTATGTCGCTGAAAAGTTCACTCATCTCCTTGGGAGTCTTGAGATAAAACTCGTCCGTGTCAAACTTCATACGCTCAACGTCGGACACGCTTTTCCCGGTGCCGATACAGAGCAGACAGTCGTGCGCTTCGGCGTGGGTTTTGTGCAGATAGTGCGTGTCGTTTGTCGCGATCAGCTTTGAGCCGAGTTTCTTCGCGAGTTTGACGAGCTGTTTATTGAGCGGTACTTCCTCTGACAGGTTGTGTCGCTGGACTTCAATATAGAAGTCATCACCGAACAGATCGCGATACCACATGGCTTTCTCCCATGCTCCGGCATCGTCTCCTGCCAAATAGAGCGTCGGAATCTCGGAAGACATACAGCCGCTGGTGGCGATCAGGCCTTCGCGGTGTTGTGCCAGTAGGCCCGAGTCAATTCTGGGGCGATAATAAAAGCCTTCGGTGTAACCAATAGACGAGAGCTTGACGAGGTTTTTGTAACCGACTTCGTCTTTAGCGAGCAAGAGCAGATGGTTCGCGTATTCACCGCCGCGACTCTTTTGTCCTCCGGTTTTTTCGTGCCGATCTTTGCAGATATAGACTTCGCATCCAATAATCGGTTGAACGCCATTTGACTTGCAGATTGAATAGAAATCCACGGCGCCATGCAGCGCACCATGATCGGTCAAGGCAATCGCGGGCATGCCCAGTTCAACGGTGCGCTGGACAAGATCAGTGACCTTGCAGGCTCCATCAAGCAGGCTGAATTCAGAATGATTATGCAGATGCACGAAATCCGCGCTCATAGATCTCCATCGGCGCGGCGAATGTCCGCGCCTACCCGTGAAAGTTTTTCCTCGATTTTTTCGTAGCCTCGATCCAGATGGTAAACCCGCTTGACTTCCGTTTCACCTTCCGCCGCAAGTCCCGCGAGCACCAAACAAACGGACGCGCGTAAATCGGTGGACATCACAGGTGCGCCAGTAAGTATTGGCACTCCGGTGACGATGGCGATATTGTTGTCCATGTGAATTCTCGCGCCGAGGCGCGCAAGCTCCGCGACGTGCGTGAAACGGTCGGTGTAAATCGTGTCAGTGATATGCGAAACTCCGTCGGCAAGCGTCGCCATAGCCATATAGGGCGCCTGTAAGTCAGTGGGGAAACCGGGATAGGCATCGGTCGTGACGTCAATCGGTTTCAGCTTTCCGTTTGTCCGCTCGACACTGATCCAATCCGCGCCGGTTTTAATCGTGAGTCCCGCTTGCTTCGCTTTTTCGAGGGCTGTGCTAAGTTGCAAGGGATCAGTGTGCGTGAGTTTTACTTTACCCGTTGTCATTCCGACTGCGCAGATATAGGATCCGGTTTCGATGCGGTCGGGCATCATCACAGCATCGGCTGGCTGAAGATACGCAACACCTTGTATCGTTAGCTCACGTGTCCCAATACCGGAAATTTTCGCGCCCATGCGATTCAGGAAGAGCGCAAGCTGGGTGACTTCAGGTTCCAACGCGACATTTTTCAAAACGGTTTTTCCGTCTGCGCGCACGGCGGCCATCAGCACATTTGCGGAGGCGCCGACACTTGAAATGCTGAACTCGAATGTTGCGCCCCTAAGGGGAAGCGCAGACGCGACGACATAGCCTTGGTCTAATTCAAGCGTTGCGCCGAGGGCTTCCATTCCTTTCAGGTGCAAATCCACGGGACGCGGTCCCCACGCGCACCCGCCGGGAAGCGACACTCTTGCTTCGCCATGCCGTCCCAACAGCGCGCCGAGCACATAGAAGCTTGCGCGCATAGTCTTGACGAGATCGTAAGGCGCTTCAATATGCGAGGCATTGCTTGTATCAATCAAGAGTTCATGGCCGCTCTCGTCAATTTTTGCTCCTAGAATGCGGAGCAGATTGGCCATGGTGCGGACGTCCTGCAAGCGCGGGACATTGGTGAAGCGATAGAAACCGGGAGCAAGCAGCGTGGCGGCCAAAAGCGGCAGCGTCGCATTTTTCGATCCCGAGATGGGTATCTCTCCTTCGAGCGGTCGTCCGCCGCGGAGAATTAAGCTATCCAATTTATTTAGCCTGTTCGGTCGTAGTGTTTTTTAAATTAAGCAATTCACCGGCTGCCGCCAGCGCACTGCCGGAAATTTCGGAGCCAGCCAACAACGCGGCGACAGCCTCGGCGCGCTCTTCGGGCAAAAGCATTCTCGCGGAGGTTTCGGTTTTGTTGCGGATTGTTTTTTTGGAAACTTCTAAGTGATGCTCAGCACGCGCGGCAATTTGCGGGAGATGAGTCACAACGATTAACTGTTGTGCGCGACCCAGATCATGCAAGACTGTCGCGACAGCAGCAGCGACGCGGCCAGAAATTCCGAGATCAATCTCATCATACACGAGCAATGGATAGTGCATTCGCTCCGCAACGACGCTCTTGATAGCAAGTGTGACACGGGAAGATTCGCCTCCGGATGCTACGTCGGATAGCGGCATCACGACTTGTCCTGCGGACGCTGCAAACAGAAACTGCACAGTATCAGCGCCGCTTCGTACAACGGCACCGGCATCCGTCAGGTCGCCGGTCTCTAATTTGAGGCTGAAGCTTGGCTTTGTGAAGCCGAGCGGTTTTAGGACGCTTTGGACCGCAGTCGAAAAATGGGTTGTCGCGGCAGACCGGGCTTTGGAAAGCGTGGCGGCTTTTTGGAGCAGTGCGTCTCCCGCTTTGCTCAGATCTTTCTCACATTGGGAAAGATCTTTTTCGAGTCGTGCAAGGTCTTCGAGTTCGCTCTTCATGCGCTTGGCCTGCTCGAGGATTTGCGCAACATCCACTCCGTGTTTGCGACGCAATTCGGAGATTGTGGCGGCACGCCTGCGCAAACTATCGAGTTCGGCGGGATCGGCTTCGGCTCGTTCCGCGTAGTGACTTACTTCGGCGCTGACGTCGCGTAGTCTTGCTGTGAGATCCGCGAGTTCCGTTGCGAATCCGGAAAACGTCTCGTCATGGCGTTTGGCTTCGTCGGCGAGTTGCCGCGCTTGTCCCGCGAGTGAAACGGCGCAGACGTCATTTTGTTCAAGCAAGCCAGCGATTTGCGCCGCAAGTCCCAATAGTTTTTCGGATTGCTCGAGTTTTCTCAGCCTGACAGAAATGTCGACGTCTTCCCCGTCACGCAGTCCGAGTCGCTCAATTTCTTCGAGTTGGTAGGCCAGCAAAGCTTGCTCTTTTCTGCGTTCCTGCACATCGGCAAGTAAGGCGTCGCGCCTTTGAAGACAGTCCAAGCGCGCGCGATAAACCTCGGCTACTTGCTCACGCTGCCCCGTTAGTCCGGCGAAGGCATCAAGAAACTCAAGCTGCCGCGACGGTCTAAAGAGAGACAGGCTGTCGCGTTGGCCGTGAAAGTCCATTAACTCTTCACCAACAGACTTCAGGAGATCAATCGTGGCGGGACGGTCTTGCAGGAATCCGCGCGCGCGACCTCCCCTGCTTAGCTCACGGCGAACCGAGAGCAACTCCGTCGGAGTGTCGGTGTAATCTTCTCCAAGCAGGCTACTGACTTGAGTTGCGGACGCGAGCTTGAAATCAGCTTCGATGATGATTCGATCGGCTCCGTCACGAATCATTTGCTCACTCAGGGTATCTCCAAAGAGCACTCGCAGCGCTCCAAGAATCATGCTCTTGCCCGCGCCGGTTTCACCGGTTATGGCAGTGAAGCCCGGCTGAAACGAGAGATGAATCTCGTCAGCCAGTAAAAAATTCCGAATATGGAGTCGCGCGAGCATGTCAACGACCTAAGACCGCAACTTTTCCGGTGGCCGAATGGCCATCGGCCGTGGTCGCAACCAAAAGATAGACTCCACCGGCGACGAAATGACCTTCGGAATTTTTTCCATTCCAACCGCCAGAGATTGCTTCAGACCAAGTCAACTCGCGCACAAGTCGCCCACCTAAAGTGAAGACACGTAGTTCATCGAACCTCCCGCCCAACTCATTCGCGTCAATGAAAAGGGACTGAGATCCGTCAGCGTGGAATGGATTCGGGTAAGGAGTGACCTTATCGAGTGTAGGTTTACGCGAAACGTACGGTGTCTGAAGCCTCGACAATCCATCAATGGTTCCAATCCAAACTTCACCTGTCACTGGATTAGACGTGATGGCTTGAATTCCGTTGGACGCGAGGTCGGAGGCGTAGTCGATACTGCTGGACGTTTGGAAGACGTGAATCCAAGTGAAGGACGGATCCAATACGGCTACGCCTTGATCCGTGCCAAACCATTTGTTGTCCTGAGAGTCCACGTGAATCGCGTTGACGCGATTCCCGACGGGCAAATCAAACAGGCAAATGAATCTCATCGAGGTAACATTACGCGTCAGGCCGCCCTGTGAGTAATAGGCTCCGGTTGGAGTGCCTACCCACAGGTAATTTTGTTGATCAACCGCGAAAGCAAGGACTTCGCGAGAGATGTCTTCAAAGCAGGTAGTTGCGGCATCTTGCAAGGCAACGGGGTCATAGCTTGCCCAAATGTCATCGCTGGTGTCCGCAAGTGTTCCGCGTGGATCGCAAACGAATGTGAAGTTGCCCCCACGGCTGGCGCCAGCGAAGATTCTGCCGAAAGGATCGCCAAAGATTTCGCCGACCCAGTTAATCTGCGCAGTCGGAGTTGAGTCAGGCACATAGTACACCCACGGCTCGGGATGATCTCCCTGGGCCAACCAGTCATTGGTTACGACCGCAATGGGCAACACGGTTGAACTAAACAGGTTTGTGATTAGGATCTCGCCTGTTGGCATGCGCCCCACGCGGGCCTCACAGTAGTCGTTTGACCCGATAATGTTTGCCAAACGAGGGCCATTCTGATCAAATCCCACAGGCTCGGTTGGGTTGTAGCTATAAAACTCCCCGTCACGAGCGTGGAGAACGCCACCGCCATTTGAGCCAAACCACATACCGCCGAATTTATCGGCAGCAATGGAAGTTGGACCGGCAGTCCAGAAATCTCCGGTCAGCTCGTCACTATTGGCAAATGCTTCCCATTCGTCATTCGAAAACTTTGAGACGCCATTACGAAAATTTCCGGTGGATGCCCAGAGATTCCCGAGAGCATCGTAGGCAAGCGAGTTAACGGTGCTTCCTCCGATTCCGGCGGGCGCTATGGTTGGTGTCAACTCGCCGTCTTGATAAAACCGCAGTCCTCCGGGTCGCTCGAATTTATCTACAATTCCCACGGCAAGAACCACATGCCCGTCCATCACAAATTCAGCGAGTGAAGAGATTCCCGGTTGTCCGAGTCCCAAGGATTGCCAGCTTTGATTGACAAGTTTGTAAAGTAGGTTGTCACTCGCCGCAAACATGTCACTTTGATGCTCGGTGACTTGCAGGAACGTCTGCGGAGTCGAGACAGGCGCACTGAACGACGTCCCGTTAAATGACACCGTTGCACTGCCGGTCGTGACCCACAATGTGGACGCACCTTGCGACCCAAGCCCGAAGACATTATTGGCGGGAAGTCCGTTGGCGGTTGTGTAGTTTGTCCAAGTGGCTGGAGCGGAAAACTGATCAGAGGTCAACGGAGCGCGAGCCAGGCCCGATACCGTTGCCGCATACAGAAAGCCATCGAGCGCCAGCATATCTTGCACGGCAGCTCCCGTGGGGAAACTGCCGAGAACGCGGACGCGCTCACTAACGCGGTAGTTCGCCACTATCGGGTAGTATGCGAAGCGGTAGATGCCGTTATTCGCCCCCAAAAACACTTCCTCCCCGACCGTCACAATCGAGGAGACTTCAAAAATCTCATCCCGCAAGTCAGAGATAATCTTTGTTTGACCTGATTCCGGGTTCAATCGGGTAATGCGCCCATCGGGAGCGACAATCCAAATCCAGCCCTGCGCATCAGTGCCCAATCCCACTGCGGCGTTCATGGCTAAACCACGAGTGTTGGTGTAGACATCGAATTCCGCGGTCGCCGGGTCAAACAGCACAAGACCGCCTGACGTTCCGAGCCAGAGCTTATCTTCCGAAACGAGAATGTTCCGCACGCTTGACCCGGAGGTGAAGGTTGTCCAGCGAAAAGGATTCGCGGAGGCCAAGGAAACGATGGCGAGCGCAAGCAGCGCAAAAAACCGCGGCATAATTAGCCCTCAAAATTAACGGAAAAAAGTGTTAAGAGCCAGATGCTTGCTTATTCTCCCATTGTTTCAATTCTGAATGTAACTCGAGCGCGGCTCGCGCCGCTTCTTGTCCTTTGTTACCAACCCGACCACCTGCTCTCTCGAAGGCTTGTTCCATCGTGTTCGCGGTGATGACACCGAAGGTGACGGGTTTACCTGTGGTTTCCGCCACACGCGACAGGCCTTGCGCACAGGCTTGGCAGATAAAATCGAAGTGCGGGGTCTCACCTTTTACAATCGCACCGATGGCGATGACGGCATCTACGGACATGCGCTTGGCAGCTCTTGCGGCGGCGGCGGGCAACTCGAAGGCACCGGGAAGTTCGATGACGTCAATTTGCGAGTCCGAAATGCCTTGGTCTTTCAGTTCGGACAATGCGCCCGCAAGTAGCGCACCGGTAATGTTTTCGTGATAGCGGGAGCGTAGAATAACGACACGCCCCGTGGGAAGGTGCGGAAGCATTAGCTGGCTGTGGCCTCCGCGCGCGCGCCCAAGAGGCTTTCAGCAAAATTTTCGGCATCAAAAACATCAAAATCCTCAAGGCTCTCGCCGAAGCCGACGTAACGAATGGGCAGGCTCATAGTTTTGGCGATGGCCAGTGCGACGCCGCCTTTAGCTGTGCCATCAATCTTTGTCAAAATCAGACCTGTAACCCCAGCGGTGCGGGTAAACTCCTTGGCTTGATTCAGGCCATTTTGACCCGTCGTGGCATCCAATACCATCAGCACCTCGTGCGGAGCGCCGGGCGCGCGCTTATTTAGCACTCGTGAAACCTTTTCCAGTTCCTGCATCAGGTTACTTTTGTTGTGCAGCCGCCCGGCAGTATCCACAAGAATGACCTCCGTGCCCCGGCTTTGCGCGGCAATCAGGGCATCCACCGCTACGGCGGCGCTGTCGCTGTTGGGTAGGCCGGCAATGACCGGGATATTGCTGCGTTCGCCCCAGATTTGTAACTGCTCAATGGCGGCGGCTCGAAATGTGTCCGCTGCAGCAAAGATCACCGATTTGCCTTTGGACGTCAGGTGCTTCCCCAATTTCCCAACACTGGTAGTCTTGCCCGTACCATTAACTCCCACAATCAGGACGACGTGGGGTGAGCCAAAAGTCGGGCCTTCGCCTTCGGCGGCCTTCAGGAGTTTGACGACTTCCTGACGGAGCAGAGCATCGGCATCCGCGTCTGGGCCAGCAGTTTTGCCAGCCAGTTTTAACTGTTCGATCAAGTATTCTGTGGTTTCGAGACCAACGTCCGCGGACAATAGGACATCTTCAAGCTCTTGCAAGAGCGCCCGATCCAACTTGCGGCCCGGAACAAAAACGGCGACAAGTTTATCCGTGATCGCTTCACGGGTTTTGGTCAGCGCTTTTTTGAGTTTGTCGAAAAGTCCCATGAAAAATTTTTATGCGGATTCGGGCGCAGCGCCCCAGTTTAGTTTATCGCGCAGGACTTCGTAAAAGTCCCTGCGCATGATGTTAATGAGTTTAGTGGTCATGGCGGCTTTCTTGACAAACACCTGTTGCCCGACCGCGAGTGTCTTCACTTGCTCTCCGTCGGCAGTCATGATTCCATGACCCATCGAGCGAATCGTGACGGTACGATAGGGCGCGAGCGCAAGCGGTCTCATGGTCAATGTATGCGGGCAAACAGGAGTGACAATAATCGTTTGCAGAGTCGGCTCGATAATCGGGCCGCCCGCAGACAAAGAATAGGCCGTAGAACCTGTTGGCGAGGCCACAATCAGCCCGTCCGCGCGGTAGGTCGAAGCGGGTTCGCCGTCAATGAAAACTTGAAAGGATTGTGTTCGCGCGACCTCGTGCTGACCGAGGACAAAATCATTCAGCGCATGATGAGATATAGACTCGCCCTCAACGGCGGCTTCCAACATCATCCTGTCTTCGACGACATAATTTTGCTTCAGAATGTCATCGAGTCGTTCGTGCAAGTGCACACTGTCAATATCCGTCAGATAGCCCAATCCCGGACCAAGATTGATCCCGAGAATAGGTTTTCCGTGAGGCGCGACGGCGGCGGCGGTATGCAAGAGCGTGCCGTCTCCACCAAAGCTCAAGACAATGTCCGCATCCCGTGCCAGGGTTTCGTGGGCCGCAAGCTCAGAAGGGCTGACATGAATGGACTCACGGTTTTCGTCATCGTAGATAAACTTTATTCCGCGCTCTTTGAGCAGCAGAATAAAGCTAGATACAATCGGCACGAAACGGGTTTTGGTGGCATTGCCCATGAGACCCAGTACCATGTTGTCCGCTACTCCTCTTCGGCGTCTTCGGTCGCGCCGGAGTTCTTCAGCAGTTTTCTTAGAGACGTCTCGGCTGCTTTTAGCTTTTGCTGGCAGTAGACCGAGAGCCTTTGACCCTCTTCGAAGGCCTGCACGGATTCTTCGAGCGAGATTTCACCCGCTTCAAGTTTTTCAACAAGCTCTTGCAGACGCTCGAGAGCTTCTTCGAAATTCTTGGGTTCAACGAAAATTGCTTTTTCGGATTTAGCTTTCGCGGTCATCGAAGAGGTCGGGGAGTTTTGGATTTTGGGCGCGAGCGGTAAGTTGGCCGTCGGCAAGTTCAATGGCGAGTAACTCGCCCGGTTTGGTTTGCGCGGGCGAACGCAGGGCAATCCCGTTTGCGCCGCGCACAACGGCGTAGCCGCGCTGCAGAATTCTGCTGGGTGACACAGCGTTCAGGAGTTCGCGCAAGTGCGTGAAATCGGATTGCGCGGTATCACGCAGATTCAGGGCGCCTTCACGCAAGCGTTCAGTCAAATCATCTAGCTGTTGAGCCGCGGTTTGAGCGAGTTGCAAAGGTTGTCTCAGCGCCCAGTGCGAAAGGAGTGATTGCAATTGCTGTCTAAAGAGCGCAATGCGATCAACAGTCATGCGCGAGAGTCTGCGCTCGAGATGATGCAGTCGGCGGGAAATCTCTTCACCGTCCGGCAGCACAAGCTCGATTGCGGCGGACGGAGTCGGCGCGCGCAAATCAGCCACGAAATCAGCAATGGTAAAATCTATCTCGTGCCCGACGGCGGAGACAACTGGGATGCGGCAATTGAAAATCGCTCTGGCGACGATTTCTTCATTGAAGGCCCAGAGATCCTCAAGCGATCCTCCTCCCCGCCCTGCAATCACGATATCGACGTTGTCTTCGATTGAAAATTGCGCAATTGCGGCAGCAATTTCTTCCGCGGCGCCTTTGCCTTGTACGCGAACGGGTTTTAAAATCAGTTGGGTCAAGGGCCAACGGCGGGCGGCGATGTTCTGCATGTCATGCAACGCTGCCCCCGTGCCGGAGGTGACTAAGCCAATACGTTCGGGGAATCTCGGTAGCGGACGTTTGCGCGCGGAATCAAACAGTCCTTCTTTCTCAAGCTTGCGCTTGAGTTCTTCAAAGGCCTTTTGCAGTTCGCCTTCGCCTGCAAGCCGGATCTCATACACAATTAGTTGATACTTGCCTTGCGGCTCGTATACTTCAAGCTGGCCAAAGGCTTGCACCAGCATACCGTCTCGCGGAGCGAATCGTATCCCTTTTGTGTACATGCGCCACATAGCGCACGACAATTGGGCGGATGAATCTTTCAGAGTGAAATAGTGATGCCCGCTGCCGTGAAGTTTATAGCCCGACAACTCACCCTCAATCCACAGTGGTTCGAAGCGGTCATGAAACATCCGTTTGATTTCGCGCGTTACTTCGGCGACCGTCAAAGATCGTCGGGAGTCTGCGGTTTTGGGTGTGTCAGTAGTCTCGGAATTCACGAAATGGGAGAAGTCTTGAAACACGGCGGGGCCTCACAAAGAAGGCCCGCGACCGTGAACAACATGCAGGCTAACGCCGTGCGGGACTCCCGCACGGCGGCTAGCGCGGTTTCTTCTTATGACGATTCTTGCGAAGTCTTTTTTTGCGTTTGTGCGTGGCCATTTTATGGCGCTTACGCTTTTTACCACAAGGCAAAGGTGTCTCCGTTTCTACCGGCGCGTATGCGACGGTGTGGTTTGGTGGTTATTATCTTATCTGAGTGAAAACAATTTTGGATAGCGGCGGGGAATCCCGCTACGCGCTGAATCCCCGTGCGGGGACGTCCTGAAGACTCGTTAGTCTTGCGACATGCGCTCGCGGAATTCATCGGCAGGTGCAAAGACGGCGGCTGTGCGATCGGGGATATGCACTTCGTGCAGGCCATCGGGAGTGCGGACGTTTCGTCCTTTGCGCAAGACGGGTTTCCAGACGCCGAATCTTCTCAATTCGACGCGATCACCGCTTGAGACGGCCTCCATAACAAGGGCCAAAAAGCCGTCAACGACGGCTTGGGTTTCGATTCTGGTGAGCCCGATGCCTTCGGCAAGTTTATCCACCAGCTCTTGTTTGGTCACAGTCCGACCCAAAGCAACTCTCCGTCAAAGTAGGGAATATGCGGGGCAGATGACACCATCTGCCCACGCGGAAATTTTTAGTTGGCCACGATCAAACGCTGGCCGGGGTAGATTTTGGCGCGGCGCGAAAGCTGATTGAGTTTCAAGATGCTGGTTGTTTCGACGCCGTGTGCTTGCGCGATACTCCAGACGGTGTCGCCGCGTTGTACGGTGTAGTATCGCTTCTCAGCCTGTTTCAACTTAGAAGAATCTACATATCTCGGCTCGCCCTTTACAGTGACGTCGAGCCTTTGGCCGGGATAAATCTTGCTGGCGTCACGGATACCGTTTTCACGGCAAATCTGGTCGACGGACACTCCCAGTCGCTGCGAGATTCGTCCCAAGGACTCACCCCGATGCACAGTGTAGGTGATTCTATTGGTCGAGGGTTCAGACTTAACCTGCGTTGACTTTTCAGCGGCGGCTTCCTTGACGGTCTTAGTGTTGTCATCAGCGTAGCGGACTTCCGCGACAGGAATAATAATCTCCTGACCGACTCTAAGAGACCGCGGCTTGACCCGTTTGTTCTCGGGCATGTTCATGATTGCCGAGACAGACGTGCCGTGTTTCCTGGCAATTTTGTTGAGGGTGTCTCCCTTACGAACGCGGTGTGTGGACGAGGGAACGACCACGGTCTTCGGCATATTCGCAAGTTCGGAGTCGAAGGACGTAGAGATCGCGCCGGGTAAGCGTACCATCATATCCGTTCCGCGATCAGGAATCACACCTTGCAGAAACTCGGGATTGAGTTCACGAACAATTTGCGGATTATGTCCTGCAGCGCGGGCAACGTCCTCGATTTTGTAACCGGCGGGGACGTAAACACGCTCGCATTCAAACGGTTTTTCAGGCGGCATCGGCGGGAAACCGTAGCGCTCGGGATTTTCACAAATTGCGCGGGCGGCAAGATAGGTCGCCACATAGCCACGGGTTTCTCTGGGCAGACGATGCAATTGCCAATAACTACGGGAATTGCAGCGCTTGATGTCTTTTCTTACCCTGCCTTCGCCGCAATTGTAGGCAGCCATGGCTAAGTACCAGTCTCCAAACTCTTCGTAGAGTTTCCGCAAATAATTACAAGCGGCGCGGGTGGACATTTCAACGTGACGACGTTCGTCATAGACTCTATCCACATTTAATCCAAAGATACGACCTGTTCCGGGAATAAATTGCCAAAGCCCTGAGGCGCTCGCGTACGAATGGGCCTCAAGATTCAGACCGGACTCGATCATGGAGAGATAGAGCATTTCCTGCGGAATACCTTCTTCACGCAGAATCGGTCTCATGCGGGGAAAGATCGTCGCGGCGCGCTCCATCCAGCGATGCATGACTTTATTGCCTTTGGTCTGGAAGAAGTGAATCTGGTTGCGCACTTTACTGTTGATTTCCATGGGCACCGCAGGCAACGGTGTCTTCATGGGTTGAATCGTCAGTTCGGGGCGATTCAGGCGCAGCGAGGGAACATGAATATCCACCTCGTCGGGCGCGTCATCCTCTTCTTCTTCTCCGGAGTGCTGTGCTTCACCCGCGGCAATCACCGCAACCAGTCCGCTTGAGGCAGGCAGGCTATTGGTGTGTGCGACGAACAGGTCGTAGCTTTCCAGAACTTTGCGGTTGAAGCTTGCGACACGGTGCATATCGAGATCGATAGAGGCAAGATCGATCGCGCCGAGCAACTCGAGGGATGCCTCGTAGAAGAAAGCCGCGGATTCACTTCGATTTCGACTTTCTTCCCGTTGGGCATAAGAAAATGCCTTACGGGAAAGACTCCACTTCTCACGATCAGTGAGTTGAGCGGACTGGGTCAACCGTTCGCGAAACTCCAGACTTCCGGAAGAACCGGAAAGTTGCTGGCTGGACGAGCAGCCAAGGATCAGCCAACTGGCAGTTAATACCGCAAGAAGTACTGTGCGTCCACTAATCATGAGCAAATCCGTTTTGATGAGCGTTGCAGTCGGGTGGAAGCCGCAGAACTTCCTGGCCAATGGTTAGCACTTGCGTCGTTCTCGTTCGCCTCTCGAGAGTGACCCAGTTTGAGCTATGGAATGTAACAATGTTCACTCTGAAAATCAACTCAGCGGGGCGAGAAATATGTGATTATTTCAGACATAAGTTACCATCAAATGGCGGTTTCCGAAGGCCAACAGGTCAGCGATTTTACGCGAAACGATTCCTCAGCTTGCACCTTCAGAGCCAAACAGCTATATTTTAGGCTCGACTAAATCCGATCGGAAGTAGATGCCGACTGTCAATTTCAGTGTGTTTGAGGCGGTCTCGGACAGAATCACGGCTGCCTGCGACCGGTCTGGCCGCCACCCAAACGAGATCACGATTGTAGGGGTCACCAAGGGCCATCCGGCAGAGGTATTGAGCAAAGCTCGTGCCCTCGGACTGACAGATATTGGAGAAAGCAAGGTTCAGGAAGCTTATAGAAAATATGAGCTTACCGTAATTGAGGGTCAGTCTCTTTCGTTCCGTTTTCATATGATCGGCCAATTGCAATCCAATAAGGTCAAACGAGCCGTTCAGGTGTTCAACTGTATTGACACCATTGACAGCTATGATACGGTCGTATCGGTGGATAAGCAGTGTGCCGAGGTTGGCAAGAGGATGCGGGTTTTGGTGCAGGTCAACACCTCTGATGAAGCTCAGAAATCCGGCGTTGCGCCGGAGGGGGCCAAGTTGCTCGGCGAACAGATTCTCGGACTCCAGAATATTGATTTTCAAGGATTTATGACGATGGGGCCACTCGAGGGAACGGAGCGGACCATACGAAAGAGTTTTATGCAATTACGGGAATTGCGTGATCAGATGTGTCAAGAGCTTAAAATACAGGAACTTCCGGTGCTTTCCATGGGCATGAGCGGCGATTTTGAGTGGGCCATCGAAGAGGGCGCCACGGAAGTTAGATTGGGGACAGTCCTCTGGGGAGCGCGAGAACAATGAGTTTGAGCCCGGTTGATATTGCCCGGCATGAGTTCAGCCGTTCACTGCGCGGGTATGACGTCGGCGAGGTTCGGGGATTCCTCGAGGGGATGGCCTCCGAACTGGCCGAGCTTCAGATCAAACTCTCGCAGGCCGAGGAAGCCGCCGCCGGAGCACATTCGCAGCTAAGAGCTTTCCGCGAAATGGAGAAGAATCTTCGGGACGCGGTCGTGACGGCGCAGCAAGGAATGAGCGATTCAAGAGAAGCTCTTGAACGGGAGCGCACGAGTATTCTGCGCGAGGCACAGATTGAAGCTGACCGGATTTTATTGGATGGAGAGCGCCAGCTGGCCTCCTTGCGCGAACAGATACGCGAAATGCAGATACAAAAAGAAGCATTTGTGACGCGGCTTCGCTATCTTCACAATTCGCACGGCTGGGTATTGGAACTGATGGAGAACGATCCGCCGCCTGCAAACGACTCTGCAACAACAGACGATGGACAACATACTTAAGCAACTTGACGAAACGCTTGCCGCGCTGAAACCGAAACTCTTAAAGATCCCGGAAGTTGGGATTATTCTCGGCACGGGTCTGGGCGGGTTGGCCAAAGAGATAAAAGTAGAAATCAGCTTTGACTACGCTGAGATTCCGCACTTTGTGCAGTCCACGGTGGAGACGCATCACGGAAAGTTGCACTTCGGATTGCTCGGCGGGAAATACGTCATGGCGATGCAGGGCCGATTTCACTATTATGAAGGCTACACCATGCAGGAGATTACATATCCGGTGCGGGTGATGAAGGCGATGGGCTGCAAGGCGATGCTGGTCTCGAATGCTTGCGGTTGTGTGAATCCTCTTTATGTTGCGGGGGATTTGATGATCATGGATGATCACATTAATATGTTAGGCGACAATCCGCTGATTGGACCGAATGAAGACACGCTCGGGCCGAGATTTCCGGATATGAGCGAGCCGTATTCGAGACGATTGATCAGTATAGCAGAAAAAGTCTCGAGGGACTTGGGCTATAAGGTGCAACGCGGCACATACGTCGCGGTGGCCGGGCCGAATCTGGAAACACGCGCCGAATATAGAATGCTAAGATCGATGGGCGCCGACGTTGTGGGGATGTCCACGGTTCCGGAGGTGATTGTGGCCAATCACATGGGCTTGGAAGCTTTCGGCATCTCAATCATCACCGACGAGGGTTTCGCCGATTGTCTGAAGCCCGCTTCAATAGAGCATATCCTGAAGAACGCCGCCGAAGCGGAGCCGAAGATGACGAAGATCATGACGGGGCTGATTGAGCGGGTGTGAGGGGATGAGCTTAGAGTACCGGGACAAGAGCCTCCGCAAGCTCAAAATTCACCTGGAGGCGACTTCGCCCTTCAAGGCTGCCGCCACTCAGTTTCGCGTGATATTTGAGTTACCAAATGGGCATCATAGCTTTAAACTCGTAGTTGAGTATCCTGGGGAGTATTTCTGGCAAAGCACTGGAACAAAACCACCTGAAAGTTTTGAGAAGATCCTCCTTGATTTTGCCAAGTGTTTTGTTCTTGACAGAAGTTTCTTGCGACACAATACAGATCTTCAATCTCAACTAGACAAGCGCGTCCTGATTTCAAATGTCGAAGCAGAACGCAAAGCTGTAATAGACTCCAGATTTTCATGGGCTGTAAATGACATCGGCGAGCTTCGCGTTGCCCATCCGCTCATTGAGCGGCTGACAATTGAAGAAGGAAGACTAGCAAGGAGAATTGCGCTCGATACTCTATATCGACATGCTTCGATATCGATGTCTGAGATACTACATCTTGCTCACTTTCCACGGGAGATAATGGAGCGGGAGGTCAATAGTCTAAATGCGTCAAAGCTTGTGGCACATAATCTTGAACAAGGTGTGAGTTTCCTAACAACAGAAGGCCGCGAGTATTTTGAATCTGACCCATGGATCGGCACCAACAATGTGTTCGTAATTGCGGCCTGTCATGCTAACAACAATGAGGACGAGGCTTCCCACCAAACAGTGTTAGACGCATATAAGGACTACTTCAAGCGTTCTGATTCAATTTATAATCCGATTTTCCAAGAACACGAAGAGCCTGAAAAGAACATTTACGTAGATATTTTCAACTATATTGACGAGTGCGCTTTCATTATCGCAGATATTACGTATGATCGTCCCAACTGTTATGTCGAGATTGGCTATGCTCTTGCACGCGGCAAACACGTGATTGGATACATGCAGAAAGAGTATTTCGATGAAAAGGCAAAGGAAACCGGCGGCAGTAAGATACCCTTTGACTTGTTTCCGATCAAGTTCTTCGAATACTCTAAACACAATCTTGACGATCTCAAGAAATCGCTTGAAGAACGAGTTGGTGTAATCAAGAGACGACACGGCAACTGACACTCTACTAATGGCCAAGAAACGAAAAGACGAGCAGGCAGAGAATAAGTACAAGGATCGCGCGTGGGCAAAGATCGTTGACTTGCCATCGCAGTATCATGTCTACATTCTTAATGTTCCGGAAGAGCATAGGAATTTAGTGTTTCATAGCGGCTCAACTCAAGACGTTATTCCTTCAGGGCAGGTTTTTGACGCAGAGTTTCATCGAGATTCCCAGTCAAAACTTGAATCGTCGAACTGCAACTTTGAATATTATGTGTTTGAGATCAAAGGAACAACTGAGAAGTTGTTAGTTGTTCAGCCTGATGAATCAAATGACATTGATGAAGGACAAACGAATAAGACTGTAACAGGTCAGGCGGTACTAAAGGCAAACATACGTAGCGCTGATTCACCAATTTATGGTCAGCCTGAGTGGCGACGAAAGAAGATCAATAGAGACAAAGCGAGGTTTGAAAACTGGTTTGGCAATAGTGAAGGCGGAGTTTCTGTTGCCCTCGAATATCCTGAAATAGTTGACTCCCCAGAACTTAACGGTCTAAAACCCGAATCAGAAAAATTACATTTACCAGCTGTTGACCATGAAATCTTGAAGCTCTGGGAAGAGCGTCAGGTTTTTGCGCGCACGATTTCGGAGCGCGAGGGCAGGCCGGATTTTGTGTTTTTCGATGGCCCTCCGGGGACGAACGGTTTGCCGCATATCGGGCATATGATGCAGTCGGCTCTGAAAGATTTGTGGCCGCGCTATAAGACGATGCAAGGGTTTCGGGTGCTGCGCAAGGCCGGTTGGGATACGCACGGACTACCGATTGAGTTGACTGCGGACAAAGAGCTTGGGTTTACCTCGAAGCTTGACGTGGCGAAATACGGCGAGCAAGAGTACGTGGACTATTGCCGCAAGACAGTGTTTCGATTTAAGCAGGAGTGGGAAGTCGCGATTCGACGCATCGGCAGATTTCTGGATTTGGATAATGCTTACGCGACTTATGAGCCGTACTATATTCAGTCGGACTGGTGGACACTGAAGCAGGCATGGAATCTTGAACTCGAAGGTGAAGCACGCGAAAAAGCTCTCAGGTTGGGGCAGTCGCCGCGCTATCTTTATAAAGACTTTCGCGTAATGGCTTATAGCCCGCGCACCGGAACAACGCTCTCGAATTTTGAAGTCGCGCAAGGCTATCAGGAAGTCACCGATTTGACCTTGTATGTGAAGTTCAAAGTGATTGGTGAAGCGAATCTCTATTTGACGGCATGGACGACTACTCCCTGGACGTTATTGTCAAATCTTGCCGTCGCGGTCGGTCCGGATATCGAGTATTCTGTTATTGAACATGCCACAAGCGGCAAGAAGCTGATTATTGCGACGGCGCGGCTTGAGGCTTTGAGTGCGATGTTAGACGAGTACAAGGTCGTGGGGAAGAAACTCGGGCGCGAGTTGGAAGGTTTGCAATACGAGCCGCTCTTTGATTGGCTGAAGATTCCGGGCACTCGAGCCTGTTCCGTGGTATGTGACGAATATGTTACGACTGAAGACGGAACGGGACTTGTGCACTTGGCGAACTACGGTGAAGACGACTTCCGGATTTTGCGCAAGATGGAAATCCCCGTCGTGCTGACGGTGGACGCGAATGGAGTCGTCGGCGAGCACGCGCATCCGTTTGCAGGCCGCGAGTTCCGCGAAGAGGGATTGGACGTGGATATTTTGAAATATCTGCAAGCCAAGGGACTTCTGCTCGGCAAAGAAAAATACACACACACCTATCCGTTTGACTATCGTACGAAGACTCCGTTGATGTATTTCCCGCGGCCCGCGTGGTTCATTCGTACGACGGCCTTGAAAGACATGATGCTTGAAGCGAACAAGCACATCGGCTGGAAGCCTGAACATGTACGCGACGGACGATTCGGCAACTGGCTTGAAAACGTGCAGGATTGGAACGTCACGCGAGAGCGCTATTGGGGATCGCCGCTACCGGTTTGGCAAACGGAAGATGGCTCGGAGTCAATTTGTGTTGAGAGTTTGGCCGAGCTTCATGCATTAGCAGCGGCGCAAGGTTCACCGCTGGCGAGCGAGTTTGACCCGCATAAGCCGGGGATTGATGAGATTGTTTTGACGGCCAAAGACGGACGCGAGATGCGGCGCGAGAATTTTGTGTTGGACAGTTGGTTTAACGCCGGGATCATGCCATGGGGACAGTGGGGATACCCGGCGGCGCCGAAATCCGAAGAATTGTTTATGTCGCAGTATCCCGCGGACTTCATCAGCGAAGGACAGGATCAGACGCGCGGCTGGTTTTATACGCTGTTGGCCTGCGCTTGCTTGGTCGCAAAATCAAAACTGCAAGAGGCTCAAAAGTGCGGCGACAAGAAGGCGACTACTTTTTGGAGTAATCCGGTCAATTGGTCGAGCTACAAGAATGTAATTTGCACGGAGCTGGTGCTTGATTCCAAGGGCCAGAAGATGTCGAAATCCCTCGGTAATGTCGTAGATCCGATGATGCTGTTTGAAAAATTCGGTGCGGATCCGGTCCGCTGGATTTTCTTTGCGACGAATCCCTGGTCATCGAAAAGATTTGGTGAAGAAGAGATTCGTGAGGCCGTGCGGTCGGTGATTTTGCCGCTGTGGAACAGCTACAGTTTTTTCGTGACGTACGCGGTGATTGATGGATGGAAGCCGAGCAGAAAAAAGCCTGAGCGAACCGAGCTGGATCATTGGATTATCTCGGAATATAATCGGCTGATCGCGGAAGTGACGACGAATCTTGATCAATATGACGTGGGCAAGGCTTCGCAGGCAATTCTTTCCTTTTTGGATGAATTGACCAACTGGTACATTCGCCGTTCGCGCAGAAGATTTTGGAAATCGGAGAGCGACGCCGATAAGGATGCTGCCTATGCGACACTCTATGACGTGTTGGAGGGATTGGTCAGGCTCTTGGCCCCGTTCTTGCCCTTCGTGACTGAACACATTTATCAGAATCTTGTGCGCGGATTGAACCCGAATGCGCCGGATAGTGTGCATTTGGCGGCCTATCCCGTGGCGGAAGAAAGTCTGCGTGACCGGAATCTGGAACGGCAGATGGCCCGAGTGCAGGAAGCAGTGTCGCTGGCGCGCTCTCTGCGCGAGGAAAGAAAATTGAAAGTTCGCCAGCCGCTATCCAGAATGACATGGGTTGTTCCGGAGGCAAACGCCGAGGCTGAACTTGCGCCGTATGTTTGGCTGGTTTCAGATGAGATTAATGTCAAAGAAATTGAGATTCGTTCGAATGACGACGGACTCGTGACGCTCTCTGCTAAGGCTAATTTCAAGGTATTGGGTAAGAAGGTCGGCGCGCGTATGAAAGAAATCGCGGCGTTGATCGAGAATCTTACTGCTGAAGAAATTGCCGAATTGGAAGATGGGAACAGCGTCACGGTCGGTGGAGTTGAATTGAATTCGGAGGACGTCTTGATTCGCCGCGAGGAGCTTGAGGGCTACGCGGTGCAGTCGGACGGGCACATGACGATTGCTCTGGATACTTATATGACTCCTGAGTTAGTCGCAGAGGGTCTGGTAAGGGAAGTTGTGCACTCAATTCAGTCGGCTCGCAAAGATGCAGGACTTGAGATAACCGATAGGATTGCATTGGAGCTTGCAACGGAGTCTGACGAACTCAAGCAGGCGATAAAAATGTTTGAAGATTACGTTTGCCGTGAGACATTGTGCACTGAATTGACGGTGGTGCACGGATCGGGAGATCAGAGTGCGGGCGACCATGAGTTCGGCGTTACTGTTTCGCGTCGGACGGAAGACACCAACGTATTGACACAGGCTTAAGGACATACATACAACTATGGCTACAGAAAAGAAGAAGAAAACAGACGCAGCCGCAGGCGCTCCGTCTCAGAAATGGCCGGACGGTCCCAAGCCGACTCACTATGAACCTGCGTGGATGGAGTATTTCCGCCATTTGATTCATGAACGGCGGAAGGAGATACTTCACGAGATCGGGTACTTGCGCGAGAGTTCATTGGAGCAAACTTCGGACACCTATTCAGGCGACTCCTCGACTTACAGCTACCACATGGCGGATCAGGGGACCGATGCTCAAGAACGCGAGAAGGCCTTCTTGTTTGCCAGCCGTGAAGGGAAATTGCTGACTTTGTTGGATCAGGCGGAAGACCGCATGGCAAATGGCACGTATGGTTTGTGCATGGAAACCAATACTCCGATCGAGTTTCGCCGCTTGGAAGCGATTCCTCATGCAAAATTAAGCATTGAGGCGAAGCGACGTTTGGAAGAGGCCAAGAATAATATCGAATGACCTCTCTCCCCCTATCGCGGCCTGCACTATGGCCGTGGGCTATGGGCTTTGCTACTCTCGTCGGATTCGATCAGCTGACGAAACACTGGGTACGGTCGAGTTTCGTTTTGGGAGAATCTATCCCTCTTTTGGGCGAGCTACTCAGACTGACCTATGTAGAAAATCCCGGCGTCGCGTTTGGTTTAGAGCCCTTTTCACCGACTGTCTTGTTGATATTCGGGTCGGTCGCGGCGCTTGGACTTAGTATTTACCTTTATTTTCTGATCCGCGACCGGGATTCGCTTAAGTGGCCGGTGTTTTTGTTTTTGTGCGGTGCGGTTGGCAACTCCATTGACCGCGCGATGTTTGGTTCTGTGACAGATTTTTTCGACGCGGATTTTCCCAACTTTATAATGGATCGGTGGCCGGTATTTAATATCGCAGACTCATGTGTGACAGTGGGAATCGCGATTTTGCTTTGGCAGACGTTGTTTGCCAAGCGTTCTGCTCCCCTTTCTCCAACCTCAGGTGACCAACTCGACACATCCCCCCTTTCGTCTTCAAGCGGCAGCGGGACAGAAACCGCTCCGACTGGATCGCTTTCTGACGCAAGCCCTTCCAGCGATCTCACGAAGTAAAGTCCACAGTTTAATCGACGCCGGTTTAGTTTTTGTGAACGGAGTAGTCGTTCGCAAGTCCTGGCGCGTGACCGGCGGTGATTCGGTTGAAGTACTGTTTCGACCACAGGAACCGTCGGACATTCTGGCTGAAGAGATTCCACTTGAGATTCATTACGAAGACGAGTACCTGCTGGTTGTGAATAAACCGGCAGGGATGGTGACGCATCCTGCGCACGGCAATTTCAGCGGGACGTTAGTCAATGCTCTCTTGTATCACTTAGGCAAGACCACCGGACCGGATAATTTGCGGCCCGGCATCGTCCACAGGCTCGATAAGGGTACATCTGGACTACTGGTAGTTGCCAAGGACGAGAAGGTACACCGCAAACTAACCGAACAGTTCAGTAAGCGCACCGTCGAGCGGGAGTATCGCTCGCTTGTGTGGGGCAGGTTCAAGAACGACGGAGACATGATTGAGACGCAGCTGGACCGGCATCCGGGCGACCGCAAGCGTTACGCGGTGGTTCGCAAGGGTGGCAAGGAAGCGATCACGACATACGAGGTATTGGAGAACTATTCGGACACGGCGTATCTGAAATTGAAGTTGAGCACGGGTCGCACGCATCAGATTCGCGTTCATTTGGATCACATCGGTCATCCGGTGTTTGGCGATTCAACGTACGGCGGAAGACATAAGCGATTAGGCAATTTTGGCGGCGCTCGTAAAAAGTTCTACACTGAGATTTTAGAAGACCTCGAGCATTTCTTGCTGCACGCTCGAACGCTTGGATTCGTCCATCCTCTAACGGGGGACGCTCTGAAGTTTGCCGTTGAGCCGGGCCTCCGGTTTACTAACATTCTGGAAATACTTAAGAAGGACGCGCTTTTAGAGCTTGACAAATAAGCTCGAACATTGTATATTGAAGGTCTTTGCAAACTTCCACATCATCGGTTTGCCACTCCCTAAGCTATGAAATCACATCGATTTAAAATCATCACAGTTCTCGTGCTCATTGTCTTGGGTGCATATCTTTTGTACCCGACTTTACGCTATGAGCAACTGTCCGACGAGGAGGCCGTGCTGTTGACCCAGTTGTCAACAACCACCGGAATTCCTCTTGCACAACTGGCAACCGACATTTTTCGCGATGAAGTGGACTTGGTCGGCGACATTCAGCAATCTGATTTGTCCGAAATGGATAAAGCGGCGGCAATTGAGCAAGTTCAATACCTTCGCGGCGAATTCCAGGAAGCGCTGAACGCCAATCGCTCTTTAGCCATTAAGCGCGGCTTGGACTTGCAGGGCGGCATGTACCTTGTGTTGGAAGTTGACCTTGTAGAAATGCTACAGAATTCAGCCAAGGGTAAGGACGACCAGTACGAAAGCCTGATGGCTGAAGTTACGCAAGCCGCCAAGAGTCCGGACATTGAAGTGTTTGACGCATTGGCAAGCGCGTCAAAGCGCATGAATGTTTCTTTGAGCCGCTATTGGGGTGAATCCGGTCAGACTGACGGCGAGGTCCTCTCGGACTTGCGCAATACAGCAGAGGACGCGATTGATCGTTCCTTGGAAATTTTGCGCAACCGTGTTGACCAATTCGGCGTCTCGGAACCGTCTATCAGTAAGCTGGGTTCTCAGCGCATCGCGCTTGAGTTACCCGGCGTGAAGGATCCCTTTCGTGCTCGTGAGTTAGTGGGCAGAACGGCTTTGTTGGAGTTCAAGTTATTGGCCGACGCGGAACGCTCACAGGAAGTTCTGTTGGCTTTGGACGGTGCGATTGCTAAACGCTTGTCAGGTGACACAACCGCACTCAGCGCTGACACAACAGCTTTGGATAGTGCGGCGACTTTGGATAGCGCGGCGACGGATACACTAGCAGGTGACACGGCGGCCGCGGATACGGCACAGTCTGCTCAGGATTTGTTTGCCGAAGCGGACTCGCTTGCGGGTGACACCTCAGCGAGCATGACCAACCCGTTGTTGTCACTGCTTGTGGGCGGCACGGGTGATATTCTAGTTCCGTCAAACAATCGCGGCAAAGTAGTTCGTATGCTGTCAGCCTATGAGAATCAACGATACATCCCTCGCGATTTGGAATTCAAGTGGTCGGCAAAGCCCGAGGTAATCGGCACCGACAATGTGGAATACTGGCGATTATTTATCGTAAAGGCGCGCGCCGAGATGACAGGCGAAAAGCTCGCCGATGCGCGCTCGTCTATCGGTTCAGGCTATGATCCCGAACAGTCCGGTAAGCCGATTGTGCAAATTGAGTTTACACGCGAAGGCGGCAGAATATTTTCGCGTGTAACAGGCGCGAACGTCGGCAAGCGACTGGCGATTGTGTTGGATGACAAAGTTTATATGGCTCCCAATCTGCGCGAGAAGATTTCCGGCGGATCGGCGGTGGTGACGGGTCTTGATGACACGGAAGAAGCCCGCGACATCGCGATTGTATTGCGCGCGGGCGCCTTGCCGGCTTCGGTGAACGTAGTGGAAGAGCGCACAGTCGGGCCGTCCTTGGGAACAGATTCCGTTGAAGCGGGCAAGACAAGCTTGATGCTTTCCTTCCTCGCGGTGACGTTGTTTATGCTTTTTTATTACCGCCTGTCGGGAGGTATTGCCGACATCGCGATGATTCTAAACGTTTTCTTGCTGTTAGCCGCACTTGCACTGTTCCAGTTTACATTGACAATGCCGGGAATCGCGGGTATCATCCTGACGATAGGTATGGCAGTGGACGCGAACGTGCTCATCTTTGAGCGCATTCGAGAGGAGCTTCGATTAGGCAAGACGGTTCGCGCGGCTATTGACGCGGGCTTTGAACGCGCGATTGTAACAATTATTGACGCCAACGTCACGACGGCCATCGCCGGTGTTGTCTTGTTGGTTTACGGTTCGGGTCCGATCAAGGGTTTCGCCTTGACGTTGACCATCGGTATTCTTATCAACCTCTTCGCGGCGCTGTTTTTCACTCGCTTGATCTACGATCTTTGGATCGGCCGCCGTCAAGTACAAACCTTAAGCATCTGATGATCCAGTTTTTCAAGGACAGCAACTACAATTTCGTCGGTCATCGCTGGCAGGCACTTTCCGTGTCGGCAGTAGTCATCTTGGCCGGACTCGTCATGATGCTCGTACGCGGCCCGAACTGGTCCATTGACTTTCGCGGCGGTTTGGACATGCAAATTCGGTTTGCACAGACCGTGACCGACGGAGAGGTGCGTGCGGCACTCTCGGGCATTGAGGTCGGTGAAGTCAAGACAATTTCGAGTCTCGGTGAGCAGGACGACATGCTCATTCGACTGAAGGAAACGGATGACGTGACCGCTTTGCAAACCATGATCGGCGAGCGCCTGACGGCGGCTTTTCCGGGCAACACATGGGAGATTCGCGGAGTTGAAGTGGTCGGCCCGAAGGTGGGCAAGGAGCTTCGCAAGCAGGCGATGATTTCCGGGGTCGTTGCACTCGTACTTCTATTGATTTATATTTCTTGGCGGTTTGAATTCGCTTACGCGGTTGGAGCAATTGTCGCGCTGTTGCACGACGTGATGGTGACGTGGGCGTTTTTCATGTTCTTCGGATATGAGATCAGTTTGTCGGTGCTGGCGGCCTTCCTGACGTTAATCGGATTCTCGTTGAACGACACGGTGGTCGTGTTCGATCGTATTCGCGAGAATTTGAAGAAATTGCGCCAGATGACGCTCTCGGATATTATGAATCAGAGTGTGAACGAAACACTGTCAAGAACAATCATCACGTCATTGACGGTATTCTTAACGATTCTGGTGCTATTCATATTCGGCGGCCCTGTACTCAAGGGATTCAGCTTTGCAATGCTTGTGGGAATCGTTACAGGAACTTATTCGTCCATTTTCATTGCCGCGCCGGTTGTGCTTGAATGGGCACAGCGAAGAGCGCTTGAAGGCAAAAAAAAGTAGTTTGATCGAATTGCCTCGCGGCCCTGCGAGAGCGGGGCCATTTTTTTTGGGGATCGAAGGAGACTTGTGGTAACAGCAGTTTTAGGCGCCCAGTGGGGCGACGAAGGCAAGGGCAAAATCGTAGATTACCTGAGCGAGCGCGCCGACTTAGTCTGCCGCTATCAGGGAGGCGCGAACGCAGGTCATACAATTATCGAAAATGGCCGCAAGTTCGTGTTGCATCTTGTGCCGGCGGGAATTCTTCGGTCTAATACGATTTGTGTAATAGGCGGCGGAGTTGTCGTTGATCCGGGCGCGTTGCTGGACGAGATTGGTCAGCTTGAAGCGGCTGGGATCAACTTGGACGGCCGATTGTTCGTGAGCCATCAGGCGCACTTGATCATGCCGTATCACAAACTGCTGGACAGTTTGCACGAGTCGCAGGGTGAGCGCGTGCGAATCGGGACAACTGGACGCGGCATCGGTCCTGCTTATGTGGACAAGGTTGCGCGGGTAGGAATTCGTATTGTCGATTTACTGGATCGAGACTCGCTCAGACAGAAAATCCGCGCCAACGTGGAAGAGAAAAACCGTCTGCTGTCAAAGGTTTACGCTGCGGCGGAAATGGACGTCGAAGCAATTGTCGAAGAGTACGTTGCGTTCGATATGAAGATTGATCCGTACGTAAAGGACGTGTCGGTTTTGCTGGACGACGCCATTCGCGCAGGCAAGAATGTCATTTTGGAAGGCGCGCAGGGGACACTGCTGGATGTGGACATGGGCACCTATCCTTTTGTGACGTCCTCGAATCCGACGGCAGGCGGAGCATGCGCCGGGTTGGGTCTCGGGCCTCGGCGAATTGATCACGTCATCGGAATCATTAAAGCATACACGACGCGCGTGGGTGAGGGCCCGTTTCCGACCGAGATCATGAACGAGGAAGAACAGCAGAAACTGCGCGAGAAGGGCGGCGAATTTGGAGCCACAACCGGGCGTCCTCGCCGGTGCGGTTGGTTTGACGGAGTCGCGGCAAAGTTTGCGGTTCGAGTGAACAGTATGGACACTTGGGCTGTGACAAAGCTTGATATTTTGACGGGGATGGAGTCCATCAAGTTCTGTGTCTCATACGAGGACGGGACCCGTGCCTACAAGAATTTTCCTCCGGACAGCCGGACGCTTTCTACGGTTCGGCCGATCTATGAGGAACTCCAGGGTTGGACGGAGAGCCTCGACCACGTCAAGACATGGGAGGATTTTCCCAAGGCGGCCCAGGATTACTTGCGACACATCGAAAAATTTACGGGAATTCCGGTATCAATTGTGTCTGTCGGTCCATCGCGCGAACAAACAATCATGTTGCGATAAGAACACTTTTTTGGCTCGGACTTGCAGAGTGCAAGCCGTCCAAGGTTGAGAGCGTAGCTCAGTTGGTAGAGCACCGCCCTTTTAAGGCGATGGTCCCGGGTTCGAGTCCCGGCGCTCTCACGAAGAAACCCGAAGCATAACTTGCTTCGGGTTTGTTATATTAGGGCACACGCTTTGCGCAAGCCTACGGGGTCACTCTTATGCGCAAATGGCACACTCACTTCTAATCACAGAATCCCAGGTAGATAACCGAATCTACCACCCGGCCCCTCTGGCGACGCTTCACGCCGGGCGAGGGGCTCACTTTGATTTGTATTTGGGAGTGCCGACCCGCACGGGTCAGCGTTATGTGCTTTACAAATCAGCCGACCTCGATTTGACGGAAGGCAAGCGGCGGGAGTTGATTGAACGGGGCGTACAGTTTCTGTACATCGTGGACGACGACGCGGGACTCTATTTCACTTTTGTAGATCGGACATTGGGAGACGTGTTGCGATCTGAGCTCGCCTCACCGCAGGAAAAGTCAGCGATCTTGTATAGGACTACCACCTCGCTTGTTCACGCGACCTTCTCGCGGCCCGAGTCACCTGTCCTAATCAAAACTAATCGCACCATCGTTGAGCACACGGTTGACGCCATCAGCGCGGACCCGGCCCTACTTCATGCGATGGCAGCAACGTTTTCGCTCGACTATTCTCTCTACACTCATGCCGTGCATGTCGCCACGCTTGGGACGGCGCTGCTTTTGGCGGTCAACAGCGACCAGTCTCACGTTAAGAGTGCGGCGATGGGCTACCTGTTGCATGACGTCGGCAAATGCCGCGTACCCAGCCAGATACTGCGTAAGTCAGGAGTCTTGTCGCCATCGGAGATTCGCGAGATTGAGAAGCACCCTGAGCACGGGGTTGCATTGATGCGTCCTCACACCGAGATCAGCGATGTTGCAATGGAAATTATCTACTCACATCACGAGAAATTGAACGCCCGCGGCTATCCGAGGAGGCTGCCTCCAGAGAAAATATCTCTGGAGACCCGCATTTGTACTATCATTGATATTTATGACGCTCTAACATCCCATCGTGTTTACAAGCCAGCTCTGCATGGGGTCGAAGCGCTAAGCCTTATGCAGGACAAGATGTACGATGAGATTGACATGGGTCTGCTGAAACAATTGATACCCTTGCTCGGTCCCCAAGAGAATAAGTGACCGGCTCGATACAGTTCGTCAAGTTCACGGTGTTTGCGCCGATACTTCTGGTAAAGGACACGCACCGTATGACTGATCACAAGAAACCGCAACCAATTTCTGACTATCGCGCCGAGCATCATGCGAGGCGCAGCTTCACTCCTCTTAACCGCCGTAAAGACGGTGCGCTGTTCAGAGAGATTGGCGAGCGGATTCGGGCGGGTTATTATGACTCAAGTCAGGTGCTGCGAACCATTGCAGAGCGGATAACGGGAACAATGTAAAATGGCCAATCGTTTCGTTTGGCCTTTTTACATTAGTGGCATCACCGCGTCAGAGTTCGTTGAATTCGTTCAGCAGGTAAGTCAGTCCTGAAATCACCGCTGTTTCACTGCGCAGTCTGCGCTGACCCAGCCTTACAACCTTTGCCGCCTTGCCAAGCAGCTCAAGTTCCACAGAATCGAATCCACCCTCCGGGCCGACAATCAGACAATGACTCTGTTGCGCACTTTCCTCGCGTTGCATTGAAATTGCCATAGACTCCGGATGTGCGGCCCAGAAGACAGTTTCAGGCTTAGTCGCGATCAATTGTTTCAGACTGTCCGCAGTTTGTAGATTCAACAACCTTGCTCTGCCGGTTTGCTTGGTGGCTTGAATCGCGACGCGCTGTAATCTTTCCAGCTTGTTCTGTGAATAGTTTTCCTGACTTCTTGACATTCTGACCCAGCACAATTCGCGGACGCCGAGTTGAACGGCGGCGGACACGACATCACGAGCCGTATCACCCTGCAAGTTTCCACAGGCAAGAGTCAGGTCAATTTTGCATTCACCGAACTCCGGCAGCGACTCAAGGACTTGCAGTTTGTTCACTTCACACAAAGACGCTCGATAGACCATGCCGCGTCCGTCGGTGGCCATCACCTCCTCCCCTACTCTGGTTCGTCTCACGCGGGTCAGGTGATGTGATTCCGACTCCGAGATTGAAATCACGTCGCCTTCTTTGTGCGCCTCGCCGACATAGACGAACTCGCCATGCTTTTGGGTTACCATGTTCTGCCTGCCGTGAGTGAACCGGAAATGAAATCTCGATGCCCTCTTCCTAGTTCTGATTGCAAGACCCATTGACCGCTGCTTTGCACAAACCATGATTCTGTCAGCCACTGTAGTCGCGCAATCGGTCCCCACGATTCAATATCAAGCACACGACGGGGAGATCCTTTGGCTTCGAAGCGATCGCCCTTGCGCCTACTGTAGGCAGCGCCGAGACCAGCTGAAGATGTCGCGGTCAGTGTGCGAATAACATGAAACGACGTGGACACGACGTCGGTTTGATCACTGCGCTCGGCTTCAAACGGTTCCCAAAAAAGCCGTCCCAATTCTTCGCGGGAAATGTCGCCGCGAAACCCTAGCGCCCACTTGTCCAGAAATTGCCAGCCGACACTGTCTCCAATCGCGACTTTTCTGAACACCGTTGAGCGAACCTGCCGCGGGTTCAATTCAAAGTCGTAGGCTTGGTAGTTCGCGCTGATACGAAAATCGGGCACGTGAACAACCGCACTATTGGGCCGATGCACGAGCCGAGTGGATAAGAGAATCAGCCGCGTCCAGCGGTTGTTAGCGCTGTTCTTTCCAAAGATATACACAAGATGATTCAGATCAATCAAGGCTTGAGCCTCAGCGCGCAAATTCGGAGTAATTGGCGAGCCGACACCAATATCAAAACGCCACTGCAACTCATCTCGATCATCGAAATTCTGTTCAGAACGGGTATCCAGTGTATATTTGCTGAACGCCGCGCGCCCGCGCAGAGTCGTCCTGTTCAGTTTTGTGCCACCCTTAACCGCGAGTTCGGTTTTCTGTCCGCTCAAAATTTCTCCGCGCACAGTTTGCGTCGCATTCTGGACACCTACTGAAATGGAGCCTGTGTGCTGGCCATGGCTTAACAGCAATTCCGTGTTCAGACCTGATTCCAATTCTTCTAATCTTGAACTGCCGCCGCGTCGGTCGTCAAGGCGCGTATCCTGATAGCGCAGATTGCCTCTGCCGCGCAGCATCGCGCCCTCTGCGATCTCGTAGTCGAGATTGTCGGAAATGCGTAGTAACCGTTCTTCACGCACTTGTGGCGGAATCTCGGGCGTCAGCAGAACTTCCCTGCGAATCCAACCCATCGAGACATCAGCGTGATTTGCTGCCGCGCCATAGTCTTGTTTAAGTCTGTAAAGCAATCCTGTGTCGCTGCCATCTCTGTCACCGGGCGACTCGTAGTGGAGCTTTACTTCCGCCTCGTGATGAACTTGGGGCGAGGCGGTAAAATCAAACTCACCTTGATTCCACGTGCCCAATCCGGATTGAGTTTGCTGTTCGCGCGAATCGGCGACGAGTCCAATACTGTGCGACGATTTTAATGCGCGATTCCAGCGAATAGCGGGGCCCAAGCCTGCGCGAACGAGTTGCGAACGATTCTCCTGCGCAAAGCGCTGAGAACTGTTGCGCGGTCTGTCAACGTAATGTTGACCACTTGCTGCTCCCCACAGTCCGTAGCGGGACGAGAAGTTGCGCTGCGCCGAAGCGCTCCAACGCGCGTCATGGCGCTCCCGCCCCTCAGAAGAAAATCCGCGCGACAGCCCCGTGATCCAATCCGCTTTGAGATAAGTGCGAACACGCGACGGAGCCATCACGTCAAAGCGCGCCGTGCCGAGCCATCGTGTCAACTCCGCACCCTCCTCCCATCTGAGCGCAGCAGAGTCGCGCGCAGCATCCGCCGGCGGAGGCAACGGCACCGCCGCTTTCACAAGCAGTGGGCTTGCACAGACTAAAGTAATAACGAGGAGTTGAATACGCATAAAAGAAACGGCGTGACAACACACAGATGTCGTCACGCCGAGGAGGGAGTCAAACGGAGAAGAGGCTATGCGCTCTTCTTTTTCAGCTCGACGAAACGCGCGGGCTTCTTTTCGACGACCGTATCAGCGCCGATAACGACCTCGCCAATGTCCTTGCGGCTGGGAATTTCGAAGAACGCGTCCATCAATGCTTCTTCGGCAATCGCACGAAGTGCGCGAGCTCCGGTCTTGCGGCGGCGGCCTTCGCGGATGATAGCCAACAACGCCTCTTCTTCAAAGGTCAGCTTGACGCCTTCCATTTCAAACAAGCGGGAATACTGTTTGACCAACGCATTACGCGGTTCAAGCAAAATACGCATCATGGCTTCGTCGGATAACGGTTCAAGCACGGAAACGATAGGCAGACGACCGATCAACTCAGGGATTAAACCGTAAGCGTTCAGGTCTTCGAAGCTGACTTTCTTAACGACGTACTCATCCGTGCTATCTTCGGCAGAGTTGCCCGCTCCAAAGCCCATGGGGAATTTGGCGACGCGACTGCGGACAATTTTCTCAAGACCTTCAAATGCGCCGCCCAGAATGAACATGATGTTCTTGGTGTTCATTTGAATGAACTTTTGTTCGGGATGCTTGCGGCCCCCTTGCGGCGGAAGATTAGCCATCGTGCCTTCGAGAATTTTCAAGAGGGCTTGCTGCACGCCTTCACCGGAGACGTCGCGTGTAATGGACATGTTCGGATCTTTGCGCGCGATCTTGTCGATTTCATCAATGTAGATAATGCCCATTTCGGCGCGGGAAACATCGTAATCGGAATTCTGCAGCAACCGCACAAGCACGTTTTCGACGTCTTCACCAACGTAGCCGGCTTCCGTCAGCGTGGTGGCGTCCGCGATTGCAAACGGAACGTGAAGAAAGCGCGCCATCGTTTGCGCCAGCAGCGTCTTCCCTGTTCCCGTCGGCCCGATCAATAGAATATTCGACTTTTCGATTTCGACGTCGGACGTCTGATCGGCGCTGGCAATGCGCTTGTAATGATTGTAAACAGCGACAGAGATTTTTCGCTTGGCGTCGTCCTGCCCGATGATGTATTCATCGAGCTTGCGCTTCATTTCTTTGGGTGTCGGAAACTCGGACAGGTTAATGCTCTTGCGGCCCGCGCGCGACATGGCGACGATCTGGTGCGCATGTTCGACGCAGACGTCACAAATTGCGATGCCGTCCTGATGCTTGATCAGAGTGGCAACCTGATTTTCGCCTCTGCCGCAAAACGAGCAGACTTGCTCCAGCCGTTGCTCCGTCACATCAGTCATGCTTTACTTGTTTCCTTAGGTCTTGGAAAAATGATTTCATCCACGATGCCGTAATCCTTGGCTTCCTGCGCGGACATGAAGTAATTGCGATCGGTGTCCTGTTCGATTTTCTCAAGCGGTTTTCCCGTATGATGAGCAAGCAGCTTGTTCAAGCGGTCGCGCATACTCAGAATTTCTTTGGCCATGATGTCAATATCGGAGGCCTGTCCCTGCGCGCCGCCGAGCGGCTGATGAATCATCACTCGCGCGTTGGGCAGAATGCTGCGTTTTCCATGCGCACCCGCCGCGAGCAGAAACGCGCCCATCGAGGCCGCTTGCCCGATGCAAATGGTCGCGACATCCGGCTTAATATGCTGCATCGTGTCGTAAATCGCCAGACCCGCCGTTACGACACCGCCGGGACTGTTCATGTACAAGCTGATGTCCTTGTCGGGATCTTCAGCGGCAAGAAAAATCAACTGCGCAACGACCAGACTTGCGATGTGGTCATCTATGGGCGTACTGACAATGATGATGCGTTCTTTGAGCAGTCGGGAATAGATATCGAACGCGCGTTCACCGCGGCCCGTCTGCTCGACGACCATGGGGACTAAAGCCATGGAATGTTTATCTCCTGTTTCAGACATCTTGATTAGGCGACAATGATCTTGGAAGGAGCGGCGCGGCCCTCGAACTCGGCGAGATTGATCGGCACGCGGGTCAACTTGACGTTGTTCTCCAAAAAAGTCAAGACTTTTCGTTCTTGCAGGTCATCGCTGACTTGCTGTAATTGTTCGGGAGTCAGACGCTTGCGAAAATCTTCCAGCATTTCGTCTTCAAGCGTCGCCAGAGTGGCTAGCTCATGATCCATCTCTTCTTCCGTCGTTCGAAGGTCGTAGTTCTGGATAAGTTTATTGCGCAAGAGATACCAGCGCAGTGTCCACGTCGCGGAAGGCCGGTAATCTTCTCGGAATTTCTTTTGCGCATCCGGATCGGGTTTGCTCTTTGAACTCTGCGCGGCTTCTTCGGCCATGCGGTCGAGATAGTTTTCGAGCATGCGCGGCGGGACTTTGTAGTCCGAGCGCTTCATCAATTCATCGGCAAGTTCTCGAAACATCTGCTGTCTAGCAGAGTGACCTGCGCGAGCCTCGATATACTTGCGCATGTCGCGGCGCAGATCTTCAAGAGATTCCAAATTGGGGTTGACCGACTTGGCGAACTCGTCATCCAACTCAGGCAACTCTTTTTGCTGGACATTGCGAATCGTCAATTGCGCGTGAAGAGGCTTAACACTATTGTCATCAGGCCGTTTGAAGACAACGTTCGCGGTTGAATCACAGGCGATTCCAACGACTTTAGATGCAAACTCCTCGCCAAACTGCTGCCGGCTCATATCAATCGTGACATCTCTTTGCACCCGCCCAACGATGGGAACGCCCGTCTCGTCAAGTTCCTGCATGTCGAAAGTAATGACGGAGTGCAGATCAATCGGATTCTCAGAGGGGACTAACACTGCCTGCGACTCGCGTAAGCTGTCAACGGCGGTATCCACGTCCTCATCGGCGGCTCGTGGCTCTTTTAACTCGACTTCGACCTCGGACAATTCAGGAAGTGGAATATCGGGCAACACCTCAATTACTACCTTGAAAGTCAACGGTTGTCCCGGTTCGAAGCTGATTTCACTCATTTCGCCCGGCGAAACAGGGTATAGCTTCTGCTGATCGAGTGCCGAGCGATAGGCATCCTGCAGGACTTGCTGGACGGTTTCTTCAGTCACAGCAGGGCCAAACTTTTGAACCAGCACGTTCTTAGGAACTTTGCCGGGTCTGAAGCCGGGTAGCTTCGCCTGCGACACGACGGCGGCCAGATTACGATCCAGCTCCTCCTTCATGAAATCCGCAGGGACAGCCACCTTCAGCTCCACCTGAACATCGTTAAGTTTATTATTTTCTACAGTTATATCCAACATTTCCTCCGAAGAAACTCGTGCGAAAGGGGGGACTCGAACCCCCACATCCTTCCGGATACCAGAACCTAAATCTGGCGCGTCTGCCAATTCCGCCACTCTC
>CAZHAK010000005.1:16591-152874 GCA_964530625.1 uncultured Alphaproteobacteria bacterium | reverse complement strand
AAATCTGGCGCGTCTGCCAATTCCGCCACTCTCGCGCCTAAGACACCAAAATACAAAATCATAAAGGAGTTGTCAAGCGAAGCCGGTTTGGGGAATCACCGGGTCAGGGCAGATTTTTCCTTTACTATGCGGCCTAAGTTCACTAAATTAGCGGGTTCGGCTCGCGCTGAATTTCTCTATGAACGCAAAACTAAGTATTCTGTTCCTAACGATATTTGTTGATCTGCTCGGATTCGGGTTGATCATTCCTGCGTTACCGTTCTATGCCGAGAGTTTCGGGGCGAGTTTTGTGACCATAGGCCTGCTCTCGGCCTCATACTCGCTGATGCACTTTTTGTTCTCGCCGATTTGGGGCAGGCTTTCTGACCGAATAGGCAGACGGCCCGTGATGCTGATCGGATTGGCCGGATCGGCTGGAGCGTTTTTGATGTTCGGATTAGCGACGACGCTTGAGATGCTTTTTGCAGCGAGGATTCTGGCCGGAATTCTCTCCAGCGCGACGCTGCCGACAGCACAAGCATACATCGCCGATACGACTTCACCCGAAGATCGCGCCAAGGGTATGGGTTTGATCGGCGCGGCTTTCGGGTTGGGTTTTATTTTCGGTCCGGCGGTCGGCGGTGTGCTGACACAATACGGATATGGATTCCCGGCACTCGTGGCGGCAGCGCTGTCCGGTTTGAATTTTTTCTGGGCCGTCTGGAAGCTTCCTGAGACCAAGACTAACACCGCACACGAGAGCGAGCGCAAGCTGATTTCGATAACCGCCATACGCGAGATATTCGCGTTGCCGACATTGGCGATTTTAGTCGGCATTTTCTTTGTGCAAATTTATGCGTTCTCACAGATGGAAGCGACGTTTGCTCTGTTTTCCGAGCACCGTCTGGGATTGGACGCGGTACACGTGGGCTGGATTCTCACAGAAGTTGGCATCATTTCGGCGCTGATTCAAGGCGTAATGATGGGAGCACTTGTGCGCAGGTTTGGCGAAGTCTTGCTGGCTCGCACGGGCTTGGTCATCATGGCCGTGGGATTGATCGCCACGGGCATGGTGGTGACGACAATGCAAATGGTAATCGTGGTGCCGTTGCTTGCCATTGGCTCAGCTTTAACCAGTCCAACCTTGAACGCGCTGATTTCCAAAGCGGCGCCCGACGACAAGCAAGGATTAACGATGGGCACAGCGCAATCATTGGGCGCGTTAGCGCGAGTATTCGGTCCACCCAGCGGTACGGGGCTGTTTCAACTGTTCGGACCGTCAGCTCCCTACTATGTGGGCGGAGTGCTAATGGCGTCCATCGCATGGGTTAAGATGGGGAGACATCCCAAGCAGCAATAAGTCATCGGTCGAAACTACGACAATGAAAGAGGCTGTCCCAAGACTTAAGGGACAGCCTCTTTTTGATCTGCGACTACTATAATCAGCCGTCGTACTTTTTAATAAAGCTTAAGAGTTCTTCAACGTTCTCTCGCGACCCGACAAAGAGCGGAACACGATCATGCAGACCCTTGGGAATGACATCGAGAATGGATTGATTGCCGTCTGTTGAAAGACCTCCCGCCTGCTCGATGACCATGGACATCGGTGACGCTTCGTAAAGCAGTCGCAATTTCCCTTTGGGATCCTGCGGGTTTTTATAGTCGAGCGGATACATGAAGATACCGCCATAGAGCAGTGTGCGGTGGACGTCCGCGATCATAGACCCAATATAGCGCAGCGAGAAAGGTTTGCCGGCCTCTTTGTCCGGCGTGATGACGTGATCCACGTATTTCTTGACGCCCTCACTCCAGTAGTGATAATTGCCCATGTTAATCGAGAAATATTTTCCATGCTTGGGCGTGCGCATGTTCGGATGCGAGAGCAGAAACTCGCCCAGTGACGGCTCGAGGGTGAAACCGTTGACGCCGTGCCCCGTCGTGTAAACAAGCATCGTCGAACTACCGTAGACGATGTAGCCTGCGACAACCTGCTCGCGGCCAGATTGGAGCAAATCTTCCACCGTGCCCGGAGTTTCGTCGGGTGAAATCCGTTTGTGAATCGAGAAGATCGTGCCGACGTTAATGTTGGCGTCAATGTTCGAGCTTCCGTCGAGCGGGTCAAACGCCAGCGTGTATTTGCCGTACTGAAACTCAGGCGGAATGGGTATCATTTTCTCCCGCTCTTCCGAGGCCATACAGCACAGCACGCCAGCGTGATCCATCGCGCGATATATCACATCGTTACTAATCTCGTCGAGCTTTTGGACCACTTCGCCTTGAATGTTCGTGTGACCTGCGGCTCCCAGAATATCAGAAAGTCCTGCGCTGCGGACTTCTTTCGTTATTTGCTTGGCAGCAAACGCCAATTGATGCATCAGACGCGTCAATTCACCGGTGGCATCAGGATGTTTAGCCTGTTGATCAATGAAATGGCGTTCAATAGTTGTGGTACGTTGGTGACTCATAATAAGCTTCAAGACTCCAATAGCGAGAGAAACTCCGCAAACTTATGGATGATATAATCAGCGTCTTTCAGATGCTGTGGAGAAAGTGTTGTTGTAATCGCGGCGGCGCGCAATCCAGCGGCTTTAGCCGATTGCACCCCGAGCGGAGCATTTTCCAGAACCAGACATTCAGTCGATTTCAAACCGGAGAGTCTAAGCGCGGTCGCATAGGGATCGGGCGCGGGCTTGCCTTTGCCGTATTCGGCGGGCGTGTAGATATGCCTGAAGAGCGAGAACTCTTCGGACGACATCACGGCGTCCATGTTGCTGCGAATGGAACCCGTGACGATATCGCATGCGACATTGCGACGATGCAATTCACGGACAAGCTCAGCTGCCTCGGGAATCAATCCTGACGGAGCCATCGTGCGATAGAGTGCACGCTTGCGCTCGATCAGCTCTGTTTGCTCCGCTTGAGAATAGTTCTTCCCGTGTTCTGCCAGCAGTGTCGAAATGGTGTCCTCGGCCTTCTCGCCCTCGTGCAACTGAAAATAGTTGTCATCCAATTTGATTCCAATTTCACACAGAATTGTGTTCCACGCCACGACGTGCGCAGGCATGGAGTCAATCAGAGTTCCATCAAAATCAAAAAATACCGCTTTAGTCATTAAACGACTTCTTCCAGACGCGCTGTGAAATGACGCAAGACGGGAGCTTCATAGGTCAGGCGCATGCCCTTGATCGCGTGACGGGACTTGAACAGCTCGACGATGGACTCCGCGACGTAGGTCATGTGCGCGGTAGTATAAACTCGGCGCGGAATGGCAAGCCGCACTAACTCAAGCCGGGGCGCCACAAACTTTCCTGTTTTGGGATCCGTGTAACCAAACATCAGCGATCCGATTTCGACACCGCGGATTCCAGCTTCACGGTACAACGCCGTAGTTAAGGCTACGCCGGGAAACTGTTCGGACGGAATGTGGTCGCAGAATTTTCTTGCGTCAATAAACACCGCGTGGCCGCCGACGGGTCGAACGATTGAGATGCCCGCGTCCCAGAGCATATCGCCGAGATAACGAACCTGCGCTGTGCGATATTGCAGATAGTCCTGCTCCATGCCTTCATAGAGACCGATGGCGACCGCTTCGAGATCACGGCCTGCAAGACCGCCGTATGTCGGAAAGCCTTCGATCAGAATGAGCATTTGCTGCAATTTTTGAGCAAGCTCGGCATCGTTCATGGCGATAAATCCGCCGATATTCACGAGCGCGTCCTTCTTTGCCGACATCCAGCAACCGTCTGAGTGGCTGAACATTTCGCGCGCGATTTCAATAATGGATTTGCCTTTGTAGCCGGGTTCAAGTTCGTGGATAAACCAGCTATTTTCCGAGAAGCGCGCGCAATCAATGAAAAACGGTACGCCGTACTGTTTACAAATGCGGGACGTGGCGCGGATATTTTCCATGGATACAGGTTGTCCGCCCGTGGAGTTGTTGGTGACCGTCATCACGACCATCGGCACATTGTCGCGATCCGCTTTAAGTTTTTCCTCGAGCTTCACGACATCCATGTTCCCTTTCCAAAGGGACCCCAACTGAGGATCGAAAGCAGATTCGACAGGCAGGTCAAGCGCGATGGCGCCATTCATCTCAACGTTCGCGCGTGTGGTGTCGAAGTGCGTATTGGCAATGACGGTCTTGCCTTTTGTGCAAATGGTTGAGAACAACAGGTTTTCAGCAACGCGCCCCTGATGAGTCGGCGTGACGAATGGAAAGCCTGTGATATCGCGCACGGCGGATTCAAATTTGAAATAGCTTTTAGAACCGGCGTAGCTTTCGTCGCCGATCATCAATCCCGCCCATTGCTGGTCGCTCATGGCGCCGGTGCCGCTGTCAGTCAGCAAGTCAACGTAGATTGCTTCGGCGGGAATGAGAAACACATTCAATCCTGCACGCTCTAAGAGTTCAACACGTTCATCGCGTGTTGTGCGGCGGATTTTTTCTACAACTTTTATTCGAAAAGGTTCAGCTGGAAAACGCATGGATATGGATTACACTTCGAGTTAATCGCCGGAGACAAGTGAATAAATTGGGACTGATCCGACTTGCGCCATAGGCTGGTAGTTTGCCTGGACATAGCGGGCAAGATCGGGATATTTTGTTAAAGGAAAGTCTGCGAAAGAATAGGGATAATAGTCCGAGAAGGAAAGATCAAATAGAAGTTTAGGCCGCGATTGTTTGAGATCTTCAATCAACATTTGTTCGGCGTCAGCGCAAGCGTTGGCTCGTGGGTGTGTTGTTCCTGCGGAATAGCCGGTGACGTAGTGACAAAGAAAGTCGCGCACACCGGGGAGTCTATTTGCATGAAAATAAATTTGTGGACAGTATCCCCACACAAAAATTGATTGGTCGGGAGTTGAGTTTTGCGCGGCGAACCGGGCCAGCTCTATTTCGAGCCCGTGCCCATCAAGAGATTCGGCTGAAGTTCCTTTGGGCGGTGCGGCCTCGTCCCAGTACCTCCACAGAGGAAAGTGCAGCAGAGTGAGGAGCGCGCCTATAGCGAGCAGAGCTTGTGCGACTCTCTTAACTCTGACGCTTGAGCTGAGTAGTTTTTGAAGCCCGATCCCGCCCAAAATGGCCAGCGCGGGCATCACCTGAATGTAGTAGTGGCCGAAAAAGCGTGAACCCGCTGTGACGGCGCCGACCGATGCGAACAAGAGCGCGAGCAGTTTTGTTTGCCTCGTGCGAGCAGCTACAAAAAAGCCCAGCAGCGAGAACAGGATCGGCATAAACGCTTGTCTGACAAGCTCGCTCGAGTTCAGCCAAAAAGCCTCAAAGAATCCTTCAACACCGGTATCACCCGAATAGAGAATCGGATATCGAATCCATGAATCGAGCGCGAGCGCAAGACTGTTGTTTGCTCCATAAAACAAAAGCAATGCAAGCCACGGCAGGAGTATTCCCGCAAACAGAATCGCCACTCGTTTAAGGGTCGAAGGATTCAGAAACAACAGCGCGGCGATGATGAAGAGCGCCATACTCTGACGGCACATGATCGCCAGTCCAAGCAAGATTCCCGCGACAAGAAGATTGCGCGACTTGCCTGATGTGACGCTTAACAAAAGTGCGGCCAACGCGAGCACCATAGCGGGCAACTCGACATTGAGTGCGTGCATGTCCCGCGGAAGGCCAAAGCTGTTGGCAAGCAGAAAGAAACACGCGGCACTCATCCACTCTGGGACAGCGGGGACAAGATGCTTGCTCAAACGCACCGCAAGCAAGAGCAAGACTAACCATAAGATGAAACCCGTCCACTGCAAAGGGAGTAGACTGTCGCCGAACAGAGCAAAGATTCCCGCATAGAGAAAGACAATGCCCGGCGGTTTCGTGGAACCAACTAAATCCGCGCCGGGCAGCAGTCCTTGTGTTAGGGCTTGCGCGGAAACAGCGTATTCGGCTTCGTCAATGTTGTAGAAGACGGAATCAAAAAGCCACACGCGGCAGATAAGAAAACCGGCCGCGAAAATAACCCAAATGGACCAAAATGCGAAGCGCCCGTGCGGGCGCATCAGTTCAGCCAACGATAGAAAGACTCGATGGCATGTTCCCAACCATGCCGCATGGCAAGCGACCAGATCGTCGCCGTAGGTGCGAGTTCTTCGATGCCTTCAAGCCTCGCGAGTGACGGAGCAAGGTGGCGATCCATTGATCCATAGATCATAACCCGCAGATTGTTGCGGCTGCACAAAATTGAAGCGGACGTCAGTCTTGCCAATTCCTGCTCCGCTTCGACGCGAGTTTCAGCCTTCTGCAGGATTTCTGATGAAAAGGCAACCCACTCCACTCGTGTTCGCGCCGCAAGCTTAATCATCTGCGGCTCAGGTTGAATCAAGACCGCTGTTTCCTGATGAGTGCCTGCAATCCGCTCTTGCAGATCGGCTACCGCATCGAGTTTCGCGCACGGTCTGCCGTCATCCGTTATCAGAAAACGATCAGGCGCGGATCCCAAAGCGCTCAGCGCATCCATTTGATGCAGCGGCGCATGCACGCATAAGAGCGGCAAGCCGGGCCGATCGAATCTGGTCAAGCTTTCTCTGTTGCTGTTCTCCGAGGGCAAGCCGACAATCAGGCCGTCGGCGCCAGCTTTCGCGCAAGCGTAGGCAATGTCGAGATCATCCAATCCGGGCACGACCGAAGAAATTCGCGGCAACATTTCAAGCGAAACAAGGATGCGCGGCTTCACGCCCCATTCACTCCGTATTTCTTGCGCAGAGCGTGCGCGACATGCGGCGGAACGAAGCTTTCAATGGTTCCGCCGAGGCGGGCAACTTCGCGCACGATGGAACTGTTCAAATAGGTGTATTGCTCGCCGGGCATCAGAAAGACCGTTGTAATCGCGGGGGCCAAGACCCTGTTGGCCAAAGCGATCTGAAACTCATAGTCAAAATCAGAGACCGCGCGCAATCCGCGAATGATGGCAATAGCGCCTTTGCCTCTCGCGAAATCCACCAAGAGACCGTTGCACGTATCCACAGTTACCCCGGGTACGTGCGCGATCGCTTTCTGAATCAATTCTTGTCGTTCCTCGGTCGTGAACAGCGGCTGCTTTTGAGAATGCACCGCCAGCGTCACGATGACTTTGTCAAACAATCCCGCCGCGCGCTCAATGATATCGAGATGTCCAAAAGTTACGGGATCGAATGTGCCGGGATAAATTGCCGTGGTCATTCGGAGCGGGGCATTTTCTTAAAAATTTCAATCTGCATGCCATCCGGCAGACGTTTGCACTTGACATCGTCCATCATCGCGCGGACAATCAGTATTCCTCGCCCGTGATCTTCCAGGATATTCTCTGGTGACGTGGGATCGGGAATAGTATCGGTTTCAAATCCTGGACCGTAATCGCGAACCGCTACCCTCAGTCCATCGTTAATCCCTTCAATTTCGATGTTGACCGGAATCTCCGCCTGCTCCTTGTGCGCATGAACAATGGCGTTCATGACGAGTTCTGTAACGCAGATGCCGATATCCGCGAGAGCGTCAGCTTCAAACCCGAGCTTGGTCGCGAAGGATTCAACGAACTCATCGACCTTTTCGATTTGGTCCACTGAGGACGGGATATTCAGGTATTCAGTGTGATTCCGAAGGGCCATATTTCACCACAGACAGAGTAAGATCATCCATCGTCGATTCCGGCTCATTGAAAACATGAACTTCATGGCTTATGCGCCGGGCCATTTCATGCGCGCTTAGGGACTTGTATTTGTCGGCAAACTGAATGAGTCTGTCTTCGCCAAACTCTTCGTCATTCTTGTTCTTGGCCTCGGTGACACCATCCGTGTAAAGAAGCAGGACATCGCCGGGGACAAGTTCAATCTGAGCTTCTTTGTAGGTCGCATCAGGAAGGACACCCAACACAGGGCCGCCCTTATCCAGCCACAGGGGGGGCTCGCCTGCTCGTAGCAACACGGGCGGATTGTGTCCCGCATTTGAGTAGGTCAATATATTGTGTTTACGGCTCAGCACTCCGTAAAACGCGGTGACGAAACTTCCTGGAGGAGTCGTCTCCACTAAGAATTCGTTCACGCGGGACAAAATCACTTCTATGGCGTAGTGTGCCCGTGATTCAATCAAGATACACGCCCGAAAGTTTGCCATCAGAAGCGCGGCGGCTACGCCGTGACCAGCAACATCGCTCATGATGATGCCCAAATCATCTGTCGCAATAGGCACAAAATCATAATAGTCACCGCCGACTTCGCTGGACGGAAAGTTCATGCCGCCGAGATCAAAGGGAGTGAACTGCGGCATAACCTTGGGAAGAAAACTCGTATGAATCCGTCGGGCAAGCGCGAGTTCTTCACCGATGCGCTGAGTATGAAGTCGTTCACGGTCGGCTCGGGCGCGCTCGAGAGCTACCCCTGCGTGACTTGCAAAGGTCATCAGTGTTCGTAAATCCCGACCACTGAATGCGTCAGATTTATCTGATTCAAGATTGAAAGCGCCGATCACCTCGTCGCGCACTTTGATTGGTACGGCAAGTTCCGAACGGGTGGTCGGTCTGACTTCGACGTAGCGGGTGTCACGGCTGACGTCCTGGACATAAATCGGCTTGCCGGAAAAAACCACGGATGCGACGATGCCTTCGCCGTGTTTGACGCCTTCTTGAAACTTGGTGTAAACTCTTCTGCGCTGTGCGTCGCCGTATCCCGCCAGCATATCTACTTCAATCTGCTGCAGTTCCTTATTGTAGATGAAGATTCCGGCAGCGTCAAAATTCACGACGGTACGGAGTGAATCCAGGATTGCTTGGAGAACATCGCGGATTTCGCCAGCGCTGGAAAGCTTCAGGCTGACTTCCTGCAAGATCGCGTTTTCGAGTCGCTCCCGCTCAAACTCCGCTTGCAGCTTTAGATGCTCGCTTGTCGATCCAATGGTTTCCAACAGGTCTTGCAACCGGTCGACGCGCTCCGGATCGGCAAGCAAACGCTGATCGAGGAGAAAATCACGCACATGACGTTCCAGCTCGTCTATCGAAGATATCGGGAGAGAGAAGTCACTGCCGTCGTCTTGCAGTCCTGGCAGCCGTTGATCAGGCACGAGAGTTTCGATCGAATTAGTTAAAACTCTTAACGGCGCTGTCTACACTGTCGTGGCTGTCAAATACCGAGTTGAGTTTCGTGATCACAAGTAACGATTGAATTTTGTCCGTAGTGCGGGCAAGCTTCATCTCGCTGCCGGAATTCTTGAGCGTGGTATAGGCGGACACGAGCAAGCCGATTCCGGAGCTGTTCATCCACTCAACACCGCCGAGGTCGATGACAACCTTCTTGATATTATTAGCAACGGCGTGCTTCATGGCGTCATGGAACTGCGAGGACTCGGGTCCTCCCATGATTTTACCGGACATTTCGACAAGCAATACACCGTCTTGTTCACTGGTCTTCAGCTTCATTGCGAAAAGGCTCCTTTGGGGTATTCAATATTTTAGACAAGAAATGTTTATTGACAAACGATCAGGTTTTGGGATTAGACTTCAAGCGGTTCAGCGCGCCGGGGACATCCGGGCTGAATGAGAAGACGGAGTCAAAGCGCGTCATCCGCAGCACAGACATCACTTTAGCCGTACAACCGGCGAGTATGAGTTGCCCTTCGGAATTTTTCATGGTTGCAAATGCTGAGACGAGCAAGCCGACTCCCCAACTGTTGAGCCAATCCACTCCCTTCATATCAATGACAACTTCTTTCCCGCCTCCGTGGACGGCCTCGCGGATCAGATTGTGGAAAGTGTCTGAGTCCGGGCCTCCCATGAGTTTCCCGGTCAACTCGACGACAAAGACGTCATTGTCCCAATGCGATTGCCATTGCATGATATATATGTCTCTGAGACTATGGTTTGGAACTAAGCTCAGCCACGGGTGCGGCGCAAGTCGAGCAACGCATCCACAAAAAACCTTTTGGTGGGGTCGTGATCCGGATGCAGTTGGATGGACTTCAGGATTTCAATCTCCTCAGAAGTAGGATTCATGAGCAGCATCTGGTCCGCATCGGCCAGAAAATCCTGAAGACCGCGATAAAGAAATCCGTGTCTTGGCGATAGACTGATGTATCGAAAGACTTCGGAGCCAAGCAGGAGCTCCTCGATGCGGATGTTCAGACCGCCTGCAAGTTTCTCGAGGAATTCAATGGTTGGCGAGGATCGGCCATTTTCGACCAGCGAAAGATAGGACCGATTGACGCGCACGGCTTTCGCAAGGGTTTCTTGCGAGAGGTCCGCCGCTTTGCGGGCATTGTAAATTCGCTGCCCGACATTCAAGGGAAGGTCTTTGGGTTGAGTCATAGCACAAAGATACAGAGGGCTTATTTAATTGTCAACAAGACCGAAATCAGCTTTGTGACGCGTCGCACATACCGTTCAGTAGCCCAAAGCGGCACCCATTCCACGACTGTCAGCGGCTCCAAACCAACCTCCTTTGACCGTATCGGCTTGAATTGCCTGAACGCGTGACTTTGCCGGCCCAATTTCGAGCACATGGCCTCTTGCCTCTAATCCCAGTCTAACATCAAAGGTATGATCCGGTTCCAGATAAAGCATGTCCGGAAGCCACTGCTGGTGAATTCTGGGGTAATCCACAGCGGCTTGAATATCCATTCCGTAGTCAAGAGCGTTGACGATGGACAGCAGAGTCGCCGTCATGATTCTGGGGCCTCCCGCTCCGCCGGACAGCAAATAGGGATCTCCGTCGCGGAAAACAATCGTCGGGGACATGGACGACAAGGGCTTCTTACCGGGATCAATCTCGTTAGCCGCATTGCCTACCAGCCCAAAATAGTTGGCCTTGCCGGGCTGAGTGACGAAGTCGTCCATTTCGTTATTCAGCAGAATACCTGTTCCGGGAACCGTGATGCCCGTGGCAAAGGGAGTATTGACCGTGGCCGTCACCGACACGGCGTTGCCTTCTTCATCCACGACACAGAAGTGAGTGGTATGATGCTCAATCATCGACAAGAATTCCCACGGCTTGCCGTGCTCCGGTTTCGGAGCATGGCGGGTCCGGGAAATGTCCTTACGAATCTGAGTGGCATATCCCTTATGAACCAAGGCTTCAGTAGGAACGGGATTAAAGGCCGGGTCGCCTAGAAATTCTGCACGGTCGGCAAACGCGAAGTTCATGGCTTCCGCAAGCAAATGTAGCGACTCAGTAGAACCCGCGCCAAGGTAACCGAGGGGGAACTCTTCCAACAAATTCAGCATCTGGATCAAGTGGATTCCGCCGGAACTTGGCGGCGGCATCGAGATAACCTCAAAACCGCGATACGTCCCGCGCACGGGCTTCAGCAGGGTTGGCTGGTAAGACGCCAGATCTTGCTGGCTGATCAGCCCGCCGGTTGACTGCATAAAGGACTCAATCAACCGCGCGGTTTCTCCTGTATAGAAAGCAGACGCGCCGACATCTTGCATTCGTTTCAAGGTTGCGGCCAAATCTCGCTGGAGCAAACGGTCATTCTGTTGAAGGGGCGTGCCGTCCGGTCGAAAATAGATTTCGCGGGAACCGGGATCCGATTTCAGCCTCTGTTCATAATACTTGACGACATCAGCATAATACTCGCCGATTATAAAACCCGTATCGGCTAACTGGAAGGCCGGCTCAAGCAAGTCTCCAAAGGACATCGTTCCGTATTCGCTCACGACAAGGTTAAAGGCCGCGACCTGTCCGGGCACTCCGGCGGCCAATGTAGAATAGAGCGACAAATCCGTTCGATCCGAGGGTTTTCGCGGAACGAACATCAATCGAGTGGATTTCTTAGGTGCCACTTCGCGGCCATCTATAGCTGCTTCCCTGCCATCGGCCATGCGCAGGACGATGAAGCAACCGCCGCCGAGTCCGCTGGAGTATCCTTCTGTAACACCCAAAGCCATCGCCACCGCACAAGCCGCATCCACAGCATTGCCGCCCGCTTCAAGAATTTGAAGCCCGGCGCGGGTGGCATGGGAATCCGCCGATGTCACCATCGCATTCGGCGCCCAAGCCGGGCGGCGCGAGGCGGCAGCAGACCCACTAACGGCAAAACTAACGATCAAGTAGGCGGCAAGGCCGATACGGAACACGAGCAAGTAATAATCTCCTTACGGCAGTGCGCGCACTTGATAGTAACCGGATGAATTCGTCAACGCGTCAACATGCGTGAAGCTGTTGGTCACGGGGTTTCCGACAATGGTCGGCAACCCGTTCAACTCAAACAAGAATTCGACTTGGTAGCTTGCCGCACCGGGCACAGCTTGCCAACGCAGTTCAATGTCGTTGCCGGAAGAGATAATTGTTAACTCTTCGGGTGGAGTGAGTTGCGCGTTCGGCGTGGCCTCGATTGGAATCAGAATGTCACCGGAAACTTGATCATTCGAGCGGACAATCAAACCACTCAAGCTGGGATCACCGCAAAGCTCGGCCCCGAGGAAACTCAAGCGAAGAGTATCCACCGAATTGGGCGGCACGATCCCGGACGTCGGAACAACGGACACCCACCGGGGGCCGAGCGAAAATCTACGCGACTCAAAACTTCCGACTCCCGCTTGATTATTCAGCACGGTTAATCCAGCGTCCTTTTCGGCATTCTGAATTCCGATGGTCGCACTGGTCAAGCGGATTGTGCCCATGTCACCATAGAAGACCCGGGCTTCACCGCGACTGGTCAATAGAATCTGGAAATTATAAGTTCCCTGACTGCCGCCAGAACCCGCGCGAATGTTTTCATAGTGAACGGCCACGGAGTCAACTCCGTTGTCCCAATAGCGGACATTGGTGCCGGCGAGTTGCGGTTTCAAATCATCCCACCACGCGAAGATGGCCGCTCCGGCTGCGTTGACAGAGGGTAAGCCTTCGTTGAGATAGGCTTCGTTAAGGCTGTCTAAAAAAGTGATCCAACCGTTGGCGCTTATCCAAAGCTCAGAATACAATTGGCCATAGAATGGAAACTCAAACGGCATCGCGTAGGGGCCGCGAGTCAAATCGCCTTCTCCCTCTTCCCATGTGACCTGAGCGCCGGTTTCGCCGATTGGCAGCCAGGAATAGGTAGGCCCGCACGCGTCATCGGAATCCTGCCAGCGATAGCCATAAGCATCCGGGCCACCAGTATCCGCGACGACTGTTCCGTTTTGAAAGAGAACCGAATAGACAAGGTCGGATCCGCCAGTATTGCTGACGAGAACGGTTTGTTCGATAATCGACAGCGTATCCACAGCAATTGAAACGGACGAAGGTGATACGTCAATTTGCGGCGGCGGTCCAACGAAGACATCGTCCACGTACCAGCCTTCTTGCACCAACGCGCCGTCACTCGTTTGGCGGAATCGAACTTGAATGGAGCTGCCCGCCGCGAACTGAGCGAGCGAGACACTGACAGTTTGGAAAGTCCCGTTTGTGCCAGAGTATGGGCCTGCCACAAGCGTAGTGCCCAATCCGTCAGAGACTTCAACAAAGCCGAAATCAAAACCCGCTTCAAGCTGATAAAAATGCGAGAAAGTCAATACGGCATTGTCACCCAGCAAAATCGGCGGCGAAGTCAATACCGCGTTTTGGTTAGAGCTATATTGCCAGGAATTTTCAATTCCGCAATACCACGATTGTGAGGGCGAGGCCGAGCGGTGAGCGGTACGATGCCACTGATCCACGACGCCGCTGTGTGTCCAGCCGTTCGTGCCGCTTTCCATATCGTCAAAGAAACTGGGGTTTCCTACGACCGCCGTAATGGCAAACGTGGTGTCAAGTCCCGCGACTGTGGTGACGTGCAACAAACAATTGATTGGGCCGGGTGAACTGAATCCCGCGCCGACACTAATCACAAATGGAGTAGTATTGGCTGCGCTGTCAAGCCGATCGATGCCGGGCCAGCTTGCCGCACCCGATAGCACCGTTGCATTGGGAGTTGACGTGGTTAGCGTGCCGGAAATCATTCCCAAGTCCAACGCGCCGGTGTTCTTCAAAAAGATTTCCAGCGTCAGCTCTTCGCCCGGCTCAACGGTGCCGTTGTTGTTTCCGTTTTGCTCGTTTTGATCCTGATAGACCCTGCGAACCTGATAGTCCGGCGGAATCAGATGAACGGCATAGCGCGCGACAAAGAGGTTCGAGGGCAGATTTTCTTGAGCCAGCGGAATAATCCGGTTCGGCGCGGGCCAGAATCCATCGGCTGCGCTGCCGACTTCTGTTGTAAAGGGAAAAATGCGGGCCTTTGTCGATTGCTCGCCATAGCACCAGTCATTACAATCCCCGTTGACGTCGTAGAGAACAGCCCACGGCGGACCAACAGTATAGAGCGCACCGTTGACCTGTTGAATAAAATACTGCATCGAGTCCGCCATCAGCGAGAACACGTCTTCTTCAGGAGTATAACCGCCCTGAAAAGTCTGCGTGCCCCACGGATAGAGAATCAGGTTCGAATAGGTGTGGTAGTTCATGGCCACGACAAAGTCTCTTGACTCCATAAAATCGCGCATGACTTGAGTTTCCGGCTCCGAGAACGGACCAGTGCCGCGATAGGTTTCCGACGCGGGATTGGAGGACGAACCGTTATTGTCAAAACCCCAGTTGAAGCCGTAATTCCGGTTTAAGTCAACGCCGAAACTACCTCCGTTGTTGCGGCGATTCTTGCGCCACATGCCGCCGCCATTGGGATTGGTAGCCTCGTTGTAAAGATAACCATCCACGTTAACGCACGGAATGAAATAGAACTCGCGGTTGTCCACCAGATCGGTGACGCTTTGATCAATACCATACTGATCCGTCAGATGATTCATGAAGTAGAACAGCACTTCCATCGCACCCGGCTCACGCGAATGATGCATGGAGTTATAAAGCAGTTCTATTTCATTTTCGTCAACTTCCGGATTGTCGCTGATCTTCATCGCATGAATGGGGCGATTCTCAAGCGTCATACCGATAACGAATTTTTCTGTCGTGATGTTCGGGTGATTGGCGTGAATCGTATCCATCGCAGCCAAGATTTCAGTATGTGTCTTAAAACCGCCCATGAGATCCAGTGAACCTCCTTCACGGGCGCGGCGAGCGTAAAATTCTTCAAGGTCTTGATGAATCACATCCCAGCGGTAGCCCCGGCTTTCAAGATACGCGAAGTTACTTGGCAGCACGGCGACCAGCACACCGGGTTGATCATCTTGCGGCAAAACATCGAGCACGTCATCATTGAGAAGCAGTTTCTCGTGTGCGATATCTTTGCCAAAGACTCGAATCAGCGAGTGGTGCGGAGCTTCTATTCCCGCTTGGACAGAGAGGACTCCGATCGAAAGGAGAAGACACAGAGTTAGAGTTCGGAACATTGGACACCTCTTATCATCGTAACGAATAGTAAATTATTTTTTGTCAAAATTTTGAACAGGCGCAGGCACGACGGTCATGGCTGGCGCTGGCGCGCCGGCCAATGTAACAGCATAGATGCGAGCAGCTTGCGGCGGCAAACCAAGTGTGAAATGCGTATCGGCAACGGACGTCTGGTATTGCACAAAGGTCGTGTCATTGGGCAATGCAGTCCAAACAGTAAAACTGTTCGTGGGATGCGGCTGCCAGTGTAAACTCAGTGAGTCGCTTGACGCAAAAATCACCGTGTGAGATTCAAAGGGAACGCCGCCTTGCATTGCGACTGCCAATTCAAAGGCGCTTGCGACGGGGTCTGAAGATTTGATAAAGAGCGGCAGAGCGGCAAGTCCTTGAGTGAGCGAGTTATTCGCAATGCGAATACGAATTTCCTGCGTGCCTTGCGGCGGGACGACCGCATAGTTTCCGCTCAGGATACGGACGGAGGATGCCGCCGTATCGGGTCGCGCGATTCGTAAAGTCATCATGCTGTCAACCAGACTGCCGTTGTAGGAAAGCTGAATGTACTCGCCGGATTGCCGACCCTTGATTCCCACGGTCTTGAGAGGTACCGTTGCGCGCATTCTTTCATAAACAAAGTCCACTCCCCCGTCGGAATAAAGAATCGCCTGAAAAGTCAGGTTTTGCAACGGGGAAAAACCATAGGGAGGAATTTCGTTCCATTGCACGATGAAGCGATCATTATTGCTATCATAATACTCCCAAATCTGCCCGGTGGATGCAGGATTCAGGTCCGTCCAGTAGGGGGCCAAAGCATAATAGGGATCACGTGCATTTGTTAGCTGATCGTTGGTATAGTTCTTTCCGTTCGACCAGAAGCTGATGAAGCCATTTGAACAGACGCTATACTTAAAGAACACCCTGTCATAGAGCGGGAACTCAAATGGCAACGGCCTCGGCATAGACGTTGTGTCATCCCGGGTTATACCGACGTTGGTGCCGACTCCGGCAATATCGAAGAACTCGTAATGAACAGACGTATCAGTACGGGAGTTTCGCCATGCGTAGCCGTGAATATTTGGAATCCAGTCATCAAGTGCTGCATCGTCCTGCGCCACTCGAGTCGGAACAAATCCTTTCGGCGGATCAGGGTAGGACATGGCTCTCTGTGTCGTATCCTGTCCCGGACTTGATTGCGCGGCCCCATTGACACTTGCGGAATAGGCTAAGGGCGCGTTGCCGAAGTTTTGGATAAAGATCGACGTATCGAGAGTTTCGCCGGGTTCAAGTGCAAGCTGCAAAGATGACGGGCTGACAGCCATGGACGGCACACCGGAAGAAACACTTTCGTCGGCGACACGAATCGTAAGATTCTCTTCAACCGGGACGGCGTGTGATTCCCATTGCCCGTTATAGCCGTAGCGAACGTAACCTCCTCCTCCCGCGCGATCAATCCCGATGGTCCCGCTGTTGACTCGGGGAATTCTGCCGTAGCGAAACTCCATCACGTTATTGCCACTCTGTGTCGGCACAACAGCTTGATCATAAATCACGAGCTGGAAATTCGCGCTGTCTGTCGCAGGAGGAATTGTTACGAAGTAAGGAACTTCAAACCACTCCAACGTATACGTCCCTTTGGACGGGTCATAGTCAGATAGAATATGGCCGCCGAGATTGTCGCTGAAGTCATCCCAGAAGGGAAAGAGCGCCGGAGTCAAATTGTAGGGCAACGGAAGATTGTTATACGCTGTTGCCAGTCGAAGGAAACTGACAATGCCGTTGGAGTTTAGAAAAATTCTGTCGTAGGGTTGGCCGTAATAGGTGACAGTGAAGGGCAAGGCAAGCGGGACGTGTCCGTCTTCGGCGAGATTATGGATGACGCCCTTGCCGCCTTCTGCGGGAGTCACGGACTCGAAGGTCTCTGTTGGGCCACCGGGATCATTGCTGTCACAAAGATAGTAGCCAAAGGGATCCTCGTCCGAGCACAAGAAGGCTTCGTTCAAGGGGAGCACAACTTCGATGTCCGTAATCGCACCCGCGATAATTTGCACTTGCGGCACAATGACGGACCCGCAGGTACCGCTCGAACAAGCTACCGTGTAGGTGCCGGGATTGAGCGTCATCACAAAGCGGCCGTTATTGTCGCTGTGCACAGGCGGAATCTGCTCGCCCGGAATGCTGATAATCGCATCCATAGCGGCCAGTCCCCGGCAATCGATAACATTTCCGGTGAGGATACCCTGGGCCGTCGCTTCAAGCGTGACGGTGACATAGGTGGTATCTTGTGGCAAGACCGTTAGCGAGATCGTTTGCGGCAAGTGTCCGTCCGCGATGACTTGCAATTGCAATGGCAGATAAGCCGGATGCGGGAGCAGAAAACTGCCCTGCGCATTACAGGCTGTGTGCTGCGGATGATTGACGAGATCGATGTGCGCGTTCACAGGCAGGCCGAACTCATCTTCAACCTCCCCGCGAATCCATCCGACACCGGTTAGCGCAGCCTGACATGCCATCAGCGCATCAATTCGCCCGTAGCCGACTGTATTGTCAAGACCAAGCTCTGCTTCATCCACCGCCATCAGCATCAACAACTCAAGCAGTGAGTCAGGTGGCAGCAATGGATTCGCTTCGATCATCAACGCGATTGTGCCCGCAGCGAGGGGAGCGGAAAAAGATGTGCCGTTGCTCGAAGCAAAGCTGCTGCCAAGATAAGTAGAACGGACATTTCGCGACGGTGCGACTACTTCAGGTTTGATTCGAAGAATAGAATCCAAGGAACATGGAGTAGGCCCGCGGCTGGATGAAACCCAGACAGAATCGAGCACCCCGTCCCATCCACCCACGGCAAAACCGGACACGAGATTGTCGGCACGATTGGCCGGGTTGCGGATCGTTGCAACCGGTGGACCTTCATTGCCCGCTGACCAAAGCACTGCGATGCCCGACGCTTCCGCCAAATCCATGGCTTGAAACAGGACATTATTGCAGATTTCTATGCCGCCGTTGAATCCCCATGAGTTTGAGAGCACACGGGGAACGTCCTCGAAGGTTTCGGGATTGCCATCGGGATCAATAATCCACTCGAATGCTTGGAGCGCATTATTGATTGTGAAGCCGCCTTCGGCGACTGCTGCCGCGATGAACTGTGCGTTCCAGGCCACGCCGACTGTGTCGCCGCCGCTCATTCCGCACTGGAGGCCCATCGTCAGTGTGCCGTGGCCGTCATTGTCTCCGGGAGTGGAGGTCAAGGGTTCAACAAGATCAAACCAGCACTGTTCTGCCGGATAGCCGTTGTTGCCTCGCCAATGGGAAGACAGAGCGGGATGAGCGCCGTTGACGCCGCTATCGAAGTTAGCTAAGAGGACACCGACTCCGGTTAGACCGAGCGCCCACGCATCAGGAGCGCGGATAGTCAGAAGCGCGGCGGACGCATCGTCCAACGCTCGACGACGAGCAGGTTCGATAACGGGTTCGGAAATCGGAATCAGTTGGAGGGGCAAATCCTCTTGAACTGCGACGACCTCTGGCCATTTCTGAAACTCAGAGACCCAATCGGTATCGCACCGAAGAAAAATCGCATTGGCCGCCCAATATGCGCGGATATGTTCGACTTGAGCGAGCTTATTAATTTTTTGAAGGCGGGCAAGAACGGGTTCTTGAGAAAAGCGGGCGTGATCCTTAGCGGCTTCGACGGCTAAGCGGTGCGCATGTGTCACGGAAATCTCGCGCCCAGATGATTCCCGCATTTGTGGTATAACGCGGGATTCAGCCTCTAGAATAAGAAAAAGCGAGGCCCTTTCACCCACAGTAGCTATCGAAAGGGAGGGAAACAACAAGCCCATCGCGATCAAAATCAGAACGCGACGGACCATACTCATCTCCACCAAAACCATAAACATTCAGTTATCCGCCAATCCATCCATGAACTCCCTGTAATATAGTGAATTCAGCAGCGGAACTCCAGCTTACGGCGGGGATAGTTGAATTTGAATCCGGGCCCTGGCTCTTGCTTTTTGCCGGAATTGTCGTAACTTCTTGCAGTCAAACCTATTGAATTCTCTGTGTATAGATACCCCCCACAGTTTGTGACGTGCCTGACGGCCCTATTGGTCAGCCTCTTAATTAGTGGCCGGGCGCTGGGTAAATTACCGGAGAACTCCCCGTTATCTCGCTATGAGGCCTTGTTTGACACACTGATGGGACACCATTACGGGTCGGCACAGGAAATTTGTGAGCAGATGGAGCTGGCGTGGCCGACTCATCCCGCCGTAGATTATGGCCGAGCCAGCGTTATTTACGCGCAACTATGTGATTTTGAAGATACTACAGGGACTTCGGAGCTGGAGGGTTTTGCCGAGTCCTGCCTCACGAAGTGCCAAGCGTGGGAAGTACGAGCGCCGGACAGCGCGGTAGCTGAGCGGGAATACCTGACGGGATCCGCTTGCTCTGTTGTGGGTCTGACCAGACATCGCCAAGGAAAAGCTCTCGACGGGATTCGTCGCTTGATGGCCTCCCGAAATCACTTTGACAAAAGCATCCGGATGGATCCAGATTTTTTTGATGCCTACGTCGGTCGTGGAGCGTATCGATTTGCGGCGGCCAGCAATCTGGGGATTTTGCGGTGGCTGCCGATTGTCCCGACAAAGCGCGACGGCTGGTCGGATTTGATGATTGGGCTTAAGCAGTCTAAGTTCTCCCGGTTCGCGGCTTTAAGTGCGATGGTCTGGTTTGCGCTTCAAGAAGAAAACTATGTGTTGGCGGACAGTATGGTCAAGGCAGGATTGGAAAGATTTCCCGAGAGCCGGACATTCTGGATGCCCAAACTTTCGCTTGAGAAGATTACAGGTCAGTGGAAAGACGCGCGTGAGTCCGCGCTGGTGTTACTAAATCAGTACAAGCAACTTGAATTCAACAATGGATATGAAGTGATTGGATTATATCAAACTCTGGTAGAATGTTCGGATATGTTAGGAGACTCTGAGGCGGCTTTGAACTATGCGCGAGCAGGGCTTGCCGTATCCCCGACTCCTTATGCTCTCGAACGGCGGCGGGATACTCTGGCTGCTCTGAGAGATCGTCTGGCAAAGGAGAAGCCACGTTGAGTGCATCTGTGAGCAGCATGATTAAGAAAGTGATACATCGTTCGGACTCGCGAGTGCTTGAACGGTTGGGACAGCTCGCGGACTCGCAGGGACTGGAGCTGTATGCAGTCGGTGGGTTTGTGCGCGACCGCTTGCTGGGCAAGAAGGTCAAGGATATTGATTTCTCGGTGATTGGTGATGCCGTCTCTTTTGCGAAACTTGTCGCTAAGGAGTTTGGTGTTCGTGATCCCGTGTTATTCGAGAAATTTGGCACGGCAATGGTGCCGTATCGCGGGTATCAACTAGATTTTGTTACGGCTCGTGCTGAATCTTATGAGGAGCAGTCGCGTAAACCGAAAGTGTGGGAAGGCGCGCTCGAAGATGACCTCGCACGTCGGGACTTTACGGTGAATGCTCTCGCGGCAAGTCTGAACGAGCCGAGTTTCGGTCAACTTGTTGATCTCTTTGACGGACTCGGAGACATTGAACGGAAAGTTTTACGCACGCCGCTGGAACCTGAGCGCACGTTTTCGGAAGATCCGCTCAGGATCATGCGCGCCATGAGATTTGCGGCACAACTTGAGTTCGAAATCGAACCTCAAACCCTCGCCGCCTGCAAGCTTATGGCTCCGAGGCTCGAGATAGTTAGTCAAGAGCGCATCACAGATGAACTCTTGAAGCTGATGAGCGCCGGCAAGCCGTCCATTGGACTCAAGCTGATGTATGAGACCGGCGTGATGGAAATTGTGTTCAAAGAAATCTCCGCGCTGTCTGGTGTTGAGCAGGTCGGACAGCATCACCACAAGGATGTGTTTGACCATACGATGCTCGTGGTGGATCGTATATCCGAACTCACGGATGAGCCCGTGATGCGACTCGCGGCTCTGGTTCACGATATTGCCAAGCCTCGCACAAAGCGGTTTTTTCCGGATCAGGGCTGGACATTTCACGGCCACGAGGACGTGGGAGGCCGAATGCTAAAGCCGATTGGCCGAAGATTGAAGCTGCCGGAGAAGACCACGGCCAAACTGGTCAAAATGACTCAGTTGCACATGCGTCCCATTAACCTGACCCGCGAGGAAGTGACGGATTCTGCTGTGCGCAGATTAATCGTGGATTCGGGCGAGGATTTGGAGGATTTGCTGACCCTTTGCCGGGCCGATATTACCTCGGCTAACCCTAAGAAAGTCAAGCGTTACCTTGCTCAGTTTGAGAAGCTCAAGACGCGGATTTCCGAGGTGATCGAGTCAGACCAGTTGAAGGCCTTTCAGAGTCCGGTCCGCGGAGATGAGATTATGCGAATTTGCAACCTCTCACCCGGTCCTATAGTCGGAAAGATTAAGGCCGCCCTTGAAGAAGCGATTCTCGAGGGTGAGGTCGCCAACGAGCACGACGCCGTGCTGGACTACCTTTACGCAATTAAAGATCAATATTTGGAGTGTTAAGCGTGCCGAGAGCAATTTGGTGGGTGTTTGTATGGGGTATAGTTTGCGCGACCGCGAACGCAGAAGACAGGTTAACCCGGATTGACAGCCAGAGTCCGCTTTCGCTGGACTCGCTGGTTTCAATCGGCTTGCAGAATAATCCGCAGGTTCGGCAATCTGAGTTGGGATTAAGGCTGAATCGCATCGGTGATTTGGCCGCGATTGGCAGATTTCTGCCGACGATTTCGTTGGGGCTGAATTTTTCGGAATCACAGTTTGAGAATCGCACCTTTGTCAATCCCGACGGAAGTGTGTCGTCCCTGCCTGTGACCTTTGAAGACGTAATCATCGTGTTTGACGACAGCGCACAGACTTTTCGGCTTGACACGGTGACGTTTACGCAGAATCCGTCTGAAGGTAAATCACGCTCGAGTTCTTGGAATGTGAACGCGAATCTCTCTTTGTTTGAAGGCGGGCAGCGGATTTTTCTCTATCGGATTGCTCAGGCTCAGAAGAAAATCAACACGCTTTCGGTTGAGGAAGCTCACAAGACTCTGACGCGCAATGTGGCGCAACAGGTTGTCGGTGTGTTGACTTTGGAGAAAGTGGTTGCTTTGAACAATCGGCTACGCGATCAAAGGAAAGACGCGCATGACTTGGCGAAGGCGAGGTTTGAGGTGGGCGCGGTGACGGAGCTTGATGTTTTGCAGGCGGAGATTGAATTGGGCACGGCTGAGAACGCGATTGCGAGTGCTGAGCGTGAGCTTGAAAAGCAGAGAGAAGTTTTGAATCAGACACTCGGAATTGACTTGGAGAGTCGTTTTCCGATTGCTGAGGCTGTGGAGTTTTCGCCTTATCAATTTGAATTAGACAACATGATTGATCAGGCGTGGCAGAATCGCACGGATTTGGAGATTGCGGTTTTGCAGTCGAAGCAGGCGCGGGACAATGTGGGTTATTCGAAGGGAGCTTATCTGCCTCGCGTGAGCATCGGCGCGTCGCGTTCGGCCAGTGAACAGTCGGGAGCGGATCAATCGTTTACTTTGGATCCGCGGAACCGGAACACGACTTACTACATGAGTTTGAATTGGAATATTTTCGACGGGTTTGCCAGAGAGTATGACGTGGCGTCGAAGAAGGTTTCGCTAAGTCGCGCGCGAGAATCTGAAAGAGATTTGCGATTGTCAGTGGAACGGAGTGTGCGTGAAGCGTTTCGTAATTTAGAGACGGTCTATGACCAGATGCAGACGACCAATCGCAATCGTGACTTGGCAAATCGGACGCTCGAGCTTGAGCGGGAACGCTATCGGCTTGGCGCCACCTCCGCCCTTTCGCTCCGTGACGCACAGGTGACTTATGAGCGCGCGGAGACGGATCATTTGCAGAAGGAGCTTGAGTATCAGTCGAGTTTGATTGCGTTGGAATTGGCGGTGGGGAAAGCGGTGCGTTAGAAGGATAAAGGATGAAGGATGAAGGATGAAGGATGCTTCGCGGCGGCTTTTATTGGTCGCCGCGTTTTATTGGGGGATGGAGTACGGAATTCAGATTAGGTATGAGGTAAGAACCCTGAATTGTCCGCTAGTGATTTTGGGTTCTCGATGTTGCTTGGAATTCTACCCCCCTTTGTCCCCCCATAGGAATGGGGGGAAATGGGAAACTTGATGCGGGCCGTAGTCAATAGTAGATCTGCTTTTCCCCTCGTCAGGTACTTGAGTTATGTTTTTACGTACGGCAAGTTCTTGCTGAGTCTCCTCTGCGCTCCTTTCAGGCCGGTCACGGTTGATCAGTCCGCCGGGTTCCTCTGGGAGGGCTTTGGTTGGTTAGCTGTGCATAATATACGACATAAAAGAATGTTTGTCAAGTGTTTTTTGTGTTTTATTGGAGTTAGTAAACGTTTGTTCAAGATAGAGTTGGGTTGTTTTGGGAAAATTGGGGAGGCGAGGCTCCTATCCACCGGCCCCCTTCCCCTTGAACGGGGGAAGGGGAGAGCAGACGGCCGGAGGCCGCCGCTAGTTGTTTTACGGAGCGGGAGTTGCGGGCCTTGGCGAGTAGGTAGGCCCGGGCGAATCGGTTGTCTTTGGGGATTTTGCCCAGCAAGTTGGGCGCTATAATTCGGAAAGGGCACCCGCAACGGGTGCCGCCGCGAGGAAAAGATTTGGGGGGGGAACGGAAGCGGAGGGGTCCTTCAGCCGCGGCGGCTTTCCATACGGGGACAGGCAGGATGACGAGCGGTTTACGTTTTCGGGATGAGATTGGTATGGGTGCGTTCTTTGGATAGGTCCCTGACGGGATGACAACTAAGAAAGACGGCCGGAGGCCGCCGCTAGTGGATTGGAAGTACAATTCGTGCTCAACAAACAGTTGCAAGTTATTGGAATTTCGTGTATTATATAGGCTTGGGATTTTCCCAAGCCTTTGTTTTTTTGTTGTTAGTTAAGCTATCTACGGAGCTGTTGGGTGTCTGATCGGTTGTTTAGTGCTATTGAAGAGCGGGTTAAGCGGGTGCAGGACTATGTGCTCGACCCGCGCTATGTGGATTTATTTTCGCCGGAAGACATTCGGGAGGCGGTGACGTGTTATTTTGAATCGGGTGGCAAGCGGCTGCGTCCGGCGGTGATGCTGTTTTGCTGCGGGGCTGTGGGGGGTGATGAAGAAAAGGCCATCAGCGCGGCGGCGGCGGTGGAGATTTTTCATACTTGGACGCTGGTGCATGACGATATTATAGACCGTGATCCGACGAGACGGGGCGCGCCGACGGTGCATGAACGGTTTGCTAAGAAGCCTTCGACGCTGGCGCGGTATCCTCTGCGGAGTGACGCGGAACATTACGGAATTTCTATCGCGGTTTTGGCCGGTGACGTGCAGCACGGTTGGGGAATCAGTTTGATGACCGAGCTGACGCAGAAATTCGGAATTTCGGCGGACGTTACTCTGACACTGATTAACGAACTGGATACGCGGGTGCTGTGCACTCTGGTGGAAGGCGAAGTGCTGGACGTGCAGTATTCTAAGGAGCCTATTGGCAACTTGTCCAGTGAGCAGATTGAAGACATGCTGTGGAAGAAAACGGGCGCGCTGTATGAATTCGCGGGAGCTTCAGGCGCGGCGATTGGCCTGAATACTCCAGATCTGAATCATCCGTTGGTCAAGACCCTTGAGCGGTTCACGAGCGCTTGTGGGGCGGCATTTCAGTTGCAGGATGATATATTGGGAGTTATTGGCGACGAGGCTCTATTGGGCAAACCAGTGGGGGCGGATATTCGCGAAGGGAAGCGGACCGTAATTGCAAGAGAATCATGGGTGCGTGCTAATCCGAAGCAAAGGAGATTGATCGAAGAGACTTTGGGCGACCCGCACGCGTCGCATGATCAGATTTATGAAGTGACACAACTGTTTGTGGATCTTGGTGGTATTGAAGAAACGGCACGGCGAGCGCGCGAGCACGTGGAGCGCGGTATGAAGTTTCTTGATCCTCTTCCGCCCACAAAGTATCGTGATTGGCTTGCTGACTGGGCGCTGTTGATGATTGAACGAGAATTTTAGCGATGTGGTTGGGGACACTCGCGGGAACGATTGTCTATTTGGACACGTCGGTCATTGGACAGACGCTGCTGGGACAACCGATTGTCGCGTGTGTGTTGTACGGAGTTTTGGTTGACCGACCTGAGTTGGGATTGTTCTTTGGAGTGCTGTTTGAATTGTTGTGGCTGGCGAACCTGCAAATTGGCGCAGCGAAATTTGCTGAAGGAAACGTGGGGGCGATGATTGCGACGGCGACGGCTGCGCGGGTTGCTCCGTCCGAGGTGACTGGGGAACCTGCTTGGATTGTGCTGTTACTATGCACGGCGATCGGATTGATATTCGCGTATATCGGACGCGAGCTTGCTCCGATTGTGCGAAAACGGATAAACGGGATTGCGGCGCGCTATGTGGACGCTTTTGCCGCTGGACAATCGGGCGGCTGGCAGGTCCTCGCGGCGCTGGGAGTTCATGTGACGGCTGGCGCGGTGTTGACATTGCTTGGACTGGCCAGCGGACATTTCTTGCTGACTCTTTACTTCGGGAAGTTTTACGCGCTTGGTCCGGGCGAGACAATTGTGGCCACGAGTGACGCGCTCTGTTCGGGGTTGTGGCCAAGCTTGCTGGGAGCGGGATGCGGCGCGGCAATGATCCAGCTTGTGTCGCGGCGGGATTGGATTTGGAGTATGTTACTTGGTGTGATCGCGGGATGGGCATTGTTATGACGCCATCGCCTCCGCGCAGGACAAACATTCTGATTCGGTCGCTGGCTCTGCAACTGTTCTTGAATTACAAGACTATGCAGGGCGCTGGCTATCTATTCTCTTTGAAATCTGAGCTTGCCGGGCAAAACCCGGAGAAAATCAAGGCTGCCGCAAGTTTCATCAACGGGCATCCGGTGTTTTCGAGTATCGCCTTGGGGGCGTTGACGCGGCAGTTTCGTAATCCTGTGGATCAGAACAGGGCTGACGCGATTTCTGATTGGAAGCGGGCGATGTCCACTCCCTTGGGATCCATTGGCGACAGTTTAATTTGGGAGCGATTCAAGCCTGCGCTGCTGGCATTTGCTGTTTCACTTTTGTTATTGACAAGCGGGCAGGCGGAACATGTTTGGGGATGGGCGGTTGTCGGGATGCTGCTGGTCTACAATGGTGGGCTTTGGTTGTTTCGCAACTGGGGATTTGCTCGCGGATTTGAATTGGGTGAGCGGGCAAGCGAGCTGGCGCTCCACCCTGCTCTCTTGAAGGCCAGACGTGAGTTGAAGTACATGGGGATTTTTTGTGCGGGGATACTTTTTGCGAGTGCGATTACATTGGCCATGGACGGCGGAGTTGCCGCACGATGGCAGTTTATCGCAGGTTTTATGACCATGCTTGGCGCGGCATTTGTCAGAGCGAGCACTCTGACTGTTGCGTTTATCGCTATTTTGAGTTCATTCGGAATTTATTATTTCTTAAGTCAAACCACTCTTTTGCCGTGATCCAGAAAGAAGTCACATTGCTGAACAGGCTGGGGCTGCATATTCGGCCAGCCGCCCAATTGACAAAAATTGCGTCTAAATACAAGTCAGACGTGTACCTGATCAAGGACGGGATGCGTGTCAACGGCAAGAGCATAATGGGAGTGATGATGCTGGCGGCGGGGCGCGGCAGCACGCTGATCCTGGAGTGTATGGGGGAAGACGAGCAGCAGCAACTGGATGAGTTGGTGCAGTTGTTCGAGAACAAATTTTACGAGGAATAATCGTGAGCAGCCGGGAGAAGAAGGAGCAGATACTTCGCGGGATTCCCGCATCACCGGGAATCGCGATCGGTATTGTGCACAAGATGACGCACGACGAGCCGGAAGTGATGCCGCGCAAGCTTGCTCCTTCGGAGGTGCCACATGAATTGTCTCGATTTGATCGTGCATTGGAGGAGACGCGCGCGGCGATTGAGCGGTCTCGCGAGCGCGCACTGGACGTAGCGGGAGTCGCGGTGGGCAAGATATTCGACGCGCACTTGTCAATTCTTGACGATGAAGTTTTTCATGATCAGGTTCGAGCGCGCATCACCCGCGAGCAGTTTGACGCGGAGTATTTGATCTACGATTCCTTCAGCCAAATGATAGAAGTGATCAGCAAGACGGCCGGTGAAGTGTTTCGTGAACGGGCATCGGATTTACGTGACGTGCGGATGCGGTTGCTAAGGTTTTTGCGCGGAGAAGGGGATCTGATTCCCGATCACCCAACACATGAGGTGATTTTGGTCGCCGGAGATTTGTCACCGACACAAGCCTTGAATCTGGACAAGACCTTAGTTCACGGTATAGCGACGGACATTGGGGGGTTGACGTCGCACACGGCGATACTGGCGCGAAGTCTGGATATTCCAACGATCGTGGGGGTCGGCGATGTGTCCGAAAAGGTTCGCGACGGCGATTCGATCATCATCAACGGCAACAGCGGCAAAGTGATTTTGCATCCGAACACGTCGTCATGTACTGAGTACGAAGAAAAGCGTGAGCGGTTCCGCAGTTTTCAACGATATCTTGAGGACATCAAGTCGCAACCTGCGATGACGCTCGACGGTTACGAGATAGATTTGTGGGGGAACATCGAACTTCCTCGCGAAGCAGAGTCTGTGCTCGAGCATGGCGGAACTGGAGTGGGATTGTTCCGGAGTGAGTTTCTGTTTTTGACCCGCGAATCCACACCGACGGAAGATGAACAGTTCGGGATGTACGACCGCGCGGCAGAGATAATGGCCCCGCATCCGGTGGTGATTCGGACGTTTGATTTGGGCGGCGACAAATATCACGCGGGGATAAACATCCGCGAGGAAAAGAATCCGTTTTTGGGGTATCGCGCGATTCGCGTGTCATTGTCGCGGCGGGATTTGTTCCGCACACAACTTCGCGCGATCTTGCGGGCTTCGGCGAGGGGAAACGTGCGCGTGATGTTCCCGTTCGTGTCAGGATTCGAAGAACTTAGAGAAGCCAAGATCGTCTTGGAAGAAGCCAAGAACGAGTTGAATCAGCGCAAGATGGCATTTGATCCAAAGCTGCAAGTCGGGATCATGGTTGAGATTCCGTCTGCGGCGGTGCTTTCGGATCGTTTGGCAGACGAGTGCGATTTCTTTTCTATCGGCACGAACGATTTGATTCAGTACACGATGGCCACGGATAGAGCGAACGAGCAGGTGGCGACATATTATCGCAGCTATCATCCGGCGGTACTCAGGTTGATCGAGATGACAGTAAAGGCGGGCGCGAGAAAAAATATTCACGTGGGGATATGCGGTGAATTGGGCGGCTCTCCTGCGGCAACGCCGCTGCTTGTGGGGCTGGGGATGAAAGAAATTTCAATGACGTCTGCAATGATACCGGAAATCAAGAAAATCATTCGCAGTTTGACGTATGACGAATGCCGTCGCATGTCGAAAAAGGCCCTGAAGATGGACACCTCACAAGAGATATTGAACTACATGAGTGGCGAACTGAAGAAGCGATTTGCGGATTTGCCGATTTGGTTTACTTAGAACGAGATATGAGTTAAGAACAGGGGAACCCCATCCCCCTGCCTCTTCCCCGTGAACGTAGAAGGGAGATCGGAGCTTGATTGCGGGATTCCGGCGGGGAACCGCGTCGCTAAATCTCTGCACGGCAAGGTGTATGAGATTGCGGCGGCACGAAGACGTGCTGCTCGGCGAGAACCGGTAACGGGGCAGGTGAAGACACGTGCCGCGGCGAAGTACGTGCGGACAAATACGGGAGGAACGCCTTCCGCTCCTATAATTGACAATACACGGAAGATGACGATTACCACAAAAGCGATTCAACTTACTGAAACACGACTCAAGCAGATTGATCCAAGCGATATGCTGGGCAAGACGCTTGAGTTAGATAAACAGCTGCGCCGCGGCCACGAAATCGCGGATGAGTTTTTGCTGCACAACAAATTGCGGGCGGAAGCGCTGCTGGATTGGTTTGGACTGGGCGGCAGCGCAGTGTCGGGTGACTTATTGCAAGCGTTCGGTCTGGAACCACCGGCACTGGACGCGCGAATTTTTGTGCGCCGACATGCCCGGGCATCCCAACTGCCGCGATTGGTTTGCAGTTACTCGGGCAATACGGTGGAGGCTGTTCAGGCATTGACTGAAGTGGATCACCGTCAGGTTTGGTTGGCCGTTTCGAGCGGTGGACGGCTTGAGCAAAAGGCTCACGCTGCCGGAATTCCTTTCTTGAATCTGCCGGGCGGCTATCCGCCGCGTGCCGCAGTGGGCTATTCATTAGGGGCAATTCACCGTCTCTTTCAGCGAATCTATGATTTTCACGATCCTGCGATTGCCAAATGGCCGTTTAAGAAACTTGCCGAGGATTCAGCACGCTACGCGACCCTGACGCGGGAAGAAAATCCGGCGCTGGATTTGGCCGTCAAGCTCGTAGATCGCACTCCGGTGATTTATACATGCGACGGACTGCTTGGCCCGGCATTGGCGTTCCGGCTGCGTGCCCAGCTTGCGGAAAACAGCAAGGTCTGGTCGCACAGCTCGGATTTACCGGAGCTTGCTCACAATGAGGTCGAAGCCTTCGCGCACTTGTCTCAGCTACTGCCGCCACCGATGGTGATATTCCTAGGAGGCTGGGCCACGGAGGGAACGTTTTCCGATCCGCGGACTCCGATAGAAGAGCTGCTAATGAAGATGGGAGTTGCCACACTCAGGCTGGATCCGTCGGAACTTTTTGGTACTGGGAACAGGCTTGAGTACGGTATTCGCCTGATGCTTCTGCTGGATGCGGCAACGGTGTACCTTGCCATCCTTCGGGCGGAGGACCCTATGGAAATCCCGAAGATTACAGGGCTTAAAAATCTACTGACCGGGGCTTGATTTTAATAAGGGAAATCGGTAGATTACAAGACTTTAAGATTCCGAAACACCCTCAGTGAAAGCTATTATTCCGGTTGCGGGAGTTGGCTCCCGCCTTCGGCCCCACACCTTTACCCGGCCCAAAGTCCTCCTCAACGTGGCCGGGAAACCCATTCTCGGACACATTCTCGATCACTTAGTAGCTTCAGGCATTGACCACGTCACCCTCGTGGTCGGCGCCATGGGGAATCTGATTGAGAAGTACGTTCGCGAGAACTATTCCATTCCATCAAGTTTTGTCGTGCAGCATGAGGCTCGCGGTTTAGCTCATGCCGTGCATCTGGGAATGACACCCGATGATCAGGAAGTCCTGGTCATTTTGGGTGACACTATATTTGAGTTTGATTTGCGGGGTATCTTGTCAAACAGCCGGACTTCTGCAATCGGTGTAAAGACCGTGGAGGATCCGCGCAGGTTTGGCGTAGTGGAAACCCGGGACGACATCGTGACGCGGCTGGTTGAGAAGCCTGAGAATCCGCGCTCGAACTTAGTTATTGTGGGAATCTATTTGATCCGGCAGGCGCAGGTTCTCAAGACTTCGATTGAAATGCTGTTTGATCGCAATTTGACGACTCGCGGCGAATTTCAATTGACGGACGCGCTGCAATTGATGATTGAAAGCGACGTGCCGATTTCTACCTTTGGTGTGGACAATTGGTTTGACTGCGGAAAGCCCGAGACTCTGCTTGAGACAAATCAGCATCTGCTGAACCGTCTTAACGGCCAACCGGCGACGCAGCGGTCCGGCGCGGTGATAGTTCCGCCGGTGTTTATACATCCGGATGCAGTGATCGAGCAAGCGATTGTCGGGCCCTACGCCACAGTCGGGCAAGGCGCGACGATTCGCAACGCGATGGTTCGGGATGCGATATTGGGCGACGGTTCTCTTGTTGAAGACGCGCTGGTCGCGGGATCATTAGTCGGCAACAACGCGGTGGTCAAAGGGAGTTTTCACCGATACAATTTAGGAGACTCGAGCGCGATCATCGAAGGCGGTCGCGACGGGGACGAACTTTAGGATTTATTTGCATAATTATACGATGGAGCAGTAGCACCCAGACATGAGCACCTTTGTCTTTTCCAGTGAGTCAGTCAGCGAGGGACATCCTGACAAAGTAGCAGATCAGATTTCCGACGCGGTATTAGATGCCGTTTTGAAAGACGATTCGATGGCCCGCGTGGCCTGTGAAACATTCGTCACGACGGGGATGGCTCTGGTCGGCGGCGAGATTACCACGCATACGTACGTGGATGTTCCTGCGCTTGTGCGCAGCGTCATCAAAGATATCGGCTATACGAACGCCGCCTATGGTTTTGATTACGAGACCTGCGCGGTGATGACGACCATTGACAAGCAGAGTCCGGACATTGCGCAAGCGGTCGACCGTAACGGCGCGGGCGATCAGGGGATGATGTTCGGGTATGCCTCGACTGAGACGCCTGAGATGATGCCGCTGCCGATCACTCTGTCGCACAAGCTGGTGCAGAAGCTTGCTGAGATCCGTCATTCAAAAAAGCTGACCTATTTGCGTCCGGATGCGAAGTCACAAGTTTCGGTGCGTTATGTGGACGGCAAGCCGACAGAGATTGTGGCCGTGGTGATTTCCACTCAGCACGATCCGACGGTTGATCAGAAGCAAATTGAAGCAGACTTGAAGAAAGAATTACTGCCTTTGGTATTGTCTGATTACAAAATGAGCAGTGACTGCAAAATCTACATCAATCCATCGGGTAAGTTTGTTGTGGGTGGACCGCAGGGCGACGCGGGTTTGACGGGTCGCAAGATAATTGTGGACACGTACGGCGGCTGGGTTCCTCATGGCGGCGGCGCATTTTCGGGCAAGGATCCCACGAAGGTGGATCGCAGCGGCGCTTATGCTGCGCGCTGGATTGCTAAGAACGTCGTGGCCGCAGGATTGGCTGAGCGCTGCACGATTCAGTTGGCTTACGCGATTGGCGTGGCGCAACCGATTTCGGTCATGGTGGACACTCACTGCACAGGTAAGATGAAGGATGAAGAGATCGAGAAGAGGATTCGTAAGACATTTGACATGACGGTACTCGGAATCATCACGGCACTCGACTTGCGTCGTCCGATTTATCGCAAGACCGCCGCTTATGGTCATTTTGGCCGAAGCGAAGACTCTTTTACGTGGGAAAAAATTGACAAAATAGATTCATTAGCATAAAAGAACGGAAGTACATGGCAACAACTGCAACCAAGCCCAAGAAGACTCCGGCCGCAAGTGGGCCCAGCTACCACGTGGCGGATGAGAGTCTTGCTCCAAAGGGAAAAAATAGAATCATGTGGGCGGACCGGGATATGCCGGTACTGGCTGAGATTCGCGCACGTTTTGAAAAAGAGAAGCCGCTCAAGGGCCATCGCATGTCGGCGTGTTTGCACGTCACGGCGGAGACAGCTAACTTAGCGCGTACTTTGAAAGCCGGCGGTGCGGACCTTGTGCTAGTGGCCTCGAATCCTTTGTCTACTCAGGACGACGTAGCTGCCTCGCTTGTGAAAGATTACGGCATGCGTGTTTACGCCATCAAGGGCGAAGACAATAAGACCTACTATCAGCATCTTGACGCGGGGATGCGCCATAATCCGTCTATCACGATGGACGACGGCGCGGACCTGGTTCACGGCTTGCACACGACGCATGTCGAATATGGCGAGCAGATCATCGCGTCACTTGAAGAAACCACGACGGGCGTTATCCGACTGAAGTCGCTTCACAAAGAAGGCAAGTTGCGCTTCCCTGTTTACGCGGTCAACGACGCAGACACGAAGCACTTGTTTGACAATCGTTACGGCACGGGCCAATCCACGATGGACGGCATCATTCGCGCGACGGACGTTTTGATCGCGGGCCGCACGATTGTAGTGTCCGGTTATGGATGGTGCGGGAAGGGCTTCGCGATGCGCGCCAAGGGTTTGGGCGCAGAAGTGATCGTGACGGAAATCAATCCACTGCGTGCGCTGGAAGCTCGTATGGACGGTTTCCGCGTGATGCCGATGGCACAGGCCGCTCCGATTGGCGATATTTTTTGCACGGTGACGGGCAACATGCACGTCATTCGTCCGGAACATTTTGAGAAGATGAAAGACGGCGCGTTCGTTTGTAACAGCGGTCACTTTGACATCGAACTTGATCTGAAGGGTCTAGGTCAAATGGCCAAGCGAGTAGAAAAGAACGTGGTGCCTTACGTGGATCGTTACACGATGAAGAGTGGTTCGACGGTGAATATCATCGCTGAAGGCCGGTTAGTCAATCTCGGTGCCGCGCATGGTCATCCGGCTTCGGTGATGGACATGAGCTTCGCGACACAAGCCTTGACGACCGAGCACGCGATTAAGCACGGCAAGAAATTAACAATTGACGTGCACGATGTACCAGCCAGCATTGAAGATTACGTTTCGGCATTGAAGCTCAAATCAATGGGCATCAAGATTGACAAGCTGACTCCGGATCAGAAGAAATACTTAGCCGCATGGGACATGGGCACCTGATGCTGTGTCATTTTGACAAGACGCACAAAAGACGGAGTTTGCTCCGTCTTTTGTGTTTGTGGGCGATGATTTCTGTGGCGGGATGTGAACTTCCGCAGAAGCCCGGCGAACTATGGTGGGACGTTGATCTTAACATTCCCTTCGGTGTTCGGGATTACGGTGTTTGGGATTTGGCGGATCCGGATACTACGTTACGGCGTGTCGGTTCGGGAATTGGTATGGAGGAGGATAGCTCGGTTTATTTCAGCGCATGGTCGGATATCTCAGCACCGGTTCGCGACAGTCTTTACATCCGGCCTGTGAATGTGCAGATTGAGCGGTACCTTACCGCGCTGGAAGCTCCGCTGGGCTATGACACTCTATTGGGGTTTACGCTCGGGCAATTGAATGCTGACGTTGGGGCGCTTCACGGAACAACTCAGGATGTCCCGGAGCATTCCTTAGACGGACTCTATTCGTTTCCGCTACCGTTTGGCTATGATAGTTTGGAGATTGATACAGGCAAGATCCGGTTGGTGGTCGCCAACCGTCTCCCCTACCCCGTCACAGATATTGAGATTCGTGCGGCCAACAAAGTCGTCGCGGAAATCGGCTGGCTTGGCTCGCAACAGCAGGCTGTGATTGACACAGCGCTCGATGACGCATTCGTTCGCTCCGAATTTGTGCTTACACTGAGTGGCGTAGGTAGCGGTGGACAGAACATAGCAATTGATTCGACGGATCGAGTGACGCTGTCCGTTCAATTGGATACGGTCACGGCCTCCCGGTTTTACGGAATCGTTCCGGAGCAATCCGTGCAACGCGACAGCGCATTTGCGATTGATCAACAACACGATGTTACGGTGGCGATAATTGCTGCGGGCAACCTGATTGTGACCTTGGGAAACCATTCACAGTTCGCCGATTCGGTAACGCTAAGGATTCCGAATCTGATCAGTCGCTTGAACGATACGCTGCGCGTCACGCGGTTTTTGCAGCCCGGAGATTCGGACATCGTGACGATATCGCTTGAGCAGTATCGATTGCGACCTGACGGACAAACGGATCAAACCGTCACAGGAGAGCTGAGATCGATGACTCCTGCGACAATGGATGTCAGAAGTTTTGAAAACACAGGCGAACAAGTTTTTGGCCGGATTGAAGTCCAGCGATTGCCTTTGGAGTATTTCTCGGGCACGCTGAACAATCTTGAATTGCCGATTGACTCGCTCAGTGTTGGAATTGAGAGACCTCCACAAGGTTGGCAGGTTCTGCGACCTCTTGACGTGGAAGCACGGTTGCACGTAGAACGCGGGATCGGCGGCGTATTGGACGCTCACATCGAAGCTAAGACGTGGTTGCTCGGTGAGGAAATCGGCTCTCAGATGATCGACATTGAGCAGTTGCCGTTGATTTCAGACTCGATGAGGACGGTTCCTGGACTTGCGCGATTGCTGGCCGACTATCCGGATCAGTTGACCTCGCATGGAAACGCATCGCTTTCCGGCGTAGTTGCTTTGTTTAACAATTCCGTTGTGACTTTAGGGCTTGAAATGCGGGCGGGCCTTGCCGTTGTATTGACGGATACGCTTTCACCTATCGGAAAGGTGGAGCGCGTCGACTCCCAAGACTTGAAAGATGTCGTCGATGGTGAAGCCATCATTCGTGTTTGGAATTCGCTTCCGATTGGAGGCAGGGTTTTGATGGTTGCCCATCTTGACAGCACAGTTACTGCCGATGGCGTAGGCGGGCAACTCGATACTCTGTACGACGTAGACGTGCCGTGGCCCGTAATGGAGAACGGCGAGTCCGTCGAAGCCAGCGCGCTTGAGGTCACGATCGATCTTGATCAGACGTGGCTCGATTATTTCCGAGAAGATTTGTTTTTCGTGCGCACGCAGCTTATTGTCGACGCGGGTATCGGGGACACGCTAATTGCTAATGGCAGAAATCGATTGTCGGTGCAAGTCATCGCGAAGGTTGTTTATACTATTCGTCCGGGAGATATTGAATGAGACGAATACTGCTTTTTCTCCTTGTCGCGCAGTGTGCAGTTGCTCAGACACCTACGGCCCGCAGCTTAGGGTTCGCGGGTGCGGCGGACTTGCATGAGCGATCTTCAAGTATTCTTCACGGCAACGCAGCCATTTTGGCCAAGCCATCGCAGACGCGCTTACGAATTGATTTGCCGAGCGTGTCGGCAGGCGCGACAAACAACGCCTTCAGTATCACGGATTGGAATGATCAAATTGGGCGCGACCACTATTTAACCGCGGACGACAAGCGTAAGATTATGAACAGCATTCCCGACGACGGACTAAGGCTGTCGGGGATGGCATCGGTTCCGATAGTTGGCGGCATTTATCAGAAAATGGCTTTTCAGCTTTCTGAAGAGACGGCATTCAATGTGGCGGCGGACAAAGAGCTTTTTGAACTTGCTCTTTATGGAAATCAGTTTAATCGCGGCTATAAGATTGATGATCTCGGGGGCGAGCAGTATACTGTTTTTGACGCCGGAGTGGCTGTTGGATACAAGTTTGAGCAGGACTATGTTAAAGGTCTTTACGGAGGCCTTGGATTTCATTTCTATCTCGGTGCCTTCTATGACAAGATCACAGACGCTTCGGGCGAGTTGACGATCACGGATTCGCTTCTGACGGGATACGGCGCTGTTCAACGCGTGCATTCCACGCGCGGTGACGGCATCGGATTTGATTTGGGACTGCTTGCGGACATTGACGACCGTTGGTCGGTCGGGCTGGGCATCAAGCAAGTCGGCGGCAGCATCACCTGGGTTGTTGACGAAGCGACCCTGGACGCGTTCGAGATCGACTCTGCTGGATTGATTGTGGACTCTTTGGACGACGACGGGTATGTCTCTCGAGCGTTTCAGAGCAGCAGTGATGCCATCAGCGGAGGAAGTATTGAATCCAAAATCCCCGCGACTCTCGAAGCCTCAGGGCGCTATAAATACTCTCAACGACTACTGTTTGTCGGCACACTTAGGGGCCGCATGGAAGAGAGCGCGCAAGGGAAACCCGGCATGGAAGCGTCTCTCGGCAGCGAGTATGGCATCGCGGGACCATGGTTGATTCGGTGCGGGCTGGGCACGGGTGGGCCGCTGCGATCGAGATTCTCATTAGGCACGGGCGTGATGACAAAACATTACTCACTCGACGTCGGTTTTTCATGGCACGGAGGTTTCTTTAATGCCACCCGCGGGTTGTCGCTGGGTTTGAGTCATTCGATTTACTGGTAGTGGTTTCGTATAAACACAAAAAGCCGCATGTTAGTGCGGCTTTTTGTGCTAACAACGTTTTACTTTGGCGCTCGCCAAACTAACAGAAGGCCGAAAACTCCGAAGACCGTGTTGCCAATCCATGCTGCCCATAGCGGCGAGAGTGTGCCGCCGTAGCCCAGAATTTTTCCGACTTGCTGGAATCCGAAATAGACAAAGCAAACCAGCAGCGACAAACCAAAGCCAAGAATAAGTCCGCCGCGCCGTTTGAACGAGGCAAAGGGAACGCCAAACAAGACAATGATGAACGTCGCGAACGGCTGTGAAAATTTGAATGCGAGATCAACCGACCACCGCGTCGCCCGAATGCCCGCGGCCTGCAATCGACCGACGAGACTTTGGATATCTTTGTAGCTCATCTCCTCCGGCTCGATGTTCAGCCGAATAAGGTCGTCGGGCGTAAACTGAAAATCGGTGCGGATCAATGTGTCCTGTTTGCTCATGCGGACATTTCTGTCGCCGAACTCCGTGACCGTTACGGGCGCAAAGAGCCAATGCCCGTCCGTGAAGCGAAGGCTGTCCGCTTCGATACGCGACTGCACGTGGCCATCCACCACGGATTGAAGTTGGACGCGATATCCCGTCGTCGTCGCAGGAACATAGCTTTCCATTTTCAGAAACTCGGTGGGCGATGTTTGCAAATAGATGCGGCCTTGCCGCGAAGAGACGGATCCTTTGCCTCTGCGGACTTCTACTCGATATAGTTCTTTGCGCTCAAAATTGTAGCCCGGCACGACATTTTCTCCGAGATACCAGACAGAACCGGCTAGAGGCGCGGCAGTGATGAGCAGCAGCAGCAGTATGCGCCACAAACTCACACCGGACGCCTGCATCGCGGTTAACTCATTGCGATAAACAAAACCACCGATCGTGAACAGCGTCGCAAGCAGGACGCCGACCGGAATTGTCAAATAGATAATGAACGGAATGTAGAGCGCGTAGTATCGCGCAATCAACTCAAAACCGACACCCGAGTCCACGAATTTGTCGAGGTGTTCGACCAGATCAATCGTGACGAAGATGACTGAAGCGGCGAGCATCGCGAAGAAAAAACTCCGCGCGAACGCGGAGAAAATATAGCGGTCGAGCAGCGTCACGCGGTCTGCCGCTCCCGCAGAAGTTTTTGAAGTCTTCGCACGACGGTGTCGCGGCCCAGCGCTTCCATCATTTCAAACAGGCTTGGACTGACGGTTTTTCCGGTCAAGGCCAGACGAACAGGGTGGATTAGCTGCCCCGCTTTCAGGCCTACTTGCTCCGCACGTTCGCGCAGTTTCAGTTCGAGAGTTGCCGCATCAAACGCGCAGGCCAAAACATCCTCGAGGTAAGCCTTCAAGTGTGAAAATATAGCGCTGTCCGCAAGATGTTTCTCTACTCCTTTGGGATCATACTCAACCGGATCGGCAAACAGGTAGGGCTGATCACCGAAGGCATCACGCGGCAATCGCACGCGGGTTTTGATCAGCGGCCATACCTTTTCAAGCTGTGGACGGGAGATCAGATTATCGGGCGCGTTTTTGAGAATGTAGTCGAGAGCCTCGCCATCGGTCAGCATACGCAAGTGTTCGCCGTTCATCCACTCAAGCTTTGCCTCATCGAAAACCGCGCTCTTCTGCTGAATACCATCCGTCGAAAATGCGGAGATCAATTGGTCGCGAGTGAAGAGTTCCTGATCACCTTTGCCGGGCGACCAGCCCAAGAGTGACAGAAAATTGAACAGCGTTTGCGGCAGATATCCCTTTTCCTGAAACTCTCCGACCGACGCGGCGCCAGTTCTCTTGGACAGACGTTTTTTGTCAGGGCCGAGGATCAAAGGCATATGTCCGAACTCTGGAAGTTTCCACTCCATCGCTCGATAAAGTGCAATTTGTTTTGGTGTATTGGAGATATGATCGTCGCCGCGCAGAATGTGCGAAATGCGCATGTCATGATCATCACAGACAACGGAAAGATGGTAGGTCGGTGATCCGTCTGAGCGCAGTAAGACGAAATCGTCCAACTCCTCGCCCTTGTAGTTGACGTCGCCGTGCACCAGATCATGCCAACCGATGTCTTCAGCGGGAGCCGCGAATCTCACGGCATACGGATCACCGCGCTTAAGTCTTTCTGGCGCATCCGCGCGAACTTTTTCGAGGTTGGATTTGAATCGGAAAGAGGCTTCGCCGCGCGCGTACGAGTCTGTGCGAAGTTTTTCGAGTTCTTCAACGGTCGTGAAGTCGTGGTAGGCGCGGCCTCGTTCGATCAGCTCATGCGCGATTTTTACGAATCGGTCTTTGTGATCGGATTGATAGACAATTTCTTCATCCGAGTGCAAGCCAAGCCAAACGAGTCCGTCCAAAATGACTTGCGCGAGTTCACCGCGCGAACGCTGCGGATCTGTGTCTTCGATGCGGACGAGAAACGTTCCACGTTGGGCACGCGCGAAGAGCCAGTTGAATATAGCGGTGCGCGCGCCGCCGACGTGCAGATAGCCGGTCGGACTTGGGGCGAACCGGACCCGGATGTCACTCATCGTCGTCTCCGTCGCGCGCGGTTCCAGGTTCTATTATCTCGATTTCCTGCACATGGTATTCGATTCCGCCGAACCAGCGCGCGGCAAGGTTGTAGACCACTGCGCAAAGACCACTCACAAGAGAATTGACCAGCGCTCCCATCAGTCCCATAAACAGCGCCATGAAAACAGTCGAGATTCCGCCGAGCGATTTGATTTGCGCGGCTTCGGTCGCACCGAACATTTGAAGTCCGGCGTCGCCCATACCTTTAATCAGGAAGGCGCTGTAAAGTCCGAACAGGACTCCGAAGAGCAGTCCGAGAAAGAAGCCGACGCGGATCGCGCTGCGAGGTTCTATGCGTGTAATTTCGCGTCGTGTCATTAGTCGGGTTTGATGTAGGTCGCCGGTCTGAAGAGAATATTGGGCTGTGTAGTCGTCGGCTCAATGATTAAGTTTTTAAAGGATTTCGCGCCATTGGGCCAGTGCGCTTGCAAGTGATGCAATCCGCGGTCAAACACAAAGTTCGCGGGCGTCAATAGCCCTGTGTGTACGTCGTCAATGACAATTTCGGCACCGGGTGGCTCGGAATTGATTTCGACGTATTTCCATGCCCATTTGTAGGGAGTGCTGTTGGCACGGGGCAGTTCGCGCTGGTCCCCGCGGACAATCGGCTGCAAGAAGAAATTCAGCCTCGTGGTATCTCCTGCTTGTAAGCGTATCCATTGCTCAGGCGGAATCGGTCTATAGCCGTCTTGTCTGAGCGCAACGGAAAAGGAGTCCGCCGGCAGATCAGAAATGTAAGCATTCGTCTCCGCGCCGGTGGGACGATAATTCAATACAACTTCGGCTCCGATTGGTGACGACGTGACAATCAAGACAGCCGTTTCATTGCGCAGCCAGGAGTGCACACCCATGATTACAGCAGCCAACATGAGCGCAACCGCAAACCAAATGCGAATTAGCGCGCGGCGGCGAGCCTTGGGATTGATGACGTCTTGAGTAACTAACACGGCTGATTAGAATTTACAAACAAAAATCCCCTACATCCACGCGGATATCAGGGGACTGGAAACAAGTGGAAAACAGAATGAGCATTCAGCTCACCGTCGGTTTGCGGGATACGATAGAGATGCAGAATATGCGGAAATACTTATCAATTTTTCTTGAGCAGGAGATAGGAATTCAATGACAGAAGCAGAATCAAACCGATGTAAGAGACGATTTCCAGCGGCGTTCCCTGCCATCCTTCGTTCATGCCGTTGTAGAGAATCCAGAGGATAAAGAGGATATTTGCGGCGACGACAACAATTCGAAACAGATGGGAAATCGGTGACTTCATTGCCAAAACATCAATGACTGCCTACTACTAGCTGAGAGAGGGGGATTCGCCCCCCCTGTAAGGCTTTACACCCTACAACGGTTTAGCAAACCGCCGCCTACTTTTTTGTGACTACGTCAATATCAGCGCGGTCTTTGGGTCTTCCAATCGCTTTCTTGTTTGCAAGAAACTGATCTCGCCCGATATAGTAGGTATCAACACCGTCCAAATGTCCAGGCTCCCTGCCTGAATAAGCATCTTCCCATGATACGCCCGTGATAGAAGTCAACAAGTCTATTCTTACAGGCTGTACACCGATCTGAAAGACTGCACCGAATTCGGCAAACTCTTCTGGTTGATATTAAGCGAAGCTAGACCAAAATCTTCCAATGCAGAAACTAGGCGTTTGCCATTTTCGACCGTTGGTTTGACTAAGACGTCAAGATCGCCAGTTAGTCTGGGAGCATCAAAATAAGCGAGCGCATGCGCGCCAATAATCAAGTATTCAACTTGACGGGCGTTTAACGCGGAGACAAACTCTTTGAATTCGTGGAAGAATTCCATAGTACCGCCTTCGCAAAATTTCTACTGCTGCGACGCGTTCAGCCGGAGTCTTTGAAAGCCAAAACTTGAGGTTCTCTTGATCCTCGTCGTACTCACCGAGTTTGAACTTGCGTATGACTTTTTCGATCATTGTAACACCCTTTTTTTGCGGAGAGAGGGGGATTCGAACCCCCGGTAAGGCTTTACACCCTACAACGGTTTAGCAAACCGCCGCCTTCAGCCACTCGGCCACCTCTCCTGAAGACTCTTAACTCGAGTTATCACTTTAATAAACAGCGATTTGCGGAGGACGGGAGACTCGAACTCCCAAAGGCTTTCGCCCGACGGTTTTCAAGACCGTTGCCTTACCAATTAGACTAGTCCTCCTAGCGGAGGGCAATCCGCCCCCGAAACAGCAAGTATATCCGATTTGAGGGAGAAAAGCAAGCGGGCGGGTTGGGAAATGTCCTTCAATTTTCTTAACTTGCGGCCAAAGTTAGGCCCCCATGACCCTATTCCGCTACCTGATCCGGGAGTTCATACCTCCCTTCTTTTTCAGCCTGTCGCTGATCGTTTTCCTGTTTGTCCTGAATCTGGTCTTCACGATGCTGGGCCGGATAGTGGGCAAAGGGCTTCCGGTCTGGACGGTGATCGAGTTTTTCGCGCTGAATTTGGCTTGGATGATCGCACTGGCGGTGCCCATGGCTGTGCTGGTGGCTGTGCTTTCGGCTTATGGGAGGCTATCTTCGGACAACGAAGTGACGGCCCTGCGCTCGTCCGGTGTCGGTCCGAGGCAGATGATTATGCCTGCACTGATGTTCGGGATGGTTGCGGCAGTTGGTCTTGCCTATTTCAACAACTATATTTTGCCTGACCTCAACTACCGTTCACGACTGTTGCAGACCGATATCAAGCGACTGAAGCCCGCGATGATACTTGAGCCGGGAGTATTTTTGTCGGACATTCCCGGTCACGTGTTGTACGCCCGTCATGTGGATAATGAAACATCCGTCATCAACGACGTGATGGTTTACGAGGACGATGATCCGCGTTTTGGGGGAACGGTGATCGCGGATCGCGGGAAATTGAAATACGAAGAGTGGTTTGAAGGATTTGAATTCACGCTGTACGACGGCGAAATTCTCCGGTCTGATCGAGCCAGACAAGGTGAACATCATCGTATCGCGTTTCAAAGCGCGATCTTCAGGATTCACGCTCCGGACATGTCTTTGCGCCGGTCGGACAGTGAGTGGCGCGGTGACCGTGAGATGGACGTGGCGCATTTGTTGTCGAGAATCGAAACTTACAAAGAGCGAAACCCCGAACAGAATGCGAAGAACATTTCGAGGTTATTAGTCGAGATTCACAAGAAGTTTTCGATTCCGGCGGCTTGCTTGATCTTCGCGGCGTTGGGTGGTTTGTTGGGACAAATGGTGCGACGATCGGGAATCGGAGTTTCCGCCGGATATAGCATGGCGTTCTTCCTGATCTACTGGGTGTTCCTGATTGCCGGTGAAGACTTGGCCGATCGTGGGTCGGTCAGCCCTGCCTCGGCGATGTGGGCGCCGAATTTGTTGTTTGCGCTGGTCGTGATGTATTTGTGGTGGCGACAGCGACGGTCTGGGCAAGGATTGTTTGGATAAAGAAAAGAGACCGCGCGGGCGGTCTCTTTCGTATAAGATTCAAGCGAGATGATTTATCCGACCGCTATAACCAGACGCGAGAGATTGAATTTCGCGGGCTTTTCAAAAACTAACGTTGCACTACTGCGGTCGGATGACAACTCGACGCGATAGTCAACGTCTTCTTTGAAGTAGCGTGGGAAGACCAGAATTTTATCAACACGTTGCAATCCCAATGACGACGCGTTGATTACAATTCGAGCGCCGTTGCGCAAGTCAAGTGATCCGGTGTGACTGACGGCCTCGATGTCTCCGGTATTCCACTTTCCAAGCGCAGGTTTGCGAATGGCGCCGCTCCGTTCAAGATCCCGGAACGTCCCGATATGGTATTTTAGCGAGTTTAGCTCTTCAGCCAAACTGTCGTTGGTGCTGGCCATGGCGGTGACCTGCTGCATCATCGCGGCGCGGTCCTCTTCAAGCGAGCGAATCTGCTGCAAGAGTTCGGTGCGTCGCGATTCAAGTTCATCCACCTCAGTTTGTTTCTGGTTTCTCTCTTGAATCAATGTCTGACGCTCGGTGTCAATTTTTCGTTTGGTTGCTCGCGCCAGCTCATTTGGGGTGACCTTGGCCTGACCCTGTGTAACAAACGTTCCGAAAATCCCGTCGCCGTAGTAGTTCCAAACCTCAAAGCCGGGCAAAAGTTCAGGCACCATGGCCTCGCGCTCAATCAAGTTCAAAGCATCTTCTTTATTGATTCCAATGTCTTCGGTCAGAAACTTCAGACAGATGCCGATATGCGTATCTCCTCTTTGCGCGACAACAGGAGGACGGAGGCGGCCTTTGACTTCTCCAAGTTCCGAGCGCAGTTTCTCCATTTCCGCTGACACGTCAATCACTTCCTGCAACAACCCGCGGTAGGAGAGGTCCTTCTCCTGTGCAACACGATTGGCGAGGATACGGGACTGTTCTTCAGTTAGTCCCATAGCGGACATGCCGGTCGTATCAATCTCGTTTCCGGGATGGGATTCGTTATATCTAGAGACCAGAGATGAGATCTGCTCTTCGCGGTCGGAGATTTGGGTGTTTATTTTCTCGACACGATTGACGAGTTCTTGAAACGACCGCACTTCCGCAGGTTCCATTCTTGAAATGAAATGGTACCCGAGGACAGCGGCAAGGACAACAACGACTCCGATGGTCGCCCAGAGCGTGATCCCACCGCGTTGAATGGAACGAATATGTGGCATGGAACTGTTCTCCCGAAACAGTTTTTCGTAAATGTTCAAACTAAAATAGACTTTGTTTTCTGCCGCGCGGCGTTCTGAATGCGCCGTGTATCGTACAGGGTTCGGGCAGTTCTGAATTTCTGGCAAAATACTCCGCGCGCAACTCGTAACAGCCCGACGTCGCAAGCATACCGGACTCAACGCAGATTTCAGTTGTCGTGACGCCCTTGGAAGTTCTGAACTCCGACTCCGGGAAGTTCATGGTGTCATAAGCCGCAAGCATGAATTCCGCCCAGATCGGCAACGCGGCCTTACCGCCCTCCTGTCCTCGCCCTAGAGTCTTGGCAGGATCATCCAATCCGACCCACACTCCTGCGAGCAAGTCCGGTGTGAAACCAACAAACCACGCGTCGGTGTTATCATTCGTGGTACCGGTCTTTCCCGCTGTGGGAACGCTGAAGTGGAATTTCGAGCGTAACGACGCGGCGGTGCCGTGATCGCTGACGGAGCGCAACAGGCTTTGGACCAGAAACGCAGTCTCTTCTGACATCACAACTTTGCGTTCATTGCGGAACTGTTCAATCGTTTGCCCGAACTGATCGTCGAGTCCAGTGACGGCAATCGGTTTCGACCAGACACCAAGAGTTTGAAAGACTTGATAGGCACCGACTAAATCAATAGGGATTACTCCGGATGAGCCGAGCGCCAGTGCATCATAGGGATCGAGCCTCGTAGTAATGCCGCAATTTTTTGCGAGCGCCGCCACGTCACGGGGAGTCGTGTGTTCACGAATAAGACGAACGCTGACGACGTTTAGTGACTTGGACAATGCCTGCCGCAAGTCCACTACACCGCCGTAATCATTTGAAAAATTCTTTGGCGCCCAAAGATCACCGTTTTCAAGAGTGATGACAATCTCTTCATTGGAGACTTTTTCAGAGATCGGCATCCCCTTGTCAATCGCCGAGGCATAGACGAACGGTTTGAAACAGGAACCAGGCTGACGAACCGCTTGGGTGGCGCGATTAAACTTACTCAATTCGAAATCGCGTCCGCCGATCATGGCGAGGATATGGCCCGTGGCCGGATCGAGCGCGACAAACGCGATTTGAACCGGATACTCTCTTTCAGCGATGGAGTCGGCGATCTGCTTATTGTCAGCAAGTTTGCGGATCGCGGCAGTCGTTGAATCCGGAAACATTTCCTTGAGCTTCAGTTTCAAGGTGCTTCCGTGGTACTCGTTGACTTTTTCCTGCAATTCGGGCAGGACTTTCGCAACAGCTCTTTCAGCACAGTCTTGCAGGCGTGAATCCAGCGTAGTATAAACCGTCAGCCCGTCTTGATAGGGGTCGAAGTCGTGCTGTTTGCCGAGTTGATTGAGTTCCTGCCTGACATTCTCCGTGAAATACGGTGCAACACCCGTTTGTGCGCGGTCAGACGAGGGATGCAACGGAAGCGGCGTGTCTATCAGGCTGTCGCGCACTGAATTTGTAATGAACCCAACCGCCGCGAGCCGTCCGAACACAAGGTTTCTGCGGACAAGATTATTCTGCGGATATTGCAGCGGGTTGTAGCGCGTCGGTGATTTCGGAATGGCGGCCAGAATAGCGGCTTCTCCGATATTCAACTCGGACACCGATTTGGAGAAGTATGTTGCGGCGGCGGCACCGATGCCGTAGGCTCCCGCTCCGAAATACGTTTGGGTTAGGTACATCTCCAGGATTTCGTCCTTGGAGTAGTACCGCTCGATTTCGATAGCGGTCAAGAGCTCGCGCAGTTTGCGGACGATTTTTCGCTGCGGGCTGAAATAGAGATTTTTAGCCAACTGCTGAGTGATAGTCGAGGCGCCGCGCGGAGAAAGGTCAAACGAGATAGCGCTTTTGGCCAGTGCGAACAGCAGCGCGGCGGGCCGCATTCCCCAGTGTTCGTAGAACTTGTGGTCCTCGGTCGCCAGAAACGCCTGGACGACGACGGGCGGCACCTGATTCAGCGGAACGAAACTGCGGCGCTGTGTGAAGAGTTCTTTGATCAGGATACCATTGCGATCCAGGATTTTCGTAGACAGCGCGGGGTTGATATTTTCAAGTTCTTCAACGCTTGGCAAACCCTTGCGCAAGTAGCCCAGAAATGACCAGCTGGCAATCGCTATGGCAAAGAGCACCGTGAGCACGATGAGCAACGGTTTGAGGATGCCTCCTCGCAGTCGCGTCAACACCTTTCCGCTCCCGGCAGATTATCCCAGTTCTTCAGAGCCAGCCGCGTGCCATCGTGCAAAGCAAACGTGTAGTGGTAAATCCAGTCGCCCAAGTTAACGTAAGTGCCGCCTTCGAGTTCAAGCTCTACGGGCCGGTGAGCATGTCCAAGTACCACACCGTCAATATCGCTTTGCAATAGTTCGGATGCGAAACGAACATAATCCGCGTCTTCAGTGGGGTTGCCTTTGGTGGCATTTCGGCTCTGTTGCGAGGTTCCCCGCGCAAGCCACATGCCGAGATCGGGATGCAGCCAGAGGAACAGTCGCTGTGCTATACGGCTGCGCAAGACCCTTTTCAGTGCTCTATAGCCGTGATCGGATGACAGAACGCCGTCGCCGTGAAAAACGAAAACCCTTGAGTTTGCAATCTGCACGATGAGAGCATTCTGATGCGTAGTCAGGCCGATTTCAGATTCCAGAAAACCGGACAGACGGAAATCATGATTGCCGGCGAGCAGGTGAACCTGTGTGCCTTGTTCGGTAGCTTCTTGAAGCGCTCGCAGAATTTTGAAATACTTCTTGGGAATAACGGTCTGCCACTCATACCAGAAATCAAAGAGGTCGCCGTTGATAATCAGGGTGCCCTTCTCACGTCGAACTTTCTGAATCAGCGCAATCAGTCGCTCCAGTTGGGTCGTTGCCACAGGTTCAGGCTCGGCTCCGAGATGGGCATCAGAGACGAAATAGACGGGTGGGGCAAGCGAGACTAGCTCTGTTGGCACTCGGGGCATAGGTCATCTAATATACAAACTCTTATAGGGTTGGGCAACTCGTGCCAGAAAAAAATTTCGTGCAAGCTCTTGTTTCGGGAAAGTTTCGAATTTACCACAGGAAGGTAGCAACGGCTTGACAATGCTCCTTCAAAGCAGTTTATTTAGCAATTCACAACACAGGTTCGGATGTATATACCAAGTTTTGCAGTATTTTGGGCAACTTACCGCTGGACGATCTTTGGGCTGTTCATCGTGGTGGCCATTGTGGTCGCCGGCATGCTGGCAGGCTTTGATGCTTGGCTGATAGCTTCGATTGCCACGTTGGTGGGGATTTTGACACAGACTTTCGCAGGATTTCTGGGGCTGTTGGCCCTGATTCCGTGGCTGGGGCCTCTCTTGGCCAAGGCCTTGTCGATTCCGCTGATTTGGTTGGTAAACGGAGCTGGCTACTTCCTTTCCGTAGTACTTGCTGGCAGGGGGAAAGGTTCGTCCGTGGTTCAGTCGAGAATTCTAACGGTGGTCCTGATCATCGGTCTCATCGTAGGTTTTATTATAGGTAAATTAACGAGTTAACGGAATTGTCCTGCGACAGAACACACGGCCTTGGGTTTGCTATGTCAAAAGGGAATGCCTCGGCGGCTCTTCGCCCGTGGGTCAAGTTTGTGTTAAGTCTAATATATTATGCGCTTAGATACTAATGAATGATCAAACTTGGCTCAGTTGTGTTACAGAATATCTTGACTTTCAAGCTTGGGTTAACTATTATAAAGCGATTAGGTAAACCGAATGGGGATTACATGTTGAAGCGTTGCCTTGTTGCTTTAGTCTTTGTCAGTGTGTGCGCCTCCACTGCTCTTGCGGGTGTGGAGATTTTGAGTTTGAACGCCACTGCTTTGATTGACCACGCTCGCCTCGAATGGCGCACAGGTCAGGAGATTAGCTTTGATAAGTTCGTTGTCGAGCGTTCTTCCGATGGTCTCAGCTATTTCCCGGCAGGACAGATTCAAGCTCGCGGCTCGTTTTCCGAGTACGCATTTACGGATGAAAGTCCGCTGGATGTGGAACGCGAACGGACGTTTTTCTACCGTTTGAAGCTGATTAATAACGACGGCACGTTCAGCTATAGCGATGCTTTAGAAGTGTCGTTGAACTTCTCGGCAGTTCAGCAAACGTGGGGATCCATCAAGGCGATGTTCCGCTAAGCGGATAGGATTTCATGTAAAAGCCCTGCTTCCAAACGGAAGCAGGGCTTTTTTGTACTCAAGATCTGATTTATTCGTCGGGAAGCACCCAGACTCGTAAGGGCCATGCCACACACAAAGCAAAGAAAATTCCCAGCAGATAGCCTGCACCAACGTCAGAGGGATAATGATAACCGAGATAGATACGGCTGTATCCGACGGCCAGCGCACCGGCAATCAACACCGGGCTTAGCTGTGGGAAGAAATAGCTCCAGTAGACAGCTTGACCGGCAATATTCGCGGCATGGTTCGACGGAAAACTGTAGGAAGTTTTGTAGGTCGTGAGCGCGTATTTGTCGGTGTAAATCCAAACCTCGTTAGCTTCGTCGTAGAAGTGCGTCTGCGGAATGACATTGCAGGGGCGAATACGCTTGACAGCCGGTTTAATTACGGAGGAGGCGACCTGATCCGTTGCCGCAACTACAACAAAGCAACACAAGGCAATGATACGTCCTCTTCTCGACGTTCGAAAGAAGAAGACGATCCACAGCAACCCAAGTGGAATCAACCACAACATGCGGTCGGAAATCATCGGCATAATGGCATCAAAGAACGAGCTGGTGAATAATTGATTCACCATCGAGAACACACCGCGATCCCAATGTTCAAACCAAGACAATTCAGCAGTCACAATACCTCCCGGTCAAACGACTCAGCTATTCATCCTTAATCAACGCCGTTCCTGAGACAGTTCCGCTTCCAAATCGACTGGCAAGAGAACTCGAAAGACACTTCCCTGCCCCGGAGTAGATTCCACTTCAATATCGCCGCCATGCGAGCGGACAATGTTCAGGCAAATAGATAGCCCCAATCCTGTGCCGCGCGACGCATCCTTCGTGGTATAGAAAGGCTCGAAGATGTGTCGCACAATTTCTGCGGGCATGCCTGCGGCCTGATCGACGATCTCCAGACCGATCCAGTTTTCGCTGGCGGCCTCAATGCCGCGAATCTCAATGACTCGGCGGTCGATCGGTAAATCCTGTTCCTCAGCGGCGTCGAGCACGGCATCACGAGCATTTACGAACAGGTTCACCAACACTTGCTCGATTTGGTTTTGGTCTCCGCGAAAGGAGTGATCGGTTTCAGAGATATTGACACGAATTTCAATGTCTTCCTGCCTAATCTGCTCGCCTACTAAAGAAATCGCCCCGTCGACCACATCACGCAGGTAGAGCCGCTTGAACGACGTGGCGTCGATGTGTGTAAACCCGCGCAAATGGTTTATCGTTTCTGCCATGCGCTCGACGGTCGCACGGATTTTTTCGAGATTGCTTTCGAGCAACTCATCGTTGAGCTTGCCGTTCTTTCGCAGCAGTTTAATCAAATCCGACGTAATCGCGATTACGTTCAGTGGTTGCTTCATTTCGTGGGCGATAGAACCGACCATTTCACCCAAGGACGCCAGCCGTGCCGTGTGAATCAATTGCGCGTTCTTGGTCTTCAATTCACGCGACCTTTGGCGCACGATGTCTTCAAGATATGCATTGTAGTGCTGCAGTGTGGACTCAAGTTGTTTTTGCTCAGTGATGTCCATTCCGATGACCAGCCTGCCAAATCGGCCCGGGGATTCCCTGAAGCGGCGCGCACTCCAAGTGAGCAACCGCGAGCTACCTTCAGGTCCGGGAAGTTGGGCCGCTTTCGCGGTCACTTCATTTTCAGAATATGGGCTGAATATCTCAGCCAGCGGATCAACGGCGCTGCGGTACATCTCTTGAAGTTTGATCCCCGCTTCATCCAATGTGAGTCCGGTGAGATCAACAGCGAATTTGTTCCAACGCTCGAGTCGTCCGTCGGGGTTCACATACGCGATCAAGAGGTCTGCGGTATCCAGCAATCTATCGCTAAACTCGATTTCTTCACTTAGGAACCGAGTGCGCTCTGAAACACGGGCTTCGATGTCCAGCGTGATCGCCAGCAAGTCGCGGTGAATTTGTCGCAAGCTGGTAATATCGGTGATGATCAGGACGGTCTGGTCAAGGGACGAATCAAGCAGCAGTTTCTGAACCTGCACAAAGTAGCCAGACCGGGGGATCACCATATGAGCGTCGCCGTTTTGTAGAAACAGTTCCTTCAGCTCCGACCAGCCCGTAACTTCCCAGATTTTTTTTCCGGTCAGCTGGCTGAGTTCGGTTCCCAGAATCCGTGCGACCTCAGGGGACATAGAGAGAAGAGCTCCGTCGCTTCGGCAGAGCACAGCCCGGCTTTTTAGCTTGCCGAGAGTCTCCTTGCCGATGACGGCCAGTTCGTCGAGTCTCGCCCGATAGAAAGAGCGTTCGACCACTCTGATTAGAGTGGTCGAATCAACCGGCTTGGATAGGAAATCCGCAGCGCCGTGCTTCAAGGCTCTCAGCGCCAGATTCCTTTGAGCGAAGGCGGTCACCAGAATGACATGCACTCCGGGATCTGCCAAGCGGACTTTGGCCAGAAGTTCAATACCGTCCATTCCGGGAAGCCTGACGTCGGTCAACAGCACCCGGATGCTTCGATGAGCGTTGAGCAGTTTTAGCGCATCCTGCCCGTTGCCCGCCTGACGAACGGCATAGCCGTTCTCACTTAATACTGCAGCCAATGATTCTCGGGCCGCGGCATCATCATCAACAATTAGGACTTCGCGTTCTGCCATAGTACTGAGAAGATAGCTCAGCCCACAGAGAAAGTCAAGTGCTTGAGGTCCTAAAGGTATTTCTTGACAAGTCCGTCGATGGACTCAAGCGAGAACGGTTTTTCAAGAAATCCATCGGCGCGGGCCGTCTTGTCCGCAAAGAATCTGCGGAAGTGGGCGAAGCCGGTGATAAATATCACAGGCAGGTCTGGGTTAACACGCTTGACGGCTCGCAGGAGTTGGAAGCCATTCATCAGCGGCATATGGATGTCGGTGATGATCATGTCGGGCGCATCAGCAATCACCATCTCCAAGGCTTTCTGCCCATTTGGCGCCCCAATACCTTCATAACCCGAGAACTTTAAAAAGTTGATTAGAAGGTCGCGAATGACTTCGTCATCGTCTACGACAAGAACCTTTTTCTTCAAAGTATCCATTTGTGCCTCTTGGCGGTGATATGATTAATTTGTTGCTTCGTCGGATAGTTGGGATTTAGTCAGATCAAGCATGGTCACTCCTTCGATCGAATAATTTTTTACGATAGGATCGGAGATGAGTTTGAGCTTGTTCATGATTCCCTTAATTTTGTGCACTTGCTGCTGAATGACCTCGAGCGCGTTCTTGTCCTGCGCATCCTGTGTATTAAGTTTCAACTCAAGGAACTGCGCGTAGCCGAGAATAATCCCAAGCGGCGTATTGATGTGATCGTTCGCGGTCACTGCCGTTTGCGTAATCGCTCTTAATCTTGCAGACTTGATTCGTTCGTTTTCAAGCGACTTGATAGTCGTTACGTCGCGCTCTATGACCGAGAATCCCAGCACTTTCCCCTGTGGGTCCGTTAGCAGCGCATAGGCTGCTGAAACGGGAAATATCTCTCCGGATTTGCGCTGCCTCTGAACCTCCGGATCAATCATCGAGCCACGCTGCTGCAGCAATCTGACGACGTTAGGCGATTTTCTCGAAAATCCCGGAGGATCGAGATACTCATCAACGTTCTTGCCGATTATTTCTTCGGCGGAATAGCCGTAGACCCGTTCCGCACCCTTGTTCCAGAGCTTTACGACACCGTTCGGGTCGCAGGTAAAGATGGCTTCATGTGAGTTGGTTATGACCAGCTCAAGATAATCTGAAACGGCTCGCAGTTTGACAAGCTGCGAATCAAATTCCCGGTGCATGCTTCGGAAATTGAATTTGAGCCTTGCCTCGCCACATGCTTCAGTGACTCTTACAGCATCGATCGGCAAGGTCAGATAGTCATCTACCCCCTGCCGAAACAGATTGGTCAGATTCTCCGTTTCAACTCTTTTGACCAAGGCAATAACGACTGGACTGTTATCGTCTTGCTTGAGCAGCCGTGTGTCAAAATCAGCTGAGTCATCGTGTTCCATTTCCATAAAGACAACATGGGGCAACCCGTCTTTCCATGCCGTTTCCATCGCCTTGACGGTTTTGAATCGAACGGTTCGCCACTCATTCAAGTCAAGCGCAGTCGTAATGGTATGGGCAAGCGCATCGTCAGGCGACATGACGTGAACGGTACCTTTGTATGCAAGAAGCTGCACGTCTCTGGCATCCGGCAGCAGGCGACGCAACGCAAGCTCTACGGTACGGGGGACCAATTCCGCATCACAAGGCATTTTCAAGAATGCGAATGCGTGGGCCTTGCGTGCCACATGTTCTGCGAGAACGTCTCTAAACTCGTTCGCCACCAAGACAACCGGTATTTGTTCTGTTCCTGCCTTCACGGGGTGTTTCAGCAGCTTGCAAAGCCTGAAGCCATCCAGGTCCTGCAAGGCCACGTCCGCAAGGATAACGTCCGGCATGTCAGATTGAAGAAGTCCAATCGCTTTCTGCGCGGAGTCCACAAGAACGAGATCAACTCCGTCGACCGGCGCTATAGAAGCAACCAGTTTAGTCTTCAGCTCCTCGTCACTTGCAATCACCATCACTCGAGCGAGCCCGCCGGCATGGCGAACTTCGGGAATTCTAAGCGGAAATCTATTCACTTGCTTGGATTCCCTTGGCTGTTCGTCTGAGTGAGATGCCAGAGTAGTGACACAGAGTTCGGTTCGAGACCGAAGCGCATTTCATCCGCCAGCACCGACGCGAGTTGCAAACCGGAAAGCTTGCCCTTTGGTATAGCGAAGGCTTTTTGTTTGACTACGGATTGTCCGTCAAAACTTTTTCCGGTGTTCCAAACACTCAGTTTAAGCGAGGAGCCTTCGAGCTTGATCTGCACGCCGTAACTCTTGGTGGGGTCGCCCTGCACACCATGCTCGTAAGCATTGTCCAGCAACTCGGATGCAAGCAAGGGAAGCTTGCGATAAGCGACATCACTGTCCACTCCGGAGCCAGCTGCGACCGCGATAAGCCGTGCCAAATCAGCGGCCGTTGGCTTATGATCTCCCGGAAACTCTAAGTTCAATGACGCCGCATCATCACCGACCATTTTCTCTTCACGAAGCGACTCTGACAAGCGCAAGGCGAGATTGATCAGATCGCCAAGTTCGGTAAGTGAATAGGGTTTACAGAGCACATTCCAAGCACCTGATTTCAAAGAGCGATTCAGCAGCGCGGGATCACCCATGCCCGTGGTGATACAAATTATTGCATCGGGCGCGATTTCATTCAATGGGCCGATCAAGTCGATACCCGAGCGCCCCGGCATCATCAGATCAATGAGCACTAAGTCTGGCATCGCCAGGCGACAGGCCTCTTCAGCTTTGCTGGAATCAGACTCGGTTGAAACACGGCAACCCACAACTTCAAGCGCCGCACGAAGAACGCTCGAGATATCCTTGTCGTCATCAATGATCAAGATGTGCGGAGATGTTAAAGTATTATTCAGCAAGCTATTGAAGTCAGAAATATTGCATGTCATCAAGAAGAGCCTTACCGAATACAGGGCAACATTCATACCATGAAAAAAGCCTCCCGCGCTGATTGCTGGAGGCTTCATTTTTTTGATTCAATTTAGTCCGTGTTGATAAAACAATACCTTAGACGGACAACGGTCGAGCGCAGGTATTGTACCACCAGAGGACGGAGGTCAACCGTGGAAACTCGTAATGGCAGATGAGGTCTCTTCTGCCGCCCCTTCAGTTAGATAATACCCGCTCGAGACCCTTGCTTTGATCTGCGCAAGCCTTTCGGGCGACAAACCCGAGGTCTCCATTGCACTCTGGTCATCTTCGACCAATGATCTTGTAACCTGCTGTTTTGACGAGAGTTGAAACTCATCGCCTGCAGCGTTGATAGTTTTTGTAGGAACTTGCAGAAGCCGGTCTTTCGCGGCTTCTTTTGGATCTTGCGGGATCCCAGGCAGATTATACGGTTTTGGTGCTTCTATGCGCATGGCAAAATTAACCCGTTTTGGATGTTATATCAAATGTTTCAGCAAGCGCTGTGCCATTCGTGAGCTACAGGCTGGCACCAGCAAGTTCGGGATTGGAAAGTTGCCCTTCCGCCTTCAATTTTTCAAATAGGGTGGCCCAGCCGGAACGGACCTGACTCAGGGCATCAGCGACTTGATGCAGCTGCGAGATATCCCTGCGGCTGTTGCCGATCATGAGTTTAGTGGACAGAAAGCTGTATGTTTTGTCCAATTGTAAGACGACCTCAGAGTTTTCGGACAGATTCAGGGTCTTGCGGAGTTCACCAATGCACTCAATCGCGGACTCAATTGCTTTTCCCTTTTCCGACCAACGGTTTTCGTGCATATGTTCGGCGGCTTCTCTCGTGAATCGAATGGCGCCATCACACAACATCAACACCATTTGCGGCGTACTGCACGCGGCGTCCATTGAGCGATAGGTACTAAAATTTGGAGCGACTTTCATGTTATCCTAATACTCCTGCAAGGTAATTGCTTTGGTTTCTCATTCTGCCCAAGGTGGTCTCGAGCGCAGCGTATTGCCTGCGCAGTTGGTTTTCGATTAACTCAAGGCGGCGTTCCCAAGATTCTATCTGCCTGTCCAGATTTTCATTTTGCGATTCGATGTTTTGCGTCGCGAAATGGAGTGTACCGCTGTCGTCGTCCAGAATTCTGGATGTGGCAGTCGCGACCATCTCGGTGATGCCTTTTCCGAGCCGGAAGGTTGTGTTGACTTGTCCTGCGCCACCACCAGGAGGTGTAAAACTTAAGACGATTCCATCCGCGTTAGATCCTTGCGCGCCGCGAATCAGGAGACCGTCAATCGTGGCGGCATGACCGTTAATCGTTGCGGACGTCGGCACACCGTCGGCGCCATAGTCGACAACTAAAGCGTAATTTCCACCTTGGCTCTTTTCATTGGTTGTGACTAGGCTGATTTTATTGTCGCCGCTTTCAAATGATTGCGAGAAGAGGCTGACAACTTCTTCGAAACGACTATTGAGCGCGTTGGTGAGCGTGGTCTCTTTGATTGTGAGCAAGCCGCGCGATGACGACAATATCCCGACGTCGGCTAAGTGCGTCAGGGCGTTTCCCGAGGGTAATTGACCCACTTTTTGCGAGATAATCGATGATAGATCGCTGCGAATGGACGATAGGAATCCGTCACCGAGTAACGGGGCGGCCGTTTCGTTCTCTTCGTCATAGGCGGAGAAAGTTGAAACATCCTGCATTACAGAGTTGTAGGCGTCCACAAAGCTACGAATCTTATTCTTCATGGCTTCTTTGTCGTCGTCGATAGTCACAGTGACGGTGCTTCCGACATCCGCAGAGACCAGATTCAGAGTCACACCCTCGATGAAGTTCTCCACCGTGTTAGTAGACTGCGAGACATAGATGCCATCAATGCGGAAGTTTGAGTTTTGAGCTGCAGTAAGCGTGGGGACAAAGACATCCGTTGAGAACATTTCGCCGCCGACTAGCGTTCCAGCGTCAAAGGTCATGGTCACTCCGTCCGCGACGGCAATCGGTGATCCGACGTCACCAGCGTTCAGAGTAAAGTTGCCGCTGTTACCGGCACTGTCGGTCCAATCAATCAAGATACCGTTGTCTGTGCCGACGATCCCACCGGACGCTACCGTGAAAATAAAACTCTTGTTAACCGTACCGGAATAAATACCGCCGGACGTCAAGGCTGAAGTGCCGGTCCATCCCGCTCCCGTCTCTGCGGCATCCACAACATTACTCGAAAAATTGAGTGAAGTCGGATTGGAGGAGAACGAGATTCGGTTGTCCAGCCCGGGATTGTTCGAGGTCAAAACCAGCCTGAAGCGTCCGCTGTCAGATCCGTCGTCGAGCACGGAAGCCGTCACGAGATCATCGTTGTCAGCAGAATTATTGATCAGGTTTTTGAGCTGATCGAGCGTCGTCGATGAAGAAAAGTCGGCGTCGGCGATAGTAATGGTCTCGTCACCCACTTGGATGATCAGATCTCCACCACTATCACCGACGCCGGTTGAGTTCTTGTCGTTAAAGCCTTGAGCCGCAATGCTGTGGGCCTTGGCCAAAGCAAGCACTTCTACGGAGTGAGATCCTCGCGCAGCGCTTGACGTAGCCTGTACCGTGACAACGGACGAATCGGAGGAGGAAGCCGATTTGACCACAAATTCGGATCTTCTGTCAAGATTTTGCGCGGCACCTTGCAGTCCGGCGATCTTGCCTTGAATCTGAGTCCACAGACTGAGCTTAGTTTCGTTTTCGCTCTTTCGATCTTCATAGAGGGATACACGCCTCCGTTCAATCTGCATGAGCTGTCTGATCGTGGTATCCCAATCGATACCAGAGACCACACCGGAAACTGAGGTAGCTGGCTGAGACATAACTCCTCCCTATCGTTCAAAAATTTTGGGGTTCCATCGGAAGAAACCCCGTCGGTCGTCCGCGCTAAGGCGCGGAACGACCTGAACGATATCGGGGAGAATTTCTTCCGATTATCCGACGAGCTGTGCGACGATGTTCGGCATCGAATTGGCAGTCGAAAGCATCGAGATACCCGTTTGCATCAAGATTTGCGCACGAGTGAAGTTCGACATTTCTTCGGCAAAGTCCGCGTCGCGGATTTGCGATTCGGATGCCGTCGCATTTTCACGCTGAATCTTCAAATTCAGAATCGTATTTTGGAGACGTTCGACCATTGAGCCGATGAACGTGCGCTCCGTGTCTTTCGAATTGATTGCAGATATCAGTGTTTCAATCGCGGCCTGTGCCGACGCGGTGTCGGAAACCTGCAAAGATGCGATGTTCAGATCTTCTGCGGTCATTCCGCCCAGGTTCACATAGTAGTAATCCTGGCCGGCGACATTGTTTTCGCCGATATGGAACTTGATAGCTGCTCCGTCAGATGCAGTGACAACGGCGTTACTGCCCAGTGCCAGCGTCGGATCAGCATTCGGGCTTGATGCTGCACGCGAACCGTCCAGCAATTTGTATCCGTTATAGTTGGATACCTTGGCGATACGGTCGGCTTCCGACTTCAACTGTTGGAACTCGACGTTCGCAACTTGGCGATCGAGAGTCGTCAAAATACCGTTCGCTGCCTGCACGGCGATGGCGCGCATCCGCACCAGTTTTTCGTCAATGACAGCCAACGCGCCTTCAGCGGTCTGCATCATGTTGACATTGTATGAGGCATTCTTTTCGGCTTCGACCATACCGACGATCGAAGAACGCATGCGCTCGCTAATGCCAAGTCCCGTGGGATCATCCCACGCGTAGTTGATCCGCAGCCCGCTTGAAAGCCGTTGAACAGCGCTGTCCAAGTCGTTCTGTGCTGTCCACACGGAGCGTTGTGCGCCAAGTGACAGCAGATTGTGGTTGATACGTGTACTCATTTGTTCCTCCTCCGAGGGAGCTGTTCTGGATAGTTACCGATTAAGCTCAGATGGATTGTCCACGCCATTTTGGCGCGGTTCATCAGAATTATCGGCGACCCTTTCCTGAACTTAAATTCCCCTCTGGACGGAGTTTAGGGTCAGTTAATTTGACTGACCCGACAGAGGTCACTCCACATGCCTAAAGAACAAATGAGCCAAGTTCTATGAAACACTTGGCTTTCACGATCTTCACTTAAAATCTTCTCAAGTTTTTCTGCATCAAACAGTTTAGCAATCACGGGCTGTGAAAGAGAGTTAAATAATTCCAATTGACCCGCATTGGATTCAAAAAGTGTCGCAAGAGAGGCACTAAAGGCCCGTTTAGGTCGCCTCAAAACCTCTTCGGGCAATAAACCCAAAGCTGATTTTCTTAGTATCGGTTTCTCCATTCCGAAAGCCGGGGCGAGATCTTTGTCGTGCAACTGCGCCGCGAAACGGACGATATCTGAATCGGTAAATGGAACGCGTCCTTCAATTGATCCGGCCATGGAGGCGCCGTCCAATCTCAACAATAGATGTGGGAAATGATCTTTCAACAATATTGACCGGACGGCGGCATGAGCCGGAACATTTTTGAGAAGCCTTTGCAATTCCATTGAATCATTGTGCAAGCATTCCGTTACGGCTGTTTGATCTTGCAACGCGTTCGCGAGGTCATTTGCGCTGAACCACGCCGTGTTGTCACGATATGCGCGAAGCGTGTCCTCTCTGTTGCGATTTCGCAACCTGACTTGAAGACGATGATATCCTCCGAACAGCTCGTCCGCTCCCTCTCCGGAGAGAACTGCTTTCACCGAGTTCTTCGCTTGGAGCGACAACCTATATATAAGCACTTCGTTCGGCAGCGAAACGGGCAGTGCGCGAATCGCGGTCAATTCACGCATATGCCGAAAGAACTCATCGGGGGTAAGCACCACCTGCTCGTGAACGGACCGGATGTGTTTCGCGACGACTTGAGCGTATCGGAGGTCTTCGGTGTCATGCTGAAGTCCGATCGCGAAGGTCCGAACTGGATTCTTCAGCATGTTGGCGAGCAACGCGGCCAAAAGGGAGCTGTCAATGCCGCCTGACAAGAAGACTCCGACTGGCGTGTCCGCTTGACTCTGGCGATAGACTGCTTCATTCAATAAGGCCGTCAATCTCGAGTGCTGCGCCGGGTCCGTCGGCTCTTCCCCATTAAATGTCAGTTCATCGGCCCACGTCGCGTGATTCGCGGATTCGAGCCCGAGGGTCACGATGCTTCCCGGCGGTGTGAGCTGAATGTCACTCCAAACGGATTGCTCGTGGAAACAGACTTGCGAAGTTCTTAAGTAGTGAACCAGCGCGGGCAAAGACGCAACTTGTCCATAGCCGAATTCACGTAGCGCAGAGGGTTGGCTTGCAGCGGCGACGGTAGAAGCTCCTCGCGCGAAAAAAATCGGTTTGACACCGTGACGATCCCGAATGAGCTGCAAAACGCTGCCGTCGGGTGACAGTAGCATAACTGCGAACATTGCCTCAATCATTTTCCACGCCTGATCTCCCCATTGCTCAATGGCATGGGCGAGAGTCTCTGTGTCACTGGCGGTGCGGGGAAGTTTCCCGTTAAGCTGCAGCAGATTGCGCAGCATATGCTCGTTGTAGAGCTCTCCGACATACGCCAGCGTACGGCCGTCCGCGAGTTTCATGGGCTGAGCGCCGCCATCGGCATCCCTCAACGAAAGTCTGCAATGGCCTAACGCACCGCCGGAAACAATGGAGATACCATTGCCATCCGGCCCACGAGCTTCAAGCAGTTTCAGCGCGGAGCGAACGGCAGATTCAAGTTCAATGGTGTCATTAAGAAGAGCAACGGAGCCACACATCTGATCAGCCGCTCCTTGTTACGTAGCTCTTTTGTGTACTGAGTGTGCGATAGCCCGCTGCGGCTTCCCGTCTCTGTCCGAGTCCCTTAAGCCTGCGTTCCAGCCAAGAAAGTTCAGTGTTTAGCTGTCTCACGAGATATTTGTCGGACGCAATGATTGCCTTGACTTCGCGACTCTGGGCGTCTTCCAAAGGTTTCAACTCGGCGATCTTTTCAATTATAGATTGCCTTAGATCTAGGAGTGAATTCACTTCAGGAAGTGAGGTCCGCTGCGCGGCGTCCCACAGAGCATCGGAGATCTGTCTGAGCTGGTCAAACAGATCTTCCGATGGTCCAATAGAATTGGTAGTATGCTGTCCTTCCTTACTCATCATTCAGGTTATCCGACCAACTGGGCGACAATGTTCGGAATCTGGTTCGCTTGACCAAGCATAGAGACACCGGTCTGCATCAGGATTTGCGCGCGCGTAAAGTTCGACATTTCTTCGGCGAAGTCCGCGTCTCGAATCTGCGATTCGGAAGCCGTGGCATTTTCGCGCGAAATTTTCAAATTCAGAATGGTGTTTTGCAACCGCGAGACCATCGACCCGAGAAATGTGCGCGTGGTGTCTTTCGAGTTGATGGCTTGAATGAGCGTCTCAATTGCGGCTTGCGCGGTTGCAGTGTTTGACACGTCGAGCGAGGCGACTCCAAGTTCATCAGCCGTCATGCCGGCGATATTAATGTAGTAGTAGTCCTGGCCGACGTTGTTGTTCTCACCGATATGGAATTTGATTGAGCTTGCTTCCGCGGCGGTCGTGACGGCATTGAAGCCAAACGCCAGAGTCGGATCGGTGTTCTCAGTAGAGGCGGAGCGGGAACCGTCCAAAAGATAGAAACCATTGTAGTTCGCCGTACGAGCGATACGATCCATTTCGCTCTTTAACTGCTGAAATTCCACGTTTGCGACTTGGCGATCGAGCGTGGTTAAGACTCCGTTAGCGGCTTGAATGGCGATCGCTCGCATTCTGATCAGTTTCTCATCGATAACAGCCAGCGCGCCTTCGGCTGTCTGCATCATGTTGATGTTGTAGCTTGCGTTTTTCTCTGCCTCTATCATTCCGCTAATAGATGCACGTAGCCGCTCGCTGATACCTAAACCCGTGGGATCATCCCACGCATAGTTGATTCGCAAACCGCTTGACAGTCGCTGCACGGCCGAGTCAAGGTCGCTTTGCGCAGTCCACACGGCGCGTTGCGCGCCAAGGGAAAGCAGATTGTGATTGATACGTGTACTCATGTTACTCCCGTGATATTTGGATTCACCCGCTAATCGCGGGACAACTTCTTCAGTAAATAATCAGACATTGTTCTTGCGAGTTCAGCCATCGGGTCATTACTATGGGGTCGCTCGATATCAACTTTGCGCAGCAGTTCAAGTTTTCTTTTCGCACCATCGAGTGTGTACCCCTGGACTTTCACCAGATAGTTGATTTTCTCGAGATCGGCAATTGACTTTTCGTCGTAGCGACGTTGGTTTCCGGTAGTGCGCAAGGGCTCCAAATAGGATTCAAACTCCTTCTCCCAGTAACGAATGGTCGGCTTGGGGATGCCTGTTATGGCATGCACTTGCCCGATGGAATAGAGCTTTGGACCTTTGGGTGACCTTGCGCGAGGCGCAGTCAATAATTCTTCATGCTTCATGACAAGTACTCCAGATTAGAAAGATTCCTTACACTCAGGTTATCGGAATACTCGTTTCATAACTTTAATTTGCCTCATGGGTCGGTTACTCTACAACTCCAGTCGGATTTTCAGCCGTTTCGGTCATGCATTCATAGCACTGTTTCAGGGCCTTTGGCAGCTTGTGCTCCAATTGATCAGCCAAAGCAGTGTAGTCGCCGGAAGTTTGGGCGGCAAGTACTCGATCCAACACGGGCAGAAGTTCGCCTCCAGCCTGATTCAACCGTGCGTAGAGGCCATCCGCGGTCGACTTGCTGTTGAGCGCCAGCGACGTTCCTTTGAGTGACAGCGTCAGGCGTTCAAGCACATCGGCCAATTGCTGATTCGCCTCGAACTCATCGCCGATTCGGAATCTCGTCGCGAGTGAAGGCACTTCCTGCTCGATCTGCCGATACATTTGCAACGAATCTTTTAATATTTGTTCTGCAATGACCTCAGGATTTTGAATCGTCAATTCAAGTTTAGAGACGCGGGTCACCGGTGTTGCAAGCTGACGTTTGCGTCGAAAACCATGTTCAATAGGCACACCGTCCATCGCGGCGCCGATGAGAACTTTTCCGCCCTGATGGATTTCGGATTGAACTTCTGAAAGCACTTGACCCACTTCCATGTTTCCTTGAGCTTCGCGGCTGAGTTCCATACCGTTCATGAGGATTTTCATACTATTGCCTCCGTGACATTGTAATTTGTTATCTTTTTGTTATTCGATTGGTTCTCCGGCGGCAAAAGAATATGCGCGGCACCAGCGAAATCCGAATACAGTTCTTCAAGCTCGAGCGCCTGTTCCTCTGCGGTCTCCCCGGACACGCTTCCTCTGGCTATCTGCAGAAAGCTATTCAGGCAATGTAAGGGCGGATGAGTGCCGATCAAATTCTGGATATCTCGTTCAGCCTGACTGAGTGCCGCCGCACAATTCTTCAGTCGTGAAACGTCCATTGTCTGTAAACGAATCATTTTTGCGGCGCTTGCGGATCGCTGTGCTGCCAATGCCAGTTCCGTAGTTGATGGATCCACTCCTGCATGTCGCGCACCGATCAAGTGCCACCAAAATTCACGCAATCGCTGTTGCCATTCTTCGTACTTCGAGTGGCCGCCAGCGATGGCGCGCAATCCGAGTCCCGGGATCGCTCTGTCAGCGAATGTCTTGTACACCGTACATCCTTCCGACACGACGATATCCGAACTTTCACCAAAATGCAAATCAAAGATCGAAAGCACAGTTTGTTTGGATACCATTTCTGCAGAAGCCGACGTGAACTTCTTGCCAGGTGTCCGACTCACCACGTTTTCTAAATGGGGTTGAATGACGAACGCATTCTCGATGTACGGCGCAGTTTCGAAGCCGTGCGCCGAGCCTCCTTCAATCGCAATGATGGGCAGCTTGCACAAAGCCGCGACGTGAACGGGACCGGAGTCTGCCGAGATAAGAATATCGGCGCTTCCAAAGAGATCAATCAGATCGGCTATGGACGTTTGCCCAGTTCGATCACAAAATTTGCAGTGTTTCGGGAACGCATTGCTAACGACTTCTGACTTTGCTCCTCCAATCAATGTCACGCCCACTCCACGTGCAAGAAGATCTCTGCACAGTGACACAAACTTGTCGAGCGGCCATTGTTTGTCAGATTGCGAAGCACCAACATGAAGCACACACTCGATGTCGCTCCACTTTTGAGGACTTCTTGTATCCCGGTTTGGTGCGCCGATAAACGGCGTTCTGTCCTCAAACGAGGTCAGGGGTGCAACGGCGTTGACGTAGATGTCAACCAAATTGAAAGAGCACCACGGACGAGCAAGATTGGTCGCGAAGAAATATTGCAACCACCTGCTATTAACCACCTGTGTCAAGTCGTGACTGAGTGTGACGCCTTCCGCCATAGGCTTGGCAAGCGCAGCCAGCATCATTGACGGACGCGAGTGCGTTAAGTTGTAGACCGCGCTAAAACTCTTTTCTTCCAGCCACCGCGAAACATCGCAATACGCACTAAGTGGAAGCTCCGGTTCCCTCTGATCGAGTTTGCCTAGTATCACACCAAAGTCAACGACGGCAATTTCATCAACGCTGCTGAAAAGTTGCACAACCGGCGCAAAGGATTTTTCGGTTAGCACAGTAACATGATTAGTGAAAGAATCGCGCTTAATAGCACGAATCATCGGCTCTGTTTGAATCAAGTCGCCCAGACGCGTGATCGCTATGACCAATGCATCGTTCATTGGATGACGCCTTTTTCGACTCCCCAGTTTCGAAACTCTCGCATCAGCAATATCGTGAGTTCCGCGCGCGAAAGGCTTCCGCCGTGGCCGCCAACTTTCTCGCAAAGTTTGACAAGAGATGCAGGCTCCGTGTCATTGAACTGAGATAGGAATGCCTGCATGTCGGAGTTTCCCCATGCCGCGGTTTTCAAATCGGCAATGGTTGGCTGTCTTGAAATCACTTTGGGTTTCATCGGGATCGCAAAGACTTGGTCCAAAGCACACCTCATTCGATGCGCATATGTGTGTTCACGCAGGACTCTCGCTTGCGCTGCTTCGCACATTTGGAGTCGCTTATCGGAATGCGTGAGATAGTATGCTAGTGCCTTCTTCAGCTCCGCTTCACTCCGGACGATTGCCAATTCCCCGTCTGTGAACAGCTCACCTAAGGGCGCTTGATCATCCACAATTTGGAATGCTCCGCATGCAGCAATTTCAAAGGTCCGCGGGTTGACGAAGTCACCATGTTCTATCGCATTTAAGCCAATCGCGCTGTGAATGTTGAGATTCATAGTGGACGCGTTGTAGATAAGTGCTGTTTCTTCCGGCGATACCCTTCTGCTCTCTTCCTCGATCCGTGATAGCCACTCTTTTGGCCAATCATTCCCCCACAACTTCAGATTTGGGATCCGAATATCATTGAACAGACGCACGCGATTCGGATAGCCTGCGCCGACAAAAGAAACTTCAGACCCGTAGCGGCTCCGTTCGTCCTTTGACAGCGTTCGCTGATAATGTACGCTAGGGTTTGCAGCGCAGGGCAGATATTCAACTTTCCGCGCGCCCGCGGCCTTGATCGCCTCTGCAGCAGCTCCTTGCTGAATCGTGAAGACGACGTCAAACTCTGCGACGAAGTATTTCCAGTACTCAAAGCGGCGCACATCTTCGACAAACCAAAAAGCAGTCTTAACTCCATTGCTTCTCAATCGCCTTAAGCCGTTGACAGACACAGGCGTTTGTGCTGTGTACCACACGAGGTCGGATTTAGAAGCAAGCGCTATCTCAACGGAGTAGTCCGCCAGTAGTTCGGCGAAATGTCCTTGCAGCTTCTTGCCTTCAGTTGAATCGACAGATTGAGCAAGCCACTTATAAGTATCATACTGATGATCAAACTGAATCGTTTGACATTGATGACCAAGTTTCTCAAATGCGTCGGCCGCATGATACGCAATGGGCAAACTTCCACCGTACAGCGGAGTCGGTACAGTAATGGACAGCTTCGGAGTTGAGGTGTCTACCGCGCTATTTCGTACTCTTATCATGCTAAGCGTTCTCCAACTGCTGCCAAAGAGTTGCGGCAGCGCGCAAGTGCAATTGACAATTCCGCCGGATACAACCGAATTGTTCCTGCAACTTCAGGCGTTCCAGGTGTTACGATATGGTACACTTCACGCGAGGCAAGCTTCTGACGCCACTCACAGACCGCAGCGCGCATAACGCTGAACTTCGGCGAGTGCAGAGGCACATTCGCGGTTGTGCGATTCCCGCCTTCAGAGTATTCACCCCTTGTATCACTCATATCCATTCCCAACATAAAGATTGCACTACTCGAAATACGAGCGCATAGATCCGCGGCAACTAAGCCGCTCGAGCCACCATCCGTTGCAAAGTAGTCACTATCATTCGCAAGCACTCGATTGAAGTACGTATTGTTCAGGACGTCGGGATGTGTCCATGGGAAAACAAGGACCTTGCTATCCTTCTCCGTGCTGTCCATATCTCGCACAATTGTATTTCGTGCTTCCATTGCGATTATCCAATCCGGCACAAGTCCGTGACCCGAAAGAATAGAGGAGGCGCCGGACGCTGAAACTAGAATTATGTGTTGGCGCCATTCCTTCAGAGTGTCCAAGCACATTGATAGCGTCGGACCTGCTCCAATTGCAATCGCAAATTTTTCTGACGCATGATCCGCGGCGACAAAGCGAGTCAATTCATTCAAGTGCGGCAAGTTCCTTTGCACATTGTATTGAATTGTCGGAGCATATACTTGCTGTGACTGCTGCATGACGTGAAGCAAGTCAAGGTAATCTGCCAAGTCTTCGGACAATTCGCGGCGAAGGGCCATGATATAGGAAGCTATGATTATTCGTGCGTCAGGAGCGCTCATTCTTACTGTGGCCGCTAGAGAGTCACGTGACAAGATTAACTTAGTTTGCTGCGTTGATTTTGCCTTGCCTGCAAGTGAATGCAGACCAGCAAACAGTTCGATTGAAGTGCACTCTACGCCAAAGCGGCGAAGCGCGTCGTAAAGATATCCAAACCCGTGCCCAATCAGCAACACACTCTTCGTATTCTGTTGGCACAACATTCGTGCAGAGCTTAGCGCTTCACTTAGAGGATCGATATCACTATGAACAAGCACACCGCTCGTTCTATGATACGCCGTTTCTACACCCGACGTAGAAATCTTTGTTATAAACTCGCTCATAGTGCGGCTGTTGCGCACAGCTTTTGGCCATGACGAGTATCTTGACACAATGCGAACCTATTCAAAATAGACTGATACGCAGAAAGATCCTGTGACTGAGCACGAAAGACCTCGCGCGCTGCAGATAATTGTGTGAGAAATGAGTCCGAGTTTTGCTGCGACAGTCGGTTACGCATGGCGCGCGACCACGAGCCTCGATCATTTTCGATCAGCAGGTCGGGCGCACAAACACTCAGCGCGCCTTTGAATGGTTGCACATTCGAGAATATGCATGGCGCTTGCATGCCGATGTACTCGAAAGCTTTGATGGGTGATCGCGCAGCATTGTGCGGTGTGTTTGCAAGCGGCACAAGCCAAAGATCTATCTCAGCTCTCTGCACCCGCTCTAAGTGAGTTTCGTATTTCTTCACCCAGATCCCGCCTCGCCTTACTTGTGGATGCGACGCAAGCTCGCCGGGATGCGCGCCCCACCAATAGAATCTTACATCACTTTCAGAGTCAAGTAGATCGCGTAGACTGTCCGACACCAACGCAAAATCAGTTTGGTGCACCGCACTTCCGGCATAGCCGATATTAAATGTGCCTCGAACTTGAGTGCGCGAGCTCCTCTTGAAATGTTCGGCCGACGGCGGAGTCTCAATAATGTAGCGTTCGCCCTGCTTTGGCGGTATACACTCCGACACCATTGAATTGGAGCAAATTGTGAGGTCGGCATTCACTATTAGTTCACGCACACCGCTTTCAAAGCTGAGCCGCTTAGCTGCTCTGGGGCTACCTGCTGGAAAGCGCCCAACGATGATGTCGTCGCAATCGTAGCATAGCTTATTACTTCTCGTCTGTTGCCATTCGACAACTAAAGACCTACAGTGCCCATTGCTGACCGATCTAAACACGATCACAGTACAAGCAGCACGAAGTTGCTCTGCTACCATTTCGTGATCCTGTTCTTGAGTACAAACCCAGGTATAATCAACATTCTCTAACATACCCAAACTGGCGAGCGGTCTTCTCCACCGCAATACTGCTCCAGCGCTGTCTGCAGGCTCATCGGACAAGAGCAGTAGAGGTGCCATGCCTTGCAAATGAGTTCTCACGCGCATACTGCGATTTCTCGCATACGAACTCCATTTTGATTGCAAACGGTGAAGATTTGCGTCGTCTTGCTCATAGCGCTCTGGTGAAGAACCATGATAGTGCAATACGTCACAATCAGCAATGCGAGAAGTTATTCCAATTGATGCAGCCTTCAGACAGAAGTCGACGTCCTCATAGCCGTTGCAATAGTTCTCATCAAATCCGGACAGTGAGTTGAAGACTGTTCTCTCAACGAGCATCACTGCAGCACTGACACCGTCGAGCAATTCACAATCTGAGTCGACGTTCCACATGTCTGCAGAAATATTCGTTACCGATTTTCCATCAAAGGTGAATCCATTGGATTGGATAAGCCAGTCCCAGTGCCTAAGACGTGGGGCCAAGAGTTCATTGGCGCGGCGCGTTTGCCAAAGCATGAGAAAAGCGTCACGTGTTAACTCGCAATCGTCATTTACAAACAGTAACCATTGACCGCTTGCAAGCATGGCGCCTCGATTGCACGCCTCCGCAAAGGTTCGCTTGTGCGACACCGCATCGACAAGGACGCCAGCGCGCGCCTCCGCAAAGCCTGCATCAACAGACCCAAGGCCGCTACTCATAACAATTATCTCCGTACCATTAGGCAGGACGCAGCTTTTCAATGTTGCGAGCAGAGCGTCGGTATAGTGTGTCTGAGCATACTCAGTGATGATAACTGAGAGATCGCAGGAGATCGCTTTCGCTTGAGGTACTGAGTTACTTTTCACGAATGGCAGATTGTCACGAATGTGTGCAGTTTCTTCGACGATCGTTTCGTGCAACTGCGCGTCTTGTTTTGCTGACGTGATGCAGACCGCGTTACTGGTTAAAGGACCTGTTGTTACCGGGCTTGCATCCGCCAAGTAGAGTCCTAGAACTGGTCGTCCCAGCGCCGCGGCATAGTGAAGTGCTCCCGTGTCCGGGCCGATGACTAGTGACGATTCTGCCAATTTACTTTTTAGTGCATTCAGAGTTGTTTTGCCGCGCAAGTCCCGGACACACCATCTACTCAAGTTACTGGTTGAGTCTTGTGTGGAGCCAAGCAAAGTCACGCGGCAACCGCCAGCAATTTGAATGGCCTTGATTATAACTTCTACGGTCTCTTCGGAGAGCGATCTTTCCACGCTTCCTGCGCTGCATATGACTGCGACTCTTTTGAACGGGTTTCCGTTCGTTACGGGCTCGATATGCCTTGGGATGCAGAGCTGTGCTTCCGGCTCAATCAGTGATTGCCAGACATGCGCAACGTGCTTATCGGAGTAATCCATTTTTTTTTTGTTCAATTCCGTGAGCACATCACTTGCATCGTACCCGTATCCAAGTTTAGCCTCTGCAAGCACAGCATCGGCGAATCTTTGAGCAGCAACGTGATTGGTCAAGTTTATGACTATACTGGCTTCCGATTGTGCGCCCAACTTCTCTATTTCGTGCAAGAGTTCAGGAAGCATGACGTCTGTGCGAGCCATCGCTGTGAGTGCGCCAAGTGGGACTGGCAGTACATGATCAACTTCAGGAAAGGTCTTTGCAACGGAATCGTAGCGCTCATCGCATGACAGAATCAGCTCAGCAGGGTGAAAGACCCGCTGAGCTGTTTCACAGAGTGGACGCGAGTGGAAAAGATCGCCCAAACGCGCCCACTGAATGACCAGTATGTTAGACCGTCGCAGAGACACGTTGTTCCATATACTGCAACGCGCTCTTTGCGCTCTCATGCTCGGGATTCATCTCCAAGACCGCCTTACATGTTTCAATCGCATCATCAAGCGAACCGGATTTCCACTGTGCACCGGAGAGATGGAACCAGAAGTCCACGTCTTCCGGGCATGTCTCAAGATACTGTGACAGTGCCGCTATCGCTTCATGCGCCTGCCCTGTCTCCATGCATGAGCGATATAGATAGAAAACAGCTTCACTGTTGCGCGGTTCTTTCGCTACGACCTTTTTTAAGTGAGTTATAGCTTGAGCATGTTTGTTTCTGGCAGCTAAGCTGATGCCCAACCCAAACTCGCCCTTGAGTGTTTGCGGATTTCGTGACAACGCAGCCAGGAAGCCATACTGCGCAGCAGTCCAATTCTCCTGTAACATTGCAACAGAGCCGAGTCCCAGGAACGGGCGCTCTGACAGATAGTCCGCTTCAGCAGCGCGAAGGTACGCGGACTCCGCCTCTTCAGCACGGTTCAAACGAGCCATACAGTTTCCGAGTAGCTGCCATGTCTCGAACTCGTCGTCTGTACCGAGTGTCATTTGCTTGGCTATTATCGTGTTCAGGATGCCAGCGGCCTGCTCGTGATTGCCCTCAACGTAGTTTTTTTGTGCAAGGTCAAGCATCACTTGTACACTCTGGTCGTTTAGCTCAGAAGTTTGTACGTTTTCCGTAAGAGTCTCATAGACTCCACCATTCTTACCCCAACGTACAGCAAGGCCAAAAGGTTTCAGATGTTTGAAATCGTCTTGATATGCTACGCCACTCCACCGCGATTCGAACAGCAGCATGTTTTCCTTGTCATGCGCTTTACGCCCTACGCTCGACTCTTCGTGATGAATAACAGTACATTCAGCACAATAGTAGCATGTCAGGCCCTTTTGCTTTAGCTTCATGCACAAGTCAAGGTCTTCAAAACCATTTCGGTAAGCCGCATCAAATCCAAAAACAGATTCGAACACATGACGCTCAATCAACATACAGGCGGCTGTAACGGCGATCATCTCGCGTGACGTGGAAACGGCTTTATGTGATGCCGGGAAGTTCTGGAAAATATGATAGGCAGTGCCGTCTTCACTAATGGCGATACCTGCGTGCTGAGTCTTTCCAGTGGGATAGACGAGTTTTGCACCAACTGCTCCGCAGTTGGGATGATCTTTAGCTGCACCAAGCAGAATATCTAGGCAACCATCATCAACTTCCGTATCATTGTTCAAAAACAGCAAGTATTCACCGGCTGCAATGCGAGCGCCGTGATTGCAAGCAGCGGCAAAGCCTTCGTTTCTTTTGTTATTGATGACCGTTATGTCGCCGTCTATCACCGCCAACAGCTCGGCGGTGCCATCCGTGGATCCATTATTGACGATGATGACTTCGTAATTTGCCTTATTCGTACTGTTAGCAATTGATTCAAGGCATCGTTCAGTCAGATCGCAGCGATTATAGACAGGGATGATGATCGAAACGTCCTTTGTGGTAGAGAAGTTAGGCAGGGACATGGATTCCTCCGAATACTTTTGGCGTCCTTGAGCCGTGAATCGTATCTATAGTTTGATTTAGAACTCTCTTTGGCTGGGTTACAGCGCTTTCATAAACTCGGTGCAATCCATCCGCGAGTCGAGCTTGACTATATCCTGTTGCAATCTCAACGGAGCCGGGACTCGCTCCTTCCCGTAAGGCGCTCAAAACGGCCGTGCGAATGGACTCGAGGTCCAAGGGGTTACAGGGCCGGTAACATGCTTCCGGAAAGTAGTCATTTAGGGCTCCCCACTCACCCGCTACGATAGGAGTGCCCGCAGCCGCGCACTCGAGATGCACCAGCCCGGGCAACTCATAGAAACTTGGTAAAGCATGAACCGCCGCTGCTCGAATGACTACAGACATCAAATGCCACGGCATTCTGTCCAAGACTCGAACTGGCGCTTTACGCTTCCATTTGCGAACAGCTTCCGAGTAACTTGGATGCGGCGTGTAGTCACCGGCAGCAAAAACGATCGGGATGTTTTCGTCGTGCAGAGCGGCAAGCAAGGCGAGCTGATTTTTTCTCGTTTCAAGCCGTCCGATACACAACACAAACTCGTCAAGACCCAGCGACTCGCGTAATGACGCTATGGTCTTTTGCTCCACAGCTAACGGAGCATTCACTTCAAAGGGGACGACAGTAACGCGGTCCGCTACGTTCGGAAAATCGTTTCTTAGTCTTGCCGCCTCAGAGTCCCCGCAAGCCAGCAAGAGACTTGCTGCCTCAATACTACGCGATACATTGACGCGTGGAGCGGGTTGAGCGTCTTGAAGTTGCACCAGCATGTCTTGTAATGCACCATATGAGAGCTTTCCGGCAAGAAAGGCGTGGTACGCACCAAATGCCTGATGTGAGGCATTGAGAAAGCGCGGCCAATCTTCATAAAGCGTGGTCACCAACAGCGGCTTTTTCGATGTTGAGGACCATTTCGCGACAGCATCAAGCGGTGCGGGCAGAGTCATGTTGACAAAGTGTACGATATCGGCAGAGTAAGCTTGATCGAGCGCACCGGGAAAACTTACGTCAATGTCTCGAAGCTGAGCCGCCTGTTTCATTTGCATCATGATCTTTGAATCGCCACCCGGCGCAGACCACACATTGTCTCGATTCAGCATTGCGACTCGTAGCCTTCGCACGGGCACAGTGGTTCGCTTAGCCTTTGTAGCGTGCTTTTCGATCCCATTCAAAAGTTCACGCGCTACGTTTTGCCATTTCCACTTTCGTGCATATGGTTTTCCGCGATCGACCAATTTGCTTCGTAAACTATTATCAGTCGAAAGTCGGATCATTGCGGAGGCAATATCGTCGTTTGAGGACGGATCGACCAAGAGTCCCGCATCCGTTACGGTTTCACCGAGTGCCGAGGTCTTTGACGCTATGACAGGACACCCAGCTGCCATGGCCTCAAGGGCAGGCAATCCTAATCCTTCACTGTGTGACACGAATACGGTCGCCAGTGCATTTGCATAGAGCTTGATTAGTACGTCATCGCTGACGTTGCCTAAACTAACAACTCGCCCGTCAAGCTGAGTTATCTGCATGTCTTGAAGCAACTGTCGAGTCTTGTCTGGGGTCATCTCACCAGCGAGAACAAGTTTTGATCCATTGGGCAAACTATCAACAGCCTTAGCAAAGGAAGCGACCAACCCAGCGATGTTCTTGCGCGCATCCGCGCCACCGACATAGAGGAAGTAGTTACTTCCGATTTTTCTGCGGATCTCGGCACTTGATTCAGCAGACTCGAAAAATCTGTCTTCAACACCACCGTAAATCGGGATCACTCGTTCCGCTGACAGGCCAAACAGGGATTCGCATTGCTCGGCGACATAGCGGGAAATTGGAAACACAGCTTGGGCTCTGGAAGCGACAGTTTCAATGTTCTCAAGGTATTCGTCCACCAACACCGTGTTGCCACGCAAGTACAGTTCGGGAAACTCGAGCGGAATAAAGTCATAAATTATGGACATCCATGCGCAGCTTGCAATCGGCAATTGTGACACGCGCCGCCCAGTCATCATCGGAGTGGGATCCGTTAACAAGAACACGTCCAAATCGTAGTCGCAGTTCGGAACGATGTTTCTGTAACTCACGGCAGGCGAATGAAACACTGAGCGCATTTCATTATCAATGGTTGACATGTCCGTAAACAGGACTAACTTGTGTGCTCCCGCTTGGTTCACAAGCTCACGCAACGTGTTGATAAGATAGCGTCCTATTCCGCGTTTGCGGCTTGAGGGAATAGAGAGTGGTCTGACGTCAATACCAATGGTCAGCGCGCGCTTGCTCGACGATTGGGCAACGACGCCGTGACTGCTTGGTTTGCATCTGAAACTCCCGGCAAAAGCCGCATATCTTTTCCGGAGCTTATCGAGTTCCGAAACACAGTCCGAACTCAAGTCGGTAAGCGAGGCGCTTGCTAACAAAGTTTCTGCCCGCTGATGAAAGTAAGGGTACCAACCGTGCAAGGCAAAACACGCGGGAAAGCTTGCACGCACCAATGAGAATTCACTTAACGCATCGCCAAGATTCGCAGATGTGCGATAGTAGTGGCCCCAAAACTGCTGGCTCTTGTCAAAGCAACTCGGGTTTGCCTCAATTTCAGCAGCGAGCGAGCGTAATGATTGCTCTGTTACTTTCAAGAGAGTTAGGCCTTTTCAGCAACGAGCTTTCGACGACGCGGCCTTTGTACAGTCGTGGTGGTAGAATTTATCAAGCGCATCGGTTTGTGCTGACGCACCAGATCATCGTAATCAGCTCGCACCATCATTTCCACCAAGCCATCAAATTTAACCGCGGGCTTCCAATTGAGAGTCGAGATCGCCTTGCGGGGATCGCCGACAAGCAAGTCAACTTCGGCCGGTCTAATTAGGTCGGCGCGAACGCGGACATGGATTTCTGGATTCAAGTCAACAGATGAAAACGCGGCGTCAACAAATTCGCGGACGCTGTGTGTCTCCCCCGTCGCCACGACAAAGTCGTCTGGACGATCTTGCTGTAACATGCGCCACATGGCGTCAACGTAATCGCCGGCGAATCCCCAGTCACGCCGCGCGTCCAGGTTCCCCAACTCAAGGTGCTTCTGCAGGCCTAATTTAATTGAAGCGACGGCTCTTGATATTTTTCTTGTGACAAATTCTAATCCGCGTCGTGGAGACTCATGATTGAACAGAATTCCGCTTACAGCGAAGAGATCGTATGATTCGCGCATATTGACCGTAATGTAATGGCCGTAGGCTTTGGCCACTCCATACGGACTGCGCGGATAAAAGGGAGTAGTTTCGCTTTGGGGCACTTCTAGAACTTTGCCGAACATTTCTGACGACGATGCTTGATAAAAACGCGCATCAGGACATACGGTGCGCATGGCTTCAAGTAAGCGGGCGACGCCTAAGGCCGTGAATTCGCCAGTTAAGATAGGCTGTTCCCACGACGCAGGTACAAAGCTTTGAGCCGCAAGATTGTAGATTTCGTCGGACTTTGAAGTTTTGAGTACTTTTTCAAGTGAGTTTGCATCAAGCAAGTCACCTTGCAGAAGTGTGATATGCTCACGCAAGTGCTCTATTCTCGAGAAGTTTTCCGTGCTTGAACGTCTGACCATGCCGAATACGGCGTAGCCTTTACTTAGGAGAAGCTCCGCAAGGTAGCTTCCGTCTTGACCCGTGATTCCGGTGATTAACGCGCGTTTCGCCATGTTACCCCATATAATCAATTAGTGAACGGGACAATACTCGTGACTGAATGGCTACGAGTGCGTTGTAAACTCCTTCTTCAACCGCGAGCCTGCTGACCAAGTCGGTCATTTCAACCCCCTGTGCTTCCTCGAGACGATCCGTCCAGTCAATTTCGATGGCGCTTAGTTCACTCAGTTTGTTACTCAGGCGTTGATTTAGGGAGCCCACGTAAGTTTGTTGCTCGATGATTCGGTTTCTGATAGCATCAAGGTTTTCTCGAAGCACATGCGTACTCAACGCGTCTTCCTGGCCTTCAGGCGGGACGTTGTTGTTTGCAATGGTGTCCCGCAGATTTCTGATCACATAATACAAGTCGGACGCTGTGTTCTCTTCGCCAATCGGTTGAAAGAGGCGGTCGCCCGTAACGTTTATCGCCACGCTTTCGTCCTTGTCAATCATGCGGTAGATTCGGCCGTCTAAAGAATTAGACTCGGTTCCCACGTTAATAATCAGTCCCTGGTCATTGCGCTCAGCCAAAAATGGCGTTCTCAATGTGCCATGCCCACCGAATAAGTATTTGTCCCCAAACTGTGCATTTGCATATTCGAGTAGGGCTTCTAACTTCTGGTTCATCTCTTGCGCGGCGAAGGATCGATCCTCGGGTGTGACGTGATCATTGTCGACAGAGAGCGCGAGCGCGTCAATCTCATTAACTAAATTAACGATGGATGTCAGCTTACTGTCGGCAGCCGAAACAAAACCTTGACCATTCTCAATGTTGCGCTGATATTGAGCAATGGAGCTTAACTGAGAGCGTGCTCCTAGTGCAGAGTTCGCAGAGACGACATCCTCCGAAGGTTGAAACAATCTCAACCCCGTCCCGAGCTCCTGTTGAATGCGCGACATGTTGTAGAGACGTTGCTCTACATCATTCACGAATCTTTGATGCTGTTGAAGATGTGAAACTCTCATATTATTGCTTGAGGTTTAAGATCGTGTCCATCATCTGATCAACGGTCTGCACAATCTTCGCCGCTGCTTCATAGGCTTTTTGCGTTTCGATCAGTCTTGCCATTTCTTCATCAAGACTAACTCCGCTGATTGACATTCTCCTGCTGATGGCGTTGTCCAATACAGCTGACTCCACATCCCGCTGTTGAATGGCAGCAGCGCGCGTACTGCCCACTTCAAGGGGTATATTACGCAACATTTGATCGAGGGTTTCTCCAGTACTTGACGTTTGGCCCTGAATTTCTGCAATGGCAAGCGCAAGTGAGTTGTCTCCAGGCGCGTTCTCGCTAGATGACGCAGCAATATGATTGACATCTTCCAAAACGGAAGTAGACAATCTCAAGTCATGTACTCCGGTGACGTCGGATGCGAAAAAGTCATGTCCCTGTGTCCCGTCGAGTCCCCAGCCCTGTGCATGAACAGCATTGATGGATTGTGTGAACTCTCTGGCAAACTGATCAAGCTTTGACATGAGTTGCGGAAGCACCTTGTTTCGCTGCTCGAACAGCGCTCCAAGCTCTCCGCCTTGAGGCGTCCACGGAAGTGGTGAGCTTCCCAACGTCAGCACAACGTTGTTCTTGGGGTCTGTGGCAACTCTGTCTATGCGGACAGGTACAGCAAGATCTCCCTGAACGATAATCTGTCCTGCGCTATAAACGTGTATCGTGCCGTTGGCTTGCTCTTGAACCGTTAGGTCTGTGATGTTCGCAAGCTGCTCAACTAACAAATCACGCGAGTCACGCAAATCGGATGCTTCATGGCCTCCAAGTTCCCCTTGGATGATCCGTACATTTAGCTCTGCGATCGCCAACGTCAAATTATTGATTTGTTGAGCGCTGTCGGCAATTCGCGCGTTGGCTTCTTCTAATTGTCCATTAAGATTGTCGTGGACACGCTTAAGCGAGCTGATCAACGCCTGCGCACGATCTCTGAGGGCAAATCGTGGTGTATTGCTTTCCGGGTCATTTGCCAAGTCATGCCAACCTTGCCAAAAGTCGTCCATCAGCTTTCCTAGATTGTTACTTCCCAGCGCATTAAAGGTCTCTTCCACTCTTCCCAATTGATCTTCGCGTGACGACCAGTACGATGCGACGCTCGTGTTGCTGCGAATTTGTGTATCAAGCAAACTATCGCGAACCCGGCCCAGTTGATTGATGTCAACGCCTGATCCTACTCCCCACTGCCCTGTTTGACCGGGAGGAGCCGTCCCCAAATCGAGGCGTCTGCGAGAATAGCCCACCGAGCCTGCGTTGGATGTATTGTGTCCAATCACTTGCATGGCTATCTGTTGCACTTGTAGCGCGCGGCGACCTTGCTCGAGTATGTTTGAAAGCGTGCTCATCTATGCCTTTCGGTCAATCATAATGTTATGCCCGCCCTTGCGTCCGTCGTAATTGCTATTCGCCTCAATAATTTCCAGCATCTCCACGGTCGCTCGCAGGCTTTCGTCAAGAATACGTCGGGAGATTTCGAGAGTACGGAGCGCATCTTGGCGTACAGCAACGAAGCGGCGGCGCATTTGCTGCTGCTCGTTGCGTGGCAGCGCCCGCTGTGAGCGCAGCAGCCTGACAAGCGTCGCTTCAACTTGGGTGGATTCTCCTTCGATTCCGGAGAGTTCGTTGCGGCGTAGCTGTTGCTCCAAACGCTGAATGTGAATCTTTAGGCAGCCTAGCTCACGAACGAAATCATGTGATTCAGGACTCACTTGTTATCCTTTCTTGCGGTAGCCGCCTGCAATTGCTTCAGCACTCCCAGGTCGAGTGACTTGGCGAGATGACCTGCGAGTTCCCACTCTGCCATTGCGCCGATCGTGTTACCTTCCACTCCGCTTCCGAACAGCGATTCCCCTTCGAGGTCTTTTTGTAACTCCTGCACAAGTTGATGCGTCAGCAGCGTCTCGAAACCCTCAGCCGCGCCTTTAAGTGCAGCTTCACTATTCGGTTTGTCCTGCATCTTTGTGATCGGCAGGAATGCATGAAGTTCAGGGATTTTCATTAGATGATCACCAATTCGGCACGCAACGCGCCGGCTGCTTTCAGTCCTTGAAAAATTGCAATCATGTCACGGGGTGACACTCCCAATGAATTCAGCATTCGCGCAACTTCACCGGCGGACGCCGCTCCGGCAATCTCTTTCAAGCCTTCACCGGCATTCTCGACGGTAATCGTGCTTTGACTTTCTATGACGGTCTCGCCTTGGCCAAATGCATACGGTTGACTGATAACAGGACGTTCGGTTATTTCAACCGTCAAATTGCCATGTGCAATCGCGGTTGGTAGCAGAGAGACTGCGGTCCCGATAACAATCGTTCCGGTGCGCTCGTTGATGACAATTTTGTCCGTTCCCGCCGGCTCAATTTCAATCTCTTCTATGATGGACTGAAACTCAAAGCGGTCGCTTTGCGACTGAAACATATCGGGCACATGCACAACAATCATGGACGGGTCAGCCGTTCGCGCCGAACCGACGAATATCTGGTTGATCGACTTGGTTACGTTGACGGCCGCACGCAGATCGGGCTGTTCGAGAATCAAGACAAAGCTGTCAGCGGGCGCAGGTAACTCCGGTCCGTCGTCAAACAGCACCGTGCCGCCGGGAATACGTCCTGCTACTGAGTGATTGCGTGAGACGCGAGTGCCGCCTGTTTCAAAATTGAATCCGCCGATCGATATGGGTCCCTGAACTTCCGCAATCGGAGTGCCCCAAGGATCATTCAGTACCGCTCGCAGTAACGTTCCACCCTGCAGACTGGTAGCATCGCCAAGCGAGGAGACCAATGCATCCAAGCGGGAACCACGGCGCGCACCAGCGGGCATCTCACAAGACACCATCACAGCCGCGACGTTTTTGAGTTTTAGATCTCCAGGAGCGACTTCGATGCCGAATTGCTTCAACATGCTGGCGAAAGTCTGCGGCGTGAAGGTAGATTTGCTGCCATCACCCGTACCTGCGAGTCCGACGACCAATCCGTAGCCTGTGAGCGTTACCGGAGTTGTATTCGGATAGTTGGTCATGTCACCGACTCGCACTCCAGCAAATGCGGTCCAGGAAAGCATCAGGACAGTAACAAAAGTAGTTCGCATTAGAAGATCCAATCGAAAATACGCGCGAAGATACCGGGGCGTTCGGTGTTTGCCAACACGCCCTTGCCTTTATAGGAGATTTCGGCGTCGCCGATCAGGTCTGACGTAATCGTGTTTGCCGGAGTGATGTCTTGTTGACGCACCGTGCCGGACAGAATTGTCAATTGTTTTTCGCCGTTGATGACCACCGATTTTTGTCCCTCAATGCGCAGGTCTCCGTTTGGCAGAACCTCAACGACGCGAGTCACCAGACTAGCGCGCAAAGTTCCTTGGCGACTGGTTGAGCCGGTACCTTTGTGCTCGCTTTTCGTTGAACCGTTGCCAGACAGCAAAGGAATAAAATCAAGCGCGCCGGAGCCTCCAGCGGAGACTTCGGCGTCAAATTCGCCTTTAGTGTTCGTGCGGGCTGAAGCAGACGCAAGTGAGTTTTCGATAATCAATATGGTCAACTGGTCTCCGACATTTCGGGCGATACAGTCGCTGTACATTGAAGGTGCGATTCCGCGGTCTCTCACATCGGCGGCATGCGCAATCAAGGTCAAGCCTATTAGGCTAATGAATCCAACGCAGCGTTGCATCATTTTGTATGACTCCTTTAAGCCGGTTCTTTTCAACTTCAGGAACACGCACAGGAATGGTTTCCCCGATGCCGCCCTCTTTCATGGCAATCCCCTCCACGCTCACCCTCACTCCACCTTTTTCACAAATCAGCACGACCAGATCGCCGGATTGAATCACGGGTTGCGGACGGAGATCGGTCGCCAAGATTGCTTTGCCGGGAACCAGCGGACGAACAGCGAGCTTTCCGATGATCTCGGCGGTATCGAGCAGTGCTGCGGATCGCAGATTGCTCAATTCGCTCTCCGTCGGACAAACATTGCCAGTTTCTACTTCTTCGCCGATGCTGACTCGCTGGCAGACACTGAAGGCCTGTCCGAAAACTCTCGCTTTGCCTTTGTACGTCACTCGAAGCAGCTTGCCGCTCGAGTCTTCGCCTTGCAGCGTAAGCGTCAGCGCGCCATGTGAACAACTTTCCAGTAAGTTCACCGGCTCGATGTTTCTCAAAGACCCCAATTTGTCAGGATCACCAAAGACCGGGCTCCACGTACATGTGACTTCGTGCGGCTGCCATGTCAGAGAGACAAGCCTTTCAAGAATCGAATAGTCTTGAGCGACGGCCATGTCCGCAAAGAGACAGAGAATGAGCAGCCCACTATATCTCATTACCGTTTCAACTGCGTCGCGATGTTAATCATATCATCAGCGGTGCGGATGGCGCGCGAGTTGAGCTCATAGCCGCGCTGGGCCGTGATCAAATTGATCATTTCATTGACGATTTTCACGTTCGATGACTCCAGATAACCCTGTTCGAGAATTCCGGTGCCGTCCGAGCCGGGCGTGGCGGTCAGTGGATCACCTGAAGAAACGGATTGCGTGTAAACATTTCCGCCGTCATTCAGCAGTCCTGCAGGATTGACGAAGCGCGCAAGCTCAATTTGTCCAATTTCTGTTGGATCAACGGTGCCTTGTGTCATCACCGAGACGCGGCCTTCAGGAGAAATCATGACGGATGTCGCGTCGGACGGGATATTAATCGGCGGCTCCATCGGCAATCCTTGCGCATTCACGAGCTGTCCTTCGGCCGTCAGTTTCCACGATCCGTCGCGCGTAAACCCGACTGTGTCGTCCGGCATTAACACTTGGAAGAAGCCGTCACCGCGCACCATCAGGTCCAGCGGATTCCCAGTTTCTTGCGGTGTGCCCATTTCAAAATTCTTGACACTAGCCACCACGCGAGTTCCCCCGCCGATTTGCAGCGGCACCGGTAGTGATGTGCCTTGATCAGTGGGCGACGGGATGCGCACATTTTCGTAGATCAGATCTTGAAACTCGATGCGGCTGCGCTTGTAAGCGGTCGTGTTCGCATTCGAAATGTTGCTCGCGGTATTGTCGAGGTTCTTTTGTTGTGCGTGCATACCGGACGCGGAGGTATAGAGTGCTTTGATCATAAGTGATATGTGTTAAACTCTTCCGATGTCGTTGACAACGTGATTAAGAGATGTGTCCTGCACCGTCATGAGACGGGAACTTGCTTCATAGTGGCGCGAGGTGGCAATCATTTCCACCATTTCGCGCACGGCGTCCACGTTGGATTGTTCAAGAAATCCTTGCTGCACGTTCGTGCGGATCGCTTCACGCTCGCCTGCCGTACCGTCGGGATCGCTGAACAAATTTTCGCCACTCTTCCTGAGAGCGCCAGTATCGTCAAATTCAACGACACGCAGTTTATCAATGGCCACGCCATCCACTGAAATACTCCCGTCATCAGCCAGAGTGACGATGCCGGGAGGAAGTGTGATGTTGCCACCTACTCCTTGCACACGCCGCCCATTCGCGTCCACGAGTTCACCATCAGCATTTCGATCCAGGCGGCCATTGCGCGTGTAGAAAGTCCCTTCGTCATCGGCAACGACGAAAAAACCTTGACCTTGCAGCGCGAAATCCAGCGCGGACTCCGTTGATTCCAACGGACCGGAACTGAAGTTCACATAGCTCGATCCTTTGACGGCGTTCAGTAAATCGCGCGATGCACCGACCTTGTTGCCGTCAACTTGTTGTTCGAGCACGAAACGATCCTGCTTATACCCGGAGGTCGAAGCATTCGCGAGATTGTTTGCGGTCACGTCCTGGCGCAAGAGACCTGCGCGCATGGCCGCTCCGGAGTTGTAGATGCCTTTTATCATAGCGAGTTATATTACCCGAGCAAAATACTTGCAAGGATGGTGCCAGATAGTATAGCAAGTTCAGGCAAACTACAATGTCAGTTAACCTACTCGAATACAAGAGCTTAGCAAGACAGAATGGAACGGAAATGAATGATGAGAAAAGCTCTCAGGCACAAAGTGCCGGGACCGGGCCGATCGGATCTTTAGTGATTAGGTACGGAGGTCGAGGGGGAAATTATGCGACGACTCGCTGGGAGGGGGCGGCAGAAGCCTAAGCCTGATGCGGGGATTGATGGCAAGCACTTGGACAGTGATCGGGTCACCTACGTCAATCGGTTGTTCAGGGTCGGCGACGAGCACTCTGCCTTTCAGATCAATTAGAACGCGGGACGAGGAAAGTTTGCGGCGAACTTTTGTAGTAACGATTTCGCCGACTCTGAGCGGAATAAATTGGTGTGACACAGCTTACCTTATGAATGCAAGTCAAGAATTAACTTTACTTCGTCCTGCCCCATATCCAGCTCCTGGGCAATTTCTGCAAGCGATTTGCTTTCCGCCGACAGTTCGAGCACACGCTTGACGCGGCGATCCATCAGGGATTCCTTCATTGCATCTTCGACGTTCTCCGCCTCATCATCAGCTGGGAGACTCTTTTCTGCCTCATCCAGAACGTCTTGAGGAACTCCCTTTAGAGCTTCCTTTTCCCTTTTCACAGGCTTGGGTACGGGCGCTTCTTTGGCCCCAGGGTTTGCTTCTGCTTTCGGAGGTTGTTTGGCGGTCTTGGATTTCTCTGACGCGACAGCGCGATCAAGAGATTGTATGTCTTCTTCAATCTGATCCGCGGCATCGAACGGACCCTTCTCTTTCGAGCGACCCGTTAGCGGAATCTTGAAGTTCAAATTCGGCAACTTGAGTCCACCTGACGGCAAACGCAGTTTGCCGCCAATAAATCCGCCAACCATACCAGAAACGACAGCCACGGCAATCATTAGCCACAGCGGAATTGCCGCGCGGCTTCCGTGATCATCTGTTGGTCTGACTATACCTCGCCTCTTGTCGAGATAGAGTTTCGCGTAATCCTTTGCAACTAGCGTATCGCCCACGATGTCATAGAATTCGGCAAGCACCTCGAGCGCCTTCAGACTATCTGATGCCAGCATCGACGCGTGGTCAATTACCTTTGACTTATCCTCGGGGTTAACACTGTCCTTCTGAACTTGATCCAACAAATGCGATTCATTTGAGGAATCGTGACTGGAATGATCGTTAGCGAGTATTGTTTCAATGGGACGATCCCCGGGGACATATGGGACTTCATCGTCGTGCAGAGCTGGTTTTGGAGTTGGTTTCGACGTAGACACGGTGTCCGGCGCGGACAGTGCGGGCTGAAGCGGTTGTTCGCTTAGTTTGGATAAATCAATCGCCAATCGCCATGACTGTCCGCGAAGCTCGGTTGTCTTTGCATGGAGCGGCTCAATACCGCGCACCTCCAATACAACATGACCTTCGCCTTCACGAAAGGCTTCAACACTGCTCAGGAGTTTGATTTGCGATGGAAGTTTGGGCAAAAAGAATTTTTCGCTGACGACAACACCTCGCAAATGCAATTCTACGATGCCTCCGGCCAATACAATGACATCGTACTCTGCGGAGCCAGAAAGCTCGCAGACCATGCGATCAAACCCTTGATGGGAGCCAAATCGCACGGACAAAAGTTCTTCACCGTGAACCGAAGCAACTCCGGCGGTCAGGAAGTGAATTATGAGTATGAGTTTAGATTTGAACGTCAACATGTCCGGAAGCAGGAGGAGTTCGCGGTTGCTCTGTTTTGTCGTCTGCGGAGTTCTGCAAGTCCTGGCCTTCAGCGGAAGACTCGAACGTGTCTTCGCCGAAAGGCTCTTCGCGTTTCTCTTTATGTTCTTTATCCTCGTCCTGTACCTGCTCGATTTCGTACGAGTAATCGCGCTTTTGTACTCGGTGCGTAGGATCAGTTCGCTTGACGTGTTCAGAGGGTGGCCTGAACGCTGTGTGATCGTCACTGTTGATCGGTCGGAACATGTTTCCTCCGTCGGTCAGTGAAAAAAGGATTAACTTGAAAGGCGCGATCTAACTCGCGCGCGCAGGACAAGCAAGGCCTTGGAATGTACTTGCGAAACGCGGGATTCGGTCAATCCGAGGATCTCTCCGATTTCCTTAAGCGTCAATTCTTCATAGTAATAGAGCGCGACCACCAATCGTTCTTGCTCCGGCATTCCGCGCAATCCATCCACGAGCAAGTCACGAACCTCTTGATCTTCGAGTTTTTCATCCTGGCCCGTCAAGGTGTTGTCAGGTGTCGAATCGGCGAGTGAAGATTCGCTGCCATCCTGTCCCTTCAGCGTGTCATCCAACGACAACAAGACCGCGACATTAACTTCGTCAAGCAACGTACGGTATTCCTCGACGTCAAGCTCAAGATGCTCCGCCAGTTCCGCGTCTTCCGGCGAGCGACCGAGTTTACGAGTGATTTGATCTACAGCTTGCTCGAGTTTACGTGCCTTAGCGCGAATCGAGCGCGGCACCCAATCGAGTTCTCTTAGACTATCCACCATTGCTCCACGAATGCGTGTCATCGCGTATGTTTCAAACTTGATTCCCAAGGACGGGTCGAAATTGTCAATGGACGCAAGCAATCCCATCACTCCAGCAGAGACCAGATCGTCAAGTCTGACGCTTCGCGGCAGCGTTCCTAAAAACCTCGTCGCCATTCGACGCACCATAGGCAGATATTCCATCAGGAGTTGCTCGCGCAGCTCCGGACTTTGGTTGCGAACGTAGGCTTCCCAGCACTTAGCGGCGGTGTTGATGGCTTTCATAAGTCAGGACTCAGGAGCCGGTCGCTCCTCCGCTCGCTTCCGCTCCTCCGTGCGAGGGATCGTGAAGTCTAGCCCGATGGCTTAAGTATTGAAACAGAATTTCTGCCGTCTGTGACAGCACGACCAACACAGCCCAAAGAGCCAATGCCCGTAGGGCGACGACGTAGAGTGGCCATTCCATCGCGAGGGCGAACGCCGTCACTAAGAGGACGACGACCCGGCGAAGTGAAACAAGGAGATCATGCAAGGCTGAGGTAGGTTTCTTCGCCATAACAAGTGTTACATAGACATCGAGGCAGTTTTAAGGGGAGTATAATCGTTTGTGGGCCATTCGAAATCAAACATTCTGGAACGCAGCCAGGTGTGACTGTATCGTTCGATGTTTCCAACGAACTTCTGTCCGCAGGTAAGCCACGCTAACGGTTTTTTCGTATTTTGAGAAATGGTAACCAGCGCGCCCGGCTGATGCGATTCATCCAGTCGAGTCAAGCTCAGGTGAGTTATACCCAGTTGCTGGAACAGCCTGGCTACAGAGGTTTGCTCGCCAACGCGTGATGTAGCGTTCAGCATCAAGTGCGTTTCGTCCGGTTCAATGGCATCGAGGAGCGTTGTCAACTCGGACAGGCGCTGGTCTTCGCTGGGCGAACAGCCCGGAGTGTCAATCAGAATAACTTGGCAGTTCGACAGCTTGAGCAGAGCTGCTCTAATGTCCTTGGGCTGATACGCGACTTCCATCGGGAGTCCGGAGACACGCGCAAACACTTTCAACTGGTCAATTGCCGCCAAGCGGTGAGTGTCCAATGAGAGCAACCCGATCTTCATTTTCCCGTAGCACTCGGGGTCGGTCGCAAGCTTTTGTAGGGTCGAAGTCTTGCCGGCTCCAGGCGCTCCTACCAGTGCAATCTTATAGGGCTTTCCGGCCCGGGACATGACTCGATTGGCGGCAGGCGGCGCAATCTGGCCCATCTTTGCTATAACAAATGTGGAAATATCTTCCGAGGACATAAGGGCTTCCGGCCCAAGTTGAACCAGTGCTTCGGCACTCAGGTCCGTTGCCAGTTCGCGTTCGATTCCAGCCTCTGTCATTCGCGTCAGGGAACGGGACAAGGCCTCGGGCATTGACGGCAAATTACTGTACTTAAAGTGCTTAACAAGATCGGACAGCTGATCGCGCAAGGCCGTGACCTCTGCCCTCAGAAGCGCAAGTTCGTATGTTTGGCTGGCCTGCGGGCGGCCTTTGTTGTCATCTTTAAGGTGCACATTCAATTCATTGGCAAACTCGGTGCCACTTTCAACATCCGCTTTAACTTCGCGGGCATCGACTGCGGTCACCTCGAAGAATTCTCTACCCCCCAACCCGAACGATCCGGCTGAGGATTTCTTCTCGGACCTGAGGATGATAGCGCCGTCCCCCATCTCATTCTTGATCTTGGCAAGGGCTTCGGAGAAGCTACGCGCAGTGAAAGTTTGTGGACTCATGGGAAGTTATCCTTCAATCTTTACGATTCCCATCGGCTGAATCTTCGTCGAGGGCGGCAATTCCGCAGTCGAAAGCACAATCAGGCTGGGTTGATCGACTTCAAGTAGTTTTTTCAAAAAGCCTCGAGTACCCGGAGCAGTGATAACGATAGGTTGGAAGCCGCGGTTCAACATGCCCTGCGCCAATTGCTTTAGTGTCGCGATTAAACGCTGGGTCACGGCGGACGGCAAAGTAAACTCAGAACCCTCTTTGGCTGCGGTACGCAGACCGTCCGAAATCATTTGCTCGAGTTTTGGTTCCATGGTAAGCGCCGAAAGGTTACCCGGCTCGTCTTCGTATTTCTCGGCGATGACCTTAGCCAGTGACGAGCGCACGGCTTCAGTGAGATAATCTGGATCTTTGGTCATGGGTGCATAGTCGGCAAGCGTCTCCAGAATGGTAGCCATGTCACGAATCGGCAGGCCCTCGCGCAAGAGATTTTGCAGGACTTTTTGCACCTGACCTACACCCAATTGACCGGGAATCAATTCCTCAATCAACGCCTTATGCGTACGCTTGACCGCGTCCAGTAACTCTTGCACAAGCTCGCGGGACATTAAGCGATAGCCTTCGACCTTTAAGAGTTCGGACAGGTGCGTCGAAACAACCGCCGCAGCCTCAACCACGGTGTAACCGCGAGACTGCGCAAGCTCTTTTTGTTCGCGTGTAATCCATATAGCAGGGAGTCCAAAGCTCGGATCTCGAGTCGGAATACCTTCAATTTTCATTCCGCCTTCGCCGCCTGACAACGCCATCAACATGCCGGGCCGGACCTCTCCCCTACCCGCCTCACTTCCGCGAATGCGAATAATGTAGAGATTCGGCGCCAGTTGCGTGTTATCACGAATACGCACTGGCGGAATCACAAATCCCGAGTCGCCCGCCATCTGCTTACGTAAGACCGTGATACGATCAAGTAAGTCACCACCCGGCCCGCCCTCCACTAGCGGAATCAAGCCGTAGCCAATCTGGACTTCAAGCGGATCAACAAGGACGTAATCTTCCAAACGATCTTGAGGTTTCGGAACTGGCAGCTTGTCTCCATCATGTTTTTCAGCGGCATCCTTTTGTTTTGCGCTACTGACTCGCGCCAACGCAAACGTTGATGCGGACAATACGAAAAACGGAAGCGCCGGTAAACCCGGAGTTACAGCAAACAAGGCAAGCACACCTGACGAAATGAATAGCGCGCGTGGATAGCCAAGCAACTGGCTTGTGATGTCTGAGCCGAGGTTTCCTTCAGTAGCCGCACGCGTGACGATGATACCGCTGGCGACAGAAATCAACAGCGCGGGGATTTGCGAGACCAAACCATCACCGACCGTGAGAATCGTAAACGACGACGCGGAGTCTTGCCACGACATACCCATCTGCACCATACCGACCGCGAATCCGCCGATGATGTTGATTGCGGTGATCAACAATCCTGCCACGGCATCTCCGCGCACAAATTTTGAGGCACCGTCCATCGCACCATAAAAGTCCGCTTCACGCGAGATTTTTTCGCGGCGCTTGCGGGCTTCGACTTCGTCAATCATACCTTGATTGAGATCGGCGTCAATCGCCATCTGTTTACCTGGCATGGCATCCAAAGTGAAGCGGGCCGCGACTTCTGCGATACGGCCCGACCCTTTCGTAATCACGATAAGGTTGATGATAACCAGCACGATAAAAATCACCAAGCCAACGAAGTAGTTTCCGCCGACGACGAAATTACCGAATGCCGTGATTATCGCGCCTGCATCGCCTTCACCCAAGATTAATCTCGTACTCGCAATGTTTAGCGCCAGTCTGAAGAGTGTAACGACCAGCAACAAGCCTGGGAATACGGAAAATTTTAGCGGCTCCTCTACATACAACGCCGTCAACAACACTGCCAATGAGAGCGAAATCGAACACGCTAAAGCGATGTCCAACAAGAACGCGGGAATCGGAATGATCATCACAACGACGATCCCGACCAACGCGATCGCCATCATCACGTCGCTCTGCTTCAACAGTTTGCCGAAGGAGCTTCCCTTCTTGCTGGCAACAGGCTTAGTGGTTGCTGCAGCGTTCATTTAGATTAAGCTACTCCGAAGAATCTGTTTTTGAGGCGATAGACGTAGGCTAACACTTCTGCCACGGCTTTGTAGAGTTCCACTGGAATTTCCATACCGATGTCTACTGATTTGAATAAGGCACGGGCGAGAGGCTTGTTTTCGACGATGGGAATCCCATTTTCAGCCGCGATTTCTTTAATACGTTCGGCGACTTTGCGCGCACCTTTGGCCACGACAATCGGTGCCGAGGACTTTTCTCGATCATATTTAATCGCGACAGCAAGGTGAATGGGGTTTGTGATGATGACGTCCGCCTCAGGCACGTTCTTCATCATACGCTTCAGGCTCGACCTGATCATTAGTTCTCGAATCTTGCCTTTGATCTTGGGATCGCCGTCCTGCTGTTTAGCTTCTTCTTTGACTTCCTCTTTGGTCATCTTCAAAGATTGCTCGTGGTCATACCGTTGATACACGAAGTCCGCAAGACCGATCAACAGCAGCGCCAGCGCGGCTGCGATAAAAAGGTTGTCTAAGAGTCTTCCCATTTCACTGATCACCTGATCCGTAGGCATGAAAAAGAGCCACGGAGTTTGGAGCGAAGCAGTCTTTAACGATATGTACAGAGCAAAGCCGACAAATAAAAGTTTCAGAATGCTCTTGCCCAACTCGACCAAAGCGCGTACTGAAACGAACCGCTTGAATCCCGATATTGGATTCAGTCTCTTCCATTGCGGCGCCGCAGCTTTCAAGGAAGGCTTGAAGCCGACTTGGGCCACATTCACCAGCACGCCAATGATCAATATCGATACAAGAAACGGAAGAAGAAGCCTCGCGACTGCGTAAATTTGCTGTTTGACGATAGGTATCGCGTAGTTCTCATCAAACTGAACCAGCGCCGACTTGCGTATCATTCCCGTTAGGATTTGACCTAAGCCGTCAATGATTCCCGCGCCGAAAGCCGATAACGTCAACGCCGCTCCCAAAAGCAGCACGGCAGAGTTCAAGTCCTGTGACCGAGCTACCGATCCCTTTTCTCGCGACTCCTGCCGCCGCCGCGGTGTGGGTTTTTCTGTCTTCGAGTCGCGCTCAAACATTCCTTATCTTCCGGATAACACTTTCAAAAATCCCGGCAACTCGATCGCAAACTCCGTATACTGCGTTGCGAAGATTCCGGCAATCGTTCCCGCTGTCAGGGATGCGAACAGTAGTGTGATTCCTACTTTGAGAGGAAAGCCGAGCACGAACACGTTCATAGTCGGCGCGACTCGCGTCAAAATACCCAGTGCCACATCACTTAGAAACAATGTTACCATCATCGGCGCCGCCAACTGAATCCCGCGACCCAGCACGATGCCGGCTTGCGTAACTGACCACTCCGCAAGTCTGCCGTCTAATGTCACCGCTCCGAGGGCAATTGTGTCGAAGCTTGCACGAAGAGTTTGAATCATCATGAGATGGCCGTCCAGAGAGAGAAACACAAGTACTGCCATCAATTCATAAACTTGCGTAAGTAAGTCGCTCTGCACTTCGCTATTGGGATCTATCGTTGCGACAATTGAAAGTCCGGATTGTAAACCTAAGATTCGACCACAAATCTCAATCGCATAAAAAACAAACTGCCCCGCAAAACCCATGAGAAACCCACACAACGATTCGCTGACTCCCATAACCAGATAACCAGCGATGCCACCACTTGCCATCGGTTGAATAGGTTCCACCGACGGTGCGATGAGAAGGCTTAATGAAAGCGCCAGCCCGGCCTTGAGCGCGGCCGGAATAGAACGATGTTTGAAAATCGGCAGCACCGCTAGCGCAGCCGAAATTCGTATAAAGATCAGAATGAAGTATTCAATCGAAGCAATGCTGAACGGAAGTTCCATAGCTTGTTAAACAGAAGAGATGGACTCGACTTGTACTGCCAGTTGCTCTCCAAGATCTTCGCAAAGCTTGTCCAGTCCGCCGTCAGGTAACGGCAACACGGCTTCAAACTCCGCGTCCAATATAGGCAGCTCACCTCCACCGTTGCCGATTTTCAGAATCCTCACAACTTGATCTGCATACCCGATAAGCGCGGGCAGTTTCTGATTCTTTTGTGCGTCGCGTGGTGAGTGGTGGTAACCGACAGCATCTTGTAGGACTTCCGGCAACGACCACCGTTGCGTCAAGTAGTGGCCGATTTCCGCATGATCAATCCCCAAGATGGCGATTTCCGAGTCAATCATTACCGCATTATGCTCATCCATCAATTTTACGATCTTGATAAAGTCGTCGTGGAAGAATTGATCCAAGACAACCTTACCGACGTCATGTATCAGACCCGCGGTAAACGCAATTTCCGGATCAGTAACGCGCATGGTTCGAGAAAGTTCACGAGCCGCGACTGCCGTTGCCATGGAATGCACCCACAAGTCGCGCCTGACGAAGGATCCCACTTGGCCATCTTGTCCAAAGAGATCCATAACGCATGTAGAGAGTACAAGGTTGCGCAAATTGGAGACACCAAGAAAAACCAACGCCTGCGGAATGCTATTCACAGTGCCGCGAATTCCGAAGTACGGAGAGTTTACCAGTTTCAAGAGTCTGGTCGCAATCGCAGGGTCCGTTTCCACGGTGTCGGCCATTTGTTTCGGCGACACGTCGGGGTCTTCCGATAGTCGCATAACGCGAGCGGCGACGTCAGGCAAAGTGGGAAGATTCTTGATGTCTCGCAGCGTTTGCGAGATTTCTTCGCGTGATTTCATGAGGCAAGACTTGGTATTAGGGCAAAAATGTATTGCATGAAATCCACCAGTTTGGCGGCCATCCATTGCATAAAAACAAGCAGCGCCAAGGCAGTGACGACAATCTTAGGAACAAACGCCAGCGTCATTTCATTGATTTGCGTCACAGCTTGAAAGATTGAGACGGCGACACCGACGATCATTCCAGCCAGCAGCATCGGCGCGCAGACTATCAGGGCGGTCATCAGCGCATGACTGGTTAGATATGCCGCAAGTTCCTGGGTCATGTTATTCCTTAATGAAAACTCTGAACAAGCGATTGAACAAGCAAGTACCAACCATCTACCATGACGAAGAGCAAAATCTTGAACGGCAAGCTCACGGTCACGGGTGGCAGCATCATCATTCCCATTGCCAGTAAGACGGAGGACACAACCATATCAATGATGAGGAACGGCAGATAGATGGCAAAACCAATTTGAAACGCTATTCGCAATTCGCTAATAACATAAGCCGGCAGTAAAACCGACATACCGATTTCTGTAATATTTGCGGGCGCCGTGTCATTTGCCATCTGAGAAAAGAGCGCGAGGTCTTTCTCTCTTACCTGCTTCAGCATAAACTCTTTGAACGGCGCGGCGGCAAGTTCCCACGCAGCTTTCTGCTCAATTTCTCCGCGGAGGTATGGCTGCAATGCAGTAGAGTTCGCCTGATTCAGCGCAGGAGACATGATGTAGAATGAAAGGATCAGCGCCAAACCCACCATTAACTGTGCAGGCGGAACCTGTGCTGCTCCCATCGCCTGCCTAAGAAAGTGAAACACGATGATGATCCGCGTGAAGCTCGTCATCATCAGGACCAGTGCAGGCGCAAGCGCCAGCATGGTCATCAATCCAACGATTTGCAGAGTTGTGACCGTTTTCGCCGGATCAGGACTGCTGTCAAGTTGCAGAGAAATAGTCGGCAAAGCTTGACCGAGTGCCAGCGGCGCAAACACGAACAGCGCGAGCAGAATCAAGGTGCGTTTCACGCGGGTTTCGCCCTTTTCAGAACGTCGGCAAAAGACGTTGAACTTTTTGTGGATAAGGCGTCGGTGACTAACTTACGGTCTGACTCGGCGTCAATCTCCATAAGTGGAGTCATATTCTCTTTTGTCATGCCAACTAACAATAGCTTAGAGCCGACTTCCATCACAACCACTTGTCGCCCCGGGCCGAGCATTCTTGATCCGAGAATTTTCCAGCCGTCTTGCTCTTTACCGGTCGGCGATCCCGTCGGGAGATACTTACGGTAGGCCCAAGCCATCAGAAAGATCAATCCAAGGACGAAGGCTAGGGCTGCGAACGTTTTAAAGGCGTCAGGTCCCATGATCAGTTCTTGCTGCTCGCAAATCTTTCTTCAGGGTTGATCAATTCAGTGATGCGGACGGCGAAATTCTCTTCAATCACCACGACTTCTCCGCGCGCAAACCTCTTGTTATTGACGTAGAGATCAACCGGTTCGCCGGACATTTTGTCGAGCTCGACCACCGATCCGGGCGACAGTTTGACGATATCGCGAATGAGCATGTGGGTGCGGCCCAACTCAATTGAAATGGGCAGTTCGATATCGAGAACGAGGCTCATTTCCTTTTTGATCTCTGGATTGAGATTCTCTTTTCCGTTCCCTTTGTCCGCATCTTTTTTCTGCACGGTCTTGGGCGGAACAATGGCGTCGAGCAATTCGTTGCTGGTCACTTTTACGATCACAGCCTGCGGATCAGGACCAATGTTCAATACGCTTAAGGTCCAGGATCCGATGAAGTCAGGCGGCGAAATGTCAATCAGTACTGTTTTAGCGTCTTCCAATACAAGTCGGGGACCGCCAGCTTTTGATACTTCGCCATAAAAAGTGCCAATGGTTTCTTTGCACACGTCACGGATCGGCTCAAGATGCTCTTCAGGTGAGAAGGCTGCTTCGCCTGTACCCATGTTGAGCAAGTCGGCGAGAACCGCGGCGACTTCCTTGCTCATCATTATGTGCGTTTTGCAGCCAGCCATTTCTGCGGTTGAGGCCGTGCAGATGATGATCTCACCTGGAAGTATCGCCTTAACTTCCTTGAAGTCGAAGGAAAAGGGACCTTCGAGGCTAACAACAATCTCACGTTCGATTAGCGAAGCAAGACTCTTTGAGAATACTTCGACGAACCGCTGCTCAGCTTGTATACGCGAGTTCTCGCTGATGGCACTTTGGAACACTTCACTCATGGACTATTTCCTCCTGATCAGATATGACTCGCGTGATGCGAATGGCTTGTTGAAGTTTTGCGTTGCCAGGCTCGGCCCAGAATTTTACTTTTTTGTCTACCCAGACTTTGACCGGGTCGTCCCTTCGTTGATCTAGAAGCAGCACGTCCCCGAGTTTAAGCGAGAGGTACTCATGCATGTTGATAATCGTGGAACCTAATTGTGCTCTGACCGGAAGTTTGCTGAGACGAATACGATCTACGAGTTCGTTTTTTTCTTCCGGCTTGATCTGCTTTGTACTTAAGTTTGTCCATCCCGTAGAAAGGTTTCCCATCAATGGCTCCAGAACGAAGAAAGGAAAGCAGATGTTCATCGGATACGTATAATCGCGAATAACGATTTCACAGGAGACGACGACAGCGGATTCCGATGCAGGCGCAATCTGCACAAACTGCGGATTAGCTTCATAGGACTCGACGTACAGAGACATCGGCTGCACATTTCGCCATGCGTCGGAGAGGGACGAGAGACTTGTTTCGATAATTCGTCTCAGCACCGTCTGCTCAATGATCGTCATTTCGCGCAGCGTTTCCTGCCGCGTTCCTAAGCCGCCCAGCAGTCGGTCAACGACAAGCAGCGAAAACTGCGGCGACATATCAAATATGATAGATCCCTTAAGCTGATTGGAAGACACGATGTAGAGACAGGAGGGGACAGACAGAGAGAGCATGTACTCCGAGTACGCGGCTTGGTCGATAGACAAGATGTTGATGTCGACCAATGTTCTTAAAGTTCCTGATAGATATGTACCGAAGGATCGCGCGAAACCGTCGTGAATGGTTCGCAGCGCACGGAGTTGATCTTTCGAAGTTCGATAGGGATGCTTGAAGTCATAGAGGTGAATCGCCCGCTCGTCGCTGGCTGAACTTGGACTGGAGGATTCGCCTGTTACAACATTTCGAAGCAGCAGATCAATTTCGTCTTGTGTAAGAATTTTGCTCATTGTGCACTCACTGCAAAACGTAGGTTGAAAACACGACGCTCGTAACGGGCATATCCGGAACCAAGCTGTTCACAGACGTCTTAAGTTCAATCTTGAGAGAATCTCTGTATTCAACACTTGCAAGTTGACTGAGGGATTTGGAGGCCAATAGGGTAATAGCTGCATCGCGCACGATTGGCATTCGCTCAACTAAGGCTGCCTCAGCTTTCGCGTCTTTCAGAGTCAAACCGACGATGGTGGACAAGAATCGGCGACCTCCGGTTCCCGCAGGATTGACGATGATCTCATCGAGCAAGGCAACATGGGTTCCGGTTGCTTTGTCTCCGTTTCCTCCGCCATGCCTGTCAGATTCTTCACCCTTATCACCATGCTCAGAAGCTGCCTCCCCCTGCTCATTCAGAGACGGGGGTCCAGGAAAGAAGATAGTTTTTTGAATGAAGTAGGCGGCGGCAGTTTGAGCAAGCAAAATCCCCACGATGATGAGGTATTTCATCAACGGAGACTTCTTCTTTGGTTCCGCGTGCTCTTCCGGAGCGTCTTGCTTTGTGAGTTTTTCTTTTGCCATCTCTCTCCAGTGGAGTGAAGGGTTAGTCGTATCCGCAGGCACGGACATGAATGAAACGATGGCGACGATCAGTTATGGAAGGAGAAGGAGGCAAACTCGGCGGTGCGGATTACGCGACGCGCCCGGAGGTGGGCGCGCCGCTATCCGCCTGTGTTACCGCTTGAGCTGGGTGACTTCGTTCAAGAGTTGGTCAGCAACCGTGATAACACGGGATGCCGCCTGAAAGCCCCTTTGAGCGATAATCATTTCCGTAAATTGCTCCGCCATATCCACCGTGCTCAATTCCAGATATCCAGCGTAGATCTGGTTGACATTTCCGTTGTCAACACCGATCAGAGGATCACCCGAATTGACCGTCGCACTATATATATTTTCACCAGCCAGCGTCAAACCAGACGGGTTCGCGAACCGCGCCAGTGCGATCTGGCCGAGTGTGCGCGAAATTCCGTTGGAATAGCTTCCGATAATTTGCCCTTGATTGTCAACGGTGAAGTCAGACAGTACGCCCATCGAATGGCCGTCCTGATGAATCGCGATCGTCGTCGTCGGAGAGGAGAACTGTGTAATTCCGTCAAACGTACCTACGGTGCCGCCGTTTAGGTCAATCGACATGGACTGTGCTTGCGTCGGAGTGAATGTCAACGGCCCACCGTCGAAACTCAAAAGCGAACCATCGCTGTTAAACCTCACGGTGCCGCTGTTCCCGCCCAGCAGGTTGTTGATTTCATCGACACTGCCGTCATCAACAATCGCGTCCCAGTTCCACGTATTGTGTTCAGCCGTATCCTGTGTGAAGTTGACTTCAATTTTGTGACGTTCGCCTCGGCTATCATATGCAAATATGGACACCGAATGCGAACCCGTCTGCCCCACTTCTGTGTTTACGAACGTCGGAAGTAGAAGCGACGACGCCGACGAACCAGCCAGATCTTCAAAACTCATGGACACTCTTGATTCACTGGTTCCGGCAAGGTTGTCTTTCAGAATAAGTTTTCCCGACGCATCAATCGTGATTTTTGAGCCATTGTCGGATTCCGAGTCAAAACCAGCTGCGGAGTTAAAGTGATCAAGCATGTCGCCGACCGAAGTGCCGTCGTTTGCGTCACCGTACGTGAAAGTCAGCGCAACTTGCGAACCGTCGCGACGAATGGCGGTCATATTGATTCTGTCGCCATCGTCAAGATTTGCTGTAGTCTGTTCAAGATCGTTCAATTGTGTCCCACGGACGGCAGGGATGCCGTCGGTCTTAAACGCGAACGAGGCCGCGAAAGAGCGCTGAGTGGACGAGTTCGCATCGAGGTTACAGAAGTAGCGAATCTCGGTTGTGGCACGGGCGGGATCCTTTTCGCCAAACGGCAGTTTCAACGGCTCAATCGAGGACGACGGAATCAGCTCTCCATTTTTGTCGGCCAGTCTTCCCAGAATCTGCATTCTTCCACCCGAAGCCAGCAATTGCCCGTTGGCATCTACCTGGAAGTTGCCCGCGCGCGAGAAATACTGGCGTTGACCGTCACCCAAGACGAAGAATCCATCGCCCTGAATAGCAAGATCGTTTCTACTTCCGGTATTTTCAAAGTTTCCTTGCTCAAACACGCGGTCAATTGAATTGATACGTGTCCCGAGTCCGACTTCAATCGCGTTGCTGCCGCCTCGGCCGTCGGTCGGACCTTCCGCAGGCTTCATCAGCTGCGAGAAACCCGTCGCAAACGAAACACGGCTGCCCTTAAAACCGATCGTGTTTACATTGGCGAGGTTGTCGCCAATCACGTCCATTTTAGTTTGGTGAGTCGAAAGACCCGCCACGGCACTGAAAAGTGATGTCATCATGGTTTGTTTCCCTCTTTGGGCGTCAATCAATCCGCCCATTTGGGGCCTCCTGCAAGAGGACCGGCCCGGTTACTGGATTATGCTATTACTGCGCTATCAATATGCGTGAAAACGTGAGAATTTGTTTGCGCCTGGTCGAGTGCTGTCACAACAGTTCGATTGCGCACACTCACGATAAAAGCTAAGTTGTCAAGGAGAACAAGCGAAGACTCCGCCCCCTTATTCGCGGCGCTACTGACGCCTTTTTCGAGTCTTGCGACCTGCGGATCCGTCAAGCTGATTTGACGATGCATCAAACGATTTTGGGCATGAGACGAAAACTTGATCGGTTGATTGTCGCGAACGGTTTGCTCGAGCAGTTTTCCGAATTGTCCGTCGTCCGTTTTGCGCTCGGGACGGCGCGCTGCGGGCGCTCCTGTCGGCGCACCGACGGGCTGAATCTGCTGCAAGCGCGTGAGCAAGGTGTCAACGGAACTCATGTAGGTCAGCCCGGAAATACTGTATTCGCAACCGTGCCGCCATCGTTGCCGTTGCCGCGACCGCCGTCGCCAGTTGCCATGACGGACATGATGTCACCCAGCAAAAGTTCTCTACCGTTGACAGTAAGCGTGACTTGACCGCCTGCATAGTTGATCGCGGAGACGACACCCTCGATGTACGGCAAGGCGGAGACGTTTGATCCACCTGCATTGGTCGCGGTGACATTGAACGAATACACTCCGTTTGGGACACGGTTGCCATTGCTGTCTCTGCCGTCCCAATAGATCGCCCGATCACCCGCTTCATGGGCATTGCCGGAAAGATTGCGAATGACATTTCCCTCTGGGTCTAGCACTTCTACATTGATAGAAGTTGCGGCTTCACTCAGTGTAAATCTCAAGTCAGCGTCATTGTTGTCAATGCTTATTGTATTGTCTTGCGCACGCACGGTCTTGCCGACCAGTGCCGCAGCCAGATTGCCGTTGATAGATTGTGTCATCAACAAGTTCATGTTGATGGATTCTTCAAGCGCTGCTTGAATGCCTTGCAATTCTTGTACGGACGAGAACGAGGCAAGCTGCGCGGCGTATTCATGTCCTTCTAGGGGATTCATTGGATCCTGGGCACGCAATTGCGCCATCAGCATCTGCAGGAAATCCATTTGATCAAGAGTCTCTTGGCGGGAACTCAGTTGATCCGCGCCGGGGCTAGAGTATGTGCTCGTCAGGGGTGGTATTGCCATCTTAAGACTCCATTTGGTAAAGTTGCAAGAAGGCCTTGCTTGGCTCGTGCATCTTGAGATACTTACAGAGTGCGTAAACCGTCTTGCTAACGTCCATTTTTTTGCCGCAAGCGGCACAGCCAATCGTGTAAGATCGTTTGCCTGTCCGAGATTTCCCAGCATTGAGGGGGAGGAATTTTCGTCCACCACAGGCACATTTTGGCATGTCTTGAGTCAGCGTTTTCATGGTTCATCCTGAATAAAGCAAAACATAGGCCAATCTACAGCTGTCTCTCAAGGATTTGACAATACTCACTTTAGGAATACTTCTATGGCCGAGGCCCTTAAAGGAAGGCAACATTCGCCTACGCGGTCCAGACTCTGGCACCGGAAAAGGCCGGTCGCGGTGCGGAGGTGGCATCGCCCGCCAGCCCGAATCCGTTTTGCTCGCCGTTCCCACCCGAGCCGCCTGACCGCGCAGACTCTTGATCGCCTTCGGAGTGGTCAGAGCCAGCCAAGTCAGAGCGCGAGGAATCTGCGAATCTCGGTGTGACATCAAGTTGCTCAACAGGAAAGCCATTATCGCGGAGCCAATGTGTCAACTGTGGTCGCTGTTCCTCCATGATTGCCAGAGCCTTTGGATCGGCTCCGATGCGAATCAAGATCTTATCGCCTTCGCGGACGACATCAATGTCCATGGATCCAAGCTCAGCTATGGGAACGGTCAGGCGCAGTTCATTGGGCTCCACTACTCTCTTGCGCGACATATCGAGCGCTTGCTGGAGTGCAACGCGCAATGACTCGGTCATCCCCTGTTGCCCTGTAGCATGTGTGCGTTGTGGTGCTGGCATCTGCGAAGCGGGCTGCACATTCTCGATCGCCGTGCGAAATCCAGATTGCTTGTCGTCGCGATCACGGTTCTGCGTTTGGCTTTCAGCTCCACTTTGTTGCTTCGAGTCGTTCACAACCTCCCTCGAAGCAGACGGCGAGCGCAGCTCTGCTCTCGATACTTCCCGGTCACCGTGTTCGCCACCTGATTGTGACTCTCGTCGCTCAAGTGGCTTGACAAGCACGTTGTCAGTGAGGGGCAATAAGGTACGGGAGTCCGGCGCAACGATGATTGGAATCGCCTGCGGTATTTTCTGAGCGAACGGGTCAAGCGCCACTGGCGGTCGCACGACGTGAGACGCTGGCAATTGCGGCTTCTGCGTCTGATCTTTACCCTCAGGAGTTGTCGGTGCTGCGGTCTCAGCGTGCTTCACCGTTTCCTTGGCAGGAGTCTGCAAGGAAATCGGCTTGACACCACACTGCCTTTCAGGCGCAACAAGTTCAGGCTTGATGACATCCTTTTGGGCAATTATTTTGTCTGTTGGAATCGCTTGACTCTCCGTCTCCACCTTCGGCGTGATCATACTTTGGCGTTCGACACCGCTGGAAAGTTTTTCAACTAATACTTCTACAGCTTGACGCCGCTCTGAAGTGGGCGCTGGATTCACTTTAGCGGCCGGCACGCGAGAATAATGCGGTATGTATTTCGCCGTCTCAATGTCAGTTGAAATAGGACTACTGTGCCCTCGTGTTTGCAGAGGTTGCTCGGATCGATTCGACGCAGTCGTGATCATCGGTTTTTCACTTGGAAGCGCGTGCGGATCGGCGCTTTCCTTTCGAGCTACAAGGTTATCACTGGAGCGAATTTGGCTCGTACGAATATTGAACGATTTCTGATCTGTATGATGCGTCGCAGCGTCATCACCCACAGGCAAGAGATTGGCGTTCAACACTTTCTTTGTAGCCGAGTGCTGTTTCACCTTCTGCGCCGGCAAGGGAGAAACTTCAGGAACGAGTGGCAAATAGTCACGCTCAAACGGCCGATGCGCGTAGTCATCCTCGTCGGCACCTATACTGCTGCGTTCTGGACTACGACGAAATGTGCTTACATCTACGCTAAAGCTCTTGTCAATCGGTTTCGAATGCTTGTCCGTTCCATTGACTTTGCCATTATTTTCGGTGTTAGCGGGGCGCACATTCACGCCGAGCGTTACTATTCTTGCTTCAGATACTCCACTCGGTTGATTAGCTTGGATGCTATGGTCACCTACGTTCTCAATTCCAGAAACTGCTTTACTCGGAACTTCGGATTTCCGTATTGGAGCACTTTGAACGGACAGACTGGCTATCCGCCCTCCACGATACAAGTAGGGTTCCGTTGAAATCTTGCCAACGTTCACATTGGTTACGCGCTCGACCAACGATTCAGTCGAGCTACCCGCCAAACTTTGTGACGATATACCGCGAGGGCGTGCGGAGTCGGTTGAATGCACAATCTCACGGGGAGCTTGATGCGCTTCTTTGCTTCGAGGTGTTGTGAATTGAACCTTCGGCGCAGCATACTGTTCAGAGCCAGTAGTGGGTGTGAGCCGTGACTCGGCAGTCCTCAGAGCTTGTGACGCATGTAATTGCCGAGGCGTTAACTTTTGACCAAGCGGCAAAGCTGACTGTGTGTTGTCAGCGTGTTTGGTTTGATTGGCCTTCTGAGCTGAACGGTTCGGAGTTGGCACGTCGTAAGCAACCGTCGGTCGTACTACAGGTGAATGCGATTCAGACATTGCAGTCGGAACCATTCTTCCAACGATTGCCGTAGTGGATGCTGTGACTTTTCCGATAGACACACTTTCAACTTTCGCCATATATGCGGTTTGCCGAGTGGCAGACAGCGGAGTGCGTTCAGTCAAGTTTTCGACAGTCGAGAACTCCAGTTCATCAGGTTCTGATCCTTGCGACGGTACAATCGCCAGTCCCGGCAGCCCGTACGAAGCCATTGGCTTCACTCGCACATATTCTTTATCGTGCGTTCCTTCAAGCAACGACGCGGTGGCGAATTCTTCTTTGTCCGGCGACATCCCTGTAGGCAGCTTGAACATTACCTGCGACTTAATATTGGATTCTCTATAGCGTCCCCAAAATGAAACCGCCGGTTTAGAAACCGGCGGTGAAAACTCTTCAGATTTTGTGTCTGATGGCGTGCGAGATTGCCTCTCCTTGGTACTCAGCGCGAGTACTTCTGAAAAGCCCGCTCCCTCTTCCTTCAGACTATTCGGAATCCACCCTTTAAGTAAGCTCCCATTTAAGAGATCTATCAGCGTGAGCTTCATGAGGGCTTCCGCACTCCGGAAAGTTCTGCCATTCTCGTGGCCACAGACGCGGCAACGGGAACGGGCAGCGACGCCATCATCTTCGCCCCATTACGACTCTTCATGCGCATCACCAATTCAACAATTGTCTCCGTAGGTAAACGTTCTGCAATGATCGCGGCTTCACCAGGTTTCATCCCTTCAAGCACTTTTGCGAGTTTGGCGATCTCAATGGATGACTTCGGTGTATCGTTGAGTGCGACACCCGGCTCAATCGCTTCCGTAGAAAAGTCGTCCGCAGATTCAACGCTGTCCAGAGCTTCGCTAACTGCCGAAGCGTGCTCTGCAACAACCTGTTCAGGCTTATTGGTTTCCGAATCAGCGCGCGATGTGTCGGTGGTGGCTGACTTCGAAGTGCCTTCCGTTTTGTCAGCGTGCTTGCCATCTTCTGAGTGGGCATCTTCAACGACCGCATCAGGTTCATGATCAAACTCTGCGTCATCTTGGAGCATCGTTGAATCACCGAGCAGTACGCCGACGGAGTCCGGATGTATGCCATCAGTAAGCGCATCCGTTTTGGGTTGCGTGAACTTGAGCATAAAAAACATGCCAACGTTTAGAACGATGAACGCGCCAAAGTACAAACCTATGATCGGTATTAGCTTTTTCATTTTATGTTCCTATCGATCTGCCGCGGACGGTCATCCGCGATTTTCTGCTCAAGATCGATTAATTCTTTCTTCCATGATTCGAACTGCGCATTCCCGAGCTTCTCGAGGCCCAAGGACTTCTGCCTGGCGAGTAGAAATCGTTTGCGCGCTTCGTTGTTGGTCAGAGTGTACTCTTTAACCACGCCCGCTTGATATCCGATGATTCTGTCCAGCCTTTGCAGGTACGTCCAATCGGTTTGCCGCTCTGATATACGGAAAGTAGACAACATAGCCGCTTCCATAGACTCGCACTGGGCATCATGCTCAATCGTGAACATGTTGAGCTTCTGTTGTTGTGCCAAGAGCGCGCGTTCTGCCCGCTTTTTCTCTGCCAGTCGAAGCGCCTCTTCAATTTTGCGAACGCGTTGAACTCGTTCAAGACTAAATCGAAATTTTTTCACTGTCTAGTCAATTCAATCAGCCCGGCCAGAGTCTCATCAAACGTCGACGACGTGACCGTATCTTGTCTTAAAAACGCGTGGACCTCTGGCAACCTCTCAATTGCTTGATCAAGAATAGGAACCGAGCCTTTCGAGTACGCCCCGATTGAAATCAAGTCTTCCCCTTCTTGATATGCGGCAAGCCATTCCTTAATCTTTGCAACGGCTGTTTGCTGCTCCTGACTTGTAACCTGCGGCATCACTCTGCTGATACTATTCAACACGTCGATCGCCGGATAGTGACCTCGCGCGGCAATTTTGCGCGACAAAGCCACGTGCCCGTCAAGAATGCTTCGCATCGTGTCCGCAACAGGCTCCATCATATCGTCGCCGTCAACTAACACGGTGTAGATCGCCGTAATCGATCCCTTGTCCGAATTACCTGTCCGTTCAAGGAGCTTGGGTAGTGTCGCGAATACTGAAGGCGGATAGCCACGAGTGGCGACAGGCTCATTCAGCGATAACCCGACTTCTCTCATGGCGTGGCAAACTCTTGTGATACTATCCATCATGAGTAGCACTCGCAGACCTTGGTCACGATAATATTCTGCAATCGCTGTTGCCGCGAACGCTCCTTTGATTCGCAGCAGTGGCCAACGATCAGATGTTTCACACACTACAACCGACCGCTTCAAGCCCTCAGCTCCCAGCGCGTCTTCGATAAAGTCACGCACTTCACGACCACGTTCTCCGATTAGCCCGGTGACGATCACGTCAGCATTCGTGTTACGCGCCATCATTCCAAGCAAGACGCTTTTCCCAACTCCACTTCCCGCAAAAATACCGACTCGTTGCCCCTCTCCCAATGTCAGCAATCCGTCAATTGTACGCACACCGACTTGAAGTGGAGTCGTCACACGCGGTCTCGTCAGCGGATTCGGGCTCTCGTTGTTGAGCGGCCTGTATGCATCGGCATGTATCTCGCCTTTGCCGTCGAGGGGCTGTCCCAAACTATCGATCACTCGGCCCAATAGTTTTTCCCCGACGGGAATCAATTGCTTTCGACCAAGGTCGCAGACTTCATCACCGGGGCAGACGCCCGCGAGATCTTCAAGTGCCATCAGAAGAGTAGTTGCGCCGTCGAACCCTACGACTTCCGCAAGTTTATCTCCCTCCTCAGTAACAACTCGGCACAGATTCCCGACGGCGCTGCGCGGCCCTTTCGCTTCGAGCACCAACCCACGCACACAATTTACTCTGCCGATCGCTCGCACTGAGGATGTGTTGTTGAGGACATCACGCGCCTGACGAAGGAGGTCGCTCATTCAGTTTTTCCGAGCGAAAGTTCAAGCTGATGCTTTAGCGTCTCAAGTTGCGTAGCAAGCCTTGCGTCAAGTGAACCGATATCCGAATCAACAATACAATCCCCTCTGCTGAGGCTCTCGTCCGGTCTCACATCCAATGACGTTGAGGACAAAAGCGACTCGGCTATCTCTTCAGCTCGCTCGCGAAGTAGTGAGAGATCCTGAGGATGCACACGAACCGTAACTTGCCGAGCTTCACCAAGAGAGCGGAATGCGTTCTTCACTATATTAGCTAACAGCTCGGGTTTAACGCTCAATTCAGCATTCAAGATTTTCGAAGCCATCTGAGTCGCCAAGTTAACAAGTTGGTTTTCAAAGCGCGCCGTAAGATCAGCCCGTTCTGCTGCAAGCATCGTCGCATAATTCTGTATGAGTTCCAAAGCTGGAGAGAGCTCTTGCTGAGCAAATTCTCGCCCCTGAGTTATTCCTAGCTCAATACCTTCGATTCGAGCCCTCTCGACGTCTGCGGCATGTCTACGCTTCTCAGATTCAGGAATACGCAGCGATACGCTCGGAATCGTACTGGACGGCTTAAGCGGGCGACTGTGATCCTGAACGATCTCCCGATAGTAGTTCACAGGGCGCTCCGTGAAACTCTTGAATTCCGGTGATTTGATACGGGAATCATCCGCGAGTCTTAGCACTCTTCCCATGAGTTAGGCCACCATCACTTCACCCTTGCTGCCGCCAACGACAACAACTTGACCCTGCTCTTCGAGTTTGCGAATCGTATCAACGATCTGCTGCTGCGCCACTTCAACTTCCTTCAAGCGAACCGGTCCCATGTATTCGATTTCTTCAGAAATCGTTTCAGCCGCGCGTTCAGACATATTGGCAAGTACGCGCGCTTTGACCTCGGGGTTGACATGCTTGAGGGCCAGAGCGAGGTCCTTGTTGTCAACTTCTTTAAGTACTTTCTGAATTGAACGGTCGTCAAGCTGAACAATGTCTTCAAACACAAACATTAGATTCTTGATTTCAGTTGCAAGTTCAGGTGATCTCTCATTGATTTTAGCCAAAATGGTGCGCTCGCCTGAGGTGCCAATCAGATTGAGGATTTCCGCGGCGGCTTTGACGCCGCCTAACTTGCTCGTGCTCTGTGTGAAGTCAACTCGCGACTCCAATACAGCTTCAACAGCGGAGATTGTTTCCGGAGCAACGCGTTCCATATTCGCATAACGTGTGACGACCTCCGCTTGCAGGTCAGGCGCCAAGTCAGCAAGAATTTGCGCGCTTTGCTGAGGCTGAAGTTGACTTAAAACGAATGCGATTGTCTGCGGATGTTCCTTCTGCATGAACGCCAAAAGTTGGTTGGGATCCACGTTCTTTAAAACGTTAAATCCTTTGACGCGAATCAATCGTTCGATGCGGCGAATGATCTCAAGCGCCTTTTCCGGCCCAACCGATTTGTTTAAGACCTCTTCAGCATACGTGATACCACCGATAGCCACGAATTCCTGCGCACTCATCATGTGATAGAACTCTTCGACTACGTTGTTAGCAAGCGCCGAATCCACATTTCGCAGTCGCAGCATCTCTTTGGTGATCTCTTCGATCTCATCTTGCTGCATTCGCTTATAAAACTCAGCAGATGCGTCCGGGCCGATAGAGATCATCAGCACAGCCGCCTTCTGCAGATTCGTAAGACTCGACAGCGTGGTTTTGCTAGTTGGCGCCATCGGTCACCCAGCTTCTAAGAATTTGCGTAGCGTTGTCCGGTTTTTCCATGACAAATTGAACCGTGCGATTAAGCAATTCCTGGGCTCTAAGCGCTTCGACGCTTGGACCCGCGTCGTCCAACTCGATCGTTTGGGGTTCCGATGTGCCGCTCTTGAACACGACCTTTGGGCCCGTTTGCGCGCTCATCACGGCACCTGTATTGCCCACACGACTCATGGAGCCGCCAGGGTCGCTCGCTAGTGTGCCTGCGTTACCGGTTGTTGCCGGGCTTGCGATCTGTGGGTTCGCTTTTCCCGCCGCAACGGCCTGCGGAGAGCCCACTGCTGCAAGCGTCGCCAACTGTACACCGGGCGGAAGCGCTGGCATCCGGTCGCTCATTTTATTTATGACGCTGCGTACCGCAAAGAAGGCCAGCACAATAACAACCAGCAGAACAAGTTTGTCGGCAAACTTCATTAATAGCGAGAGCCAATTGACCGGCGTCTCAGGAATGATCTCCATTTTACTGGGGCTTTCGTTGAACTGAAATGACAACACGGTCAGTTCATCTTGGCGATTGGCATCAATTCCGAGCGCGCTGGAAACCATCGTACGGAATTTTTCCAGTTCCGCCGGGGTGCGCTCTACATAGGTTTGTGTGATAACACCCAGCGAGTCCGTGCTGGATTCATAAACTCCGTCAATCAGTACGGAGGCCCAAATTTTTTCAATGTTGCCGACTTCCGGCACGTACTTTTCGACGGTGCGCGGGACTTGATAATTCGTAACAATTTTCTCCGAAGCGCCCGTTGTCGCATCTTCGCTCGACTGCGACTCTTCCGAGAGCGTCGCAGTTCGGTCAGGATTGTAATCTTCGGAGGTTCTTTCAACTCTATTCCAATTGAGCTTCGCGGTAACTTCCACGCGCGATCGGCCAGGACCCACAACGTCTGAAAGCAAAGCCTGCGCCTTACGCTCAAGCTCCTGCTCAACCATCGTCTGCATTTCAAGCTGAGTGGACGACAAACCTGCAAATTCATCCCGCGGACCGTTTGTCAATGGGTTACCTTCTGAATCAAGAATCGTCACGTACTCAGGCTCGAGTCCTTCCACCGCGTATGATGTCAGGGCAGCCAGCGCAGCGACCTGCTTTTTGCTTAAGACGAAGCCCTGCTTCAGAGTCAGTACTACAGAGCCTGTAGCGGGCTTACGATCTTCTTTGAATAGTTTTTGCTCGGGCAAGACAAGATGCACACGCGCATGTTCGACACCCTCAATAGACGCCATCGTGCGGGCAAGTTCTCCTTCAATGGCTCTGCGTTGATTCAGTTTCTGCAACTGATCCGTTAGGCCAAGCTGCGGTTTATCGAATATCTCATAGCCAAGCTCGCCGGAGTGAGGAATGCCTTTTTCAGCAAACGTAAGTCTGAGCGAATTGACATGCTGTTGTGGCACTTTGATTGTACCGTCGCTCGACACTTCAAAGACGATCTTTTCATCGCGTAATTGATCGGCGACAGTCGCGGCGTCTTTCGATTCCAAACCGCTATAGAGCGTCGCCATCACCGGCCGCGTTGAATAGGAAACCGCCGCGGCGGAGATGGCAGCGATCAAGCCGACGCCGATGATCATCAGCGCCCGCTGATTGATTGTCAACCGCTGCCAGAGTTCTCTTAGAGTGTCGAGTGGATTGCCCATGAATCAGAAGTGCTTTTGCTCTTGTAAGGATTAGACCGGCGTACGCATCAATTCTTGATAGCCTTCGAGGGCTTTCTTGCGAATTTCGAGTAAGAGCGCCATTGACACGGATGCTTCTTCCGCGGCGGCCATGACTTCGTGTACGTCTTGAATCTGTCCGGTCGCGAAGAGTTGAGTCTTCTCGGCGGATTGCAATTGCATTTTATTGACGTCGCCGATAAAGTTCGAAAGAGTGTCCCCGAAGCTCTCCCCGTCGTTAGGCTTTTGCGTCGGCTGGATGCCGCTTGCAATCGGGGGAATGGGCTTGATACTGTCAATGCCGAAAATCATTGGCTATGCCCTCAAGTCAAGATGTTTGCCCAGTGTTTCAACCGAGCGGAAGGTTTCAAACTCTGAATGCTTCTGCTCTATCAGTTCACGCAGTTTGGCCTCAGCGCTAAGGCGATCGGCATTGGCGCCGGCAGTTTGCGTCGTCTGGATGCGCTGCAGCGGCAGAAGTGGCGGTGTGTAGCCTATGCTGATTTTCACCTTACAGTTCCAGCGCCTTCTTCATCATCGCTTTGGTCGCATTGAAAGCGGTCACATTTGCCTCAAAGGCTCGCGACGCACTGATCAACTCCGTCATCTCCTGCACCAAGTCCACATTAGGCAGCTTGACAATTCCGTTCTCGTCCGCATCGGGATGATCAGGGTCATGTACTTCGCGGAATGCTGAAGAGTCCTGCTCAATCGTTGCTTTGACTCCGTTCATCGGCGCGAGAATTTTGCTTTCGTTACGGCCGAACATGTGATCGCCTTCGCTACGTGCAAGTTTCTGATGCGTACTTTGCGCCAGTGCCGTTTCAAAGCGCTGATCTTCAGAGAGCACTGTCGCCTTGCGGCGATACGGGCCACCCTCTTCGGTACGCGTGGTTTCGATGTTGGCGATATTCTCAGCAATGGTATTCATCCGCTTCCGTTGTGCGGTCATGCCCGACGTGCTGGAGTTCATGCCGGAAAACAGGGGATGTAGTTCCATAAAGTGATCCTTGAGCTTTATTGTCAGCAAAACAATAAGCAGTTATCGTGCCGACCCTCCCAAAACTTTAGTTCTCACTAACACCGTGCTCTTAAAGTTATTTTTCTTAAATAGTTACATAAATTCACTGGCAGATCGCTGGAAGCCTTTTCAGCCCAAAAACTTAAGTTTCCGGCATCAATTTCCCACTCTCGTAACTTGAGCTTGCACATGCAGATGTTATATGGACGAGCAACACACTTGACGGGGATTTCGGCACTTACAGCGAGAAACCTAGCCACTGGCAAACAAGTATTTTTTTCGAAGGGTGGGTAACCCTTGCTTTGTTAGGTAATTCTTAGTAAATCAAATGTTGTGTGAAAGCGAGTTCAAGGGCAATTAAAGGAGGAATGGAAATGAAGCTAAGTGAGTTAGTGTTTGCACAATGTCTGGCCGTATGCGGATTTGTATTTATGTTGCAGGTGCAAACGCTCCATGCAATCGACCACGACCAAGTCAGTCCTCTTGAAACCGCACCTACCCATTGGGATGAAGGAAGCGTCTCGGAGAGTGTCGGAAACGCGGTCATTGACACCCGCTCGGGTTCCGTTCAGAGCGTGAGTCAGATGTTCGAGGGCCCGTTCGTAGGGACGCCCGAAGTTGCCGCTCGCAATTTCCTGAAGGGTCATCTGGATTGGGTCGGATTTGACCCAAGTGAGGTTAATCTGGCAGTGTCCCGAACGGCAGAGTCGCCGGGCGGCTTTCATGTGACTTTTGAACGCGTGATAAACGGCATCCGTGTTTATCCGGGCAACCTGGTCGTTTCCTTTGACAAGGACATGTACGTTCGCTTCTACTTCTCGAGCCTTTATCTTTTCAAGGACGACCTCATCACGGCACCTGCCTTGTCCGCTTCGATGGCAGAACAAATTGCCAAGGAATACATAGGAGCGTCGTCAAAGGAAATCTTCGGCCCGCAGACAGACCTGGTGGTTTGGGCAGGAGATAACCGCGATTTTGCAACTAGTTATCGTGTGCATGTTAATTACTCTGAGCTGACAGATTCCAATGGCGACTGGGAAATAATAGTTGACGCGAACAGCGGAGCTATTCTTCGCGCCAAAAACCTTGCGGTGTCAGTCAACGGTACCGGTTATGTTTTTGATCCAAATCCCATTGTCACTTCCGGAATGCCCTATGGCAGCCCCGGCTTGACGGACAACAACGACGCGGATAGTCCGCAATTGACGGCTCAACGGTTCAACCGTACTTTGTTGGACATCACCGCCCTGCCGATATTTGGTAATACATATTACTATTTGACAGGACCGTATTGTGATATTGACGACATTGAGAGCCCGGTAATCTCGCCGGTTTTTCAACTGAATAACTCGGCGTTTAACTATACGCGAGCAGCCGATGCCTTTGAAGATGTGATGTGCTACTATCATATAGACAAGAGTCAGCGCTGGATGCGTTCTCTTGGATTCTTGAATATCCAGAACGCACCACTTCGTGTCGATCCACACGCAGAAAATTTCAGTTGCAATGCTCACTACCATCCGTCCGGAAACTATTTGACATTCGGTCAAGGCTCAAGTTCCGCCGACGCCGATGCCGGCGAAGACGCGGATGTCATCCTTCACGAGTACGGTCACGCGATTAACAATTCCATCACTCCCGGCTGGGGTGGCGGAGATGAATATAGACTGGGCGAAGGCTGGGGCGACTATTGGGCAAACTCCTATAGCCGTTCTATCTCCTCGTATGGATCAAATTGGGTTATCAACTGGGCACTTCATTCGTGCTTCGGCGGCCGTTCCATGCAGGCAGGTTTACATTATCCTGAAAACAACACAGGCGTTCATTACGGCGGTCAAATTTGGAGTCAGGCGCTCCATGATGCCGAAACTAACGTAGGCAGCCGCACAATTACCAATAAGTGCGCACTTCAAAGTTACTACTACTACGGCACGGGTGCATCAATGCTTACCGCTGCGAACGCGGTCATTACTGCTGACCAAAATCTTTACGGTGGTTCGCATGTCGGTGATTTTGGCGCATCATTCGTTCTACGCGGCTTGGTTAATCCTCCGAATAACGATCAATGTCCCGGATACTACATTAGTGCGCTTCCCTATGTCACAACAGGTTCTACCGCTACGGCAATCAATAACTACAATAATTGTATCGGTTCAACATCACAAGATGTAGTATACACCCTTTTGGCAACTTCTTGCGCGCGTGACATCGTCGTCAGCCTTTGTGGTTCTAGCTATGACACCGCCCTTGAAGTCCGTTATGGCGGAGCTTGCCCCGGAACAACTCAAGCAGCTTGTAATGATGATTATCCGGGCTGCGGTCTGCAAAGTCAAGTGTCTTTCACGACGCTTCCCAACACTGTCTACTACATCATCGTCCACGGATATGCGAACAATTCTGGCGCATTCAATATTTCTGTGACCGGTGCAGCCTCGGATCCGATTCCACCCAATAACTCTTGCGCAGGCTCAACAATAATTTCAAACTTGCCCTACAACACGTCTGGCACAACTTGCGGCGCCGCCAATAACTACAATGACTGCATCGGCGCCGCTTCACCAGAAGTGCTTTATACTTATACATCACCAATCTGCCAGACCGTTACTGTCTCGCTATGTGGATCCGGCTATGACACGGCCATCGAAGTCCGCTCCGGTGGTCCATGCCCGGGAACAACTACCGTCGCTTGCAACGACGACTATTGTGGAATTTCAAGTCAAGCCACATTTGATGCTTCCGCAAATCAAACGTATTACTTCTCTGTGCACGGTTACTCAACGACCAGCCAAGGCTCATTTGTGCTAAACGTCACATCCGACGGAACTTTTGTTCCAGCCAATGATACGTGTCCGGGTACGACTATTAATGTCTTGCCCTATGTAGACAATGGCAATACCACCTGCGCGAACAACGATTTCATAAATTGCATCGGCACGGCGTCAAAGGACGTCGTGTATAACTACACACCGCTTGCCTGCGGATTGGTTACTGTATCACTCTGCGGGTCGTCATACGACTGCGCTATTGAAGTGCGCGCAGGCGGAGACTGCCCGGGTGTAGCACGCGTTAATTGCAATGACGACTTTTGCGGCTTGCAAAGCGAGCTGACATTCTTTGCTGAAGCTGGCGTTCACTACTATTTTATCGTTCACGGATATTCAACGAATGCCGGTCCGTTCACGTTGACCATTACGGGGCAGAGTGGTGGAATCCGACCGAATGATGCGTGCGACGGCGCTTATGCGATAACCTCATTGCCATATGTCGACGCAGGAAGTACGTTGTGTGCGGATAATGACAACGTGAATTGTATCGGTAGTGCGAGCAACGACATTTTCTACTCCCTTCAAATGGAATCCTGTACCCAAGTCACGGTCTCGCTATGCGGTTCTGAGTACGACACCGGACTGGAGATTCGTAGCGGAGGCTTCACATGTCCCGGTACACTTCCCATTGTTTGTAACGACGACAACTACTGTGGAGAGACCCTCTCGCTTCAGAGCAGCGCGACTTTCACGGCTTTGTCCGGCCGTACTTACTGGATTATCGTTCATGGATACAGTGGTTACGCCGGGCCGTTCATCATGAATGTAACTGGGTCAACGTGTTCACCTGAATCACTGGTTGTGATTCGACAAAGCAACAATATTTTTCTCGATTGGGCACCGGTGCTATCATCAGGTGTGGTGTCGTATCGCGTCTATCGTTCGACCGATATCAGCTTTGATCCAATCCCCGGAAATCTCATCGGCACAACTGCCGACGCTTTTTACACCGACGTCAATGCGCTGGCAAATCCTGCTGTAGAATATTACTACTACGTAACCGCCGAAGGACCAACGTTAGTGTCGAGTGCGCAGGAAAGTGGGTCACCGATAGCATCCGTCATGCGAAAGAGTGAAACGATGGAATCAACGTCTGAATCCATGTCGTTCTTCTTGAACCCCGCCTGGATTGAAGGCGCAAATTTGAGCAAGGAAGCTACTGGCGAACCACGAATGACGCAAACTTCGGCGTGGTACGGAACACTATCGCCGTTGCCGGATCATTTGCAAGTTAAGAATTGAGAAGCAGCATAAGTGAAGGAACCAAGAGGACTGCCGAAAGGCTGCCCTCTTGCGCTAGAGGTATGTGACTAGTGTTTGCGCACAACAACCCCGAACTGGACAACAATGAAATGCTATCTTAGGGCATCATGCTAAATCGCTCACAACCAAACAGTTTTTATGGTATCAATGTCACATGGACAGTTTGTCAGCTTCCGTTGACAAAATGGCATTTGCACCTTGATACAGTTCTCATCAGCGTGATTGCGCGAGAACGGCAGTCTCGTTGACGCACAACAAAAAGGGCTCCCTAATATGGGAACCCTTTTTTTATACAAAAGAAACTAAATACTAATCTACGGGAATGCCCTCTTCGCGATACTCCCGCAGTTTATTGCGAAGTGTACGGATCGAAATCCCCAGCGACTCGGCAGTTTTGGTGCGGTTGTTTTCATGCACCCTCAGCGCACGGAAGATTGCGGCCTTCTCGATTTCGGACAGCGTGGCCGTAGCCTGCGCATCCAGCGTAAACATCGTTTCCGGCTGCAACGACGTTTCGATTCCGTCCAGATACAGATGCTTCGTGCGAATATGATTGTCGTCGCACATAATCACTGCGCGCTCCATCTTGTGCTGCAATTCACGCACGTTCCCAGGCCATTCATAGACGAGCATCTGCTCCATCGAAACTTCATCTATACCTTGAATATCCTTCGCGTATTCGCCGGCATAATGCGACACGAAGTGACTGGCCAATAACGGAATATCTTCCCTGCGGTCGCGCAATGGACTAACACGAATCGGGCAGACATTTAGACGGTGGAAGAGATCCTCTCTAAACTGATCATCGGCGATCGCCTTCTTCAGTTCGCGATTGGTCGTAGCAACGATGCGAACATCAATCTTAATGGTCTCGCGGCCACCAAGTTTCTCAAACTCCCGTTCCTGCAATACTCGCAAGAGCTTAGCCTGCATGGCAGATGACATTTCACTCACTTCATCCAATAACAGCGTCCCGCCGTGCGCCAAAGCAAACCGTCCGTCCACAGTGCGAATCGCACCGGTGAACGCGCCTTTTTCGTGGCCGAAGAGTTCGGATTCCATCAACGTCTCAGGCATCGCGGCGCAATTTATTTTCACAAACGGCCCGTTGCGGCGAGGGCTATTTTCGTGCAGCGCGCGCGCAATCAGTTCCTTGCCTGTCCCGGACTCTCCCTGAATCAGCACGGTTGCTTTCGTCGGCACTATCATCTCAAGCTGTTCGAGGACCTCAATCATCTTCGGCGATTGACCGAGAATATTGTTGAACTGGAACTTTGTTCCTAGTTCGCGCTTTAACTGATAGTTCTCGAGTTTCAGCTTGCGTGACTCAAAAGCCTTCTGGACTCGCAGGAGCAGTGTTTCTTGCGGGAAGGGTTTTTCAAGGAAATCAATCGCTCCGTCCTTCAGCGCGGCGACCGCTTCAGGCACACTTCCATATTGAGTCATAATAACGACATCAATTCCGGGGAAGCGTTCGTGAACCGTTCGCAGAAGCTGCAGCCCGGACATTTTCGGCATCCGGACGTCCGTCACAATTATTTCATATTGCTGCCCTTCCTCCAAGAGGGAGAGAGCGGACTGCCCATCCTCACAGGCCTCTACAGCATAATTTCGCCTTTTCAGGGTCTGGACCAGCCAGTCGCGAAAATGTTGTTCGTCGTCAACAACCAGAATTCGGTTTTTAGCCATCAGCTGCGCACCTCGCGTTATTTTGAAAGGAATGGGTCATTATTTATTGAAAATAGAAGGGTTGCGTCAAAAAAGCACAGATCAATTGTCCGATCTTTGCTATAACAGATTGAGTCGTAACCTGCAAAAAACAAGCAGGATACTACGTGATTTGCCATAGGCATGCGCAATATAATAAGTGATTCTGGTTTTGTCAAGCAGATTTTGCCGAGGGAAAGTGTTGCCGGAGAGCGGAGAGATGTGCCCACCTACCTTGATTATCGGCGGATTTTTCGGTACATTTAGAGTTCACATTAAGGTTCACAAAAACAAATAGATGGAATACCCCTTTTTGCGCATTTCCGGAGCACGAGAACACAACCTACAGAATGTGTCTCTCGATCTCCCGCGCAACCGATTGATTGTTATCACAGGGATTTCCGGTTCCGGGAAGTCCTCCTTGGCATTCGATACATTGTACGCAGAAGGGCAGCGCAGGTACGTGGAGTCCCTCTCCGCCTATGCTCGGCAGTTCCTCGGATTGATGGAAAAGCCTGACGTGGATTCGATAGAAGGCCTCTCCCCCGCCATTTCAATTCAACAGAAGGCGGGCATCCGGAATCCGCGCTCAACAGTCGCAACGGTGACCGAGATATACGACTACTTGCGGTTGTTATATGCTCGCATCGGCAAACCTCATTGTCCAAATTGTGGAAAGCCGATTCAGAGACAGACAGTGCAGGAAGTTGTGGACGCGCTCCTGACTCTTCCGGAAGGCTCAAAGATTCAGTTACTTGCCCCGGTCGTCACGGGCCGTAAGGGAGAGTATCGCGAGATTTTCGAAAACATTCAACGCGACGGTTTTGTGCGGGTGCGTGTGGACGGCGAGATAAAGTCGCTTGACGAAAAAATCGAGCTGAACAAGAAGACCCGCCACACGATTGAGGTCGTGGTAGATCGTCTCGTAATCAAAGACGGCTTGCGCTCGCGCTTGACGGATTCCGTCGAGACGACCCTACGTCTGTCCAGCGGACTCTTGATTGCCACAATAGAGGGCAAGAAGGAACGCATTTTCAGCGAACGCTTCGCCTGTCCGGATTGTAATATCTCAATTCAGGAAGTCGAGCCGAGGCTTTTCAGCTTCAATTCGCCTTTCGGAGCGTGCGAGCGCTGCACGGGCTTGGGTTTCAAGATGGAGATTGACCCCGAGCGAGTCGTGCCTAATGATGAGTTATCCATTGAAGACGGCGCCATCTCCAGTCTCTCTAGCGGTACCGACGGCTGGATGGGCAACATGCTGGATTCCGTGGCCAAGAAATTCAAGATTAGCTTGACAACACCGTGGAAGAAGCTCAAGTCAGAGCATAAGCAGATCATTCTGTACGGTTCCGGCAAGAAAGAGGTCGCATTCGTTTGGGAAGGACAGAAGTCGCGCTTCGAGACCATGGGTAAATGGGAAGGCGTGATTCCCAATCTCATGCGCCGCTACTCGCAAACCTCGTCCAACCAAGTGCGCGAGTGGATTGAAGATTTCATGGGCAACATCCCCTGCCCTGCCTGCTCCGGTGCGCGTCTGAAGCCTGAAGCATTGGCTGTGCTGGTTAATGATCGAAACATTTATCAGGTCTGCGATCTCTCTATCGGTCACGCGCATGATTTTTTCAGCGGTTTGAAATTGAACGAGCGCGACACTCTGATTGCCAAGCAAATTTTGAAAGAGGTCCGCGAACGCCTGACGTTCTTGCTCGACGTAGGACTGGACTACCTTACATTGAATCGTGCGGCGGGTAGCCTTTCAGGTGGAGAAGCGCAACGCATTCGATTGGCGACTCAAATTGGCTCGCAGTTGACAGGCGTGATGTACATTCTCGATGAACCATCTATCGGACTGCATCAGCGCGACAATGACAGACTCATTGCAACCTTGAAACGCTTGCGCGACATCGGTAATACGGTGATTGTCGTCGAACACGATCGCGACACAATTGAAGCAGCCGATCACGTGGTGGACTTGGGTCCCGGTGCAGGAAGGCACGGCGGTCACGTCGTGGCCGAAGGCGCTCCCTTTGAAATTGCCAAGGAAGAAAAGTCTTTAACAGGCCGTTTCCTAAGTGGCTTGGATCGAATTGAAGTTCCCGAAGAACGTCGATCCGGTATCGGCAAGAGTCTCGGAATCCGCCGCGCGCGCGGCAACAATCTGAAAGACGTGTCCACCGATATCCCGCTCGGCACGTTTACAGTCGTGACCGGAGTGTCCGGCTCAGGGAAGTCGTCACTGATTAATGAGACCTTGTATCGCGCTCTGGCTCAAAGATTTTACAACTCAAAGGAACCGCCTCTCCCCTACACTCAGTTGACGGGAATACAAAATCTGGACAAGGTGATTGACATTGATCAATCCCCCATCGGCAGAACACCGCGCTCGAATCCCGCGACCTACACCGGTTTGTTCACAACTATCCGTGATCTATTCAGCCAATTTCCCGAAGCGAAAATTCGCGGCTACAAACCCGGAAGATTCTCTTTCAATGTCAAGGGCGGCCGCTGCGAAAACTGTCAAGGCGATGGCATTATCAAGATTGAGATGCACTTCCTGCCGGATGTCTACGTGCCCTGTGAAGTTTGTCACGGTAAGCGTTACAATCGCGAAACCCTCGAAGTCCGCTGGAAAGGTAAGTCTATTTCAGACGTGCTCGAAATGAGTGTATCTGAAGCTCGTGAGTTTTTTGAGTCGATGCCATCAATCTTCCGCAAACTTTCAACGCTTGAAGAAGTCGGCTTGGGTTACATCCACTTAGGACAGCAGGCCACAACACTTTCCGGCGGCGAAGCGCAGCGCGTGAAGCTCGCAACAGAGTTATCCCGCGTCGCCACGGGGCGCACGATCTATATTCTTGACGAACCGACGACCGGCTTGCATTTCCACGACATTCGACTCCTGTTAAATGTGCTACACACGCTTGTGGATCGCGGCAACACCGTACTCGTGATTGAGCATAACCTTGACGTCATCAAAACTGCCGATTGGATTATTGATTTGGGACCTGAAGGAGGCGAACGAGGAGGCGAAGTTTTAGTTGCGGGTACTCCTGAGGACGTCGCCAAGCACAAACTGAGCTACACGGGTCAGTATCTGAAAATGGAGTTAGAAGCACGGCATAATACGGCAACTAAACCTGTCAAAAAGAAGCGCCGCGTGGAGGCTACTCTTTGATTCGATTCTCATTTTTGTCGATACTACTCTGCTATTCATTGAGCGCGATGGCGTTCGATGCACAGCGCGCTTTCGACTTGGCGAATGAATTGGCAAGTGACAATTTCGAAGGGCGCCGCTCCGGCCACCCGGGCGGCACGAAAGCCGAACAATACGTGGCGGACTATTGCGTCAGCATCGGCCTCGACCCGATGGGATCTGAAGGCTACTTTCAGCCTGTCCCGATTCTGGTAACACAAGAGCAGAGTTCGAGTTTTTCAATCAGCGGCTCCGAGCTTGGCAAGATTACGTTCACGCAAGGGCTCGATTACACTTTCGTCACGCACAGCGGCTCGCGCTATTTCAATACAGGCGCGATCATCGTTGGCCATGGCATTGTCTCTGAAGAAAAAGGCCGCAACGACTACGGCGACGTGGACGTCAAGGGTAAAGTGGTCGTCATCCTACGCGGCGAACCCAAAAGCGCCTACAGTTTTTCTGACGAAGACCGCAGGTCGCGCACGATGGAATGGGCCAAAGAGCGCGGCGCTGTTGCCATCATGTGGCACGACCGCGCGATCCCCTTAAACGGCGCGGCCATTCCCGAGGCGAACTACAAAGCGGATCTGCCGATGATCTATATCGGCGACCGCGTGTTGCAAGTCCTGCTTGAAAACACCGGTTATTCGATCAAGAGCTATCAGGACAAGATCAAAAGTGAAGCCGTTCCGCTCAAAGTTTCTAAACAGATTTCCTTGAGCGTCGCGAACAAACAGTTGAGCGGTAAGGTCGCGCGTAACGTAATCGCGATCAAACATGGTTCAGACGCCGTACTAAAGAATGAAATCATCGTAGTCGGCGGACATCTGGATCATTGCGGGTTGAATGCCAACAAGATTCCCTATAACGGAGCGGACGACAACGCGTCCGGCAGCGCGGTGGTTGCCGAACTTGCCCGCGCCATCGCGCAAGGGCCAGCCTTAAAGCGGTCGGTAATGTTCATGTGGTTCACCGCCGAAGAAGACGGCTTGCTCGGTAGCAGATATTTTGTCGAACACCCGACAATTCCTTTCGGCAACATTGTCGCGATGCTCAATTTTGATATGGTCGGTCAAGGGGATGGCGGATCGACCATCGTGGGATTGGAGCAACTCGGCGATTATGGCCGTAAGTGGGCGGATTCGCTAAAGCAAACAGAGAAGCCTCCCAAACTTTACGCCTACAGCGGCGGCGGCGGAAGTGATTACGCTCCATTTGTAGAAGCGGGCGCGCCCGGAATCGCATTTTACTCATCCGGCAGTCATCCGCTCTATCATCATTTCTCAGACGACGGCAGATTTCTCAATATAGAATCGTTTGCAAGCGTCGGCACACAAGCGGAGACTCTCGTGCGATCATTGAGTGCGCGGCAAGGCTCTATTGCCTGCCGCTCAGACTCACTTCGACTGATTAGCCGTTACGCAATTACACTTGACATTGATGGTTTCTTCTTGGATCCATCGGGGACAGTAAAGACATCATCGTCCATTGAAACCGCGTGGCTGCCGCACAACTCGGACATCTCGATAATGGACTTGGTGAATCGCATGGCACACCTGCATTCCTATTGCGCAGACCAAGGCATCGTCAGCGCGGGACTGAAAGACGCCGTTAACAAGCGCGATGATCTGACGCAGGCCGTGATGCTTGCGATCCCAGAAATCAGTTTGCGCTCGCGCACGCTTGAGGACATTGTGACGTTGACCAAAATGGGCTTGTCCATGGTTCACTTGACTCCAACCTCGGACGGAACAAGAATCGCGCTGCCCGAAGACAAATTCAAGACATTGAAAGATGCGGGAGTATACGCGCTGATACCCATTGATTTCAATACGTCCACACGAGTTCAGCGCTGGAAATCACAGGGAATTGTCGTCGCATCGCTTGCTCAGTTTGCGGAGACTCCGCAGGAAGTTCGTGATTCGCTGATGGCCAGCGACGTGCTGTTACTGCTTGATGCTGGCCCGACGCCCACGGGCGCACAGCTCGAATCCATTCGCGCGGGCCGTCAGCGTTACGTACATTTGAATTTCGGCGAATCCTACGACGATCTCCGCGAGCTTGAACACAAGTCGGTACTGAAAAATCTGTACCGACTCGGCTACACTCGCGATGACATCCTGCATCTGATGGGATACAATCTAAAACGGTTCTTGAACGGGTAACACAATGAGCACGATGAGCATCCTTTTCCACAAACTTCACAATCTCGATCCGGATTTCTATACGGAAGAGCGCGTCGCGACTCTGCTGGCTACCATTGAACGGATCAAGATACTTAAAGACGAACGCAACGCCGTCGTGCTAGCGCATAACTATCAACGTCCCGAAATTTTTGAAGTCGCGGATTTTACGGGCGACTCGCTTGGATTATCACTGAAAGCTGCCGAAGTCAAGGACGCAGACGTAATCGTATTCTGCGGCGTGCACTTCATGACCGAAACTGCCAAGATCGTGAATCCCGAAAAAACGATACTGCTGCCAAATCTTGCTGCAGGGTGTTCGCTTGCCGACATGGCCACCGGTCCTGACGTCGCAGCACGAGCGAAGGAGTTGCGCAAAACCTATCCGGATCTGCAGATTGTAACCTACGTCAACACGACCGCTGAAGTCAAGGCGCAATCCGACGCCTGCTGCACAAGTTCAAACGCCGTATCCGTCGTGCGCGCCATGAATAGCGACCATATTCTTTTCATCCCAGATCAGAATCTGGCGCGCCATGTTGCGCTGCACGTGCCCGAGAAGACCATAATCGCATGGGAAGGCTATTGTTATGTGCATCATCAGATCACACCAGAAACAGTATTAAACATGCGGCGGCAAATACCGGGGATCAAAATTCTCGTGCACCCTGAGTGCCGCGACGACGTACTCGCGCTGGCGGATGCTGCGCTGTCAACTTCCGGCATGGTTGATTATGCACAGAAAAGTAGCTCGGCGAATTTTCTGGCGGTCACGGAATGCGGATTGTCGGATCTTTTGCAATTAAATGTGCCCGACAAGAATTTCTATCGCGCCTGTAAGATTTGCCGTTTCATGAAGGCTATCTCTCTGGATGACGTCGAGCAAGCGCTCTTGCTGAACCAATTTGAGATAGAAGTGGACGAACCCGTACGAAGCAAGGCGCGTCACGCGCTGAACCGCATGTTTGAATTGACTGGTGAAACCAGAGATAACTTGGCTCTGCCGGATAGCGTGGCGCCAGAATAATCATAAAGAAACTAAAGAGATATGAGTAGCGATTTTAGAATCGAAAAAGATTCGCTGGGCGAGCTTCAAGTGCCCACGAACGCGTATTATGGCGTACAAACCGCGCGCGCTGTTGCAAATTTCCCAATCTCGGGAATCAGACCGCATCCAGTGTTTGTAAGAGCGTATGTAACCATTAAAAGATCGGCAGCGGTGGTGCATCGCGATTTGCACCTGTTGACGGACGAGCAATCCGACGCGATCATCAAGGCCGCAGATGAGTTGTTATCCGGCAAACTCGCGGATCAAATCGTCGTGGACGTGTATCAGGCGGGTGCGGGCACCTCGACAAATATGAATGTCAACGAAGTGATCGCCAATCGTGCGGCCGAAATTCTGGGATTGCCGCGAGGCAATTACAGCAAGATCAATCCCAACGATCACGTCAACATGGCGCAATCCACGAACGACTCCTATCCGGCGGCGATTCGCATCGGATTGTGTTTGAAGTTCCCGGATTTGTTGAAGTCTGTGGACCTTGTGATTTCTGCTCTCGACGTTAAAGCCAAAGAGTTTGACGACGTCATCAAGAGTGCGCGCACACACTTGCAGGACGCCGTTCCCATTCGCTTGGGTCAGGAGTTCGGCGGATACGCGGCTATCATGAGGCGCTGCAAAGCAAGATTGATCGAAGCTGAAGCAGGGCTTCGCCAACTGAATCTCGGCGGCACTGCGGCAGGCACGGGCATGAACGCCCATCCCGAATATCGTGTTCGCGTCGCCAACGAAATTTCAAAGCAAACCGGCATCGCATTTCAACCTGCCGAGAATATGTTCGAAGTCACGCAGAGTCTTGGCGACTTCCTCTACTTCTCGTCAGCGCTAAGGCTGTTAGCGCTCGAATTGGGTAAGATTGTGTCCGATCTTCGCTATCTCAGCAGCGGTCCACGCACGGGCTTGCAGGAGATTATTCTTCCCGCAGTTCAGCCGGGTTCATCCATCATGCCGGGCAAAGTGAACCCATCCATGGCCGAGATGATGAACCAAGTTTGTTATCAGGTCGTCGGTTTCGACCAGACGGTGGCCTATTGCGCACAGGCGGGCCAATTGGATTTGAATGTGATGATGCCCGTTGTCAATTACAATCTGCAGCAGTCACTACAAATCCTGAGCACTTCAATGGACGTTTTCTCTACTCGCTGCATAGAAGGAATCACAGTGGATCGCGAACGCTGCAAAATGTATTTCGAATCGTCCGTGGGCATGGCGACCATCATGAATCCATACATCGGCTATGCCAAGGCCGCAGATTTGGCCAAAGAATCCGTGAAGACTGGCAAGTCCATTATCCAGTTGATCCGCGAAAAGAAGCTTCTCACAGACGAGCAATTGAAGGACATTCTGGATCCGCGAAAGTTAACCGATCCCGATCTGCAATCAGCCGGCGCGGGCGGCGGCTGAGCGATTGCCGATAAGCGATTATCTTATACTTGCGGCAGGCGCGTTGCTCGCTTCAACCGTCTCAGGCATAGCCGGTGTCGGCGGTGGAATGGTTTATCTTCCGATCTTAGCCGAGGTTGTCGGAATGCGATTGGCCGTGCCGTATTTGTCAGTGCTTCTCTTGTCGGGGAATTTTTCGCGCGCCTATTTTGCGCGCAAGGGGATAGATTGGCAAGTCCTGCGCGCGTTCTTATGGACTGCAATCCCCGGCGCGGCACTCGGTGCATTGGGCTACGCGTTTCTACCGGGAGTTTGGATTGCACGAATTCTCGGACTCTATTTGTTAATATACGTCGGCATGAATTTCCTGCGAGTCCAATGGCCCAAGTCGTCAAACTTACGTTCAATGTCTTGGATCGGAATTCCCGCAGGCGTCTCGAGCGGCGTCGTGGGGGGATCGGGTCTTATCATCGCGCCCTATTTTCTGCGCTATGGTCTAATCAAAGAGAGTTTCATCGGCACAGAAGCCTTAGCGGCGGCGGGAACGCACGTTTCCAAACTCATCGTCTGGGGCGGCACGTCTGTTCTGGCGTGGAAGGACTTTGTATTACTGTTGCCGCTTATGGCCTTGATGATCACAGGTTCGTATTTTGGGAAAATACTTGTTTCGAAAATGCGCGCGCATGTGTTTCGCGGTATTCTATTAGTGGTCTTGGCTGCCGTGGGTGTGCGCTTCCTCTTTTTCTTTGAGTGAAATTATGAAACTATTCGTCACCACGCTCTGCCTGTTTCTCGGAACTGGACTCGTTTCCGCTCAGACAATCGGCGATATCGAAACGCCTCCGGGATATGATCGAATTGGCAAAGCCACTGGTGCGTTTGCGCTGGCACTGCGTGAGACCAAGCTCTTTCCAGCTGGAGAATTTATCGCAGGCGACGGCGAGACGTTGCTTTGCGAGGAAAATGTGATCGGCAAAACAGATGTTAAGCCTTATGACAACTCGCGCGATGTCGGTGTGGACGGCATCGTCAGGTTGTGGGGAGATTACTTATGGGAGCATGGTCGTCGCGGCGACATCGCCTTTCCGCTTGATAACGGTCAAGCTGCGCGTTGGCGTGATTGGTTAGACGGCCTAAGACCGAAAAAGAGCGGTGGCCGATATACTTTCGTGCAAGTCACGACTCCTGACGGCAGCAAGGCAAATTACGAACGCTACCTGAGCTTCGTCGCCGAAGAAATGGGCGCGATAGCTTTGCGCCGCGAGACTCAAGCGATCGTGGATGATTCCATCGCCATCGGCGATCTCATCGTCGCCCTTCGAAATGACAAAGAAAGTTGGGTCGGCATGGTCATGGATCTCTGCCGAAATCAGAAAGGTGAACGGTTGTTGCTGTTGGGGACTTGTGGAACACCCAGCACGACACTCTACTTGCCTCGCCCCTTCTCACCCGTACAGGGCGTGAACGAATGGTACACTCTGGATGGCGCCAAGTTTGAAATCGGCGCAGGGTCAAAAGCAGAACTGCGGCGCATCCGCTTGAATCTTTAGCCACGCACGTGAAGCAAAATACAGAGCGGGCGATGAATCCTCATCGCCCGCTCTGTATTTCCAAGTGTCACCGCAATATCCTATCGCTTACCCATCATTGACGAACCGGATTCCACTAATTTTACGCGCGGCGGCATCGATCCCTGCCCGGAAATCTCCAGCACAAATCCATGACCGAGCGGACACGTTGTATTCGAAGTCAATGGGCCGAATCGAATCGGCGGGTCACTCCACCCGGCTTGAGTCGCAAAAGCGACCGCAACAGACGGTGCGACCTCCGTTCCTGGGCAACCAGTGCGCGACGCGCTCACTCTGAAAGAGTCAACTCCACTTGGCGCAACGAAAATCCGGTAGGAATCCCAATCAATAATCGACGCGTCGGTCGCAAAACCTGCGCTTGTGGTCGAGCGCGAGCTGACCGCGACAGGTCGGGTACGCACGGGAACTTTCGCGGTTGCCGCAAGATAATGCAGCATCGTTTCTTGATTTCCGACGTCAATCACCACACGTTGACCGGGAGTCTGAATGTTCTCAAGGACTTCCTCCTGCCCTTGATACTTATTAACCTGCACCAGATTGAAATTAACTTGCACAGGTGGATTTTCGCCGGCGATAGCAACAGCAAAAACACTCATCAGCAGAATCAGCGGTAACATGTGTTCATCCTTCATACTTGATTGTTCATCTATTGGGCAATCAATATGCCCGATGCAAACCGGGCATTGTGATACGGAAAGTGAAGAAAACGGCTTTATGTTGGTGCATTGCGCACAGCAAAGTGCAACCTAGTTGCAGATTTCAAGGCGTAAACCGCGAGATCTGCTCAAATCAACCGGCCTTGTCGAGATTATGGCCGACGTTGGGGTCATCGCCCTCTGAAGAAGGATCATCACCTTCCTTGCTCGATTCGGATTCGTCGGGCTCCTCGGTCTGCAAAAGCGAACCATTCAGATGCTGCGAATAATCCGTGATGCGATCCTTGCCGAGGAATTCTGCCAGCGCGTCTCCTTCGAGAATCTCGACGCTCAGAAGCTCCGTCGCCATATCTTTCAAGAGATCGAGATGGTCAGCCAATATCCGCTTCGCCTCGTCATAACATTTCTCGACGATTTCGCGCACCTCGAGGTCAATGGCCTCCGCGGTTTTTTCACCATAGAAGTCATCTTGTGTTTGAAACGGATTGTCGCGCGGCGACTGTGAGCGGCGGCGATACACCACTTGTCCTAAATTCTCGGACATACCGTAATCCATCACCATCGCGCGCGCCATCGCGGTCACCTGCTGCAAGTCATTGTATGCGCCGGATGTGACCTCTCCGAAAATCAATTCTTCAGCGGCCCGCCCCCCCAGCGCGACTTTAATCTTGTCAATGATCTCTTGTTTGGAAATCAGAACTTGCTCTTCAGCGGGAAGATACAGCGTATGTCCCAACGTGGAGGTTCCGCGCGGAATAATCGAGACACGGTGAATCGGGTCCGTATGCGGCAGTTTTGCGCCCACCAGCGCGTGCCCGCATTCATGATAGGCTATCTTCTCTTTGACCTTTGGAGTCATGACGCGACTGCGGCGCTCGAGTCCGGTCATTTCGCGATCTACAGCTTCTTCAAGCTCGCGCATACCGATGACCTTTTTCTCCCTGCGCGCAGATAACAATGCCGCCTCGTTGATCGAATTAGCTAAGTCCGCGCCCGTGAATCCCGGTGTTCGCGCTGCAATCACGCGCATATTCACGTCCTTGTCGAACCTCTTACCCTTCGCATGCACACGTAAAATCGCTTCACGTCCATCAATGTTCGGAGGATCCACAACCACTTGACGGTCGAACCGTCCGGGACGCATCAGCGCCATGTCGAGAATCTCCGGACGGTTTGTGGCGGCCATGATGATCACACCCTTAGAGCTCTCGAAGCCATCCATCTCAACCAGCAATGCATTCAGAGTCTGCTCGCGCTCGTCATGACTGGCCCACGGATTCGCTCCACGCGCTTTACCCAGCGCATCCAACTCGTCAATGAACACGATACACGGCGCTTTTGCGGCAGCTTGCGCAAACAAGTCCCGGACACGCGCCGCACCGACCCCGACAAACATCTCGACAAAGTCCGAGCCTGAAATAGAGAAGAACGGCACACTCGCTTCTCCGGCAACGGCTTTCGCAAGCAGAGTTTTGCCGGTTCCCGGAGGGCCGACCAGCATCACACCTTTTGGAATGTTAGCGCCTAACGCGCGGAATTTCGCCGGATGTTTCAGGAAGTCAACGACTTCCTTTAATTCTTCGACAGCCTCGTCAATTCCGGCCACATCGCTAAAATTAATTTTGATCGCGCTCTCAACATAAACTTTCGCTCGCGATTTGCCGAACGACATCAAGCCGCCCGCTCCGCCGCCGCCGCCCATGCGACGAATCAGGAAACTCCAAAGCAGAATGATAATACCCAGCGGCAAAATCCAAGCAAAGAAGAAGCCCTTCAGCCAATCGGAATCGAAGCGTCCCTCAAACTGTATTCCCTTTTCTTCCAATTGCTTCACCAAGTCGGGGTCTTCAACCCGCACGACTTCAAATGGTGTATTGGCAGAATCCAAGCTCGCTTCACCGCGAATATTCTCCTGCGTGATAACCACATTCTTGATGCGGTCTTCGTTCAGCAGCTCTTTGAATTTCGAGTACGAGAGTTTTTCGTGCGGCTGACCACCCATGTAGGCTTGCGCGATGAATAAGGCAAGCAAGACCGCAACCAGATACCACAAGGAGAAGTTGAACTTCTTCGAGGATACTGGTAGTGGTTTTTTTGATGTGTTATTTTTTTCTTGTTTTTCGCTCAAGATCAGTAATCCACCCCGCGCTGGGCGAGTATCCCCCGCTGATAGGCATGTTTGATTTCTTTCATTTCGGTCACGGTATCTCCTCGCTCGAGTATCTCAGCCGGAGCCCCGCGCCCCGTCAAAATTAACGATGTTGATTTCGGACGCGCGTCCAGCACTCGATGCAAATCCGCGACTGTCAACAGATTCAGCATTGCAGCCACAAAAATTTCATCTAACAACACAAGCTGATAGTCGCCGCTTTGCAATCTCTCAATGGCAAAACTTAGAGCCTCCCGAGCGGCCAACTCATGGTCTTCCCGCGGCAAAGTATCGTCAATAATTCCGACAAACCCCTTGCCCATCCGATAGAATTCCACTTCAGGTTCAAGCCGCTTAATGGATTTCATCTCACCGTAAGTCCAACTGCCTTTAATAAACTGGACAATCAGCACGCGATGTCCGTAGCCCACAGCACGCAACACCGTTCCCAGCGCGGCAGTCGTCTTACCTTTGCCGTCACCAGTGTTGATCAGCACCAGACCTTCAGGAGTCTCGCGCTCAGTCGAAGTAGTATTTGTCGAATCAGTCAATTTGAGTTACCACATGATGCCCATTGCAAAAACGAGATTGACGGGCGGAAAAGTTTCTTGAAAACGATCAGCGGCATCAGGACTCCACAGCATACGCGGCTCAATAAACGCCACGGTTCCGCCTTCGCTCCACTGCTGGCGTATCCCCGCAAGCACGGACAGACCGAACCACGCCGCTTGCGTATGAAACTCCGTTTCCCGCGAATCCTGCAAACGTTTTCCCGCCGAAGCCCAGCGCCCCGACGGCCCGCCTCCGATATAAAACTTTTGCTGTCCTTCGTTGTCAAGGTAGTGATGCAGGTGCAGCGCCAACTCTACTTCACGAAAGTAAGTTTTGTCCGTGCGCGTATAGAGCATGCCGCCCGAGATCACTTCATCAGTCAGCGGGTCAATGACCACCGGCTCAAGCAAGGTCGTCGTCGTGTGTCTGAGCCAACTGTAACTGCCGACAATCGCGATTCGTGTCGCGTCAGTCAGCGGCGATTCCTTGCGAAGGCTGATCATGTTGCCGCCGGTTCCGGCACCAGCATAACCGTCCTTGTACCATGTGCCGTCCCAATAGGTACGCGTGAATCCCCAGGAGAGACCGGTCGTCCCTTGGGCACATGCCGAAGACACGAGCGTGAGCATCAAAAGGGCGAATACAATTCGTGCGGATCGAGAAACTCTAAACATGTAGCACCTCCGCAATGCGGGTTATTCTTTCCCCGGGACCGCTGACATAGCGACTTATGCGCCGACGCGAAAATCCACGATCGGAACCAAGAATCGTTAATATGCTTTTGAAAAGACGACACGCTGTGAAGACGGCTTGCCCGTCAACATGCACTTGCCAGACTCCTTCTCGCCTTCCAATGGAATCACCCGCAGTGTCGCCTTGGTTTCATTCTGAATACGTTTTTCGTCGTCGTCCGATCCCGCCCAATGCACCAACGCGAATCCGCTGTCGGCAGCGATGTATTCCTTGAATTCGTCGTAAGTGTCAATCTTGCGCGTATTCTCAGTCATTCGTGCGCGCGCGATTTCTAACAACTCATTCTGCACGCGATCCAAGAGCTTAGGCATCTCCGCCGCCAGCCCACTAATCGGCAGCGTAATTTTCTCACGGTTGTGCCGCAAGGTTACGATGCAGTTTCCCGCCGCCAAATCTCTCGGGCCGAGTTCCACACGAACGGGATAACCGAACAATTCCGCCTCTGCAAATTTGAAACCGGGCGTCACGTTGTCGCGCTCGTCCACTCGGCTGGCGATGTTTAGAGCCTTCAATTCAGACTTCATCCGATGTACGGCCTCCATAACGGGCACGCGCTCTTCTTCTTTACGGGCAATGGGGATGAACATCACCGGCCATTGCGCGAGTTTCGGCGGCACGATAATCCCGTCGTCATCACCGTGCGTCATAATCAGGCCGCCGATCAGCCGCGTGGACACACCCCACGACGTTGCCCAAACGTAATCCAGCGTGTTGTGAACCGTCTGAAACTGCACATCGAACGCCTTGGCGAAATTCTGTCCCAAAAAGTGCGACGTTCCGGCTTGCAGTGCTTTCTTGTCCTGCATCATCGCTTCGATGCAGTAAGTATCAACCGCGCCGGGAAATTTCTGACCATCACTCTTCAATCCGTGAATCACGGGCATCGCCATGTAGTTTTCGGCGAAGTCGCGATACACACCGAGCATGCGAAGCGTTTCTTCAATTGCTTCTTCTGCCGTTGCGTGCGCTGTGTGTCCTTCTTGCCACAAAAACTCCGCTGTGCGCAAAAACAATCTTGTGCGCATTTCCCAGCGATACACGTTCGCCCACTGATTGATCAGAATCGGCAAATCGCGATAGCTTTGCACCCAGTTCTTATACATGGCCCAAATCACAGTCTCAGACGTCGGACGCAAAACGTAATTCTCTTCGAGCTTACCCTTCGGTTTCAGCTTGCCGGCTCCGTCGGGTTCCAGTCCGGAATGTGTCACAACCGCGCACTCCAGCGCAAATCCCTCGACATGCTGGGCTTCTTTTTCAAGAAAGCTTTGTGGAATGAGCATCGGGAAGTATGCGTTGACGTGCCCGGTATCCTTAAACATCTTGTCAAGCTGCCGCTGAATCTCTTCCCAGATGGCATAGCCGTTGGGACGAATGACCATACAGCCTTTGACAGGCGAGTGATCAGCAAGCTTTGCTTCGCGGACAATATCAAGATACCACTCGGAGTAGTCTTTGCTCCGGGGGGTGATGTTCTTTGCCATGTATTTTTTCTATTTTGCTACGGCGATCAGATCGCCGGCGAGTTCAATGGATTCAAGTTCAAGCGGGGCGATCAGAGAATCGCGTTGTGCGGTGGAAAGGCTTGTGCTATTGCGCAAATTTTTCTTCAGCGTCATCAATTCACCCTTGCGGCGATTGATCACAGAAGAAATTTTCGCGCGATCAATCACCGGCAAAGCGCGAAGGGAGTCTAAATCATGTCGCAACGCGTCACGTTTGGCAGCCTGTTCCGTTAGAAACTTCGCGTCAACAAAGGCCGCGGGATCCGGCGTCATCATTTCCTGCTGCGGCGCAGCAGTTTTCATTTGCGGAGTCTCTTTTTTTCCGCAACCAACAATTAGCAGAGCACCTATAAAAAAAAATGGGACAAAACGGATCATGCTACTCCTGAGTTGCGGAAACAGTGATGATGGCCGCAGTGGACACAATCGCTCCAGCGATGTAAAATCCCTTGTGCGCGTTCTTCCATCCAGCTCGATAGCCGTTCTTGTAACCGCTGTTAAATTCTTCTTCAGCCTGAATCACAGGCTTAGCTGGACGGCGAGGTTCGACGACCCACGGGAGCCACATAAACGGCACATTCCCGACAAGGCCCATGCCGAACCAGCCTAATTTCCCTGCGCGTCGGTCACCGACCTTCGCTCCTTCGTTCCAACCTTGCTCATAAAGCGGCATGATTCGTTGCGGCGCGTTGCTCATATCCACTTGCCCGACCTGATCAAGCGCCGGGGCATAGCCGTAGTCGCCCGCTTGCGCAAGCGATGCTACAAAGAGTAGCGCGAAAAATAGAATTGTCTTCATGGACATCCTTACTACATATGAACAGCGCGGCCATCAGCGGCCAAAGCCGCTTCCATCACGGCTTCGGACAAAGTTGGGTGCGCATGAACGGTGTTGTAAATCGTTTCGGGAGTGCATTCCAAGACTCTTGCCAACGCCAGCTGTGCGATCATTTCAGTTGCTTCTGACCCGACGATGTGCGCGCCGAGCAATTGCCCGTATTTCTTTTCAAACAGCAGTTTCACATGGCCGTCCGTGTGACCGATCGCGCGAGCTTTACCTGACGCGCTAAACGGAAACTTGCCAACTTTGTATTCGAGGCCAAGTTCTTTACACTTTTCTTCCGTGTATCCCACGCTGGCGACTTGCGGCTGGCAATACGTACACGCTGGATTATTTGAGTAGTCAATTGGATGCGGATGTTTGCCCGCAATCGCGTCCACGCACACAATCCCTTCATGCGACGCCGTGTGCGCAAGCTGCGGCGCGCCAATGACGTCGCCGATGGCATAGTAACCCGGCTTGTTCGTCTTGAAAAACTTATCCACCTTGATAAACCCGCGTTCAACCGTCACACCCGTTTTCTCAAAACCCCAGCCCTCGACGTTCGCGGCAAAACCAATTGCAACCAAACAATGATCAGCGCTAAGAACTTTGTCGTTATCTTCAATCTCGATGTTGACACCTTTGTTCGTCGCGACAATCGAACTGACGCGCGTACTAGTCATCACGTTTATGCCCATTCTCTTAAACGCCGCCTCAACGACTTTGCTTGAGTCGCCGTCTTCTAAAGGTAGAATCCTGGGCAACACTTCGATTAGCGTGACGTCCGTGCCCATCGCCCGATAGAAATAGGCAAATTCACAGCCAATCGCTCCCGCACCGACAATCACCAAGGATTTCGGCTGCTTCTCAAGCGACATCGCTTCCATATATGTGATGATCCGTTTGCGATCCATGGTCACACCGGGCAAACTCCGATTGACGCTGCCCGTGGCGATGATCATATGCTTGCCGCGAATCTTGTCAATGACCTTGGACGAATCCTTCGTGTCACGAACTTCAATCTCACGATCACTGACGATAGTGAATCTTCCAACCGGGCGGTGAATCTTACTCCGCCGCACGAGAAACTCGACACCCGAAGAATTCTTTTCCGAAACATCACGCGAGCGTTGAATGACCTTAGCCCAGTCCAGCCCATCCACTTTGGTATGAATTCCCATTTGCGGGGCCAAATGCTGAATGTCCTGGTACAATTCAGCAGCTCTTAGCAATGCTTTCGAGGGAATACATCCCCAGTTAACGCACACACCGCCCAAAGGCTGCTCATCCACGATGCAAGTTTTCAATCCCAACTGCGCGGCACGAATCGCGGCCACATATCCGCCGGGTCCGCCGCCTAAGACGACAATATCAAAATCTGATGCTGACACTGTAATGTTCTCTTGAATAAATAGTCCGGAAGAACGTCGCCGTCCGTACGAACAGGTACTATGTCAAGCCGTCGCCAATAATTTTGCTTCGGCGGCCTTAAGTTTTCCTTCATGTTCCTGAATCTCCAGCCACTTCTCAGCGTCAATCGCGGCCATACAGCCCGCACCCGCCGCAGTTACCGCCTGACGATAGTGATGATCGTGCACATCACCCGCGACAAACAATCCCTCAATATCCGTCCACGATGAATCCGGGTGATGCAGCACGTATCCGCTTTCGTCCGTCTTCAAAATATCCCTGACAATTTTCGTGTTCGGTTCGTGTCCGATAGCCACAAAAAATCCGTCAATCGACAGGTCGCTCTCTTTGTTCGTCTGAATGTTTTTCAGCTTCAAACCCGTGACATGTGTTTGTCCCGCGTCTGACAAGACGTCTTCAATCACCGTATGGTAAATCACTTCAATCTTTGGATTCGAGAGCACCCGGTCCTGCATAATCTTCGACGCGCGGAACGAATCGCGGCGATGAATCAAATAAACTTTCGACGCATGGCGAGTTAAATACGAAGCCTCTTCCATAGCCGTATCGCCTCCGCCCACAACTGCGACGACTTTTCCACGGAAAAAGAACCCGTCGCAGGTCGCACAAGCCGATACACCTTTGCCTTGCAGTTTCTGCTCGTTTTCCAGTCCAAGCCATTTCGCCGATGCGCCGGACGCCAAAATCACCGAATGCCCATAAAGCGGCTCTGAGGAACCTAAGTTTACCTTGAATGGTCGCGATGTGACATCAATCGAAGTCACTTCATCCTCCACATAGGTCGTCCCGAAGCGCTCCGCTTGGCGGCGAAACAGCTCCATCAATGCAGGGCCCTCGATTCCATCAGGGAAGCCTGGATAGTTTTCCACGTCGCTGGTTATCATGAGCTGGCCTCCGGGCTGAATCCCGTCAATCACCACAGGGTTCAAATTTGCCCGCCCGGCGTAGATTGCTGCGGTCAATCCGGCGGGGCCGGAGCCAATGATAATAACAGAATGAATGTCGCGGCTCATGATCTCGGAAACTCTTGTTTTTATAAATTTTATTACGAATTGCTCGCTCCGCCGGTGCGAGTTTGTGACCACATTCACAATACGGAAATTAGATTCCGGTGAATACTCAACTTACGGAAAAAGCGGCGAAAATTCAAGCCTTCCATAACTGACGGGAAAGTAACCGTTGTACGGGCGGAAGGATTAAGGGGTTTCCGGCAGGAAAAATGCAAGCTCAGCTAGAGCCTGACGATAGCCATTAGGTCCTTGGCCGCCAATCGAGCATCGGCACAGGTCAGAAATCAGCGAAGTTTGGCGAAAGTCCTCGCGCTTAGCGATATCCGTAAGGTGGACTTCAACGGCGGGCAAGTTTGCCGCCGCCAGCGCATCCCGCACGGCGACGGACGTGTGCGTAAATGCCCCCGGATTCAAAATCAAACCATCCGCCCACCGCCGCGCCCAATGCAAAAGCTCGACAAATTCGCCCTCGTAATTGCTTTGGCGAATCAACAAGTCAAGGCCTAAGTCCTCCGCCCACTCTTTGCACTGAGAACTCAAGTCATCGTAACTCATCGCTCCGTAAACAGACGGCTCGCGTTCTCCCAACAAGTCAAGATTCGGTCCGTTCAGAATCACCACCCGCCTGCGCCGCGCTAACGCCTGCGCATGTTCTCCAATCTTCACAATCTCGCACAGCCATTTCGCACAGTCCGCGACGGACGATGTGGGCACATCATGGCTGATCACAGGCTTCCCGATCTCACGCAGCAAAATCCAACGCAGTTTCCCCGACGACGATTTCTTATCAGACTGAATCGCGGACAGTAATGCATCCGGAGTTACGCTCGCCCCGGGCAACGCAAGACTTGCAAGCCACTTGTCCAGCGACCGCGCTTTGGGCGACGGCAAAATCCCGCACGCATCGGACAATCGAATCACCGCGCGCAACCCGTAAAACACCGCTTCTCCGTGCGTCAGCTTACCGTACCCCGCCGCTTGCTCTAAGGCATGTCCGAACGTATGCCCAAGATTGAGCAGAATGCGCTCGCCGCTTTCATGTTCATCGCGCGCGACGATTTCAATTTTGACGGCCGCACCGCGCGCGACGAAGCGCTCCAGCTGTTTGGCTCCCCATCTGAGCACGTCCGGCCCGGCGTCTTCGATTTCTCGCCAGAACTCTCCGCCCTCGAGTAGTGCACCTTTGACAATTTCAGCGGCCCCGGAGCGTAGTTCTCGTTCCGAGAGAGTGTTTAATAGCGCGAGATTTCCAAGCACGAGTCGCGGCTGATGAAAGGTGCCGATGAGATTCTTACCGGACTCGTGATTGACACCCGTCTTCCCACCGATAGCCGCGTCCACCATCCCCAAGAGCGACGTCGGCACCGCAATCCAATCGATCCCGCGCAGATAAACACTCGCGACAAACCCTGCAAGATCAGTTATTACTCCGCCGCCCAGCGCAAGAATCATATCATCTCGCGCAAATCTCTTCAGTGTCAATATGTCAAGGATGCTCTTTGCGCGCGCAAAGGTTTTCTGCTCTTCACCCGGCGGAAGAACACAAGTTTCAATCGGAAAACCCTCAGCCTCAAGAGTAAGTTTCAAACTCTCAAGATGATGCAGCGCCACATTCTCATCCGTGACAATCAGCAAGCGCGGCCTGCGTATTCCTAATAGTCGGGAAAGCTCCATGGCATACCACGTCGAGTCGCCTCGAGTGATACGAATCGGCACAACTCCCGTTTGTGTCCGCAGATCAAATGAGTCCATCAATCGCCTCGTGAATGGACAGCGCGGTCTGCATCGGATCCACATCGGTAGTCGGGAAACTCATTGCTGCAAACTCAAATTGCTTCCGTCGACGCTCTAACAGAGATCGCAGTGTTTCGATTCTCTCCAAGAGTGATTCACCCGCGTCAAGCAGCGGGCGGTGAGTTGAACTTAGCGTTCTTGCGGCCAAAAGTTCCAACGGCGCTTCAAGATGAATCAAGATTCCACTCGCAATCACAATGTCGCGATTGTCTTTTCGCTCCAACGCACCTCCGCCTAAAGCAATTACACAATCGCCGCGACTGGCCGCGTGAACAAGCGAAACATTTTCAAATTCACGAAACTTAGCTTCACCCAAAGAATGAAAAATCGCCGGAATCTCCATCCCGGCGCGCTGCTCAATCATCTGATCCAAATCCACAAACGGCTGGCCGCGCAACTGTGCAAGCATCGCGCCGATGGTGCTCTTACCTGTGCCCGGCAGTCCACAAAGATAAACTATCGCCATGGTGAAGCAGGGGTTGCGCCGACGTGTGCACGAATTTCAGTCATGGAATCACCACCGAATTTTTCGAGAAATGGATTCATCAGGGCCAATAATGCCATCGCTTCACCCACGATTCCCGCGGCGGGAACCGCGCAAACGTCGCTGCGTTCGCGTAATGCTTCAACCGGCGCGCCTGTCGCCAAGTCAACAGACTCGAGCGGTTGCATCAAGGAAGAAAGCGGTTTCATTGCCACGCGCATGACTAGCCGTTCACCGTTGGTCATGCCGCCTTCTGTTCCGCCGGCTGCGTTGGTGTTGCGCTTAACATTTCTTCCGTCCGGAAACAGGCGATCATGCACCTGACTTCCCATCACATCGGCCACGCCGAATCCCATGCCGAATTCAACGCCTTTCATTGCGTGAATCGACAGCATCGCCTGCGCCAAAATCCCGTCCAACCGCCGATCGTAATGCACAAAACTTCCCAAGCCGACAGGCAGTCCCTCGACAATGATCTCAAACACACCGCCGACCGTGTCTTTTGTTTCCGTCGCGCGGTCAATAATGTTTATCATCTTCTTTTCGGCAGCCTTGTCCCCACAGCGCACGGGACTTTCTTCCACGCGCGCAAAGTAGTCATCAAGTTTAGCATCTGGCGTCAAGGGCAAAGACTCAACACCACCAATTTTCACGACATGACTAAACACTCGCACACCGAATTCAGAAAAGAACTTTCGACAAACAGCCGCTAGCGCTACGCGCATGGTCGTCTCGCGCGCGGAAGAGCGCTCGATGATATTGCGAATGTCATCCTGATGATACTTCAGAGAACCCGCGTAGTCCGCATGACCGGGCCTCGGACTTGAAAGTTTTTCGATGCGCTTTTCAAGCCCCGGATCAGCAATAGACATTTTGTCGCGCCAATTTTCCCAATCGCGATTTTCGATAAACATTGCGACCGGCGATCCGAGCGTCATCCCATAGCGCACACCGCTCAAAATCTTCGCGTGATCCGTCTCAATCTTCATTCGCCCACCGCGACCGTGCCCCTTTTGCCGGCGTGCCAAATCAATTGCAATCTCATCTTCTGTAATGGCGAGTCCGGACGGCAATCCCTCCAGAATTCCCGTTAACCCCGGCCCGTGGCTTTCGCCTGCGGTCAAAAAGCGGATCATGTATTGCGCAATTCCGGCAACAGCTCACGCACGGCCAATTCAAGCGGAAACGGTTTGCCCGTCCAGATCTGAAAACTCTCCGCAGCCTGCGCAAGCAGCATCAGCAAGCCATTTTCAGTTCGCGCACCGAACGAATTTGCAGCTTCAAGAAACAAGGTACTTCGTGGTGAATAAATCAGGTCAAACACGAGCGCGCCCGGTTTGAAAGCGAACGGCGGCTCAATCGGAAACCCCGGCGTCGCCATGTGTCCCACCGGAGTCGCCTGCACAATCAAGTCAAACTCGTGCAGCCGCTTCCGCGCTTTCGTGTGCGTGATCAATGTCGGAGCATACGGCGCAGGCAAGACAGGCGCGATGCGATCAAGGGCTTCAGCCGGACGACGCGACGCAATCGCAATTTCCGTTGGTGTGATGATCTGACTGATCGCCACCAAGGCCGCTCGCGCGGCGCCTCCCGTACCGATGACCAGCACACGATCCGCGTGCGACACAAACTCAAGTCGTTGCTCAAGCGCGTAACGAAATCCTGCCACGTCCGTGTTGTGCCCGATTAATCTCCCCTGCTTGCGAATCAGTGTGTTCACCGCTCTGACCGATTTCGCGGTATCCGAAAGTTCGTCGCACAGCGTAAACGCCAAGTCTTTATGCGGCGCGGTGACGTTCAGCCCGTCCCAATCTACTCGCGCTCGCAGCAAAAACGAGCGCGCCAACCGCCTCGGAAAATCAAACAGCGTGTAGCTGCCCGACGAATCCGTGCGCTGAAACGCCCATGAAAATAGCACGGGCGATAAGCTGGTCGCGATATGTTCGCCAATCAGGCCGAGACGATATGCCATTTACTCCGAATAGGAAATTGTTTCAGGAACGTGCTTTGATAGCTCGGCAAAAAACTCAGGATAGGAAACCGCCGCGCAATCAGCATCTTGTATGGTGGTCACTCCATCGGCGACCAGCCCAGCCAGCGCAAAAGACATGGCAATACGATGATCCATCTTAGAATCAATCGCCGCGCCGCGCAAATTCGCTCCGCCGCGAACAATCAAATCCTCGCCGCGAATTTCAGCCTGCGCGCCCATGGCCAAAAGTCCATCGGCCACGGCCTGCAAGCGGTCACTCTCTTTGATCCGCAGTTCGCCAACCTGTTGAAACACCGACTCGCCCTTTATCGTCGCGGCCAGCACCGCCAGCACAGGAATTTCGTCAATCAAACCCGGCACGTCTTCAGCCGTGACTTTAAGAGGAGACAAACTTCCGTAACGAATTTCAAGCGAGCCAACCGGTTCACCCGCCGTCTCGCGCTCAATCTTCATGCGAATATCCGCGCCTGCGCTTTTCAAGCACGTCAACCATCCCGTGCGCGTCGGGTTCAACACCAAATTGTCAATCGTTACGTCCGAGCCCTTCACCAACAACGCAGCCACCGCCCAAAATGCCGCGCTCGAAATGTCTCCGGGAATTTTCCCGCGCAAGCTCATTGCTGCCGTCTGCCCCATCGAAGCGTCAACCGCCCAATAGCCGTCGAGAGCTTGAGCCAGCCCCAACAACCGCTCCGTATGATCTCGCGACGCAACAGGCTCGCGCACACGGGTTACACCGTTAGCCGATAGCCCCGCCAACAAAAGCGCGCTTTTGACTTGCGCGCTTGAGATTTTCAAATCGTGATCGATTCCATTCAGAGTCCGCCCGACAATCCGCGCCGGTAAACACCCTCGTTCCGCTAATTCAATCTGAGCGCCCATCGCTCGCAACGGAGTAGCCACGCGTTCCATCGGGCGTCCTGACAATGATTCATCTCCCACAAGCGTCCAATCGCCCTCTCTACCAGCCAATAGTCCAAACAACAACCGCGCTGTGGTGCCGGAGTTGCGGCAATCCAGCGTCGCTGCAATAACAGTCTCGCGCGGCGTTATTGTGACAGAATCCCCGTCGCGCTCTACCTTCTTCCCCAGCGAACTCAAGCACGACAACGCCGTCTGGCAATCTTCACCC